>DASXCJ010000061.1:0-21674 GCA_036491175.1 Rhizomicrobium sp.
TAACGAACCAGCCTAACCCGCAAATCCTGGGAATAGGGTCGCGCCATCCGCGCCTCCCGAATCAACCGCGATCCAAGACTCGCTTATCAAACCAGCTTTGGGAATCCACTCCGAGTCAGCTCATTCCAAAATTGCTCTAGACCGGATCGGGCCTAGGTCGGGTCAGGCCTAAGCTAGGTCGGGCCTAAGCTAGGTCGGGCCTAAGCTAGGTCGGGAATGTCGACGCGGAAATGCGTCCCCTCCGGGCCGCTGTCAATGAGCGCGATGTCGCCGCCGTGGGCGCGGGCAAGATCGCGCGCGATGGCAAGCCCGAGCCCCGAGCCGCCTGCGCGCACCGAGCCCGCGAAAGGCTGGAACAGCCGCGGCCGGATCGCCGCCGGAACCCCCGGACCGTTGTCCGACACGTCGATGAAGACATGGCGGCCTTCGCGCGTGGCGCCGACACGGATTTCACCGGGACGCTCCGCGCCCGCCAGCGCTTCGGCGGCATTGCGCGCGAGGTTGAGGACGATGCGGTGCAATTGCTCCGGATCGGCGTCGATCTTGAGATCGCGGTCGATCAAATTGAGGAACAGCACGTCGCGCGCGCCGGTCGCGGCCTCGCCCGCATCGTCGGCCAACGGCGCGAGCGCGATGCGCTTGCGCTGCGGCGGATGCTCGTCGGCGCGGCCATAGCGCAAGGTGTTGGTGGCAAGCGCCACCGCATGGTCCAGCGCGGCGACGATGCGCGGCGCCAGGCGCTGCACCACCGGATCGTCGATGCTGCTCAAACGGTCCGACGCCAGCTGCGCGCTGGAGAGGATGTTGCGCAGGTCGTGCTGGATCTTGGCCACCGCCACGCCCAGTGCCGCCAGCCGCCCCTTCTGCTGCAGCGAGCCGTATAGATCGCGCTGCATCGCGGCGAGCTCGCGCTCGGCCTGGCCGATTTCGTCGTGGCGGGTGGAGGCGGCGATGATGCGGCCCGGATCTTCGGGATTCTCGCTGAACGCGATCATAGCGCCCGTGATGCGGCTCATCGGCCTCACCAGGAACATGTAGAGGCTCGCGAACACCAGGAACGCGGTGACGAAGGAGATGCCGAAGGCGAGCCACAGCGCGCGCCGCGCATAGCCCACCATCTGGCGATGGATTCCCCGCTCGTTGACGATCACGTCGATGGCCTGCGCGCCGGTGATGATGCGGGTGGGCGCCGCGATATGCAGGATGCGGTTGCCGCCATTGATGAGGCAGTCCAGCCCATGCGCCGCCTCGGTGAAGAAATTGTCCTTGGCGAGATCGATCGTCACGTCGATATGCGAGGGCAGTTCGTCGGGCAGGAAGAGTTCGCGCCGCTCCGGGCGCTTCACCATCACCGCCAGCGCGCCCGCGCGCGCCACCAGCGTATTGCGCAGGCCCTTGGAGAATTTCTCCTTCTCCACCTCGGTCAGCGGCAGGATCGCGAGTTCCGCGGTCTCGATATGGTTGTCGAGCAGGCTGCGGTGGTAGCGCGCCACCGAGGGCACGAAGATCAGGACCTGCGTCACCATGGCGTAGAACAAAGTGAGCAGCAGAAGCCGCCCGGACAGGCTGTGGACCACCAGCCGCCAGGCGCTAGCCGCGCGCGCCAGAAATCTCGCCATAACACCATAGACCATCAAGGAAATATGGCTGGCAAGCGGCGTGGGAACCTATCCGGCGTTGACAGGCTCAGGGCAGGTCACTAGAAACCCCGCTCCCTCCGGGCTAACAGCCTTGGGGCTAGCTTGAGACGTTCCGGAGACTGGTCATGAAACGCCCCTATCAACCGAGCAAGATCGTGCGCAAGCGCCGCCACGGCTTCCGCTCGCGTATGGCCACGGCTGGGGGCCGCAAGGTGCTGGCGCGCCGCCGCGCCCATGGCCGCAAAAAGCTCTCCGCTTAAGCTCGACCGGCTCCGGATCAGGGCCGATTTCCTGCGGGCTGCCCGCGGAATCCGCCAGTCCAGGGGCGCCTTGACCCTCGAAACCTGCCCCACACCAGAACCGGTCCTGAAGCCAGATGGCTTGCGCGTGGGTTTCACGGCCAGCCGCAAGGTGGGTAATGCCGTCGCCCGCAACCGGGCCAAGCGGCGGCTCCGGGCCGCGGCTGCCGCCCTGCTTCCCCTTTTTGGCTTGCCCGGCCATGACTATGTGCTGGTCGCGCGGACCGCGACCCTGACAAGGCCCTTTTCAGCCCTGCAGGAAGACCTTAAAGCCGCGCTGGCCGCTGCCCATAAGCGGCCGGAACCGAGGGCCGACGCCTAAGATGCAGACCGAAGAGACGCCATCCCGCGCCGCGGCGGTTCTCATCGCGCCGATCCGGTTCTACAAGCGCTTCATCTCGCCGATTCTGCCGCCTGCCTGCCGCTTCACGCCCACCTGTTCGACTTACGCGGTGGAGGCGATCCGCGTCCACGGTCCGGGGCGCGGACTATGGCTCGCGGTCAAGCGGCTGTTGCGTTGCCACCCTATTACTTGGCTCGGCGGTTCGTCGGGCTTCGACCCCGTCCCGCCCAAATAGGGCCCGCCCAAATAGAAGAACGCCGAAACAGAGAGCCATGGAAAACAATCGCAACACCGTTCTCGCCGTCGTCCTGGCGCTTGGGCTTCTTCTCGCCTGGGAGTTCTTCGTCGCCGCGCCCCAGATGAAACAGCAGGCCGCCAAACAGGCCCATCAGGCGGAGCTGCAGCACAAGCAGGCCCAGCAGCCGCAAACCGGCGCGCCGCTGATGCATGGCGCGGCCGCGCAATTGACCCGCGACCAGGCGTTGAAGGCCAGCGGCGCGCGCGTCGCCATCGACACGCCGACGGTCGATGGATCGATCCTGCTCCAGGGCGCGCGCTTCGACGATCTGCGCCTCAAGAACTATCGCGAGACCGTCGATCCCAAGAGTCCCGAGATCGTGCTGTTCTCGCCCGGGCACACGCGTTTCCCCTATTTCGCGCAATACGGCTGGTCGGGCGCGCCCGGATCGCATGTCGCCGTGCCGGGGAACGCCAGCGAATGGAAGCAAACCGGCGGCACGACGCTCTCGCCCGATCGCCCCGTGACGCTGTCGTGGGACAATGGACAGGGCCTCGTCTTCACCCGCACCATCTCCGTCGATCGCGACTACATGTTCACCATCGCCGACAGCGTGGCCAACAAATCGGGCCATGACGTGGTGTTGTTCCCCTACGCGGTCGTGGTGCGCGACGGCACGCCGGCTGAAACCCACTACATGGCGCTGCATGAAGGCTTCATCGGCTGGCTCGACGATCGCGTGCGCGATCCTGGCTACGACTCGCTCAAGCCCGAGGAACCGCCGCAGAGCTTTCATTCGACCGCGGGCTGGCTCGGCATCACCGACAAATATTGGATGGCGACGCTGATCCCGCCGCAAGGCCAGACCTTCGACAGCGACTATCGCGTGCAGACGCCGGGCGGCGTGAAGACTTATCAGGCGGACTATCGCCTGGAGGGCAAGACCATCGCGGCGGGCGCCACGCTCAACATCTCCCAACGCCTTTTCGCCGGCGCCAAGGTGGTGAGCCTGCTCGAGAACTACGCCGACAAGGGGGGCGTGATCAATTTCAAGGAAGCGGTGGACTGGGGCTGGTACTCCTTCATCACCAAGCCGATGTTCTGGCTGCTCGACTTCCTGTTCAAGCTCACCAACAATTTCGGCTTGGCGATCATCCTGCTCACCGTCGTCGTGCGCCTTCTCTTCTTCCCCATCGCCAATACCCAATTCAAATCGATGAGCAAGATGAAGAAGCTCCAGCCGCAGGTGGAGGCGATCAAGGCGCGCTTCGCCGAGGACAAGGTGCGCCAGCAGCAGGAGATGATGGATCTCTACAAGCGCGAGAAGGCGAACCCCGTTTCCGGCTGTTTGCCGATCGTGATCCAGATCCCGGTGTTCTTCTCGCTCTACAAGGTGCTGCTCGTCACCATAGAAATGCGGCACGCGCCTTTCATCGGCTGGATCCACGACCTCTCCGCGCCCGATCCAACCTCGATCGTCAATCTCTTCGGCCTCCTGCCTTACGGCGTGCCGACTTGGGTCCCGGCTTTCCTGTCGGTCGGCATCTGGCCGATCATCATGGGCTTCACGCAATATGTGCAGAGCAAGCTGAATCCGGCGCCCACCGATCCGGTGCAGGCGCGCATGTTCACCTTCATGCCGATCATGTTCACCTGCATGCTGGCCGCGTTCCCGGCGGGACTGGTGATCTACTATGCGTGGAGCAACCTGCTCGGCATCCTGCAGCAATCCTTCATCATGTCGCGCCAAGGCGTGGAGATTCATCTCTTCAGGAATTTCAGCATCGGCGGACGTTCCGCCCGCATGGCCGCGCCGCCGCCCAAGGAGATCGAGGGCAAGGCGAAGGATGTGACGGAGCAGAAGTCGAAGCGGATCGCCAACGACCAGTCCGGGGAGGATTCGTGAGCGAAGCCGCGGCCGATCCCGAATTCACGCGCAAGCTTTTCGCCGGCGCCTGCGAATTCGTGTGGGGCGCGGAGGACGTGGGCTCGCTGCCGCCCGCCAAGCTGCCGGAGATCGCCTTCGTCGGCCGTTCCAACGCCGGCAAGTCGAGCCTGATCAACGCGCTGACCGGCCGCAAGGCGCTCGCCCGCGTCTCCAACACGCCGGGCCGCACCCGCCAGATCAATTTCTTCGATCTCGGCCACAAGCTCATGCTGGTCGACCTGCCGGGCTATGGCTTCGCGCAAGCCTCCAAAGCCATGACCGCGCAATGGCAGAGCCTGATCTTCGCTTATCTGCGGGGCCGCGCCAATCTGCGCCGCGTGATCCTGCTCGTCGACAGCCGCCGCGGCGTGATGGATGTCGACCAGGAGGCGATGAAGCTGCTCGACGAGGCCGCCGTCTCCTATCTCGTCACGCTAACCAAGATGGACGCGCTGAAGCCCGCCGAACAGCAGGCTGCAATCGCCAAGGCCAAGGACGCGCTCGGCAAACGGATCGCGGTGTACCCGGACGTTCTGGCGACGTCCTCCCTGGCCAAGGACGGCCTCGATCCCTTGCGTGCGCATTTGGCCGCGCTGGTCCGACCTTAAGCTTTCGTCTATAAGCCCGGTAATCGCGAGGGCCCGATGGCGCTGACGGAAGACACAGGCATCGACCGCAACATGCGGGTGCTGGCGCGCTGGCGCTCCACCGCGCGGGTGCTGGTCGAGGCGCTGCCCTACATCCTGCAATATGACCATAAGACCATCGTCGTGAAATATGGCGGCAATGCCATGGAAGGCGGCGTGTCGCAGAGCTTCGCCCAGGACATCGTCCTGATGAAGCAGACGGGGATCGACGCCATCGTCGTCCATGGCGGCGGCCCGCAGATCGGCGCGATGCTGAAGAACCTCTCCATCCCGTCGCATTTCATCGACGGCTTGCGCGTCACCGATGAGGCCGCCGTGAAGGTGGTCGAGATGGTGCTGGCCGGCTCGATCAACAAGGAGATCGTGAGCGGCATCAACACAGCCGGCGGCCGCGCCGTGGGCATCTCCGGCAAGGACGGCAACCTCGTCATCGCCAAGAAGCTCGAGCGCTACAAGAAGGATGCCGAGACGGGCGAGAACAAGCTCATCGACCTGGGCTTCGTGGGCGAGCCGGAAGAGATCAATCCGGAGGTCCTGCGCAACATCATCGGCTCCGATCTCATCCCCGTCATCGCCCCTATCGGCGTGGGCCGGAAGGGCGAGACCTTCAACATCAATGCCGACACGGTGGCGGGCGCCGTCGCCGGCGCCATGTCGGCCGAGCGCCTGTTGATGCTCACCGACGTCGAGGGCGTGCTCGACAAGGACGGCAAGCTCATCCCGCGGCTCAACCTCGCCCAGGCGCGCGCGCTCATCGCCAACGGCACGATCTCCGGCGGCATGATCCCCAAGATCGAAACCGCCATCGAGGCAGTGGAGGGCGGCGTCGCCGCCGCGGTCATCCTGGACGGCCGCATCCCGCACGCGCTGCTGCTCGAAATCTTCACCGAGCACGGCGCCGGCACGATGATCACGGCGGAATGAAACGGGCATTGTGTCTCGCCTTGCTGTTGTTCGCCGCGGCGCCCGCCTCGGCCGCCGTGACCTTGTGCAACCAGACGACCTATATCCTCTACACCGCGCTCGGCGCGCAGGCGGGCTCGCAGGCGATTACGCAAGGTTGGAACCGCGTCGTGCCGGGCGATTGCGTGGCGCCCAAGGCGCAACCGGCCAGCGGCAAATTCTTCTTCCTCGCCGCGCGCTCGTCCCGCGCCCATTCCGGCCCGTCGCATGTCTGGGGCGGATCGCTGCATTACTGCGTGAAGGACACCGACTTCACCTTGACCACGCCGCTGGGCGCGCAAAGCTGCGGCACCGACGACGCCTTCCTGATGCCGTTCTCGCCCATCAACACCAATGGCGCGGCCAATTGGACGACGACGCTCACCGAATCCGCGCGCATCGCCTCGCCGGACGTGGCGCGCGCCGTGGGCATCGCGCGGCTGCTGAGCGATATCGGCTACAAGATCACGCCCGACAAGGGCAAGAGCAACAAAAGCTTCGACGAGGCGCTGGCCAAGTTCAAAGCCAAGATGCGCCTGCCCGCAAACGCCTCCACCGCCGATCTCTTCGACGCGCTGGAGACCGAAGCCCTGAAGGCGACCGCCCCTTCGGGCTATTCCATCTGCAACGACAGCGACGGTGAGATCTGGGCGGCGATCGCGCTTCGGCAGGACAAGGATTTCGTCTCGCGCGGCTGGTGGAAAGTGCCGCCCGGCGCCTGTTCGCGCGCCATCGCCACCGCGCTCTCGGCCGACAAGATCTGGCTTTTCGTCGAAGGCCCCAAGCGCCGCGCCGTGGTGACCGGTCCGGACAAATTCTGCATGACCGACGTCGAATTCGAGACCCATGGCCGCGACAAATGCCAGGCGCGCCATCTGGCCGAGCAAGGCTTCGCCGCCACCAACGTCAAAGGCGCGACCGGCTACGCCGCCCATGTCGGCAATAACGGCCTGGTGCCGTCTCAGGCCTTCACTTCGAAATAGCCCAAGTGCCAGCGCATCTCGTCTTCGGTGAGCGGGAAGCCGACGCCGCCGCGCGCGGGCAGAAGCTCATCCGCCGGCAAATGCATCACATAGGTTTGGATCTTGAAAGCGGCGCGCATCGGCAGGCCCGCGCGCCAGACCAGCGCCGTGATCGCCTTGGCGATGCCCGATTGCACGATGCGCCGCACCGTCTCCGCCGGCACCTGCGCGAGCAGCGACAGGGACGTTATCACCGTTTCGCGCCGGCCGGCCTCCGCCGCGCTCTCCACGAAAATGTCGTCGAGCTTGCCGGCGCGGAACAACCGCTCCGCTTCGGAGGCCGAGGTCTCGCGACCGGCATCGAGATCGCCGGATTCGATATGGCCGCGGAGCTGCCTGTTGAGCGCGGCCTGGGTCTCGGCATCCAGCCCATGGCGTTCTGAAAGCCGCTGCACCAACGAGGCGCCGACGAAGCCCGCGACACGGCGGATCGCGCGCTGCGAAAGATCGCTGCGCAGGACCAGCGGCAGATGCCAGGCGCGCACTTTGGTGGCGTGCTCGATGATCTTGTCCAGGGTCTGCTGGCGAATCTCGGCGGTGGAGTTCGACAGCAATTCCGCGACCGAGGGTTCGTCCATGACCGAACCGATGGCCTCCGATACGCTCGCGCCCAGAGGACGCCGCCGCGCGATGGCCTTCAGCGCATGGCGCGCCTGGGCGGTGGTGATGATCTCGATCAGGTCGGCATCCGACAGAAGCGGCGAATATTCGAGGATCGGCGCCGACACGCTCTCGACGTCCCGCGCCAACTGCCGGACGACGCGCTTGGGCACGCCATCGAGCAGCTTGATCTCTTCGGCCAGCACCGCGCGCACGCGGGGAAGCTGGTCCTTGGCGAGCTTCTCCAACGTCTCGATGGTGAGCGCGCGCATGCGGCTCTTGGCGTCGGGCGGCAGGCCCGGCATCAGCCGGCCGATCTTGCGTGCGAGCTCGATGCGGACTTCGTCGTCCGCGTCGTCGGCCAGAAGCCGGTTGGCATGGGGCGGGCTCGACGGATTGGCGGCGACGGCACGGCGCGCGGCCGGATGGCCCTCGCCCGCCAGGAACATCAGCACTTCCGGCGCGGCATCGCTGCGCGCGGCGAGTTCCTCACGCGCCGCCTGCCCGCGCTCCTCCAGGATGCGCAGGACTTCGGCGCGGTCGAGTTGCCTGTCTTTCGGCTTGTCCTTCGGGCGTTCCATGGCCCCTCCGTAGGGCCAGTGTCGGCAATCTCCTGTTAAGGCGGATTAAACAAGGGTGGTTAACTTGCACACAACGCGAGCCTGCCCCATCTTCCCGCCATGGGCGATACGCAGGAAACAGCGGATTTCCGCCATGTGCGGGCATGGGTGTTCGATCTCGACAACACGCTCTATCCGGCGCATTGCGATCTCTTCGCCCAGATCGACACGCGCATGACCGACTACGTCGCGCGGCTCCTGGATGTCGACCGCGTCGAAGCGCGGCGGTTGCAGAAAGAGCATTATCGCGTCCACGGCACGACCTTGAACGGCTTGATGAAACTCCATGGTGTCGACCCGGAGCACTTCCTCGCCGAGGTTCACGACATCGATCTTTCCGGCCTCGAGCCCGATGCCTCGCTGATCGAGGGTCTCGCGCGTCTGCCCGGCAAGCGCTTCGTCTTCACCAATGGCTGCCACGACTATGCGGGCCGCGTGCTTGAAAAGCTGGGCCTCGCGCCGCTCTTCAGCGATGTCTGGGACATCCGCGCCATCGATTATCGCCCCAAGCCCGATCCCGCCGCCTATCGGAACGTGCTGTCGCGCACCGGCATGCCGGCGACGCAAGGCGCGATGTTCGACGACATCGCGCGCAATCTGGTCGAGGCGCATGCGCTGGGCTGGACCACGGTGTGGCTCAAGAACGGATCGGAATGGTCCCGCCAGGGGCCGCTTGCGCCGATTGCCGAGCCCCACCATATCCACTATGAAACCGACGACTTGGCTGCTTTCCTCCACACCATCCGGATTTGACATGGACGCGCTCCACCGCACCATCGACGAAGCCTGGGACGCGCGCGATACGCTCACCAGCGCCACGCGCGGACCGGTGCGCGAGGCCGTGGACCGTGCGCTCGCATTGCTCGATTCCGGCGAGGCGCGGGTCGCCGAGAAATTCGAGGGCGAATGGCATGTTCATCAATGGCTGAAGAAGGCCGTGCTGCTCTCCTTCCGCCTCAACGACATGAAGGCGATCGCCGGCGCGCCCGGGCCGTCGTCGTGGTGGGACAAGGTCGATTCCAAATTCCTGGGCTGGGACGAGGCGCGCTTCCGCGATGCTGGATTCCGCGCGGTGCCGGGCGCGGTGGTGCGCCGCTCCGCCTTCATCGGCAAGGGCGTGGTGCTGATGCCGTCTTTCGTCAATGTCGGCGCCCATGTCGGCGACGGCACCATGGTCGACACCTGGGCCACCGTCGGTTCCTGCGCGCAGATCGGCAGGCGCTGCCACATCTCGGGCGGCGCGGGCATCGGCGGCGTGCTGGAGCCGCTGCAGGCGGCCCCCGTGATCGTCGAGGACAATTGCTTCATCGGCGCGCGCGCGGAAGTGGCCGAGGGCGTGATCGTCGGCGAAGGCTCGGTGCTCTCCATGGGCGTCTATCTGGGCCAGTCGACCAAGATCGTCGACCGCGCCACGGGTGAGATCCTCTATGGCCGCGTGCCGCCCTATTCCGTCGTCGTCTCCGGCACCATGCCCAGCGCGGCGAACGGGCCGTCGCTCTATTGCGCGGTGATCGTCAAGCGCGTCGACGAGCGCACCCGCGCCAAGACCTCGATCAACGAATTGCTCAGGGACTAGCGCCATGAATCTGCCGCTCATGATCCGCGACTATCTCTTCGGCTTCAAAGGCCGCGTCGACCGCGAATTGATGTGGGTCTACCTCGCCGTCGCCGTTCTCAGCGCGGTGGTGCTGATGATCGCCTCGGCGGTGCTGGGCAAAGGCGTGGTGTTCCTCGTCATCGCGGTGCCTCTCGGTATCGCCCTGTTGTGGAGCGCGCTCGCCGTCGGCGCGAAACGGCGGCACGACCGCGACCTATCCGGCATGCTTGTGCTGATCCTTTTCGCGGCGCTCCTCGCCAGCTTCACATTGGGCGGAGCTGTGCCGCCCGGAACCGCAGGCAAGCTTGTCAACGCAATGCTGATCGTGGCGCGGATCGGGCTCGCGCTCTATCTCTTCGTGGATCTGTTCGTCCTGAAAGGCACACCCGGCGAGAACGACTACGGCCCCGACACCATCATTCCCGAACTCGACCCCAACGATCCCGGCTATACGCCCGCGGGCTACAGCGTGAAGATCGACGGTGCCCATCAGGAATTCTACTACGTGGCGGAGAGCAATCGCGAACGCGCCCGCACCATCGTGCGCGACGGGCGCGGCGCGCCGGACGCTGCCGTCACGATCATGGGCACGATCCTTCACCAGACCGTGGCCAAGCTTGGCCTCAAGCCCGGCGAATTCGTCACCGCGCCGCGGCTGAGCAGCTAGAAGTCCGCAAGCACAAAGCCATGTCCGACCCCATTGCGCTTGCCCAGGATCTCATCCGCTGCCCTTCGGTGACGCCGAAGGACGCGGGCGCACTAGCCGTTCTGGAGGCGGCGCTGACGCCTTTGGGCTTCACCTGCCGCCGCGTGCGGCTCCAGGCGCCGGGGACGGAAGCGGTCGAGAATCTCTATGCGCGCTTCGGCGGCGACGCGCCCAATTTCTGCTTCGCGGGCCACACCGACGTCGTGCCGCCGGGCGACGCCAAGCTGTGGCGTCACGATCCTTTCGCCGCCGCGATCGCGGACGGCGTTCTTTACGGGCGCGGCGCGGCCGACATGAAATCCTCCATCGCCGCTTTCGTCTGCGCGGTCGAGACATTCCTCGCGAGCGGCAAGCCCAAGGGCTCGATCAGCCTGCTGATCACCGGCGACGAGGAAGGCCCCGGCATCAACGGCACCGATGCGATGCTGAAATGGCTGACCCAACAGGGCGAGCGCATCGACCATTGCGTGGTGGGCGAACCCACCGCCACCGCGCGCGCCGGCGACACGATCAAGATCGGCCGCCGCGGCTCGATCAACATCGCCGTGACGGTGACGGGCGTGCAAGGCCACGTCGGCTATCCGCACAAAGCCAAAAATCCGATCCCCGCGCTGGCGAAACTGATCGAGGCGCTGTCAGCGCCGCTCGACGACGGCACGGCGCATTTCGATCCCTCGACGCTTTCATTCACGTCGGTCGATGTCGGCAATCCGGCCTCGAACGTGATCCCGGCCGAGGCGCGCGCGCGCTTCAATGTTCGCTTCAATGATTTGCATACCAGCGACAGCCTGATAGATGGCTTCATCGGCAAGGTCCGTGCGGTCGCGATGGACACGGGCACCGAAATCCAGCTCGATTGCACCGTCGGCGGACAGGTGTTTCTCACCAAGCCCGGCACGTTCGTGACGCTGCTGTCGGAGGCGCTCACGCGGGTGAACGGCGCGGCACCCGAGATCTCCACCACCGGCGGCACCTCGGACGCGCGCTTCATCAAGGATTATTGCCCGGTGGCCGAGATCGGCCTGCCTGGCGGCACGATGCACATGGCCGACGAATGCGTGCCGGTCGCGGAGATCCGCCGCCTCACGCAGATCTATGGCGAAATCCTGCGCGCCTATTTCGCAGAACCGCTGAAATGAGCGCACCCCTATGAGCGCAATCGGCATTTTCGACTCGGGCATGGGCGGCCTGACCGTGATGCGCGCGCTGGCCGCGCGGCTGCCCGAGGAGCGCTTTCTCTATCTCGGCGACACCGCGCGCCTTCCCTACGGCACCAAGAGCGGCGACACCGTCATGCGGTACGCCGTGCAAGCGGCGGGCGTGCTGATCAAACGGAAAGTGAAACTCGTCGTCGTCGCCTGCAACACGGCCTCCGCCGTGGCGCTGCCGGCGCTGGAAGCCGCGCTTGCGCCGGTGCCCGTCATCGGCGTGGTCGAGCCCGGCGCGGAAGCGGCGCTGGCGGCTGCGCCCGGCGGGCCCATCGCCGTGATTGCGACCGAAGGCACGGTGAAGGGCGGCGCCTACGCCCGCGCCATCCAATCGCGCGCGAATGTGCCCGTGGTGCAGCAGGCCTGCCCGCTCTTCGTGCCGCTGGCGGAGGAAGGCATCGTCGATGGTCCCATCGCCGAGGCGATCGCGCGGCGCTATCTCGAGCCGCTCTTCGCCACCCTGCCGCGGCCAAAATGTTTGGTGCTCGGCTGCACGCATTTCCCGGTATTGAAAGACGTGATCGCGAAGGTCGTGGGCCCGGACGTGGTGCTTGTGGACAGCGCGGCGACGACAGCGGTGGCCGTCGCGCGGAAATTGCACGACGCCAATCTCGCGGGCGGCGGCGGCGAGCACGGTTTCCTGGTCACCGATGCGCCGGACCGTTTCGCGCGCGTGGGCGAGATATTCTTAGGAACCGCCATCGATCCCGGCGCGGTCGAGCTGGTCGATCTTCAGTAATCGACGCCGGCGAGATAGAGCCCGTCGGGCGGCGCGACCGGCCCGCAAACCGCGCGATCCTTCGCCCCCAGCGCGCTCGCCATCTCGCGCACATCCCACTTGCCCTCGCCCACCAGCTTCAGCGAACCCACGATGGAGCGCACCTGGTTGTGCAGGAAAGAGCGCGCCGAGGCCTCGACATGCACCTCGTCGCCGGCACGGCGCACATCCAGCCGGTCCAGCGTCTTCACCGGCGACTTCGCCTGGCACTCCGCCGCGCGGAACGTGGTGAAGTCATGCAGGCCGATCAGCGCCTGGGCGGAGGCGTGCATCGCCTCGGCATCGAGATCGCGCATCACATGCCAGACGCGGTTCTTGTCCAGCACCGGTTGCGCCCGGCGGCAGAGGATGCGGTAGAAATAATGCCGCCCAATGGCCGAGAAGCGTGCGTGGAAATCGGGCGCGGCAATTCCAGCCGCGATCACCGCGACCGAGACGGGCCTCAGGAAATGGTTGAGCCCATCGCGGACCTTGTCGGCGGGGAAATCCTTGACGAGATCGAAATGGGCGTTCTGCGCCATGGCATGCACGCCCGCATCGGTGCGGCCCGCGCCCGTGACGGTCGCCACTTCGCTTGTCATGCGGAAGATCGCCTCCTCCACCGCGCCTTGGATCGAGGCGCCATTGTCCTGCCGCTGCCAGCCGACAAAACCCGTGCCGTCATATTCGAGGACAAGGCGATAGCGCATCAGGCGAGCCGCTCGCCCGGCGCGAGCGCGAACCCGCGCAACAGGTCTTGCGCGTCCATCGCCGCCTTGCCGGCGCGCTGGATGCGTTTCAACCGCACCGCGCCTTCAGCGCAAGCAATGGTGAGTTGGTCGTCGAGAATCTCGCCGGGCACACCATGGCCGCTGACAGGCTCGGCATATAAAATCTTCAACCGCTCGCTCCGCGCCTCGCACCACGCGCCGGGAAAGGGCGAGAGCCCGCGGACATGGCAATCGATCTCGGCCGCCGGCCTCGTCCAATCGATGCGCGCTTCGTCCTTGGCGATCTTCTTGGCGTAGGTCACACCACCCTCGGCTTGCGGCGTCTCGGTGACCGTGCCGCGTTCGAGCGCGGCCAGCGCGCGCGCCATCAGATCCGCGCCAAGGCGGGCGAGTTCGTCGTGCAATTCGCCATAGGTCTTGCGGGCGATGGGCGTGCGCTCCGCCATCAGCACAGGCCCGGTGTCGAGGCCTTCCTCCATGCGCATGACCATCGCGCCGGTCTCGGCGTCGCCCGCCAGGATCGCGCGCTGGATCGGCGCCGCGCCGCGCCAGCGCGGCAGCAGCGAAGCGTGCAGGTTGAAGCATCCTAGCCGCGGCGCATCCAGGATCGGCTTGGGCAGGATCAGCCCATAGGCGACGACGATGGCGGCATCGAGATCGAGCGCGGCGAATTCGGCTTGCGCCTCCGCGTTGCGCAGGCTGAGCGGCGTGCGCAACACAAGCCTGTGCGTCTCGGCCAACTTGGCGATGGGCGACGGTTCGGGCGCGAGACCGCGATTCTTCGGGCGGGCGGGCTGAGAATAGACGGCGGCGATGTCGTGACCCTGGCCGATCAGTTCGGAAAGCGTCGGCGCCGCGAAATCGGGCGTGCCGAGAAAGGCCAGCCTGAGGGCCATCAACCCGTTTCTTTCAAGCGCTTCGCTTTGGCGAGTTTCCGAAGCGCGATGGAGCGCTTGAGCTTGGAGAGATGGTCGAGGAACAGAATGCCGTTCAGATGATCCATCTCGTGCTGCAGGCAAGTGGCGAGCAGCCCATCGGCCTCCAGCTCCTGGCGCGCGCCGTTGCGGTCCAGATAGACGGCGCGGATGCGGGCCGGGCGCTCGACATCATCCCAGATCTCCGGCACCGACAGGCAGCCCTCTTGGAAAGTTGCCAACTCGTCGGACGCCCAGAGGATTTCCGGGTTGATGAAGGTCATCGGATTCTTCTTGCCGTCGCGCTGGTCGATATCCATGACCAGCACGCGCTTGGCCACCCCGACCTGGATGGCGGCCAGGCCGATGCCATCCGCCGCATACATGCTCTCGACCAGATCATCGACAAGCCTCCTGACCTCGTCGTCGACCTTGGCGACGGGCTCGGAGACCGCTTTCAGCCGCGGATCGGGCGCGGTAAGGACGGGACGTATGGCCATGGCGCTGAAATAAGGATGATGGCGGCAGCGGTCAAGCAAGGATAAAATGGCGCGATTCCCGGCTAAAATCATGGCCGTACGGAGCGCACGTGCCCCAAATAACCGCCTATATCACTCTCGCCCTGAGCGGCCTGGCCGCGATCCTGGCGCTCCTCGTGCTCTTGGGTTTGGGACGCAAGCCGAGCCCGGCAGGGCAGGCTCAGGACGATGCATCGCATACGGTGCGCACGGAGGCCGACCGCCTCCGCGCAGACTCCGCCGAGCAGATGCGTGGCCTCCGGCAGGAGGTTGGTGAGACAATCCAGCGTCTGCAGGATTCCATGACCCAGAGGCTCGATGCGGGCGTCGCGGGCATGCGCGCATCGGTGGAAGAGATCAAGCAAAAGCTCGACTCCGAGATCGCGAGGATGGGCGTCGAAGCGGGCCATGGCCGCGAAGTCCTGCGCGTCACCATCGAAACCAAGCTCGACGCTTTCGGCGACCGTCAATTGCAGGTCGCGCGGGACCTGCGCACTGAATTGATCGACAGCTTCGCCCGGACGACGGCGGTCTTGTCGGAAACCACGAAGAGCCTTGGCACGCAGCAACAGGAACGGCTCGACAAGGTCGCGGTCGAACTCAAAGGCATGTCCGACCGGCAGCTCGCCGCGCAGGAGACGCTTCGCCTCGCGGTCGAAGGCCGGCTCGACGCGATCCGCGTCGAGAACGCGACGAAACTCGATGAAATGCGCCAGACCGTGGACGAAAAGCTGCAGACCGCGCTCGAGACACGCCTCGGCGAGTCCTTCCGGACGGTGAGCGAACAGCTCGACCGCGTGCACAAGGGTCTGGGCGAGATGCAGACGCTTGCGACCGGCGTGGGCGACCTCAAGCGTGTGCTTTCCAACGTCAAGACGAGAGGCACCCTGGCCGAAGTGCAGCTTGGAATGCTGCTCGACCAGTTCCTGTCGCCCGATCAGTTCATCCGCAATGCACAGATCAAAGAATTCAGCGGTGAGCGCGTGGAATTCGCCATCAAATTCGCAGCACGAGACGCGGAGGGCCCGATGTTGCTTCCGATCGACGCCAAATTTCCACAGGAAGACTACGAACGCTTGGTTCAGGCGGCGGACCGCGGCGATAGCGAGGGCGTCGAGCAAGCATCGTCCGCGCTCGAAGGACGCGTAAAAGGCTTCGCCAAATCGATCTGCGACAAATATATCGATCCGCCGAGGACGACCGATTTCGCGATCCTCTACCTTCCCACCGAATCGCTTTTCGCCGAGGTGCTGCGCCGGCCGGGCCTGCATGAGCAATTGCAGCGCGATTACCGGGTGATGATCGCCGGGCCGACGACGCTTGCCTCGATGCTCAGCGCCTTCCAGATGGGCTTTCGGTCGCTCGCCATCCAGGAGCGCTCGAGCGAGGTGTGGAAAATCCTCGGCGCCGTGCGCGCCGAATTCGCGGAACATGGAAAGGTGGTCGCGCGACTGCAAAAGCAGCTTGGAACCGCCAGCAAGACGATCGAGGCGCTCGGCACGCGCACGCGCGCGATGAACCGCAAGCTCAAGGACGTCGAGACGCTGCCCGGTCAGGAGGCGCAATCCGTGCTGGGCCTGACCTCGGCGGCTCTGGCCGCAGAGGAAGAGCAACCTGACGAAGAGCCCGATGACGCGTGACGACCGCATCACCATCGCCGCCATCGCGATCCTCGCCATGTGCGTGGCGACAGTCGCGCATGAAGCCGTCGGACATGGCACAGCCTGCCTGCTTCTCGGTGGACGCATCACGCAACTGACGTCGGTCTATTTCGATTGCTCGCGCCACAATATCTGGCTGCCGGCGGCGGGGCCGTTGGGCGATCTCGCGGCGGCGGCGCTCAGCTGGTTGCTGTTGCGCTTCGTGCCGCTCGGCAACCCGAAACGGCGGCTGTTCCTCGCGGCCACGATGGCCTTCAGCCTCTTCTGGGCTGCCGGCTATCTGCTCTATTCCGCCGTCACCGGCGAAGGCGACAACGCGATCGTCGCGCGGCTGTTGTTCGGAGCGCCGGATTGGCCCTGGCGCATCGGGCTCTTCGTTCTTGGCGCAGCGCTTTATCGCATAGGGATCAGCGCCACGGCGTCTGCGCTTCGGCCATTCGCGCAATCGCGCGGACGCCTTCGCGCCGTCTTGCTGACCACCTTTCTCTCCGGCAGCATATTTGCCGTCATCGCCGCCGCGCTCTACGCGCCGGACCGCATCGCCTCCGCGATCCAGGGCGCGCTCGAGATCGGCGCCGGTTCGCTCCCACTGGCGGTGCTGGCGTTTCGCATGCCCGCCAATGCGGACCCGCACGAGGCGTGGATCGTGGCAAACCCATTCTGGATCGCGGGAGCAGCGATCCTGTTCACGGCCTTCGCGTCGAGCCTGGGGCGCGGCCTGCCCTAAAGCGAGCGGCGCGCCTTGAACGCGGCGCTGAGCGTGCCTTCGTCGAGATAATCGAGTTCGCCGCCGACGGGGACGCCGTGGGCGAGGCGCGTGACCTTCACGCCCAGAGGACCGAGCGCGTCCATCAGGTAATGCGCCGTGGTCTGGCCTTCGACGGTGGCGTTCATCGCGAGAATGACTTCGTCGACGCCGCTCTTTACGCGCTCCAGCAGCGCGGCGACATTGAGTTTCTCCGGCGTGATGCCGTCGAGCGCGGACAACGCGCCGCCCAGCACATGATATTTGCCCCTGAAAACGCCCGCGCGCTCCAGCGCCCAGAGATCGGCCACGTCTTCCACCGCGCAGAGGATACTATCGTCGCGGCGCGGATCGCGGCAGAGCGCGCAGGGGCTCGTGGTGTCGAGGTTGCCGCACACCGAACAGGTCTTGATCGCAGAGGCCGCGTCGCGCATGGCCAGCGACAGAGGTTCGAGCAACACTTCGCGCTTCTTCAGCAGCACCAGCGCCGCGCGCCGCGCCGAGCGCGGGCCGAGGCCCGGCAGTTTCGCCAGAAGCTGGATCAGCCGCTCGATTTCCGGTCCCAACGCGGCCAATTACGAGTCCTCGGGAGTCGCGGCCGCGGGCGCGTCTTCCGCCGCTTGCGTTCGGACCTGCATGATCTCCGCGCCCGGGAAGCGGTCGAGCACCGCGCGCACCAGCGGCTCCTGCGACACGCTTTCGATATTGGCGGTATGCGCGGCGCGTTTCTTCTCGGCGATGGTCGGCGCCCCGCCCTCGCGCGCCACCGTCACCACCCAACGCGCGCCGGTCCATTCCTTGAGCTTCTGCGCCAGATCGCCCGACAGTGTGCGCGGCGCGCGCGAGCTGGGGCGGAATTCGATCTGTCCCGGCTCCAACCGCACCAGATGCACGTCGTTCTCCAGATGCACCTTGAGCACCGCCGCGCCCTTCTGGCTCGCGAGTGCCGCGATGTCCTCGAGGCTGCGCAAATCGGGCGCGTTCTCGACAGCCATCGTCGGCTGTGGCGCGCGTTGTACCGCTGCGCCGCTGCTGACCGACATGGTTGGACGCGATGGGCTTCCACCGCTGCCCGGCGTGGACGGCGTGGCGCGCGGCGGCGCATCGCCGTCCATGAGGTCGCGCACCAGTCTGTCCGTAGGCGGAAGATCTGCGGCATAGGCCAGCCGGATCAACGCCATCTCGGCCGCCTGGATCGGACGCGTGGCATCGCGAACCTCGAACAACCCTTTGAGCAGGAGCTGCCATGCCCGCGACAGGCCGGGCACGGTGAGCTTGGCCGCCATCTCCGCCGCGCGCCTGGCCTCGGCGCTGCCGCCGTCGAAGAAACCTTCCGCGCCGGGTGCCACTTTCACCCGGGTGAGGAAATGCGTGGTCTCCAAGAGGTCCTGCATCACCGCCAGCGGATCGGCGCCGCGGTCATAGAGTTCGGTGAGATCGGTGAGCGCCTCGGCGATCTTGCCGCCCATCAGCCGCTCGAAGAGATCGAGAATGCGCCCGCGGTCGGCGAGCCCTAGCATGCCGCGCACATTCTCGCCCGTGATGACGCCGCCCTCGCCATGGGCGATGGCCTGATCGAGGAGCGAGAGCGAGTCGCGCACGCTGCCCTCCGCGGCGCGGGCGATGAGGGCGAGCGCCGCATCTTCGATATCGACCTTTTCCTTCTCGGCGATGGCTTTCAGATGCGCGATCAGCTCCGGCGTCTCCACCCGGCGCAGGTCGAAGCGCTGGCAGCGCGACAGCACCGTCACCGGCACCTTGCGTATTTCGGTCGTGGCGAAGACGAATTTCACATGCGGCGGCGGCTCCTCCAGCGTCTTGAGCAGGCCGTTGAAGGCCTGCTTGGACAGCATGTGGACCTCGTCGATGATGTAGACCTTGTAGCGCGCGGACGCCGGTGCATAGCGCACGCCCTCGATGATCTCGCGCACGTCGTCGATGCCGGTGCGCGAGGCCGCGTCCATCTCCTGGACGTCGACATGGCGGCTTTCGGCGATGGCGACGCAGGGCTCGCACACGCCGCAGGGTTGGATGGTCGGATGGTCGCGCTTTCCATCAGGCCCGATGCAGTTGAGCGCGCGGGCGATGATGCGCGCCGTCGTCGTCTTGCCCACGCCGCGCACGCCGGTGAGCATGAAGGCATGCGCGATGCGCCCCGTGGCGAAGGCGTTGGAGAGCGTGCGGACCAGCGCCTCCTGCCCGATCAGGCCGGTGAAATCGGAGGGGCGGTATTTGCGCGCCAGGACCCGGTACGCCTCGCCCTTCTGAGGCGGCGCATCGAGGCCAAGGCCGGGGGTGTCCTGTTCGTCCATGGCGAACTATAGCAAGCGGCGGGCGCGCGGGTCGCGCCTATTCGGGCGGTGAATTGTGGAAAGGTGAGAGCCCGGCCGCGACCCGATGCGGATTCGTTGCGGCTGCTTCCTTCCGGACCTGACCGGGTTCGCGAGCGCATCGTCCACGACCGGACTCCCAGGGGCGATATAGGGCGTCCCCGAGAAAAATGCGAGTCGGGAACTTACCGCTGATTCAGGGCTCGAAAATCTCCTCGATCCGGCATTTGAACAGCTTGGCGATGGCGAAGGCGAGCGGGAGGCTGGGGTCGTAGCGGCCGGTCTCGATGGCGTTGACGGTCTGGCGGGAGACGTTGAGCCGGTCGGCGAGATTGGCCTGCGTCATCCCCCGCGCGGCGCGCAACGCCGGGAGCTGGTTGCGCATCAGCGCCGCGCGATATGGAAGATGGCGCCGGTGATCGCCCAGGACACGGCCAAGGTCGGCCAGGCCCAGGTGATGGCAAGCTGGGGCAGGCCCGCATCGGCGAGGAACGAATAAGTACAGACGAGACAGGAGCCCACGCCGAAGGCAATGGCGATGACCTCCAGGAAGCGCTGACGCTCGAATTCGTCGATGCGGCGGTAGTAGCGCCACACCACCAGGAACATGCCCCAGATCGGAAGCGCGGGCAGGACCGTGGCGGCCAGCTTCATTTCATGGCTCGCGGCCTGGGCGATCAGCCAGGGCCGGAACCAGACGGCGGCGACATAAAGCGCCGTCACGAAGGAGATTTCGAGAAGATAGGAACGTCCGGCATATTTGACCGGGGCAGCTTCTGCTTGCGCCATGGCGGCATCCTTCTGTAAAGCATGCTTTACATAGGGCAGGCCGGACGGCGTGTCAAGCGTCCTTTACATCTCTCTCGCCGCGATATTTGCCCTTGGTCAGCGCCACCAGCATGCCGCGCAGGGTCTGCGTCTCCTGATAGGTGAGGCGCGCACGGTGGATCATGGCGCGGATGCCGCGGACCATCACCGCGCGCTTGTTGGGCGGGAACAGGAAGCCCGATTCCGTCAGGTCGTGTTCGATATGCTCGAACAGCCGGAACAATTCCGCGCGCGAGGGTTTGCGATGCACCAGGCCGTGCTCGACCTTCGCCGGCGGCGTCGTATCGATCGCGCGGAACCATTCGTAGCAGGTGATGAGTACGGCCTGGCCGAGATTGATCGAGGCGAAGCCTGCGGTCGGGATGGTGATCGCCGCGTCGCAGAGCGAGATCTCCTCGTTGTCGAGCCCGGCGCGCTCGTTCCCGAATAGCAGCGCCGTGCGATGCGTCGCCTGCGCATGCAACCGCCGCGCGGCCTCCGCCGGCGTGATCACTTCCTTGGTCGTGCCGCGGTCGCGCGCCGTGGTGGCGTAGACGATCTCCAGATCGCCCAAAGCCGCGCGCAGATCGGGATAGACCTTGGCCTCCTCGACGATGCTCTTGGCGGTGACGGCCATGGCCAGCGCCCGCTCGTTCGGCCACGGGCACTGGGGGCTCACCAGGCGCAGTTCGGCGAGCCCGAAATTCGCCATGGCGCGGGCGGCGGCCCCGATATTTTCCCCCAATTGGGGATGGGAAAGGACGATGACAGGCGCGTTCATGGGCCGCTTTGACGTAGTGGAGCCTCACCGCTATACCCCCGCCCGCGCAATATCCAGAGGGTTCCATGCAGAAGATCAAGGTCGAAGGCACGGTCGTCGAGCTCGATGGCGACGAGATGACCCGGATCATCTGGGACCTCATCAAGAAGAAGCTGATCCTGCCCTATCTGGATGTGAAGCTGGAATATTACGACCTCGGCATCGAACACCGCGACGCCACCCATGACAAGGTCACGGTCGACGCGGCGGAAGCCATCAAGAAGCACGGCGTCGGCATCAAATGCGCCACCATCACGCCCGACGAAGCCCGCGTGAAGGAGTTCAACCTCAAGGAAATGTGGAAGTCGCCCAACGGCACGATCCGCAACATCCTGGGCGGCGTGGTCTTCCGCGAGCCGATCGTGATCCAGAACGTGCCGCGGCTGATTCCCGGCTGGACCGATCCAATCGTCATCGGCCGCCATGCCTTCGGCGATCAGTACCGCGCGACCGATTTCCGCATTCCTGGCCCCGGCAAGCTGACGATGGTGTGGACCGGCGAGAATGGCGAGCGGATCGAGGAAGAGGTTTTCCAGTTCCCGTCGTCGGGCGTCGCGATGGGGATGTACAACCTCGACGATTCGATCCGCGACTTCGCCCGC
>DASXCJ010000062.1:0-72419 GCA_036491175.1 Rhizomicrobium sp.
GGATGCGCCTCGCTCAAAGGCGCAACCTCGTCGATACCTGGCGCCACATTGGCAACCTCATCCACACCATCGGTCCCGATGAATGCGCCAACTACATTGCAAACGCCGGCTATGCTTCCGCCAAAACTTGAAACGCTCTAGGGGGAGGAGCCCCGCCGCTCGCGTTCCTAGCTGTGGCTGCCGAGCAGCTCGAGCGCCTTCTGATAGTGGGCGACGCCGCGGTCATAGAGCTGGTTGTTGCAGAATTCGCGGCCCAGGCCCTGCTCCTTCTGCGCATCGGCCAGATTGGCCGATTGCGCATTCGCCGTGACGGCGTCACGCACCGCGGAGGCGGCGTGATTGCAGCCACCCATATTGGCGGCGAAGGTTTCGGCATGAGCGGCGCCGGCCATCAGACCGGATGACAGAACGGCGACAGCGATGAGATTACGCATGAGACTCCCTCCTCGAGGTTTTTGGCCCGCTTGTGCGGATGCCTCCTACATAGGAGCGAGGCGCGCGATGGGAAGTCGCGAAAACGCGAGGCAGATTACGATTCTGAAATGGGTTCGAGAAATGCGCGCGTTTCCCCGCTAGGGAAACATCTTTGCGCTACGCATGGCTGATATGAAAACTCATTTGCCATTCAAAATAGCGCGAGGACGCATGCGTCACGCTTTCGCACCCGCCAATTGCGCCCTGGCCAATTTGCCTTTCGCCGGCGGCACGGTGGCGTAGAGCGATTTTGTCGCTTCCACGATATGCAGGCCCGCGAGCGCCGGCCACAATTTGCGGCCCATGCCGTCCCAACTCGCGCCGCCGCGCATCAGGCGTTTCGATCTCAGCGGGGGCACGAACAAAGCCGTGTCCCAGCGCTCGGGCGTGAACATCGCTTGGCGCATCAGCCGGTCGAGCTGGCTTCGGGAGAAGGGGCTGCCCTGTGCGAAGGGCGAACGCTCGACCTGCGCCCAGAGGCTGGTGCGGTTGGGCGCGATCAGAAGCAGCCGGCCGCCGGGCGCGAGCACGCGCCAGATCTGGCGCAGCAATTGGCGCGAGGACTCCGCCTGTTCGAGTCCGTGGATCATCAGGATGCGATCGAACAGCGCATCGGGGAACGGCAACTGCTCTTCATCGGCCAAGGCCGCAAGCGGCTGATGGCCCGGCCAGGCAACCGCACCGTGCTGAACCGGCACAATGGCCACCACGCGTTCCGCTTCGCCCTGCAACGCGCGCAAATAGGGCACCGCGAAGCCGTAGCCCAACACGCGCTGGCCGGTGAGATCGGGCCAGACGAGGCGCAGCCGCTTCAGCACGAGGCGGCGGGTGACCTGCCCCATGGGCGCTTCATAGAAAGACGCCAGGCCCTGCGCGTCGAATTGCATGTGTCAGGGGTAATCCTTGGCGGGCCCGCGTTCAATCTCTAGTATGGGCCCATGCTCCAGATCGAACTCGTCCCCTGCCTTTCGGACAATTATGCCTATCTGATCCGCGACGCGGGCCTCTGCGCCGTTGTCGATCCGTCCGAGCCCGCGCCGGTGAAGGCCGCGCTCAAAGGCGAGCGGCTGACCCATATCCTCAATACCCATCACCATTTCGACCACACCGGCGGCAATCTTCCCCTGAAGGAGGAGTTCGGCGCGCGGGTAGTGGGGCCGCAGAAGGACCGCGAGCGCATCCCCGGCATCGATGTCGGCGTCAGCGAGGACGCGGGCTGGAGGCTGGGCGCGCATGACGTCCGCATCCTGGAGATCCCCGCGCACACCAGGGGCCATATCGCCTTCGTGTTCGGCGGCGTGGCCTTCACCGGCGACACGCTCTTCGCCATGGGCTGCGGCCGTCTGTTCGAAGGCACGCCGCAGATGATGTGGGCGAGCCTGTCCAAGCTCATGACCTTGCCCGACGCGACGCGCATCTATTGCGGCCATGAATACACGCTCGGCAACGGCAGGTTCGCGCTCAGCGTCGAGCCGGGCAATGCCGACCTTCAGGCGCGGATGAGGGACGTGGAGGCCACGCGCGCGAAAGGCGCACCGACCATTCCTTCCACCATGGCGCTGGAGAAGAGGACCAATCCCTTCCTGCGCGCGGACTCCGCAGAGATCCGCCGCACGCTTGGGATGGAAGATGAAGACAATGCCGAGGTGTTCGGAGAACTGCGACGCCGCAAGGATTCGTTCTAGAGCCCGATCCGGGTTGATGGAATCGGATCGGGCTCCAGATTCCTTGTTTGCCGCGCAATCTGACGCGAACCGGTTTCCACTTCGCGGGATTGCGCTCTAATCCGGCGAAGGACCTTTGATTTGCGCGCGGCCTGGCGCGAACCGCTTAACACTTCGCGGGGCCGCGCTTAGTTATCCTTCTTGTCGTCGTCTTTCTTGTCCTTGTCGCCCTGGCCGGTGACCGTATCGGCCACGCCGCCCACGACATCGCTGGTCACATCCACCGCCGTGCCCACGACCGTGGTGGTCGCGCTCACGGCCATGCCGGCGACGCTCGCCACCGCGCAGCCCGAAAGCGACGCACCCACAAGCCCGACAAGGGCCACGGCCCCGATTGCACGCATCGGCTGAACTCCCTTCGACCAGTGCCGGCACCCTAACAGCGCGGGAGTTGAGAAGATATTGCCGCCGGGGTTTAATCCCGGCGGGGAATGGGGGATGTCATGAATTTCACGAATCCGATGGAACTGCACATCGCGGGCCTGAGCACGGAACTTTCCATGCTCATCGCCGCGACGTTCCTGGGCCTGCTCCAGCTTCTGGTGGCCGCGCGCGTGGGCAACAACCAGCGCGGCCTCAAATGGAATGTCGGCGCCCGCGACGAGGCGCCCAAGCCGGTCACAGCCGTCGCCGGGCGGCTGGAACGCGCCTTCCGCAACTTCATGGAGACGTTCCCGTTCTTCGCGGCCGCCGTGATCGTGGCCACCTTGGCGGGGCGGCACAATTGGGCGACCGTGTGGGGCGCGGAGATCTACCTCGCCGCACGCGTCGTCTATTGGCCGCTCTACGGCTTCGGCGTGCCGGTGCTGCGCACCCTCGTCTGGCTGATCGCAACGCTAGCGCTCCTGCTGGTGGCGGTCGCCGTCGTCTGGCCGACTACCTAGGTCGCGCTGAACTCACCCGCGATGGCCGCGAATTGCAGCACCGCGGCGGCCAGCACGAAACCGTGCCAGATCGCCTTGTGATAGGGGATGCGTTCGATCAGATAGAAGGCGACGCCGGCGCAATAGACCATGCCGCCGCCGATCAACAGCCAGAAATCCATCAGGCTGACATTGGCGGCGAGCGGCTTGACCACCGTCAGGATCATCCAGCCCATGCCGATATAGAAGGCGACGCTCGCCATCTCGAAGCGGCGCGGGAACAGCATCTTCAGCGCCACGCCGATGCTGGCGCAGACCCAGATCGCCGCCAGGATCACCTCGCCATAGGGATGGCCGAGCCGGTTGGCGGCGAAGGGCGTGTAGGTGGCCGCGATCATGATGAAGATCGCCGAATGGTCGAAGCGGCGCAGGATGTCGCGCGCCTTGCCCATCGGCGCGAGGTTGTAGGCGGCCGACGCGGTCAGCATCGCGAACAGGCCCACGCAATAGACGCAGACGCTGACCACCACCGGCAGCCCGGTGACGTGGAACAGCAGCCACAGCCCCGCATTGATGGCGAAGAGCACGCCGATGACATGGATGATGGCGTCGGCCCGGTCCTCGAGGCGCGAATAGATGCGTTCGGCTTTCTCGGCGATGGTCATGACCCGCATTATGCACGCCGGGGCAAAAAATGCATGAACGCCGGATGGCGCGCGATTAACCGATTTGGCCGCGGCGCGCCGAATTGGATAAGGTTCCCGCATGGCCGATTCCTTGATCGAAACGCTGTTCGCCACCCGCCTCTACCGCGCCGAATTGGGGCGCGGACTCAACGCGGATCTCGAACGCACCTGCCTCTCCATCGCCCATGAAGATCGCGCCGGGCGCGGCTGGGCGAAGGCGCACGGCTACAAGGGCTACACCTCCTATGCCTCGCTCGACGACCTGCCGACGCGCGCGCCGGTGTTCGCCGATCTCGTCACGCGTCTCGACCGTCACGTCCGTGACTTCGCCAAGGCGCTCGAATTCGATCTCCACGGCCGAAAGCTCAAGCTCGACTCGCTCTGGATCAATGTGATGGACAAAGGCGGCGTGCACACCGCCCATATCCATCCGCATTCCACCATCAGCGGCGCCTACTATGTGGCGCTGCCCAAGGGCGCCTCGGCGATCCGCTTCGAGGATCCGCGCCTCGCCATGATGATGGCCGCGCCGCCCAAACGCGCCAAGGCGTCGCGCGCCAACCAAACCTTCGTCACCGTCGCGCCGAAGCCCGGCACGTTGCTGCTGTGGGAAAGCTTCCTGCGCCACGACGTGCCGCAGAACCCGGCGCGCGGCACGCGAATCTCCGTGAGCTTCAATTACGGACTTCGCTGATCTTCCTCCCCCGCCGTTGCGGGGGAGGAAGAATTAAAGCGCCGCGAGCAATTCCGCCGCTTCCTGCCAATGCGCGACGATGCGTTCGACGCCGGCTTGTTCGAGCCGGGCGCGCGCGGGTTCGTCCATATGGCCACCGCCCATGAAGCCCCAGACGCGCATGCCGGCCGCCGCGCCCGCGCGCACGCCGTTGACGCTGTCCTCGATCACCAGGCAATCGGACGGTGCGATGCCGAGCGCGTCCGCCGCATGCAGGAACAGATCCGGCGCGGGCTTGGCGTGGACGACATGCTCGGCCGAATAGATGTGCGGCGCGAAACGTTCCCACAGCCCAGTCAGCTTGAGTTTGAAATCGAGCGCCTCGCGCGTCGACGAGCTCGCCACCGCCTTGACCAGCTTCAGCCGGTCGACCGCGTCGGCCGCGCCCTTCACCTCCGTCAGCTTCTCGGCGACGGCGCGGGTACGCGCCTTGAAGCGCTCGCGCAATTCGGCCTCGATGGAGCGGCCGAGCCGCGCCTGCCCGTCCAGTTCCAGCGCGGCGTAGAAGGCCTTGTCGCTCATGCCCAGGAAGCGGGCCTTGAAGTCGTGCGGGTCGTAGGCCATGCCCATATCCGCCAGCACGGCGATCTCCACCGCGTGGTAGAGCACCTCGCTGTCGACCAGCACCCCGTCGCAATCGAAGATCACCGCTTTCGTCATGGCCCGGTCTAGCGGATCGCGGGGGCCGCGCGCTAGAGCCTGATCCACTTCCATCGAAGTGGATCAGGCTCCAGATTCCTTGCTTATCGCGCGATCCGACGCGAACCGGCTTCCACTTCGCGGGATCGCGCTCTAGAGTTGCCGCCATGGACGAGGATGATTTGCCGCCCGAGCAAGGCGCTCCGCGCGAACCCACCGTGGCCGGCTCGCTCGGCTGGTGGTTCGGCACCTTGGTGGGGCTCGGTGCGTTCGTGCTGATCGCGGCGATCCTGTTCTTCGTCCTCTCACATGGGGGCTCTCGATGACAACCGAATTGCAGGTTCTGTTCTGCGCCATCGCGCTTGGGCTGGTGCAGCTTCTTCTCGCCACGCTGGCCAGCGTCGGCGGACGCGGGCTTGGCTGGGGCGTGGGCGCGCGCGACGAAGGCTGGCCGGCGCTGAAGAGCAAATGGGGCGCGCGGCTGGAACGCGCCTACAAGAATTTCCTCGAGACCTTTGTCTTCTTCGCCGCCGCCGTGCTGCTCGACCATGCGCTGGGCAAGAGCAACCACACCTCGATGCTCGGCGCGCAGATCTATCTCTGGGCGCGCGTGCTCTATGTGCCGGCCTATGTGCTCGCGATCCCGTTCACGCGCACGCTCATCTGGGGCGCCTCCATCGTGGGCATCCTGATGGTGTGGCGCGCGGCGTGGCCCGGGATGTAACGACAGCAAGGACAAACCATGCGCCGCTTCCTCGCCTCCGCTTTCGCCGCAACGCTCGTCGTCTTCGCCCTCGCCGCCGCAACGAGCGGCGCCGAGGCCGAGACCGCGACGATCGAGACCGATCTGGGCACCATCACGGTCGCGCTTGATTCCGCCGCCGCGCCCAAGACGGTGGCGAACTTCATCGCCTACGCGAAGGAAGGCCATTTCGACGGCACGGTCGTCTATCGCGTCGTGCCCGGCTTCGTGATCCAGATGGGCAGCTACGACGCGACCGGCAATCCGCGCGCCGAGCACGCGCCCATCCCGCTGGAGAGCGGCAACGGGCTGAAGAACCTGCGCGGGACGCTCTCCATGGCGCGCGGCGACGATCCCACCAGCGCGACGGCGGAGTTCTTCATCAACCTCTCCGACAACACCGACGCGCTCGACCCCAAGCCGGACGCCGCCCCCAACACCACCGGCTACGCCGTCTTCGGCAAGGTGACCGGCGGTCAGGACGTCGTCGACAAGATCGCCGCCAGCGTCCTCAACGGCGGCAAAGGCCCGTTCCCGGATGCCGCCCCGGCCTTCCCGGTGACGATCCACAAGGTGACGGTGGGGCCGTAGCAACACGACACCGCTGAACGCCCCGACGTAGAACTCCGAACCATTTTCCTCCCCCGCGAGAGCGGGGACCGGCGAAGCCGGTGGAGGGGGCCGTCGGCCGCGAATAGCACGTCTCCGCACTCACCCGCGTTCCTCTTTCTTGGGAAGAAGCCTTTGATTCCACTCCCGTTATTCGAACCCCGGAAAACGGCTGGGGAGGGTGCAGCATCGCCGATCCGGCTATATCGGTTCGCAATACCACAGATTGTATCCCGCGAACCGCCCGGCATTCGTTTTCCAGTTTGCTGGTACCCCCTCCCCCCTCTCAAAGTTCCATCTCATTTCCCGCCAATTCTGGCATCCAACGCCCAATAGAAGATCGCCCGGCGGCGCACCCCGCGCCGCCAGTTCCCATCTCCAGTTGCAGGAACATATAAAGAACTCGCCGCGCCATCAAGCCCGCCCCGGCGCCACCAGCCCCGCCAGTCACCGCCCGGATTCGAGCGCCGCGAGCAGGCCCCGCAATTCCTCCTGGACAGTCTCCAGCCGCAGGAACGCCTCCCCGGCGAGGAAGGACAGCGCCTCCATCTCGTCATCCTCCGGACGATGCGCGATCGCCAACGCCCGGCAGAACTGCAACGACTCGCGCAACGGCACCTCCATCGCAAACACCCGCGCCCCCACCGCCGCGCGAAACGCCCCCCGCCCACGCCTCTTCCGCCGCCGCCCAGTCGCCATGGCGCGTGTCCTGTGATAGGAAATTGACCACTCTTGCGAAGAATCTAGCCGGCCGCTGGCCAGAAGTCAACATTCATATCATGTCTGATAGCAAAAATATCACCGGAGGCCAAATGCGCGCGGCACGCGCCTTCCTACGCTGGTCGGCGGACGACTTGGCGAAGAAAGCCAAAGTCGGCGTCGCCACGATCCGACGTGCCGAAGCGGAAGACGGAATTCCGAATATGCTGGTGAATAATATGGAAGCTGTGCGTAAAGCTATGGAAAGCGCGGGCATCGAGTTCGTCAATGGAAATGCGCTAGGCGTAATATTTCGATCGCTCAGGAAGCAGCGTAGCTAGGAGCGTAAATCGGATGTCGAATCACTTGGACAACCGGAAGCGTGCTTTCGCAGAGGTCGTCAGCATTGAAGCTTGGCATCGACCATTCGACCATGCGAACCCAACTGCAGATCTGCATGCGGATGTAGTGTTTGGTACCGCACGCGTCGGGGGTGAAGCTGAGTCTCCAGTCCGCTTTAGGCTGCGCATGAAGCGCGCTGAAATTGTTATAGCCATTCCAGAATCTGAACCGATTTCGGTCGACAAGCAGTCTGTTTCGCGTGACGCGCCTCAATTGCGAGCGCGCATCACGAACACCACCGAACGATTGGAATCGAGTGGAATTCGGGCGAATGCTCAAGCTAAATTCTCGAGTCGTGAGATCAGCGGCTCTCTAGAAGCAGGAGCGTTAGCCAAAACTCAGCTTGCTTCTACTCACAAAATCGAAGTTTCAGGCGAAATTGGGCCGATGCTGATTACCCAATCAAAAACGGCAGAGGGTGACTACCGCTGGACGATAGAACCTTCGGCAGGAACGTATTTGGAGGGTCGGCCATGGGATGGTGGCAAAGAGCCAAGACTAAAATTGGTAGATCATAGAAAAGATCGATCAAAGGGGATACCGCCCACCGTTCGCGTCGAAGTTCGCTGCAAACGGGAAGACATTGACATTAGCGATATAACAATAAAGGACGAAACGTTGCTTGAGAAGGCAAAAAGCCAAATTGGGTTTACCAACAAAATGAAAGCGGCAGAAGCCTATATCAGAAACCAGTTGGCTAACGAAGGTTTGGAAGTATCGAATGTGAGCGACATTTTCGGCCAACTTACATTCGCAAGCACTACTGCTGAGCCGCTCGTGGTCAGATGACGCACTGGCTCGATATAGTGATTGAGTTGATCAAAGCAGACACTGCCGATCTCCGAGCACTTGCCAAACTTGCTGGCGCCGACCCTCGAACGTTTTATGTTGGCACTAGGCTCGATGGCGCAGACATTCGCAGCCAAGACCTTCGCGGGATGTTGTTTACCGAACTTGGAAGTGCAGCGGTGCAGTTAGACAATCACACTAAGCTCGATGCTATGGCCGACCTCGAACTCGAAGCAGAAGAAATTGACATCGAAGTACAGCGCATTGCTACATACCCGCGGCAAGAAGATCGAATCGGGCTCCTAGTGAATGGCGTCCTTGGTTCGCCGGAATATGCAATTAGATACCTGACTAGCTACAAACCAAGATCCAAATTGGAAGTTGAGGTAAAAGGGTTTTTGATTTTCCGGATATTCAATCTCTCGAACGAGGACAGCCAAAATGAACTTCTGCCAGGAGCTCAAGCTACGGACGAACTAGCGCTAAATCGGATTGTCGAGATCGCAGCTAGAGACGCCGTTCAGTACGTCTTGCGACGCACGTTTCCCACACGTCGCGGGCTACAGTTCTTGGCCTTCGCGGAGCATTTGGCACATCATCGGATTATACGTAATACGCTAATAGCACGCTTAGCAAAAACTAGGTCGACTGCTGTCGAGCCGCTTCGTACACAGATTACTAGCATTCTATTCGATGCAGCTAGAGTGGACGAAGAATAGTCTGTTCGTGTTACAATTATCTCAATCTCCCTAGCTCTGTATGTGAGTGTCGACAAATTCGCTGCAGCATCATTTCCTTCAACATCATTTTCGCGACTACTCTCACTCCGCCGCTGCGCGCGTGAGCGCGCCGGCGTCGCGAAATTCCATGTAGTGATTAATCGCGTCGATGTCGAAGCCGTTGGGCCAGGTGGGCATGCCGGATTGTACGAAAGCGCGCGCGAAATAGTCGGGCGACTTCAGCGGCTCGGCCATCGGACCGCCTTCGGCGAGGATGTCGGTGAAGTCGCGCACGCCTTCGCTGTCGTCCGAGAAATGTATCCAGAGCTTGTACCCGTCATAGGCTCGGACTTGCAGCACATCGAGCGTTGGAAATTCGGTATGGGACACCAACGCTGAGCCCTCACTCCGCGGCGGCGTTCGCGCGCAATTCGCCGGCTTCTTCCAGCGTCATGCGCACCCAGTCCGGGCACATGTCGTATTCGTTGGGCCAGGTCGGCGCGCCATGGTCGAGATGCACGCGCGCGAAATAGGCGGGATCGCGGAGCGGATCGAGCATTGGTCCGGGCTCTTTCATCATGTCGGCGAAGTCGTGCTCGCCCCACGCGCCGTCTTTGAAATGGATGCGCAGGCGAAAGCCGCTGAGCGGCTCGATCTTGGTGACTTTGTTCGGCATCGAGGCCGGAAAGCGATATTCTGACATGCGGCGCCACCCCCTCACCCCGACCCTCTTCCCCGAAGGGGCGAGGGAGGTCCGAGTCTCCCGCTGTAACGGTACATGCGTCAATAGTGGCGGCGGCTTACGCCAGCTTCGCCGGGTATCGCTGGATCAGGGCCTGCATTTTTTGCGGCAGTTGGGCGACGTTGTATTCGCGGTCCCAGGCTATCGAGGCTTCGGCCAATATCTTCTCGCGGACTTCCGCGGGGATCATCGGCCAGGCGGCGAGGACGGCGCTGCCGAGGCGGCGGACGAGGCATTCGTCCTCGGACGGGTATTTGAAGACCTTCCGTGTGACCAAGGCCATGGGGCGTCCTTTCGGGAGCGGTTGGCGGGCGCACCGCGCGCGTTGCGCGGGCGCGATGCTACATCATTCTTCGGCAGTCGGATGCGGATCACCTGGGTGGCCCGCATCCGCGGGCCATGACACCGAAATGAAGGGACGCGACGCGCGCAAACCACTTCGCGCCGCGCCGCGCGTAACCTTCGTTACCGCTGCCGCGCCTTCCTTGCGGCGTAGCGTTTGTCGCGGGCGTCCTTTTGCGCGTTCAACAGGTCGGCGAGGCCCTTGAGGCGTTCGGCGCTGGCGCGTTCGCGCTCCTCGGCTTCGGCTTTCTCGGCGGCGAGGCGGGCGGTCTCGGCCGCGGCGCGCTCCTCGGATTCGCGGCGCTGGCGCGCTTCCTTCTCGGCGCGGCGCTGCTCCTCGCGGCCGGCGCGCTCGGCGGCGATCTTGGCGCGCTCGGCGTCGCGCTCGGGGCGGGTGGCTTCGAGCGCGCGCATCTTGGCGCGGGCCTTTTCGAGCTGTTGCGCCTTGGCTTTGGCGGCGTCGGCTTGGCGGTCGGCGAATTTGCTGGGGTCTGAACGCATGCGGGAGTCTGAGGTCCTTTGTCGTGGTCTGAGTCTGCGAGGCCCCCACCCGAAAAATGCTTGCGCATTTTTCGACCTCCCCGCGAGGGGAGGTCGAGGGGGCGGTGGGTTAGTTGTCCAGGAAGCTCCGCAGTTTGCGGCTGCGGCTGGGGTGTTTGAGTTTGCGCAAGGCTTTGGCCTCGATCTGGCGGATGCGCTCGCGCGTGACGCTGAATTGCTGGCCGACCTCTTCCAGGGTGTGGTCGGTGTTCATGCCGATGCCGAAGCGCATGCGCAGCACGCGCTCCTCGCGCGGGGTGAGCGTGGCCAGCACGCGCGTGGTGGTCTCGCGCAAATTCGCCTGGATCGCGGCGTCGATCGGCAGCACCACATTGGGGTCCTGGATGAAGTCGCCGAGGTGGCTGTCTTCCTCGTCGCCGATGGGCGTTTCAAGGCTGATCGGCTCCTTGGCGATCTTCAGGACCTTGCGCACCTTCTCCAGCGGCATGGCGAGGCGCTCGGCGAGCTCTTCCGGCGTCGGCTCGCGGCCGATCTCGTGCAGCATCTGGCGGCTGGTGCGCACCAGCTTGTTGATCGTCTCGATCATGTGGACCGGGATGCGGATGGTGCGCGCCTGGTCGGCGATGGAGCGGGTGATCGCCTGGCGGATCCACCACGTCGCATAGGTCGAGAATTTGTAGCCGCGGCGGTATTCGAACTTATCGACCGCCTTCATCAATCCGATATTGCCTTCCTGGATCAGGTCGAGGAACTGCAGGCCGCGATTGGTGTATTTCTTGGCGATGGAAATCACCAGGCGCAGGTTCGCCTCGATCATCTCCTTCTTGGCCACGCCGGATTCGCGCTCGCCCTTCTGCACCGTCTGCACGATGCGGCGGAATTCGGTGATCGACTGGCGCATCTCCTGCGCCAAGGTCTGGATCTCGTCGCGATGCAGCTTGATGCGGTCGCGTTCGTCGGTGACGAAATCGCGCCAGCCGATGCGCGTGAGGCGGCCCACGCGGCGCGCCCAGTTCGGATCGAGCTCGTTGTTGAAATGCTCTTTCAGGAAGTCCATGCGGTCGACGCCGTGGGCTTCGGCGAGGCGCAGCAGCCGGCCTTCGAGCGACACCAGCCGCTTGTTGATGCCGTACATCTGGTCGACGAGGGCTTCGATGCGGTTGTTGTTGAGCTTCAGGCTCTTGACGAGATCCATGGTCTCGTTGCGAAGCTTCTTGAAGCGGCGTTCCTGGCTGGTGGAGAGCTCGTCCGCGGCGCCGAGCGCGGCCTCGACGCTCGCATCCTGCAGCTTGCCGAGCTTCTTGTAGAGATTGGCGATCTGGTCGAGCGTCTCCAGCACTTGCGGCTTCAGCGCCGCTTCCATCGCGGAGAGCGGCAGGTTGCCCTCGTCCTCGTCGCCTTCGTCGCCGGCGGCATCGGCCGCGGCCGCGGCTTCGGCGGGATCGACTTCTTCGCCGCCATTTTCACCAGAGGGCGCGCGCGGGGCGGCAAGCGGCTTGGCCGCGGGCTTGGGCAGTTCGGGCTTCTTGTATTCCGGCTTGGGCAGCGCCTGGCCGTTGACGACGCTGGTGCCGTTGATGGCGGCGACGATGGAGGCGGGCTGCTGCAAGGGCTTGCCGTCGGGGCCGACCGGCGGCGGCACGTTGGGCTGGCCGTCGGGGCCCGCGCCATACATGGCTTCGAGGTCGATGATGTCGCGCAGCAGAACCTTGCCGTCGTTCAGCTCGTCGCGCCACACGGTGAGCGCTTCGAAGGTGAGCGGGGACTCGCACAGCGCGCCGATCATCAGCTCGCGGCCGGCCTCGATGCGCTTGGCGATGGCGATCTCGCCCTCGCGGGAGAGCAGCTCGACCGAGCCCATCTCGCGCAGATACATGCGCACCGGATCGTCGGTGCGGTCGTAGCTTTCCTTGGCGCCGTCGGCGGTGGTGGCGACGGCCTTGCCGGTCTGCGTCGCGGGCAGTCCCGCTTCGCCTTCGCCCTCGGCGCCTTCTTCCTGCTCTTCGCTCTCGATGACGTTGATGCCCATCTCGTTGAGCATCGACATCGTGTCCTCGATCTGCTCGGAGGACACTTTCTCGGACGGCAAAACCTTGTTCAGCTCGTCATAGGTGACGTAGCCGCGCGTCTTGGCGCGGGTGATCATCTTGCGCACGCCGACATCGGACATGTCGAGCAAGGGCGAGTCCGCGTCGCCGGGGGGCTGTTCGCCCTCGCCCGGCTTGCTGGGCTTCACGCCCGGCTTGGGCGCGACCTTGCCGTTGACGAGGCTCTTGGCGGGTTCGGGTTGGCCGGGTTTCCTGGCCGCGGCCGGCAGCGGAGTCTTGGCGTCTGATTTGCCCTTTTGTGCTACGGCGGGCTTGAGCTGCACTTTTGCGATCTTGGAGGGTTCCGTTTTCTTGGGGGATTCCGGCTTCTTGGGCGGCTCGGGTTTCTTGGGGGCGGCCTTCTTCACAGCGGCCGATTTGACGCTGGCAGGCTTCGCGGCCGCGCGCGGCTTGGCGGAAGGCGCACTCTTATGCGCGGGCTTGGCCGCCGGTTTGAGCTGAACCTTGGATTTCGTCTTCGTTGCCGTCTTGGTCGCCACGCGCGTCTTCGTCCGTTCGTTCGCCGGCTTGTCGCCGGTACATGTCCCTACCTATAGCGAAATAGAGACGTTCAGCCTTCGTTCGACCGGATGGAGAGGGCCTCGGCCCATGCTTCCTCCGTCGCCTCGGTCTTGAAACGCTCCATGGCCTTGAGCCTTTCCGGCTCCAGCTCGGCAATTTCCCGCAAATGGCGGGCGGCGCCGCGCCACCTGGCCTCGATATCCTCCTCATTGTCCGTGAGGTCGGCCGCCATTCGCACCTTCAGGCGCGCGGCCAGCTCAGCCATGCCATGACGGACCAGATGGTTCTCCAACCCTTGGTTTTCAAGCCTAAAGCCGGAAGCGGCGAGGTTTAGGAGTTCGTGGCGGAACCTGTCAAGCGAAGGGTCCTGGAAGGGCAGCAGCGCCAGCGTTTCGCCCTGGCTGGCGGCGATCTCCGGGTGATGGAACAGGAGCGCGCAGAGTTCCAGCTCCTTCAGCCGCCGCGCGCCCATCCGGCCCGAGCGGGCGAGCAGGCTGTTCTTCACCTCCGCCGACACCGGCACGATGGGCGGCGGGTTGGCGCCACGGCCCCGCGCCGCCACGAAATCCCGTTTGTTGCGGTAGGGCTCTTGCTGGCGGGGGGCGCGGCGCTTGAAGGAATCGAATACCTTCTCGTCGAAGTCGCGCTTGTAGTAGTCCGCGATCTTGGAATCCTTGATCTCGCGGACGATCTCCGAAAGCGCCCGCTCCAGCCCGGCGCGGCGCTCCGGCGTGGAGAAATCCTTGCCCTCGGTCTCCACCCGCCACAGCACCTTGGCCAAGGGCTCGGCGGCATCCAGCACCTTGCGCATGGCCAGCGGCCCCTCGCGCTTGATCAGGCTGTCGGGATCTTCGCCCGTGGGCAGGAAGGCGAAGCGCAGCGAGAAGCCGGGCGCGAGCATCGGCAGCGCCAGCCGCGCTGCGCGCTGGGCGGCGCGCAGGCCCGCCTCGTCGCCGTCGAAGGCCAGGATCGGTTCGGGCGCGGTGCGCCAGAGAAGCTGGAGCTGGTTTTCGGTCAGCGCGGTGCCCAGCGGCGCGACCGCATGGTCGAAGCCGGCACGCACCAGCGCGATCACGTCCATATAGCCTTCGGCGAGGACGATGGTCCCGCTCTTCAGCGCCGCGGGACGGGCGGTGAAGAAATTGTAGAGCAGATGACCCTTGGAGAAGAGCGTGGTCTCGCCGGTGTTGATGTATTTCGGCTTGGCGTCGGGATCGAGCCCACGCCCGCCGAACGCAATCACCCGGCCGCGCGGATCGGCAATCGGGAACATCAGCCGGTTCCAGAAGAAATCGCGCGGGCCTCGGTCGCCGTCTTGCGCCCGCACCAGACCGGCCGCGACCATGTCGTCCAGCGGCACGTTCTTCTCGTAGAGATGGGCCTTCAGCCCGTCCTGCGACGGCGCATAGCCGAGGCGAAATTGCTTGGCCGCCGCATCGTTGAGCCCGCGCGACGCCAGATAGTCCCGCGCCTCCGCGCCGCCGCGCGCGCGCAGCTGGTCCTCGAAGAAGGCGCAGGCCATCTCGACCACGTCGTAGAGGGATTTGCGCTTCTCCTCGCGCGCCTCGTCCTCCGGCGACCATTTGGGAAGCTCGACACCGGCCTCGCCCGCCAGCCGCTCGACCGATTCGGGAAAGCTCAGGCCTTCGGTCTCTTGCAGCCATTTGAAGGCGTCGCCGCCGGCGCCGCAGCCGAAGCATTTGTAGGCCCGCCGCTCGTTCTCGACCTTGAAGCTGGCGGACTTCTCCTTGTGGAAGGGGCAGCAGCCCCACATCACCCGGCCCTTGCGGGTGAGCTTCACCCGCCGGCCCACGAGCTGGACGAGGTCCGTCCGGCGCAGGATTTCATCGAGCAGGTGGGGGCCAAAACGCATGCCCCTAAGATAGGGATGCGGGGCCGGTCTGTCCCGTTTTCCGGCAAAGGCGCCTGTGGAGTTTCTCGCTTTTCGGGAAATGCCCGCGGAACGCCCGGGGAAACCCCAATACAACCTGATGTCAATTGTATCTGTATTTGGCTTCGCCAGTATAGACACAAATCGAATCAGTCGAGCCCAGTTATGCAAAAGACAGGGTACACTATCGATCCGGACGACAAAGGCTGGAAGCTTCTGGCGGCGGCCGAAGACAGGCTGGCCCTGAGGCATAACTTGGCCGACATCGTCGAGATCGTGCGCACCACGGCGCGCGCCGTCTGCTCAGCCGACGGCGTGACCTTCGTGCTGCGCGAGGGCGACCGCTGCCATTACGTGGACGAGGATGCGATCAGCCCCTCGTGGAAAGGCCAGCGCTTCTCCATGGCGGCCTGCATCTGCGGCTGGACGATGACCAACAACGCCACCGCGGCGATCAGCGACATCTTCACCGATCCGCGCATCCCCCACGACGTCTACCGCCGCAGCTTCGTCAAAAGCCTGATCATGGCGCCGGCCGGACCGGCGGCCGCGATCGGCGCCCATTGGCGCGACGAGCGCGTCTTCTCCAGCCGCGAGATCGCGCTGGTCGAAGCCCTCGCCCGCGCCGTCGGCGGAGCGATGGCGACAGCGCAAGCGGCTTAAAGCGCGTCGGGTTTGCATCATAAAACAGTGTCACGACCCGCCGAGTGCGGGCCGCCCAGGTGGCCGCGCACTGCTTTCTCATTGCTATTACCGTCATGCCGGGCTTGTCCGGCCACCCATTACCACCGTGTTGCAGTGAGGATATGGATGGCCGGGACAAGCCCGGCCATTACGAGTGTGAGGTGGTGAGAGAAATGCGTCGTCACCTGGGTGGCCCGCATGTAGCGGGCCATGACACTGAGTTTGATCGCGCCGACGTGCGAGCAAATCTTCTCTTGAGATTTTACGGCGCTACCCCTCCAGCGCCGCGATCATCTGAACCCGCGCCGCATGCCGGCCGCCCTCGAATTGGGCGGTCAGGAACGTATCCACGATATCGAGCGCCAGCCCTTCGCCCACCACGCGCGCGCCGATCGACAGCATGTTGGCATCGTTGTGCCGGCGGATCATGCGGGCCGAGAATGTGTCGGCGCAAACGCCGCAACGGATGCCTTTTACCTTGTTCGCCGCCATCATGATGCCCTGGCCGGTGCCGCACAGGACGATGCCGAACCGGCAATCGCCGGAGGTTACGCGCCGCGCCGCCGCTTCGCCGTGCTCGGGATAGTGCGTGCTCTGCGGCGTCGCCGGTCCGATGTCGACCGCCACCCAGCCATGCGCCGCGATATGAGCGGCAATAACCTGCCGGAGCGCAATGGCGGTGTGGTCGCTGGAGAGGACGATGCGGTTGCTGGCTGTCATGGAGAAGTCGTCCCGCTAGCCGCCGCTCAGCGCCGTCTTCACCATCGGGCTCGCCTTGCCGAAATCCATCTGGCCGGCATAGCGCTCTTTCAGCGCCGCCATGACCTTGCCCATGTCCTTCATCGAGCCGGCGCCGAGCTCGGCGATCACGCCTTGGATCGCGGCCTTGGCTTCGGCCTCGTCCATCTGCCTGGGCATGAAGGACCGGATGATGGCGATCTCCTCCTGCTCGGACTGGGCGAGCTCGGGGCGGGCCCCCTGCGTGAAGGCGGCGGCGGATTCCTCGCGCTGCTTGATCATCTTGGCGAGCAGGCCCAGCACGTCGTCGTCCGAGATGCCTTCGCGGCTGGTCTCCGTGCGGGCGGCGATGTCCTTGTCCTTGAGGGCGGCCAGCACCATGCGCAAGGTCGAGACGCGGCGACTGTCCTTCGCCTTCATCGCCTCCTTCAGCTTCTCGTTGAACTCTTCGCGCAAAGCCATGGCGCTCTCCATCTTTCGGTCTCATTCTTAGGCAACCCTGCGCCGGACCACAATCTCGGCAGAGGGGGAGACAGGCCGTGGCCGCGATTGCCGTTGCACGCTACAATGCAAGCGCGCGGCCGCGATTCACATATTGGGGGAGGCCGCATCGATGATCCTTGCGATAGCGCTCGCCTCGACGCTGGTGTACGCAACGCCGCTTGCGCCGCCCGGCAACGAAGCCGACGCCGCGCGCGCCTATGGCGATGCGCGCCGCGCCGCCGACCTGCATTCCGACGGGTTCAATCTCGACACGACGGTGGAGGGCCGCGATGCGCTGGAGCGGCGCTGGACTTCCGCCGCCGAATGGGTCTGCGCCGTGCTCAATGCGCATCCGGATGCGAGCGCGGAAGAGCTCGCGACCATGATCCTCAATGCCGACAACAAGATGGAGGTCGAGCCGCTCGATTCCGATGCCTGGCTCGTCGTCACCGGCATGGGCGATTTCGGCGCCTTCGCGGTGGTGAAGAAGTTCGACGGCAAATACCGGCCGGTCTGGCTGTCCTGGCGCGACGCGGCGGCAAACGCGAAATTCCCGACCTTGGCGGCGTGGACGGTGGACGCCGCGCGCAGCGATTGCCGCGACGCTGACCATGCCGTGTGCGGGCCCCTCTCCGGGCGCGCGGCGCTGCTGCCCGCGGACGCGAGCGGCCATGCGCGCTTCTATGTCGAAGCGACTTTCGCCCAGCAGATGGGCGAGACGGTGGGCGGACAGACGAGCCTGTGGAACTGGGACGGGCAGAGCGTGTCGCCGCTCCTGGTGACCGACTATCTCTACATGCTCGACCAGAACCAGGTGGCGCGCTTCGACGGCACGAGCGTGCGCATCCGCGAGAAGCAGGACTTCAAGACCTTCTCAAGCTGCGGCGCCTGTTTGGGGCGGCAGGTCGATCAGGTGATCAAGATCGCGCCGGACGGCGTGCGCGACATGGGCCGGGCGAGCGTGACGCCGGAGCTCGACCTGATCGACGCGGCGTTCGACCGGCTCCATCGCGGCCAACCCGTCGAGGGGCTGGCGAGCCCGCAGGCGGTGAAGGCGATGGAGAGCATCCTGCGCAACACCAGCGAGCCGGGCGACAATCCGCGCGATTTCTCGCTCGGCATGCTGATGACCAACCGGATGCGCCATGTCGGGGCGGATGCGGAAATCTGCTTCCAGGCCGACACGACAGACACCTATATCTTCACCCTGAAACGACAGGGAACACGGCTCGTCATCGCCAAGGTGAGGCCAGATTCGGGGACAGGGCCGGGCAAGGCGGACGCGCATTGCAAGGGTTTCCGGGAGTAAGTCGATCGAATCGCCGATTCTGCGGCGTTCTCGCGCTTGACCCTGGGGGTGGCGGTTCCTATTTTCCGCCAAATCTGAGGCATCCCATGACCGAGACCCACTCCGCCGCCGCCACGTCCCCGGCGGCCAGCTTTTCGCGCGCGACACGCCGCACGGCGCGGCTCGTCCTGGCGGATGGAACCGAGTTCGCGGGCACCGGCTTCGGCGCGGCGACCGAGGCCGTGGGCGAGGTCTGCTTCAACACCGCGATGACGGGCTATCAGGAGATCCTCACCGATCCGTCCTATGCCGGGCAGATCGTGGCCTTCACCTTTCCCCATATCGGCATCGTCGGCACCAACAGCGAGGACATCGAATCGCTGACGCCGGTGGTGCGCGGGCTGATCGTGCGCGCCGATGCCGAGCATCCCTCCAACTGGCGCGCGCTCTCCCAGCTCGACCGCTGGCTGAAGGCGCACAACATACCCGGCCTCGCGGGCATCGACACGCGCGCGTTGACCAACCGCATCCGCGAGCAGGGCATGCCGCATGGCGTCGTCGCGCATGCGCCCGACGGTGCGTTCGACAAGGATGCGCTGACGCGCGCGGCGAAGGGTTTCCCCGGCCTTGTCGGCCTCGACCTCGCCAAGGACGTCACTTGCCGCCAGAGCTACACCTGGCGCGAGACGCCCTGGGCGCTGGGCGAAGGCTATAGCGAGCAGAAGACGCCGCAATGGCGCGCCGTCGTGCTCGACTACGGCGTGAAGCGCAACATCCTGCGGCAACTCGCGGGCCATGGCGCGGAGATCACCGTGCTGCCGGCGAGCGCGCGCTTCGACGAGGTGAAGCGGCACGCGCCGCACGGCATTCTCTTGTCCAACGGCCCCGGTGATCCGGCGGCGACGGGCGAATACGCGATCCCGACGATCCGCGCGGCGGTGGATGCGGGACTGCCGGTGTTCGGCATCTGCCTCGGCCATCAGATGCTGGGTCTGGCGTTGGGCGGGACCACGCGCAAGATGGCGCAAGGCCATCACGGCGCGAACCATCCGGTGAAGGACCTGGAGACCGGCAAGGTCGAGATCGTGTCGATGAATCACGGCTTCACGGTGGATGCCGAGAGCCTGCCTTCGAGCGTGAAGCAGACCCATGTCTCGCTCTTCGACGGCACCAATTGCGGCTTGCGGCTCGAGGGCGCACCGGTGTTCAGCGTGCAATACCACCCCGAAGCCTCGCCGGGCCCGATGGACTCGCACTACCTGTTCGAGCGCTTCGCCACGGCGGCGCGGGCGCGGGCTTGAGTTGGCCCAAGCACGAGAGCTGGTTTGCTCTGAAGTCCTCAGTGTCATGGCCCGCGAATGCGGGCCACCCAGTTGGATTCTGCAGACTGCTGCCCGATTCGCCCGGAGCTTTTTTCTTTGGCTGGAGCAGCGAGCGTCACCTGGGTGGCCCGCATTCGCGGGCCATGACACATCTGTTGTGATTCCCGGGCAGTAGTGCGTCGCCGGAAACGAGCAGCGGCCAGGCATTAGCTGTTACGTCTGTCTAATCCTTCAGCCGCCAGGGCGGGAAGCGCCGGTTCGCGCCGGCGTGATAGAGGCACAGCTTCACGCCAGACGGGTCGGTGAGCCAGGCTTCGCGCCACAGCCAGGTCTGATCCTTGGGATCGTTGTCGAAAACGACGCCCTCGGCTTTCAACGCCGCGACGCGCGCATCGAGATCGTCGCATTCGAAATAGAGCGAGGGGCCGTTGCCGGCCGGCTCCTCCGTCACATGCAGCGAGAAGCTCGACGCGCCGTCGCCGACTTCGAAGCGGGCATAGTGATCGGCTTTCACGATCAGCTTGAGGCCCAGCGTCCGATAGAACGCGATGGACGCCGCAAGGTCGCGCGCGGGCGCGGTCACCTGGTTGAGACGCATGGGTGCGACGTCCGTCATGGCTGGTCGTTGGGCGCGGTGAAGCGCTGATAGATGAGCAGATCGAGCGGCGGCGCTTTGTCCCGCCCCGCGATCTGGCCGAAGAGATCATGCGCCTGGCCGCGGTGATGCGTGTGGTGATTGAACAGATGCGCGAGGATGTGGCTGCGCGGCTGTGTCTGCGGCGCGCCGATCGTCGTCTCGTAAGCGAAGGGCTCGGTGAGTTGTTCTTCCGACAGCGCGAAGACGTGGCCAACGATGCGCGCGTTCTCGGCGTCACGCGCGGCGCGCAATTCGCTCATGTCGGCGTGGAGGATTTCGTCGAGCTTGGCGCCGCGCGGCGAGTTTCCTTCGAGGCGGCTCATCCAGAGCCGGTCGGTTACCACGAGATGATTGAGCACGCCCAGCAGCGATTTGAAGAAGCCGCCGCGATCCTCGGCGAGCTGTTCGGGCGAAAGCGTCGCCGCGACCGCGTAGATCTGCGTGTTGGCCCAGCGATTGTAGAGCGCGGCCTGGCGGAAATGGGCTTGCAGCGGTCCGGTCATCGACCGGAATCTAGCGCTTGAGCTCGATCACGTCGAAGGTGGATTCCTGGACGGGATAGGGCATCTCGATGCGCGCATGGCCGTCGCCCATCGCCGAGAGCACGCCGATCTGATCGTCCGGCGTCGCCGCCGCGCCGACCGAAGCGCCGTTGCCCGAATAGCTGTGCGGCTTTTCCGGGCCGACCGAGGAGGCGCCGAGATAGACGAAGGTGCCGTCGCCGTTCGGATAGAGCCAGCCCTGGGTGCGCTGCGAGCCGGTGATCTTCTGGAAGAAGAGATGTCCGCCGCGATCCGAGACGCGGCAACGGAACCAGCTATAGACCACCGACGGCGTGATGCCGCCGACCTTGATCGTGCGGCAGCGCCACGCGCCGTCCAGCGCGCCTTGCGAGGTCGGCGTCGGCGCGGGATCCAGCACGGCGTGGATCGTGCCCATGTCGGAGCCGGCCGCCGCTTCGCCCAATGCCTTGGCCTTGGATTCCTGGAGCTTGGAGACGCGGTCCTGGTCGAAGGCGCTCGCGGTTTCGCGCCAGCCGGCTTGCGCGGCCGTGACGGTGAGCACCAGAGCGGAAGCAATCAGGATCGCACGCATGATGAGCCCCTTCAGTCCTCGTCGCCCGCGCCCATATAGGCGGCGAGCTCTGTCGACGCCGGCACGCCGACGATGTTGAATCCGGCATCGACGAAATGGATCCCGCCGGTGACGGCGGACGACATGTCGCTGAGCAGATAGAGCGCGGCGCCGCCGACATGCTCCAGCTCGATGGATTTCTTGAGCGGGCTGAAATGCTTGTTCCAGCGATAGACCGAGCGAGACTCGCCGATCACCGATCCGGCAAGCGTCCGCATGGGCCCTGCGGAGATCGCGTTGACGCGGATGCCGTCCTTGCCGAGGTCGGCGGCGAGATAGCGCACGCTCGCCTCGAGCGCGGCCTTGGCCACGCCCATGACGTTGTAGTTCGGCGTGATGTGCTGGGAGCCGACATAGGTGAGCGTGAGCAGCGATCCGCCCGGCTTCATCATCTTGATCGCGCGCTGCGCCACCGCGGTGAAGGAGTAGCAGGAGATCGACAGCGAGTGGTTGAAGTTCTCCCGGGACGTGCTGACGTAGCGGCCCTTCAATTCGTCGCGGTTGGAGAAGGCCACGGCATGGACCACGAAATCGATTCCGCCCCAGGCGCGGCGCAAGGTGTCGAACACGGCATCCAGCTGCGCGTCGTCATCGACGTCGCAAGGCATCATGATCTCTGAGCCGATGGATTCGGCCAGCGGCTTCAGCCGGCGCAGCTGGGAATCGCCCTGGTAGGTGAAGGCGACCTGGCCGCCGGCGCCGTGAACCGCGCGCGCGATGCCCCAGGCGATGGAATGGTCGTTCGCCACCCCCATCACCAGGCCACGCTTTCCGTCCATCAAACCGGCCATGCCTGTTCCATCCCGAAACGCGTTGCAGGCATTCCCCCAGGGCCTGCAAAGCCTGTGCTCTATCTAAACACGCATTAAGTATTAAGCATCCGGACGCTGGAAGACCAGCGTGGCGTTGGTGCCGCCGAAGCCGAAGGAGTTGGACAGCGCGCGCCCGATGCGGGCGTTGTCGATACGGGAGCGTACAATCGGAGCATCGGCCACGTCGGGATCGATCTCCTCGATATTGGCGCTTTCGGCGATGAAGCCGTTGTTCATCTGCAGGATGGAATAGATCGCCTCCTGCGCGCCGGTGGCGCCGAGCGAATGGCCGGTCAGGGATTTGGTCGAGTTCACCGGCGGGATTCGGTCGCCGAAAACCTCGCGCATGGCCTTGATCTCGGTCACGTCGCCCACCGGCGTCGAGGTGCCGTGGGCGTTGACGTAGTCGATGTCGCCTTTGACGGTGGAAAGCGCCTGGCGCATGCAGCGCACCGCGCCCTCGCCCGAGGGAGCGACCATGTCGTGGCCGTCCGACGTCGCGCCGTAGCCGACGAGTTCGGCATAGATCTTCGCGCCCCGCGCCTTGGCATGCTCCATCTCTTCCAGCACCACCACCGCGCCGCCGCCGGCGATGACGAAGCCGTCGCGATTCTTGTCGAAGGCGCGGCTGGCGGTGGATGGACGGTCGTTATACTTGGTCGACATCGCGCCCATGGCGTCGAACAGGCAGGAGAGCGTCCAGTCGAGTTCTTCGGCGCCGCCGGCGAAGACGATGTCCTGCTTGCCCCATTGGATCATCTCCGCGGCGTTGCCGATGCAATGCGCGGATGTCGCGCAAGCCGACGAGATCGAATAGTTCACGCCCTTGATCTTGTACCAGGTCGAGAGCACCGCCGAGCAGGTCGACGACATCGCCTTGGGCACGGCGAAGGGACCGATGCGCTTGGGGCTGTGGTTCTCGCGCGTGATATCGACCGCCTGGATGATGTTCTTCACCGAGGGTCCGCCGGAGCCGACGATCAGGCCGGTGCGCTCGTTGACGATATCCTTCTCTTCGAGGCCGGAATCGCGCAGCGCCTGCTCCATGGACAGATAGGCGTAGGCGGCGGTGTCGCCCATGAAGCGCTTGGCGCGGCGGTCGATCAGCGCGTCGAAATCGACATCGGGGCGGCCGGAGACCTGGCTCTTGAAGCCGTGCTCCTTCTGCTGCTCCGAAAAGCGGATTCCGGATTTGGCCTCGCGCAGGGACGCGACGACTTCCTGCGTGCTGTTGCCGATGGGCGAAACGATGCCCATGCCCGTGACGGCGACCCGTCTCATGGACGCTTTCCTTTCCTTGCGAATCTCGTGGTCACGGGACTAGGCCTGCGCGGCGGCGGCGGCTTGTGCATCCGTGACCAGGCCAACCTTGAGGTCCTTCACTTCGTAGATCTGCTTGCCGTCGACCTTGACGATGCCGTCGCCGATGCCGAGAACGAGCTTGCGCAGGATCACGCGCTTCATGTCGATATAATAGCTCAACTTCTTCGCGGTCGGCAGAATCATGCCGCTGAATTTCACCTCGCCGACACCGATGGCGCGGCCGCGGCCGAGCCCTCCCATCCAGGCCAGGAAGAAGCCGGTCAATTGCCAGAGCGCGTCAAGCGGCAGGCAGCCGGGCATCACCGGATCGCCGAGGAAATGGCATTTGAAGAACCAGAGGTCGGGATTGATGTCGAGCTCGGCGTGGATCTCGCCCTTGTCGGCGCTGCCGCCCTTGTCGGAGATCTTCAGGATGCGGTCCATCATCAACATGGGCGGCATGGGAAGTTTGGCGTTGCCGGGGCCGAAGAGGTCACCCCGCGCGCAGGCGAGCAGGCCCTGAAGGTCGAAACTGGTTTGACTAAGCGGCATGGAACTCGTTCTCTCCCGATCTTATTTTTTAGAAGTGTTCTAACCAGATATGGGTTAGATTGCAGGTTAGCAAACTTGGGCGCTCGCGCTAAGTCGCGCAAGGGCCACAGAAAACTGTGTGCAAGGCATATGGCGAGCAAGAAAACATCAAGAACCGAGGCGGCGCGCCTGAAAGAGGCCGGATTGCGTCCGACGCGCCAGCGCGTGGCGCTGGCCGGTCTGTTGTTCCGCCATGGCGACCGCCATCTGACCGCCGAATCGCTGCACGACGAAGCGGGCCGCGCCGGCCACACGCTGTCGCTCGCCACCGTCTACAACACGCTCAACCAGTTCACCGGTGTGGGCTTGCTGCGCCAGGTCACGATCGACGGCGGGCGCGCCTATTTCGACACCAACACCGGCGAGCATCAGCATTTCTATTGCGAGGACGACGGCAGCTTGATCGACATCCCCGGCGACACCATCGCGGTCGCCGGTGTTCCGGCGCCCCCCAAGGGCATGGCGGTGGACCGGGTGGACGTCGTGGTGCGCGTGCGCAAGAGCTGACCGTCCGCACGGTTGAGAGCTATTCTCATATTTAGAATGGTTCTAAACTGTTGACACCGGCCCCGGGGCGGGCCATCTTCCGGGGCAGCAACAAGGAGAATGCCATGGCACATCTCAAAGGCTCCAAGACCGCTCAGAACCTGAAGGACGCGTTCGCCGGCGAAAGCCAGGCCAACCGCCGCTATCTCTACTTCGCGCAGAAGGCCGACGTCGAAGGCTATAACGACGTCTCCACCGTGTTCCGCTCCACCGCGGAAGGCGAGACCGGCCATGCACACGGCCATCTCGAATTCCTGGAAGTGGTGGGCGACCCCGCCACGGGCGAGCCGATCGGCGCCACCGATCTGAACCTCAAGGCCGCCATCGCCGGCGAGACGCACGAATACACCGACATGTATCCGGGCATGGCCAAGACCGCCCGCGACGAAGGCTTCGACGAGATCGCCGACTGGTTCGAGACCCTCGCCAAGGCCGAAAAGAGCCACGCCGGCCGCTTCCAGAAAGCGCTCGACACGCTCGGGAAGTAACAACGCAACTGTCATCCCCGGCGAGCGTGCACTTCGCGCGCGAGGGAAGGGGACCCAGGTCGCAAACCGCGTCAGGTTTCAAAGGTCAGCACACATCGGTGCCGACCTCAGCTACCTCTATTGTGTTTACCACCTGGGCCCCCTTCCCTCGCTTCGCTCGCCAGGGATGACAAGGATTTATGGAATGTCCCGCGAAGGCAGTCTCGAAGCGCCGGCCCGCCAGATCCTCGACTGGCAGAACCCGGATTTCGCCGATCCGGCGAAGCTCGACGCCGAGATGCGCCGGGTGTTCGACATCTGCCACGGCTGCCGGCGCTGTTTCAATCTGTGCGATTCCTTCCCGCGCCTGTTCGATCTCGTCGATGCCGAGCCGGACGAGGTGCATGGCGTCAAGAGCGAGGATTTCTCCAAGGTCACCGAAGCCTGCACGCTGTGCGACATGTGCTTCATGACCAAGTGCCCCTACGTGCCGCCGCATGAATTCATGCTCGACTTCCCGCATCTGATGCTGCGCCACCGTTACGCCGAAGCCAAAGCCGGCAAGACCGATTTCACCGCGCGGCAATTGGCGCAGATGGACCGCAACGGGCGCATGGCCGTGCCGCTGTCGCCGCTGGTCAATTGGGCATCGGACGAGAACAACAAGCTGACGCGTCCGGCGATGGAAGCGGTGGTGGGGATCGACCGCAACGCGCCGCTGCCGAAATTCGCGTCGCAAACCTTCATGCGCCGGGACAAGAAAGAGCCGGCGGCCGTGAACACGGCAGCGCCCGCTTACGGCAAGCGCAAGTGCGCGATCTTCGCCACCTGCTTCGTCAACTACAACAAGCCCGACACGGGCATGGCCGCGCGCGCCGTGCTCAACCATCTGGGCGTGGAGACGCGCGCCGCCTATCCCGGCTGCTGCGGCATGCCGTTCCTGGAGCAGGCCGAGCTCGGCAAGGTGACGGCGCAGGCGAAGAAGGTCTCCGCCGCGCTCGTGAAGCTGATCGACGAAGGCTACGACATCGTCACGCCGACGGCCTCCTGCGGGCTGATGCTGAAATTCGAATGGGCGCTGATCGCGCCCGGCGACGCCAATGTGAAGCGGGTGGCCGAAGCGACCTTCGACATCGACGAATATGTCGTCGACATCGCCAAGAAGCATGGCCTGCCGGAAGGCCTGAAATCGCTGCCCGAAGGCGTGACGGTGCATCTGGCCTGCCATGCGCGGGCGCAGAATATCGGGCCCAAGGCGGCGGAGATGCTCAAGCTGATCCCGGAGACTCCCGTGGATGTGATCGAGCGCTGCTCGGGCCATGGCGGCACGTTCGGCGTGGTGAAGGAAACGCGCGCCCCCGCGCTCAAGACCGGGCGGCCCGTGTTCCGCGCCGCAGCCCAGCAGGCGCGCGGCCATATCGCGTCGGACTGCCCGCTGGCGGCGCAGCACATCCTGCACAACGTGAAAATCCTCAACGACAAGGACGGCAAGGCGACGCCGGCGAAAGAGCCGGAACATCCGATCCAGATCTTCGCGCGCGCCTATGGCCTGATGGAGCAAGCATGATGAGCGCCAGCGACAGGCGGATCACCGCCGCCGATATCCTGCCCTACAAGACCTATGCGGAGAGCCGCGCCGCGCGGCGCGCCGCGATGATCCCGGTGAAGAAGAACCGGCGTGTTTCGGTCGGCCCCTTCGCCACCTTCCTCTTCGAGAATTTCGGCACGATGTGGCTCCAGGTGCAGGAGATGCTGCATATCGAGAAAGGCGGCGACGCCCAGATCGAAGGCGAACTCGAGACCTATAATCCGCTGATCCCGCAAGGCGACGAGTTGATCGCCACCCTGCTGCTGGAGATCGAGGACGCCGTGCAGCGCGAGAAGATCCTGCGCACCTTGGGCGGCATCGAGGAATCGATCGCCATCTCGCTCGATGGCGAGACGATCCCGGGCACGCCGACGGAATACGAGGACCGCACCACGCCGGACGGCAAGACCTCATCGGTGCATTGGATCCGCTTCCGCTTCACGCCTGAACAGATCGCCAGGTTCAGGAGCGGCGCCAAGGCGGTGCTGGAGATCGCGCATCCCAATTACGGCCACATGGCGGTGATCCCGCCGGACGTGCGCACGGAACTGGCGAAGGATTTCGCTTAGAGCAGATTGCTCGATACGATCAAACTCGGTGTCATGGCCCGCAGTCGCGGGCCATCCAGGTGAGACTTGACGCTCCTCCCGAAGAAAAAACTCCGAGCAAACCTGTCCGCACTGTGCAGAACCCAACTGGGTGGCCCGCAGTCGCGGGCCATGACACGTTTGTTTGCTATTTAAATCGATCGCAACGCTCTAAGCCGCCGCCGCGCGGCTGGCGCGGAAGACTTCGCGCCAGGTGCGCTCGGCGCTGTAATGGCCGAAGCCCATGACGAAGCGTGGGCTTCCGTCGTCGCCCGCCAGCGGCATGAAGAGAAGCTCGCTGGTCAGGAAATCCTTGCCCTGGACCAGCACGCGGCCGACGAAGCGCAGCGGCTTGCCGGACGCCAGCACCAGATCGCAGCTCGAATTCCAGCGCGCGGCGGCCTTGGGCGGCGCGCCTTCGTCGGTGAACTTTCCGGTGCGCTCGCCCAGCACTTGCGCCACGCGCGTGCCGACGATGCGCCAGCGATAGCGCGACGGGCCGGTCTCGACACGCTCCTTGAGCGCGATGTTCGGCAGGAACGGCTTGAGCACGCGCGCCGTCATGTCGGCGCGGGCCGGTAACGGACGTGACGCGGCTTGTTTGGTCCACAGCGTCATCACCGCCTGGAAATCATCGCGCGCGAATCCGAGATCGGGATCGCAGAGCTGTTCCCAGCCCGCCTCCTCCGAATGCGCGTTGTAGGTTTCGACCGCGGCGCGTGTATCCATGGCCTGCAATTTTGCCGGGCATATGGTAACCGCGTCCTTAACCGTGATGGCACGATTAAGTTGTATTTGAGCTATGAAAGTTTCATCCCGGTGGCGCGCTCCAGCTCGGCGATGGCTTGCGGGCCGCTTTCGACCTTGATCGTCGTCATGCCCATGGCGCGCGCGGGCTTCAGGTTGACGCCGAGATCGTCGAGATAGACGCAAAGCTCCGGCTTCACGCCGAGCACCTCGCACATCATCGCGTAGATGCGCGGATCGGGTTTGCGGATTCCGGTCTTGGCGGATTCGATGACGTGATCGAACAGCGCCATCACCTCGCGCGCATAGAGCGTGCGGCCTTCCGCCGATCCCGTCTGGTTCGCCGGCACGTTGTTGGTGATGCAGCCCGTCTTCAAGCCCGCCTGCTTGATGCGGCGCAGCGCCTCGATCACGTCGGGGCGGAAATCGCCCGACAGCAATCCGATGATGTCGCGCCCCGGCACCTCGTGGCCGAGGATGGAAGCTTCCGCCGCGAAAGCCTTGTCGAAGCCGTCGAGATCGAGTTCGGCGCGCTCGAAGCGCGCCCAGGCATTCTCCAAATGGTTCTGGCTGTTGATCCTGCGGATGAGGTCGGCGGGCAGGCCCTTCTCGCGCTCGTAGCGGGCGAAGGCCTCGAAGGGCGAGGAGGTGAACACCCCGCCGAAATCCCAGATCACCGCCTCGATCATTGACTCCCCTCGCGTGGACACGCCCAAATAGCGCCATGAGTGAGAAGACTATCCATTTGCCGCCTGAATCCAAAGGCGAGGCGCGCGCGGCGGGACGCCTCGCCGGCCGCCGCGTGCTGGTCCTGGGCGGCGGGCAGATGGATATCGGCGAGGCCGATACGCCCATCGGGAACGGACGTGCCATCTCGGTCCTCTTCGCCCGCGAAGGCGCGACGGTCGCGGTGGCCGACCGCGATGGCGCGAGCGCGGAAGCGACCGTCGCCTTGATCGAACCCGGGCGCGCCTTCGCCATCACGGCGGATGCGACGAAGGAAGCCGACATCACGGCCATGATCGACAAGGCCGTGTCCGACATGGGCGGGCTGATCGACGGGCTGGTGCTCAATGTCGGCATCGGCGCGGGCGGGCCCTGGCTCGACGGCACCAGCGCCGAAAGCTGGGACAAGGTCTTCGCCATCAACCTGCGCAGCCACATGCTGACGGTGAAGCATGCGCTGCCGAAGATGGCGGACGGCTCGTCCATCGTGTTCATCGCCTCCATCGCGGGGCTGACCGCGGGCAGCCGCCTGCCCGCCTATGACGCGTCGAAGGCCGGTCTGCTCGGCCTGTCGCGCCATGTCGCCTTCGAGGGCGCGCGCCGCGCCATCCGCGCCAACGTCATCGCGCCGGGATTGATGGATACCTCCATCGGCCGGCTTGCCACGCGCGGGCGGCCGGGTCGCGCGGCGACACAAGTACCCCTCGGCCGCCAGGGCACCGGCTGGGAGACGGCTTACGCGGCCTTGTTCCTGATCTCGGACGAGAGCGCCTATGTCACCGCCCAGGTGCTGGCGGTGGACGGAGGATTGTCGGGCCTATGACACGCATATACCAAAAAGGCGTCGCCGAATTCGGCAACGGCTCTTACGCCTGGCTGCAGCCGGACGGCGGCTGGGGGCTTTCCAATTCCGGCCTCGTGACCAGCGACGGCGAGGCGCTCCTCATCGACACCATGTTCGACTATGCGCATACCCGCGCGATGCTGGACGGGTTCGCGCGCGCCACGCCCGCGAAGATCCGCACGCTCTTCAACACCCATCACAACGGCGACCACTGCTACGGCAACGCGCTGGTCGAGGGCGCGCAAATCATCGCCACCGAACAGGCGAAAATCTCCATGGGCCATGAATCGCCGGCGATGCTGGCGGGACTGATGAAGGCCGCGCCGAGCATGGGCCAGACCGGCGAATATTTCCTGCATTGCTTCGGTCATTTCGCCTTCGACGGCATCGAAGCGAAACTGCCCGACACCACCTTCACCGGCCGCCACACGCGCCAGGTCGGCGCCAAGAGCGTCGAGCTGATCGAAGTGGGCCCGGCCCACACCAGCGGCGACGCGCTTGCCTATGTGCCCGCCGACCGCACGGTGTTCACGGGCGACATCCTTTTCATCGAGGGTCATCCCATTATCTGGGTTGGTCCCATCGGCAATTGGATCGCAGCCTGCGAAGCCATCGAGGCCATGGACGTCGACACCATCGTGCCGGGCCACGGCCCGGTGACGGACAAGGCGGGCGTGGCAGGGCTGCGCGGTTACCTCGCTTACGTCCGCGACGCAGCGCGCGAGCGTTTCGATGCCGGCATGGGCGCGTTCGAATGCGCGCGCTCCATCGCGCTCGACGACTATGCCGGTTGGGGCGACGGCGAGCGCATCGCCGTCAACGTCGCGGCGCTCTATCGCGAATGGGGCAGCAAGGATACGCCCGCCGACGCGGCGACGTTGTTCGGCTGGATGGCGCAATTGTGGAAGGACAAGACATGAGCCTGATCGTCTACGAGCATCCGCTCTCGCCCTACGCGCAGAAGGTCAAGATCGCGCTGGACGAGAAGGGCGTGGACTACGAAGCGCGCATGCCCACGGCCATCGGCTCGGGCCAGCCGGATCGCGATTTCCTCAAATCCAATCCGCGCGGCGAGGTGCCGTCGCTGATCGACGGCGACGACGCGATCTTCGATTCCACCATCATCCTCGAATATATCGAGGACAAATGGCCCACCCCGCCGATGCTGCCCACGACGCCGCTGGAGCGCGCCCGCGCCCGCACCATCGAGGAGGTGATGGATACGAGTTTCGAGCCGATCAATTGGGGCCTGGGCGAGATCAAATGGTTCAAACGGGCGCAGGGCGAGCGCGCCCGCGCCATCGAGGCGCGCGCTTCCGCCCAGGCGCGCGGGCTCTATGAATGGCTGACGCGGCAGCTGGGGACGCGCGAATGGTTCAACGGCGACAGCTTCGGCTGGGCCGATCTTTCCGTCGTGCCTTATCTCAACGGCGCGCGCGGCAACGGCATCGCGCCGTCCGAGGATTCCCTGCTCGGCCGCTGGCTCGCCCGCGCCAATGGCCGGCCTTCCGTCGCCAAATCGGCCAAAGCGGCGGCGGCCGTGCTCACCTCGATGACACAGGTGCATGCCGCCATCGAGAGCGGCTTCTTCAAGCGCGAATATCGCGACCACCGGCTGGAATGGATGATCCGCTCCGGCGGGCTCGACGTCGTGCTCGAAGGCCTGCAAAAGGACAATATCCGCTTTTCGAACGAGCTGCGCTGATGGAAGAGATCATCCTGCATCAATACGCGTCGTCGCCCTTCTCGGAGAAGGTGCGCGTCGCGCTCGGCATCAAGGGTCTCGCCTGGCGGTCTGTCGACCAGCCGGTGATCATGCCCAAGCCCGACCTCATCCCGCTGACCGGCGGCTATCGCAAGATCCCCGTGCTGCAGTTGGGCGCGGATATCTATTGCGACACGCAGATCATCCTGCGCGAGCTGGAGCGGCGCTATCCTGCGCCGTCGATCTTCCCGGTGAAGAACGGGCTCGCTTATGCCATCGGCTTCTGGAGCGACCGGCTGTTCTTCATGCCGAGCGTGGGCGTGGTGTTCGGCGCCATCGGCCATATGGTGCCGGAGGCGTTCAAGCAGGACCGCGCCAAGATGTCCGGCTCGACATTCTCGACCGAAGCGATGCAGGCGGCCGCGCCCTTCGCGCGCGATCAATGGCGCGCGCATGCCGATTTCGTCGCCGAGACCTTGGAAGACGGGCGCGACTTCATGGGCGGGCCGAAGCCGGGCGCGGCCGACATCCACGCCTATATGAACTTCTGGTGGATCAAGGCGGCGGTGCCGCATATCGCGGGCGAATTGCTCGCCGAATTCCCCAAGATCGAAGCCTGGGTCGCGCGCGTCGCGGGCATCGGCCATGGCAAGCCTGTGCCGATGGATCCGAAAGAGGCGCTCGCCATCGCCAAGGCAGCGACGCCGGAGGCGAAGCAGGCCGAGGACAAATTCGATCCGCGCGGGCTTAGGCCCGGAACGAAGGTGACGGTCTCCGCCGACGATTACGGCCGCGACGCGATCGCCGGCGAGATCATCTTCTCCAATGCCCATGAGATCGCGATCCTGCGCAAGGATGCGGCGCTGGGCGAGATCGCGGCGCATTTCCCGCGCGCGGGATTCACGGTCGTTCCGGTTTGAACACGCCTGACGCCATTCTCAGCTTTCGCGGCATCGCCTATGCCGCGCCGCCCACCGGCGTGGCGCGCTGGGAGCGCCCGCGCGAGGCGCCGCGCCCGACCGCGCCGCGGGACTTCACCCGCTTCGGCAATGCCTGCCCGCAGGCGCCCTCGATGCTGGACAGGATCGCGGGCGGCTCCATCGGCGCGCAATCGGAAGATTGTCTTTATCTGAACATCTGGACGCCGTCCGTCGAAGGCAAGCGGCCGGTGCTGGTGTGGCTTCATGGGGGCGCGTTCCTGTTCGGCGCGGGCCATCAGGGCGTCTATGACGGCACGCGCCTCGCGAAACGCGATTGCGTGGTGGTGACGATCAACTATCGCCTGGGTGCGTTCGGATTCCTGGCGCTCGATGGTGTGTCGCGCGGCGACGAAGGGCTGCACGACCAGATCGCGGCGTTTCGCTGGGTGAAGGCGAATATCGCGTCGTTCGGCGGCGATCCCGGCAACGTCACGCTCTTCGGCGAATCCGCGGGTGGGATGAGCGTGGCGGCGCTGATGGCGATGCCTGAGGCCCAAAGCCTGTTCCACAAGGCGATCCCGCAATCGGGCGCGGGCCATATCGGCCACGATCCGGAACAGGCGGCACGCGTCGCCCATGCGCTGACCGAGAAACTCGGCACGCGCGATCCGGACCGCTTGCGCACCCTGCCGGCCGAGACCGTGCTCAACGCGCAACTGGCGCTGATGGTCGATGTGCGCCTGAACAAGATCAAGCTCGGCGCGATGCCTTTCCAGCCCATGACGCAAGGCAAGCCCATCGACGCGATCCGCGCCGGATCGGCCAAGGGCGTCCCCATGCTCACCGGCACGACGCGGGACGAATGGCGGCTCTTCACCGGCGTCGATCCGCGCTTGCGTTTCCTGTCCGCCGCGAAATTCGCCGAACGCGCGAAACGGCTCGGCAAGGACGATGCCGATCTTGCCGCCATCTACAACCAAGGCTCCGGTTTCGACCGCTTCAACGCAATGATGACCGACAAGGCTTTCTGGGTGCCCGCAACACGCCTGCTCGATGCCCAAAGCGCTCATGCGCCCGTCTATGCCTATCGCTTCGACTGGCGCTCGCCCTTCCTGGGCGGCTTGCTCGGCTCCTGCCACGCACTGGAGCTGGGCTTCGTCTTCGGCACCCACAAGGACGGCCGCCACGGGACATTCTTCGGCAAAGGCCCCGCCGCCGAGGCGCTCGCCAATGCGATGATGGATGCCTGGGCCGCCTTCGCCCGCACCGGCGATCCGGGATGGCCGCGCTATGATACGGCCTGGCGTGAGACGATGATCTTCGGCGACGGCGCGCCGCACATCATTTGCGGACCCGACGAAGCACGGCGGAAAATCTGGGACACGATTCCGGAGCGAAAATTAGGGCCTTAAACCTCACCTCTCTTCGTCATCGCCCGCTTCATGCGGGCGACCCAATTTCTTCTAAAAAAGAGAAAATGGGTGGCCCGCATGAAGCGGGCCATGACGGAGAGTTAGTTCTCCAGCATCACCTTGCATTGATGCGTGGGCTTGCGCAGGGCTTCGAAGGCGCCTGGCAATCCGTCGAGATCGACGACGTCCGTCACCATATGGGCGACGTCGACGCGGTCGGACGCGATCATGCCGATGACATAGTCGAAATCCGTGGGCCGGTAGCCGAGGACGAATTGCAGCTCCAGCTCCTTCACGATGCCCATGATCGGCATGATCGTGTCGGGCTGCTGGCAGACGCCGGCGATGACGATGCGGCTCCCACGCGGTGCGTCCATCATCGCCGCCCCGATCAGGCCCGGCGCGCCGACGCATTCGAAGATGATGTCCGGCCCGTGGCCCGCGATCTTCTCGACCTGTGCCGTCAATGGCTGGCCCGGATCTATGGCGTCCGTCGCGCCGAAGCGCGCGGCCATTTCGCGGCGGATCTCGGCGCGCTCGCTGACGACGACATGGCGCGCGCCCAGGAACTTCGCCCACAATATCACCGCGAGGCCGACCGGCCCCGCGCCGATCACCAGCACGGTCGCGCCGCGCGGCATGCGCGCCATGTCGACCGCGTGCAGGCCCACGGCCAGCGGCTCGACCATCGCCCCTTCGCGGAAGGAGACACTGTCGGGCAGGCGGAAGCCGCCACCCGCGCCTATGCGGACATATTCGGCATAGGCGCCGTTGCTCTGGCCCAGGCCGATGGAGATGCCCTTGCCGCAGACCCCACGCCCAGCCGAGAAATTCAGGCAAGGCGAAGCATCGCCGCAGCAGATGAAGGGAAAGCCCGCGACCCGGTCGCCGGTCTTCCATTTGCCGGCGGCCGCCTTGCCCACGGCCACGACCTCGCCCGCGAATTCATGGCCCATCACCGCGCCCAGCGCGAGCGGCATGATCGAGGTGGGCTCGGTCATATGCAGGTCGGAGCCGCAGATGCCGCAATTCTTGACCTTGAGGATGATGTCGTTCGGCCCGGGCTCGGGGTCGGCAAGCGCCTCCACCACCAAAGGCTTGGACATTTCCCGGAATATGGCCGCGCGCATGGATGCTCCCCTTGACGCTTTGCGCGCAAGCTTATGTCATCCGGCTCGCGGCGCAACCGGAACCCCACCCATGACCGAGCTTTACGCAACGGCACGCGAGATGCTGGCCGATCTCGAGGACAAGCGCATCTCCGCGCGCGAGCTTCTGGACCTACATGTCGCGCGCAACGCGGCGGTGGGCGCAAAGCTCAACGCCGTCATCGCCACCGATCTCGACCATGCCCGCGCCGCGGCGAAATCCATCGACGATGCGCGGGCGCATGGCGCCTCGCTGGGCAAGCTCGCCGGCCTGCCGATGACGATCAAGGACGGGTTCGACGTGCTGGGCATGCCGGCGGCTTGCGGCAATCCGGCCTGGGCGGGCCGCGACAAGAACTGCGTCGACGCCGACGTCGTGAACGCCGCGCGCAAGCAGGGCGCGGTGATCTGGGGCAAGACGAACGTGCCGTTCATGCTCAGCGATTTCCAGAGCTACAATTCCATCCACGGCACGACGAACAATCCCTATGACCTCACGCATACGCCGGGCGGATCGTCGGGCGGGGCGGCTGCGGCGCTGGCGGCGGGCATCACGCCGCTGGAGATCGGTTCGGATATCGGCGGCTCGCTGCGCCATCCCGCGAACTGGACGGGTGTGTGCTCGCTCAAGCCCACCTGGGGCGTGCTTTCGCAGCGCGGACACATCCCGCCCGCGCCGGGGCATTACTATGAAGGCGACCTCGGCGTGGTCGGGCCGATGGCGCGCAATATCGGCGACCTGCGGCTGTTGTGGAATGTGCTGCGCGGACAGGACGAGCGTGAAGCGGGTGCTGTCCATACCGCGCGCATCGCCGTGTGGGACGAGGAGCCCGGCTGGCCGCTCGCCAATGAGGTGCGCGAGCATGTCGATCTCGCGGCCAGCGCACTCAGCCGCACCGGCGCGCGCGTCACCCATGCCAAACCCGAGATCGACGGCGCGTGGATGATGAATTTCTACCGCGTGCTCTTGATGGCGATCATCGGCGCGGGTCTGCCGGAGGCGATGACCAAGCCGCTGGAAGCGACGCGCGATTCCGACCGGGCGCTGGTGCGCGCGGGCGGCGAAGGCTCCGCCGAAGCCTCCACCCGCCTCGGCATGGCGGCGTCCTACCGCGACATTGCCTGGGCGGATGTCGAGCGCCAGCGCGCGAAAGACCGGCTCGACGAATTCTTCGACGACTACGATGCGATCCTGATGCCGATCGGGATGACGACGTCGTTCCCGCACCTGCAGGAGCCGAGCTTCGCCGAGCGCGTGCTCGACGTGGACGGAACGGACGTGCCCTATGCCGATATGCTCAACTGGATCGCCCCGGCGACGGTGCTGCACGCGCCGGCGCTGGCGGTGCAGGCCGGACGCACGAAAAAAGGCTTGCCGGTCGGTGTGCAGCTTGTCGGGCGCTGGGGTGGAGAGGATCGTTTGTTCGATCTTGCCGCAGCGTTAGAGCGGGAATTGGGCGGGTTCGCGGCCCCACCTCTCTGATTTTGGGTTTCGATATGGCATAACGGGCCTTCGCTATTTTCGAGGACCGGCCATGACCATCAAGCTTCGCAACGGAATCTTCCTCGCGCCTTTCCATCCGGTGGATGAGGATCCCACGCTCTGCATCCAGCGCGACCTGGAACTGATCGAGCATCTCGATCGCCTGGGCTATGACGAGGCCTGGGTGGGCGAGCATCATTCCGCGGGCTTCGAGATCATCTCGTCTCCCGAACTGTTCATCGCCGCCGCCGCGGAGCGCACGCGCCGCATCAGGCTCGGCACCGGCGTGGTGTCGCTGCCCTATCACAACCCGCTGATGGCGGCGAACCGCATCATCCAGCTCGACCACCAGACGCGCGGGCGCGTGATGTTCGGCGTCGGCCCCGGCCTGCTGCCGTCGGACGCGTTCTCGATGGGCATCGATCCGTCGACGCAGCGCGACCGCATGGTGCAGGCGATCGAAGTGATCCTGCGGCTGTTCGCCGGCGAGCGCGTCACCGAGAAGACCGACTGGTTCACCCTCGTCGACGCGACCTGCCAGTTGCGTCCCTATACCTGGCCGCATCCGGAAATTTGCGTGGCGTCCTCCGTCACGCCATCGGGCGGCAAGCTCGCGGGCCGCCACGGCTTCGGCATGCTCTGCGTCGCCGCCACCCAGGCGAGCGGCTATGACGCGCTCGCCGTCAATTGGGACGTCGCCAACAAGACCGCCGCCGAGAACGGCCGCAAGATGGACCCGGAGAAGCTGCGCCTCGTCGGCCCGGTGCACATCGCCGAGACGCGCGAGCAGGCGTTTGCGAACGTGAAGTACGGCTTCGATCAATGGCGCGATTATTTCTCCGGCATCTCCGCCGTCGCCGGCCGCGAGACGACGGAGAACCGCCCCATCGAGACTCTCGTCGAGGAAGGCGTGGCCGTGGTCGGCACGCCGGACGACGCCATCGCCCAGATCCAGCGCCTGCAGAAGAAGCAGGGCGAGTTCGGCTGCTTCCTGCAGCTCGCGCACAATTGGGCGAATTTCGAGAACACCAAGAAGTCCTATGAGCTGTGGCAGCGCCATGTCAGCCCCGCGATCAACGGCGCCAACACCGCCCGCGAGATCGCGCTCGCCTGGGCCAAGGACAACAAGGAGCGCTTCATCGGCGCGGCCATGACGGCGGCGATGTCCACGATCCAGAAGCATTACGAAGACGAAGCCAAGAAGGCGGCCAAGGCGGCGGAATAGGGCCTGAAAACCTCCAGGAGTTGCGGTAAACTCGCGTCCTGATTCAAAGGGGGACGCGATGAAGAAGGTTGCCGTCGGGCCGACGCTTTCCGCCAGCTACAGCTTTGTCTTCGAGAACTATCTGCGCATCCTGGGCGTAGTCTGGTTCCCAATTGCATTGCTCTTCGCGATGATGTTCTGGCAATTCGTTCCGGCGATGGCGAACATGCCCGTGCCGGCCCCGGGGGCGGATCCCGCCGCGATGCTTTCGAGCCTGGGCCAGATTTTCCTGTTCGAGTTGGTGGCGTTCCTGCTCATACCGCTGCTGTGCTGCGGCATCACCAAGCTGGCGCTGGGCCGCGCGCTGCGCTGGCCGTTCTTCTACGTCGCGATCGACGGCGACTATTGGCGGCTGCTGCTGAGCTATTTCCTCGTCGGCCTCATCTTTTTCGGAATCGTGTTCTTCACCTCGCTGCTCGTGGGTATCGTCGTCGGCGTCGTGGCCGTGAGCATGTCGGGAGGCCATCCCGATCCGGGACAATTGCAGCAGAACATGGGCGCATTGCGGCTCGTTGTCGCGATCCCGATCTATGGCGTGATGATCGCCATCCTCATCCGGTTCGGCTTTCTCCTTGCGCCGATCGTGATTACGGAACGCAAGCTCGGCATCGGCCGGAATTGGAACCTGACGCGCGGCAATTTCTGGCGGATTTTCGTCGTCGTGCTCGGCGTGCTCATTCCCGCCATTGTCCTGAGCGCGGCGCAATATGTGCTGCTTGCGGCCCTCGGCGGCCCGTCGATGAACCTCGCGCAAAGTTTCGGCTCGCCGGAGGCGCAAATGGCGTTGAGCCGGAACATGATGCGCCTCTACGCCACCTATTGGTACGTTCTGGTGGCGGCGGGCCTGTTGTTCGCGCCGCTGTTCTACGGTCTGTTCCTTGGCGCGGCCGCGTTCATCTATCGCGATCTGGCGTCGGATCAGGTCCCATCCGACGTCTTCTCATGAGCCGCCACCGCTTCGAGGGTGGATGTCATTGCGGCAACCTCGCTTACGTGTTTGAGGCAAGTGTGGGATTGGACGTGCTGGGGTTGCGCGCGGATATGTGCGGCTTCTGCCGGGCGCATGGGGCGCGCAATACGTCCGATCCCGCCGGCGCGATGCGCATCTGCGTGCGCGATGCGGGCAAGCTGAAGCGCTACCGCTTCGGGCTGAAGACGGCGGACTTCCTCATCTGCTCCGATTGCGGCGTCTATATCGGGGCGCTGATGGAGGACGGCGGCAAGGCCTGGTTCACCGTCAACGTGAACAGCTTCCATGCGCGGCCCGCGCTTGACTTCCCCATCGCGGCGCAGGATCTCGATGCCGAGGACGTGCCCACGCGCCTCGCGCGGCGCAAGGCGCGCTGGACACCGGTGGTGGAGTTCAACACATGACGCGGAAAGCCCTGGTCGTCATCGACGTGCAGAAGGCGATGTTCGAGGACCCCGCGCTGCTGCCTTTCGAGGGCGAGGCCGTGGTCGGCCGCATCGCGAGCCTGATTGCCAAGGCGCGCGCGGCCGGGGCGCCCATCTTCTTCGTGCAACACGACGGCGGGCCGGAGGATTCTTTCCATCGCGCCAAGCCGGGCTTCGCCTTTCACGACGAGCTCGCGCCGCGGCCCGGGGACGACGTGACGGTAAAGACCAAGTCGAGCGCCTTCCACGGCACCGATCTGGACGCCAAGCTGAAGCACGCTGGAGTCGACCAGCTCGTGATCACCGGCATGCAGTCCGAATATTGCGTAACCTCCGCCATCCGCGGCGCTTATGAGCGTGGCTACAAGCTCATCCTCGCGTCGGACGCGCATTCGACCTTCGACACCAAGATCGCCAAAGCCCGCGACATCATCGCGATCATCAACGACACCACCTCGGGCAGCTTCGCCAAATTGACGACATCGGATGAGGTGAGTTTCTAACTCCACTTGTCATCCCCGGCGAGCGCGTAGCGCGAGGGAAGGGGACCCAGGCCGCAACACAAGCACCGGAGCTAAAATTGCCACCTGGGTCCCCTTGTAACTTTGGTTCTGCTTCCCTTCGCGCGCGAAGAGCGCGCTCCGCCGGGGATGACAAGTGGCGCTACAGCTTCGCCTTGCCCGCCAATATGTCGGTATAACGCTCCGCATCGAGCGGCACGTAGCGGCCGTCTTCCAGCACATAGAGCGGATCGCGGACGGTGGTGGGATCGAAGCCTTCGGCGACGAGGTCTGTCTTCTTCTGCTTGAAGGTGCCGGTGATGTCGATCTCGGGCTGCAGGCGCAGGAAGACTGGCTGCGCGTAGGACGGAAGGTTGCCGGCCAGCGACGCGGCCAATGTCGTCACGTCGAAGCTGAAGCCGGTGACCAGCGCGGCCATGCCGGCGCGGCCGTCCTGGCCCGGCACCGCCACGCCATAGACATTGGCTTCCTTGATTCCGGGGATGACGCCAAGCGCCTCGGAAACCTCGCTGGTGGCGACGTTCTCGCCTTTCCAGCGGAAGGTGTCGCCGATGCGGTCGACGAAATAGAAATAATCGTGTTCGTCGCGGCGCATGAGATCGCCGGTGCGGAACCAGGCATCGCCGGCGGCGAAGACGTCGCGCAGGACCTTCTTTTCCGTGTCGGCCTGTTTGGTGTAGCCGTCGAAGGTCTTGCCGGGCTCGGCCGTGATCTGGCCGATCGCCTCGCCCGCTTCGCCGGGTTGGCATTCGATGCAGAAGCCGTCGGCCCCGCGCACCGGCATCTCATGGGCGATGTCGAAGCGGACGATGCGGTTGGTGACGAGCCTGCGCATATACCACGGCACGCGCCCGACCGCGCCGAGCTTGCCGTCGTAATTCAGCATCGAGACATTGCCTTCGGTGGCGCCGTAGAACTCGATGATCTTGGGGATCGCGAACCGCTCCTGGAATGCGGGCCAGATCTCCGGCCGCAAGCCGTTGCCGATGATGGCGCGAAGCCCGTGCTCGCGCTCATGCAGCGCCGGCGGCGCGTTCAAGAGATAGCGGCAGAGTTCGCCGATGTACTGAAAGAAATGCGGCTTGTAGCGGTAGCAATCGTTCCAGAATTCATGGACCGAGAATTTGCGCCTGAGCACCAGCGCGCCGCCCGCAGTGAGCGCGACGCCGACCGCGCAGATGCCGCCCGCCGAATGATAGAGCGGCAGCACATTGTACATGCGGTCGGCCGGGCCCGAATTCAGGCCGCCCGCGAAGCCGTACATCATGAACAGCATGCGCAGATGGGTGATCTGGGCCGCCTTGGGCAGGCCCGTGGTGCCCGAGGTGAAAATGTAGAGCGCGCGGTCATTGCAGGTGACACCCGCGCGCCAGGACGGATCGGGCGCATCGGGCGAAGCGGACGCCAGCGCGGCGTCGAGATTGCCGCCGCCTTGGGTCCACACCATGGGCTGGCTTTGCAGAAGCGGGCGGATCTCGGCGAAGGCCTCGGCCAGCTCCGCGCCGACGATGACGTGCTTCACGTCGGCGATGGCGATCGAATGGGCGAGCGGGCCGCCCCTGAGATTGGTGTTGATCAGCGCCGCCACCGCGCCGGCCTTCAGCAGGCCGAGCCAGGCGGCGATATATTCGGGGCGGTTCTCCATGAGCAGCGCAACCGTCTCGCCGCGCCCGATGCCCTGGGCGTGCGCCCAATGGGCGTAGCGGTTGGCGTCCTGCACGAGCTGGGCGTAGGAGAGCGTGCGCTCCTCGAACAGGATGGCGGGCGCGCAAGGATTGTCGCGGGCGAAGCCGTCGACGATGTCGACGATGGTGACAGGCGAATCGGGGCGGACATGGCGCATGCGCCGCAGGGTGCGGCCGAGCGCGGTGATATAGATCGCTTCGCGGGCAATGGCGTCGAACATGGCCCGAGGATAGGTTGGCGGGCGCGTGGAAACACCAGGCGAAATGGCGCAAGAGCAGGTCCTGGACCAGGTTTTGGATTTGAGGGGCCTCAAATGCCCCCTGCCCGCGCTCTATGCCAGGAAGGCGCTGGCCAAGGCGCCGCCCGGCGTGCGTCTCTGCGTCCTCACCGACGACCCGATGGCGACCATCGACGTGCCGCATATGTGCCGGCAGGAAGGCTACGCGGTCGAGGCGGTCGAGAAGGGCAATCTGGGTGCGCGGATCGTGCTGCGACGCCCGGCTTGACCCGCGCACCCCGAGCCCGCAATTTCCCCCCATGTCCGACGTCAATCCCGACCTGAAACCGATCCTGGAGATGTTCGCGCTCCAGCTGCGCCATCCCAACGTCTCCGCCGTCCTCAAGGACTGGCGCGGCACGCTCTCCAAGGGGATGCTCCATTTCGGCCGCAAGGAGAACCTCGACAAGGGGCTCGACTTCAACACGCTGATCTATACCGACCTCAACCCCTCGCCCGCCAAGAGCGGACGGCGCGTGACGCTCGAGCCGACGCTCGACCTGGTGGGCGTGGTCTCCAACGCGGCGCTGGGCCATCGCCAGTTCCGCTATCTCAAGAACGAGATGGTGATCGTGCGCGCCACGGGGCGCTGGGACTACTACCGCAATGACGGGCCCTACGACCTGAAGATCGGCAGCGAAGTGACCGTGCGCCTGGCCGAGGACGCGCCCAATTCGCGCGCCGCCTCCTCCAAGATCCTGAAGGAAGTCGGCCGGCTCTGCTTCTCCTGGCTCGTCGTCAACAAGATGACGATGGGGGGAAGTGCTTAAGCCGCACCACACCGGTGTCATCCCCGGCGAGCGCATAGCGCGCCCTACTCCGACGGATAGCCCAGCCGGTCGAGGCTCGGCTTGAGGATCGCGACCGCTTCGTCGAGATATTTGCGGTATTGGCGGTAGCGATAGACCGAACTGTCGTAGAGCTTTTCGGTCACCTGGGCGTAGCTCGCGGTGCGGGCGTAGCGCTGGTTCTCGTGGAAGGCGAGCGACTTGGGATCGAAGGCGACGCCCGCGAATTGCGAGATGCGGCGGACATGCGGCTCCTGATCCTCGACCAGATCCTCGTAGCGCACTTCCAGATAGTTGAGATCGAGCTGCTGCTTGTAGTGCTCGACGAGATCGTCGATCAGCACATAGTGGCGCGCGATCGTGGCCACCGCGAAGGCCTGGTGGAAGCCATGGGTGAGGAAGTTCGAGAAGTTCGAGATCAGGATGTCGAGCGGATGGCGCCGGACATGGATGATCGGCGCCTGCGGGAAGATCAGATGGATCAGGCCGAGATGGGTTTCGTTGAGCGGCATCTTGTCGGTGAAGAATTTCGCGCCCGGCTGGAACAGGTCGAGCTGCTCGGCGCGCTTGAGGTAATAGTCGCGGAACTGGTCGAGCACGAGCCGGTTGTCGCCCATCCACAGATCGGCCAGGCATTCGGGATATTGCAGCGGGCTGCCCAGCCAGCGTGAGCCGATGCGGGCGAGATCGTTGATGAAGACGAGCTCGTCGCCGGCGGCGATCTCAGGATGCGCCGTCAGGGTCTGCTCGACCATGGTGGTGCCGGAGCGCGGGAAGCCGACGATGAAGATCGGCTGCGGCGTCGCCTCGTTTTTCGATGCGGTCGGCAGCAAGGTCATGCGCTGGCGGGTGAAGAAGCGCTTCAGGCGCAGCACCTGGTCCTTGGCCATTTGTTCGTTGTAGCGGCGGCCCTGGACTTCGCGGCACAGCCGCTTGCCTTCGACGTAATCGGCCCAGGCCTCGTCGAAGCGGTTCATCTTGTCGTAGAGACGGCCGCGCTCGAGCAGCGGGACCGCCTGCATCTGCTTGACCTTGCCCTCTTCCTGGCTCTTGGAGAGCTCGGCGACGGCTTCCTCGTTCTTCTTCTCGCGGCCATAGAGCAGCGCGCGGGTGACGCCGAGATCGGCGTTTTCCGGCGCGACCTTCTCGGCCTCGGCGAGCAGTTCCCAGGCGCGCGGGACGTTGCGGCGGACTTCCTCCAGCCGGCACCAGCCGAGCCAGACATTGACGTTCTGCGGCTCGATCTCGGCGGATTTGCGGAACCAGGTCTCGGCCTCCTCGACCTTGCCTTGCGCGCGCAGGCAGTTGGCGAGGTTGAGGCAGACGCGGCCGTTCTCGCCGGCGATGTCGATGGCGCGGCGGAAATGATATTCGCCGGAGACCGCGCGGTTGGTCTCCGTCATGATCAGGCCCATCACGCCATGGGCCTGGGCGTTGCGGGGCGCAAGGCGGATCGCGTTGCGGGCATGGCCTTCGCATTCCACGCGCTCGCCGCGGGCGAAGAGCATGAAGGCGAGCTCGGTGGTGGCCCAGAGCATGTTGGGGTCGCGGCGCACGATGCGGCGCAGCACGCCCTCCAACATCGGTTGCGCGGCGTTGGTGCGGCGGCGGACCTGGTAGAGCAGGACCAGGCCTTCGAGATGGTCGGGGACAAGCTGGAGCGCCTGCATGGCGCGCAGCTCGGCCAGGGTGAGGTCACCCTTCTCCAGCGCGGCCTTGCCCTCGTTGACCTGGGGATCGACGGCGCGCGGATCGATCTGCTGCTGCATGCCGCCCATGCCTTGGGGACGCCCGCCCTGGCCCGGCGCCTGGCCTTGGCGCATGGGACGGCCGCCGGGACCGCGCATCATGCGCTGCTGGCCGCCACGGCCCTGCTGGGGGCCGCGCTGCTGGCCTTGCGGGCCGCCTTGCGGGGCGGCCTGGGGCGCCGTTTGCGGCGGATCCTGCTCGTGCTCGCCGGGGCTGTCTGGCGTCGTGTCGTCGTCGGTGATCATGGGCGAGAACCTAGCGCGGTGGGCCTTAAAAGCGAAGCGGCGGACCTCTCGGCCCGCCGCTTCTTTGTTTCAGTCTTCAAACCCTAGTTGAGGATCTGGGTCGATCCGCCGAAGGCGTTGAAGAGGTAGTCGGTGCCGTTGGAGTGCACGTCGTTACCGAAGGTGTAGACGCCCACGTACTGGAAGGCGCCGAAATTGGCTTCGCCGTAGACGCCGACGAAGGCGTTGCCGATGACGTGGTTGCCGCCGAGATAGCTGATCTGCTGCGCGCCGCCGCCGATCGAGTAGAGGCCGATACCGTCGCCATTCTGATTGATGGAGTTGAAGTAGACCGCGTTGATCTGCAGGCCGGTCGACGAACCGTCGGCATAGGCGATCGCGGCGTCGAAGCCGAAGCTGCCATTGCCGTTGAGGTTCACGCCTTGGACGATGTTCACGTCGCGGGCGTAGGAACCGCCGAGCGCCTCGATCGTGGACTTGAAGCCGTTGCCCCCATTGCCATGGGCGCTCGCACCGGTGTGGTACGAGTAGACCAGGGCGCGTTGCAGCATCGTCGAGGCGCCGCCGACATAGGACGCCATGTAGATGCCGTCCGCGTGGTTGCCGTTGAAGCTCGAGTCGATGTTGGCGACGTACTGGTAGAGGTACGAGTTGCCGGTGACGTGGTTGGAGACGTTGAGGCCGCGGTTGTCGTTGTCGTTGACCGTGGTTCCGTAGAGCTCCAGCGTCGGCGCATGCGGACGACCCGACACGCCGTAGATGGCGCCGTAATTGTTCGCATAGGTGACGAGATCGACGCCGTCATTGCCGTTGTGGCTGATGTCGGAGCCGACAACCGTCACGTTCTGGCGGACGAAGGCGCAGCCGCCGGGCAGGCCCTGCGCGGTGTCGCAGGGATGGCTGGCGACATAGGTGCCGTTGATCGCCGAGGCGTAGATGAACAGGCCGTCGCCGGTGTTGTTGTCCATCCGCGAGCCGGTGATGGTGAAGTGTTGCTCGGCGCGGCCCTGGGTGCCCGACGAGAAGGCCGACAGATTGAGGCCTTCCTCGCCGTTGCCCGAGAAGTCGCTGCCCGAGATCGTGACCTGCTGCAGCGAGACGCCGAAGCCGCCCGGACCGTAATAGTCGGTCGACTGGAACAGGGCGCCGTCGCCGAGGTTCGCATCGAAGGTCGAGCCGGAGATGGTGAAGTACTCGGCGTTGAGCGTGTAACGGCCGCTGGTGTTGGTCAGCACCGACAGGCCGCTGACCCCGTTGTGGTCCGCCGTCACGCCGGAGATGGTGTTGTGCATCTCCATGTAGTTGTAGCCGCCGAAGAAGGCCGGCGCGTAGACCGCGCCATTCGCGTAGGAGCGGATGTCGATGCCGTTGGTGCCGTTCACGTTCAGCGTGTCGCCGATCAGATAGAGGGTCGACGTCAGGTTGGTGGAGAACGAGAAGCTGTTGCCGCGGACCGAGGTGAGGTGGTTGGTGGAGTAGAAGCCCGCCCCGCCATTGTGGCTCATATCGACATCGATGGCTTCGATCGTCTGGTCCATCGCGCCGCCGTAATAGAGCACGTCGGAGACGCCCATGCCGTTGCCGTGGTTGTGGCTGAAGGTGTCGTCATAGGCGACGACGACCTGCTCGACATGGCTGTAGTAGATGTAGGACGAGCCGAAGCCGTAGCCGTTGGCGCTCGCGCCGATCCCCACGCCGTCGCCGCCATTGTGCTCGACGTCGAGATTGTAGAGGAACACGTTCTGCTCGGCATTGGCGCCGGAGAAGGCCGCGGTGCCGGCATAGATGCCGTCGCCATGGTTGTGGCCGACATAGGTGATCGCCGGCGTCTGGTAGCCGAACAGGAGGTTCTGCTCGGTGAAGGACTGGTCCACCGCGATCGACACGGCATAGACGCCGTCGCCGCCGTTTCCGGTGATCGAGTCGTTCTGGAAGTAGAGGTTCTGGTTCGCCGCCGCGCCCGTATAGGCGATTTCGAAGGCGTGCACGCCGTCGCCCTGGTTCGTGGCGATCGTCGAGCCGGTGATGCCGAGATATTGCGAGTTCACCGCGTAGGCGCCGGTCGCGCGCGAACGCATGTTCACGCCGTAGCCGTGGTTATGGCCGATATAGGAGCCGATCACGTCGATGTATTGCTGGACGCCCGTGGCATCGGTGCCGGCGCCGGAGTCGGAGCCCGCGTTCATCGCGATGCCGTCGCCGCCATTGCCGTAGATGCCGGTATAGCCGACGACCAGCAGGTTGCCGCTCTGGCCGCCAGCCGTCGCCTGGGTGTCGATGGAGATGCCGCCGCCATGGTTGCCGGCGATGATCGAACCCGGACCCGTGCCGATGCCGTAGAAGACCGACTTCTCCACGAAGAGCGAATCGCCCGTGACGTTGTTGAGCGCTTCGACGCCGAGGTTGCCGTTGTGGTTGATGTTGTTGTCCAGCGAGACGAGGTACTGGTAGGCGTAGCTGTGGCCGCCGACGTAATTGTAGAGGTGGATGCCGTCGTTGCCGTTGTTGTTGATCGTGGAGTCTTCGACGAACAGCGAGGCCTTGTAGAGCGGACGGCCGCCGGCGGCGTAGACCGAGCCGTAATTGTTGGCGCGATTGCCGACATAGATGCCGTCGTTGGCGTTGTGGCTGATGTCGAGATAGCCGATCGTGACGTTCTGGCGGACGATGCCGCAGCCGCCGGTGACACCCTGGATGTAGTTGCAGGTGTAGCCGGGGTAGTACGCGCCGTCATGGCTGTGGTTGTAGAAGCTCAGACCGTCGTGATGGTTGTTGTCGACCGTCGCATAGAAGATCGAGAAGTACTGTTCGCCGCGGCCCTGGAAGCCCGAGGCGTCGATGGTGGCGTGGATGCCGTCATTGCCGTTGTGGCTGAACGAGCCGCCGGTGATCGTGACCTGCTGCAGCGAGGCGCCGAAGCTGTACGGCCCGAAATAGTCCGTGGCGTTGAACGACGCGCCGTTGCCGGCGTTGCGGTCGAAGGTGTCGCCGTTGAGCGTGATGTACTGGATGTCCAAGCTGTAGATGCCGCTCGCGGCCGCCGAGGCCGTGAAGCCGTCGCCGCCGTTGTGGCTGCCCGACGTGTTCTGCACGACGATGTGCTGGATCTCGTAGGAATCTCCGAACACTTTCGTCGGATCGGTCGGCATGGTGTTGGTCGCCGACACCGAGATGCCGTTGCCGCCGTTGAAGTCCGCCGAGGAATTGAAGATGTAGAGGTCGGAATACAGATGCGTGCCGGGCGCGTAGCCGTAGACGCTGGCGCCGTAGTCATGCGATTCCACATGCACGCCGTCGCCGCCGTTGTGGTCCATGGTGCTGCGGCCGATATAGACGAACTGGTCGATGCCCGCGCCATAGGTCGCGTAGTTGAAGACCTGCGCGCCGTTGCCCGCGTTGTGGTCGATGTGATCGGCCACCGCGAACACGTTCTGGCTGACGTGGCTGTAATAGAGCGAATAGCCCACGGCGATGCCGTAGGAGTTGGTCGCCACGTCGAGGCCGGCGGTGCCGTTGCGCGTCAGGTTGGAGTAGTAGACGCCGACATTCTGCTCGATGTCGCCGCCGGCGGACGCGTTGGCGTTGATCGTGACGCCATAGGCGCCGTTGTGCGAGATGTCGTTGTAGACCGCGCCCGACGTGGTCGAGATGTAGACATCCTGGGTCGCGAAGCCGGTATAGAGCGAGTTGGCGTCGATCGCGACGCCGCTGCCGTAGTTGTGGCTGGCGGTGATGTCCTTGAGCAGCGCGTATTGCTGGACCGCGCCGCCGTCGAAGGCGAAGACGTTGATCGAGGCGCCGAGGTCCTGATAGCCGGGCGACTGGTGCGCGGCGTCGGACAACACGGTCTGGCCGACATAGATGTCCTGGCGGGACGCGCCATAGGCGCCGTCGGCCGCCGCTTCGGCGTCGAAGCCGACGAAGTTGCCGGCAAGGTTGGAACCGGTGATGGAGACATATTGCGCGGCCGTCGTGGCGTCGGTGCCGCCGCCGGCTTCCGCGTTCACGCCGACATAGACGCCGTTGAAGTAGTTGTGCGTCGCCGTCAGGTCGTTGATGGACAGATGGGCGTTGACCGTGCCGCCATAGGTCGCCTCGGCATAGGCATAGACGCCGTCGCCGAAGAGGGTGTTGTTGGCGGAGGCGTGGTTGATCGTGCCGTATTGATGGACGGTCGAGCCGACGCCGTCGGCCTGCGCCACGATGTCGATGCCGTCATAGGTGGCGCCGTCGACATGGACGTTGGTCAGCGAGAAGGTCTGGGTGGTGTTGCCGCCCGTGGCCGCGTTCGCGACCATGCCGATGCCGAAATAGGAACCGGCGACGTTGACGTTGGAGAGATCGACCGTCTCGCCCAAGGTGCCGCCGTTCTCGGCATAGCCGATGACCGCGACGCCCGCGATCGTCTGGCCGGAGAAGTCGACGTCGCTGATGTTGACATTGGTATAGAGCGAACCGCCATCGGCGACGTCGTCGACCAGCACGCCATAGAGGCCGCCGCTGATCGTCGTCGGGTCGATGGTGAGGTTCTGCGTCGCCGTGGAGCCGGCGAAGACCGTGGCGGAAATATGCACATCGGTGCCGCCGGAGCCGGTGATCGAGGACGAGGTAAGCTCGGTGTTGAGCGTGGCCGACGAACCGCCGCTGACGTTCGAAATGACACCGACGCCGTCATTGCCCGAACCGGTGACCGAGACGCCGTCGAGATGCAGGTTCTCCGTCGACGTGCCGCCGTCGGAGAAGCTGTTCTGCACATAGACGCCGTCGTTGGAGACGTTGGCGATCGTCGAGTTCTCGAGCGTGATGTTGGAATCGCCCGAGACGTCCTGGACGATATGGACGCCGTTGGTGCCGCCGCCCGCGCCGTCGATGTTGATGTCGCTCAGCACGACATTGGTGACGTTGTGGCCGTAGATGGCGTCGTTGAACGGGCCGGTGATGTTGATGCCCTGGAGATTGGTGTTGGGGTCCAGGGTGATGACGTTGTCGGCCGCGCTGGCCGCGGTCAGCGTCGGCGTGCCCGAGCCGGGCGCGAAGGTGTGGCTGAAGACCTCGCCGCTGTGGACGGCGCCGCGGACCGAGAAGGTCTGGCCGCCGCCGACGACGGTCTCGCCGGGCAGGACGACGGTGCCGGTCGCGTTGACCGGGCCGCCGAAGTCGGTGACGACGACGAACTGGTTGACCGGACCGCGCGAGGTCGCGTCCTGGATGTTGGTCGGGTTGGCGTAGGAGCCGGAGCCCGCCGCGCCCTGCTGGGCATAGTAGAGAGTGTTGGTCGGCTTCGACGTGATGCCGTGGCCGTAGATGATGACCGGCTCCGGCTTGGTGAAGCCCGAACCCGTCAGCACGTTCTCCTGGCGGCGCTGCGGATCGGCCATGCGGCGATCGAGCTCGTCGAGCGCCTGGCCACCCGTGCCGGTGTCGCCCAGCGGGATGCGCAAGGTGACGCCGACGAAGCCGTTGGTGCCGCGGGCGCTGTCGTGGAAGCCTTCGGCCTCGAACGAGAGGCGCGACTGCGGGCCGATCTCGTCGATGTCGAACATGTTGACTTCGGCGCGGACCTTGTAGCCGTTGATGTCGCGCACACTGAAGTTGATGCCGCCCGGATTCTTGATGTCGTCGTGGCTGAAGGTGTAGCCGCCGGCGAAGACGCGGAAGTCCGTGGTGTCGTCGTGCCAGACGCGATAGCCGACCTCGCCGTCATAACCCGAATAGGCCAGGTCCTGGCCCTCCAGGATCGCGATCGTGGTGTTGTGGATATAGAGGCCGAAGGAGCTGGCGTTGTCCTGGAGCTGTTTGGGCGCCCAATAGCCGTTGGCGCGGACATCCCAGTCCTCGCTCATCGCTTCGACGCCGGCCGACCATTGGTGGACGACATGGTCGTGGACGGAATTGGAGGAGTCGTAGCCGACATAGCCGCCGAGGATCCAATCGCCGTTCACCTTGGTGCGGTAGCCGGCGCCGAAATTCCAGATGCGGTCGTCATTGCCGCGCAGCTGGATGCCGGCGCGGGCATAGAGCATCGAGTCCAAGTCCTGCCAGACGGGCGCGAAGAAATCGAGCTTGCCGGCCGCGAAGCCGCTGCCCAGTCCGCCGCCCAATTCGGCGTAAGGAGACCATTTCGCGGGGTCGGACGGAGGCGCCGCCGGAGCGGCCGCCGGTCCATCCGCGAACGCCGCGGTTGCCATGGTCGCAGCGGCAAGACCCGTCGCACCGGCCAGAAGCTTGGATTTCAAAGGCAGGCGACGACCAGAGTTTGTGTCGCGCATGCGTCCCCCCACGTTAAAACAGAGCCAAGGCGGGCCACCAACAAGGCGACCCTTTTTCGACCTACCTTAATCTTTCACCCCTTGGAAAAACCCGCAATACGCCAAGCGCTTCTCAGGTTAAAACCTCTCCATTCACGCCGGTGGCGTGGCAGGACTGCCACAGCGAGCCGGTTGGCCCCGTCCGCGGACGCTAGCTTTCCGCCCGCTTCATGGCTGCGAAGGCGTCCTTCAGGACCACGAAAGGAACGGGGACTCCCAAGGGCTTAGCGCCCTTTTTGGCCGGGAAGACGATCATCCCCTGGTGCACATTCAGAATCACGCCCTGTCCCTTCGCGCCCAGATAGCCAAGGGCGGTGCAGAAGCCGTTGGGGACGCAATCGCGCACTTCGATCGGGAATTTCGCCTTGCGGCCGAGGAGGACGTTGAGCGTGTCGCCCTTTTGCGCCATGGCGGCCGGGAATCGGAAGACCATCGCCAGGGTCTTGAGATCGCGGGTGAAGCGGAAATTCACCGCCATCAGCACGGCCTTGGGATTGTCCTTCCGCGGATATTGCAGTGTGACGAGGCAGCGGCCCATCGGGCTTTGGGCCGCGGCGGCCGTCGCGGCGGCGGAGGTCTTCGGATCCGGATTCATGGAGAAGGGAATCGCGGCTTCCGTGCCCGCCGGCTTGGGCGTGGGCTTGAGGCAGACCAGGATCCAGTGACCGAGCCGCTTCTCGCCGACGAAGTTCTTGTCCACGTCGCCCGCGGCCTGGACATAGAGCGGCGGCGCCATGTGAGGCTGCATCTGCGCAACGGCGAACATGGCGGCCAGAAAGACCACCGCCAGAACCATTCCGATAATCGTGCTCCGCATCGCGCCAACCCTTCGAATTGCGGCGTTCGCCATAAAGCCTGCCCGCCCCGCGTTCAAGCGAGGCCTGCCATTCTTTGATCTGCAAGGAAGAGAGATGAGACGCCCTCACCCCATGGATGGCAATTGCCCAGTTGCAACTTACTGACTGGTCATTTATTTTCAGTCCATGGTCATCCTGCGCGACATCCCGCCTCCCGAGCGCTCACCGCGCTGGAAGCGGCGGAAGGAGGCGAGACCTTCGGAGATTCTGGAGGCGGCGCTCGCCGCTTTCACCGAGAAGGGCCTGGCGGGCGCGCGGATGGACGATATCGCCCGTCGCGCCGGGGTGACCAAGGGCACGCTCTATCTCTATTTCAAGAGCAAGGACGACTTGTTCCGCGCGCTGTTGAGCGAGAGCTTCGGCGAGCGGCTGCGCTTCGCGCGCGACCTCGTCGACCGCTTCGACGGCTCGAGCGCGGAGCTGCTCGCCACCATCCTGCGCGTCGTCGGCGATTTCGTGGCCACGACCGATCATGTGGCGTTGCCCAAGCTCGTCATCGGCGAGATCCAGAATTTCCCCGAACTGCATCGCTTCTACCGCGAGGAAGTTATCGATCGTGGGATGGGCGTGTGGAGCGCAATCTTGGAACGGGGAATCGCGCGCGGCGAATTCCGGCCGGTGGCGGTGGAGCATGTCATCCGCATCTGCATCGCGCCGGTGCTGCTGGCCGCCATCTGGCGCACCCTGTTCGAGTCTTTCGACGATGAACCCTATGACGTGCGGGCGATGATCGAGACCCATATCGACATTCTCCTGCGCGGCCTCGCGCCCGAGGGAGAGAAGAGATGACAAGAGAAGAACCCACCCGCCCCTTGTGGGCGGGTCGAAAACGCAAAGCGTTTTCGGGGAGGGGGCCGGCGTTCGCGTCTGCTCCGGTCCCCTCCCCGAAAAATGCGAAGGGCGTTTTTCGACCCGCCCACAAGGGGCGGGTGGTTTTGTTTTTTGCTCTGCTTCTTTTGGCCGCTTGCGGCGGACCGGACGACCATGCCTGGCTCGGTTACGCCGAAGGCGACTCCGTCTTCATCTCCGCCCCGGCGGCGGGATGGGTGGCGCGGATGGATATCGAGCGCGGCACGGTCGTGCACAAAGGCCAGGTGCTGTTCGTGCTCGACGACACGCAGCAGCAGGCCGCGCGCGACCAGGCCGCCGCGGTGCTGCCGCAGATCAAGGCACAGGTGGCGCAGGCCCAGGCCACGCTTGAATTGAACAAGAAGACGCTCGACCGCCAGATCGCGATCGCCAAGGCGCATGCCGGCGTGCCCACCGCGCTCGATCAATCCCAAGCCGCCTATACGACGTCGCAAGGCGTCGTCGCGCAATTGCAGGCGCAGGCGGATCAGGCGCAGGCCGCGCTCGGCGGCGCGCAATACACGCTCAGCCAGCGCGAGATCGTCGCCTATGTCGACGGCACGGTGCAGGACATCTATTTCCGCCAGGGCGAATATGCGCCGGCGACGACGCCCATCGTCTCGATCCTGCCGGCGAAGAACATCTATGCCCGCTTCTTCGTGCCGGAGACGGAATTCGCGAAGGTGCATCTCGGCGACACGGTGCAGGTGACCTGCGACGGCTGCAAGCCGATGGCGGCGCGCGTGACGTTCATCGCCCAGCAGCAGGAATTCACCCCGCCCGTCATCTTCAGCGTCGGCAATCGCGAGAAGCTCGTCTTCAAACTGGAAGCGCGCGCGGCGAACGGATTGCCGCTCCATCCCGGACAGCCCATCGAGGTCCATCCGCGGTGAGCCCCCTACAATGAATCTGGCCATCGACGTCCACGGGCTGACCAAGCGCTTCGGCAAGAAAACGGCCGTCGATCACATCGACATCGCCGTGCCCGAAGGCGAGGTGTGGGGATTCCTGGGCCCCAACGGTTCGGGCAAGACCACCACCATCCGCATGCTGTGCGGATTGCTGCGCGCGAGCGAAGGCAGCGGCACCTGCCTCGGCTTCGATTTCCGCACCCAATCCGAACAGATCAAGCGCGAGGTCGGCTACATGACCCAGCGCTTCTCCTTCTGGGATGACCTCTCGATCCGCGAGAACCTCGAATTCGTCGCGCGCATCTATGGCATCGACGACCGCAAGGCGCGCGTCGACCGCACCTTGGAACGCCTCGGCCTTGGCCACCGCCAGACGCAATTGGCGGGCGAGCTCTCCGGCGGCTGGAAGCAGCGCATGGCGCTCGCCGCCTGCATGCTGCATCAGCCGAAGTTGCTGCTGCTGGACGAGCCCACGGCCGGCGTCGATCCCAAGGCGCGGCGCGATTTCTGGGACGAGATCCACCGGCTGAGCGAGGAAGGTCTCACTGTCCTGGTCTCCACGCATTACATGGACGAGGCCGAGCGCTGCGACCGCATCGTCTATATCCTGAACGGCAAGCTTGTGGCGCGCGGCTCCGTCGCCGAAGTCATCGCCGAGTCCGGGCTCATCACCTTCGTGCTGGAAGGCGAGGGCGTGCGCCGGCTGCTACCCAAGCTGCAAAGCGCGCCGGGCGTGGAATATGTCGCCTTCTTCGGCGCGGCGCTGCATGTCAGCGGCCATGACCGCGCGGCGCTCGAGCGCACCTTGGCGCCGTATAAAAGCGAGCCCGGCATCAAGCTCTACGAGACCGCGCCGAACCTGGAGGACGTGTTCATCCTGTTGCAGGAGCAGGCGCGATGAACCTGCGCGCCTCGCTCCAGCGCATCGTCGCGATCCTGACCAAGGAATTGCTGCAGATGCGCCGCGACCGCCTCACCATGGGGATGATCGTCGGCATCCCGGTGATGCAGCTTTTCCTGTTCGGCTTCGCGATCAACTTCAATCCGCACGATCTGCCCACGGCGATCGCCATGGACGATCCGGGCCCCTTCGGCCGCTCCATCGTCGCGGCGCTGCAGAACACGAGCTATTTCAAGATCGAGGCCGAGACCAATTCGCCCGCGAAGGCGCGCCGCCTCCTCGCGCAGGGCAAAGTCCTCTTCGTCGTCGAGATCCCGGAGAATTTCTCGCGCGACATCGTGCGCGGCAATCCGCCCGATCTGCTTCTGGAGTCCGATGCGACCGATCCGGCCGCGGGCTCCTACGCGCTCGCCGCCTTCGCCAATATCGCGACGACGGCGCTGCGCGACGATCTCAAAGGCCCGCTGGCGGCGCGCGCGGCGGGACAGCCGCCGTTCAACCTCGTCAGCCATCTTCTCTACAATCCGGAATCGGTCACCCAATATTCCATCGTGCCGGGGCTGCTGGCGATCATCCTGACCATGACCATGGTGCTGATGACCTGCCTGGCGCTGACCCGCGAGCGCGAGCGCGGCACTTACGAGAACCTGCTGGCCATGCCGGCCACTCCGCTGGAGATCATGGCGGGCAAGATCGCGCCCAACGTGTTGATCGGCGGCTTGCAGAGCGCGATCATCCTGCTGGTGGCCAAATTCGTGTTCGGCGTGCCGATGATCGGCTCGCTGTGGCTGCTGGCGGTGTGCCTCGCCTTCTACATCGTCGCCAATCTCGCCGTGGGCTACACCTTCTCCACCATCGCCCAGAACCAGCTTCAGGCGATGCAGATGACCGTCTTCTTCTTCCTGCCGGCCATCCTGCTCTCCGGCTTCGCCTTCCCCTTCGAGGGCATGCCGGTCTGGGCGAAAGGACTGGGCGAGGTGCTGCCGGCCACGCATTTCCTGCGCATCGTCCGCGGCATCCTGCTCAAGGGGAACGGCCTTGCCGACATCTGGCCGGACCTCTGGCCGCTGATTCTCTTTATGTTCCTGGTTTCCGGGATTGCGCTCGCCCGATTCCGGCGGACGCTGGATTGAGGCTTGGGGGGATAGGCTTGCTAAAGAATTGTCGCGAAGGCCAAATTCCGCCATAAGCCTGTTTCAAGTCTCATGCGTTACGCCAATAGCCCGCCAAACTCGAAGATACGAGGCTAGGCGGCATCACGGTTGGGGGTCGGCTCATGCTCGGTGTGTCCTTGATCCTCCAGATCGTTCTGGCGGCGGTCTTGGTCTGCCTGGCGACGGCGTCTCTCCAACTGGGCACGCTGGGCTTCATCCGTCTCTTCTTTCCCGCCCGCGTCGTTCGCCGGAACCTGATCGCCGACGCCAACCTGCCGCGCGTGCTGGTGCAGCTTCCCGTCTGCGACGAGGGCGCATTGGCCTTGCGCGTGGCCGCGGCCGCCGCCCGCCTCGACTGGCCGGCCGACAGACTCGAGATCCAGGTCCTGGACGACGGCCCGGCGGAGAAACATGCAGCCCTCGCCTCCGCCATCCGCGAGCTCACGCCCGAAGGCGTCAATCTCAAGGTCCTGCGCCGCGGCGTGCGCGAGGGTTACAAGGCCGGCAATCTCGCCTTCGGCCTGTCGTGCTCCGATGCACCCTATGTGGCGGTATTCGACGCCGATTTCGTGCCGCCCGCCGATTTCCTGCGCCGCACCGTCCCGGCGATGGTCGAAGACCAGGGCCTGGCTTATGTGCAGGCGCGCTGGGGCCATGCCAACCGCAACCGCAACTGGCTGACGCGGGCGCAGGCCTTCCTGCTGGATTCGCATTTCGCGGTGGAGCAGGAAGCGCGCTTCCGCGCCGGCCTGCCGTTCTCGTTCAACGGCACCGCGGGCGTGTGGTCGCGCCGCGCCATCGACGACGGCGGCGGCTGGACGGGCGACACGCTGACCGAAGACCTCGACCTCTCCATCCGCTGCGCGCTCAAGGGCTGGCGCGGCGTCGTCATGCGCGACATCGAAGTGCCGTCGGAATTGCCGGACACCGCCGCGGCCTGGCGGGCGCAGCAGGCGCGCTGGACCAAGGGCCATGCGCAATGCGCCAAGAAGCTGCTGCCCGTGCTCTGGAGGAGCGATTTTCCGGCGTGGAAGAAGGCCGTCGTCACGCTGCAGATCTGCCAATTCGCCTTCTATACGCTGGCGGGGATCAGCGCCGTGATCAGCCTGACCTTGATGGCCCTGGGCGTCGAATATCTGCCGAGCGTGGCGATGCTGGGCATGGTCGTGACAATCCTCGGTCTCTGCGCCAGCCTGTCTTATCTCGCCTGCGGACAAGCCATGCTGGGCCGCGCGCAAGGCGGCCACTTCCTGCCGACCTTGCTGCTCGCCATCGTGTTCCCGAGCGGGCTGATCCTCTCCAACGCGCGCGCGACCTATGAAGCCTTCTGCGGCGCGGACCTCGTCTTCCACCGCACCCAGCGCAACGGCGAGACCTACAAAGGCGGCTGGCGCGGGCGCCCCGAACTGGCGGCCGGCCTCATGCTGCCGCTCTTCGCCTTCGTCGAGCAGGCGTGGAGCGCGCCCTTCTTCGTCTTCGCCGCGGCGGGCCTGGTCTCCATCGGCACGATGGGCCTGCGCGGCGCGATGCGGATCCCCGCCGAAGCGCCCTCGGCGATCACGACCGCCGCCGAGTAAGACAGATTCACGCGGAGCCGCGGAGCCGCGTGAAATCTATTTTTTCTCTGCGGCTCTGCGTGAATCCTTCCTGCCGAAGGACAGGGTAAAGGAATAGACAACACCTTGATTTCAATTGTAATATTTCAAATTGAAGGGGCTCTTCTCATCATCATTTGAGAGTCTCGGGCTAAGCTCTTGGGCAAGGCCGCCGCCAGCTTGAGCGGCAATCGAGGGGCTTTTGGTGATGGTGGGGTTCTTCGGACGGTTCGCGGCGGCGGCCCTTTTTTCTCTGTCCCTTGCCGGATGCGCGAGCACGTCCGGCTTCGATTTCGCCGACAACACGCCGTCGACGCGCGGCAATCATATAGAGACGCCGCCCAAGCCGCTGGAATGCGTGCCCTACGCGCGCGCCCGCTCCGGCATCAAGATCTATGGCGATGCCTCGACCTGGTGGGATTTGGCCGACGGCAAATATGCGCGCGGGAACACCCCACTCCTGGGCTCGATCCTGGTGCTGACGGGCTATGCCGGACCGCATCGCGGGCACCTGGCCGTCGTCACATCGATGAACTCCGACCGCGAGATCCGCGTCGACCATGCCAATTGGCTGAATGACGGCGCGATCTATCGCGACGATCCGGTGGTCGACGTCAGCCCCGACAACGACTGGTCGGAGGTGCGGGTCTGGAACGAGCGGGCGGGCGCCTGGGGCATCAAGACCTATCTCGTCCAGGGCTTCATCGGGCCCGGCCCGGCCGACCAGCAGGTCGCCCTCAACGATTGAATTCCAAGCCGGATATTGAGCCGGATCAGGGGGTTCGCGACACCCTTGCGTTTGGAACCGGCGGGCGTATGGTCCGCGCCCTCGAACCGCCCGGCTGACCGCCGAAGGACTTCCTCCAAAAGGATCAGGGCATCTAACCCGCGCGTTAGCTTGGCCGAGGCAACCCCGACACGATCGTGAACGATCCCCGCCCCATCTCGCCCTCCTCCAGCTCCGGCGACGCGCTGGACATGGCGCCGCCCGCGGCGCTGCACACAGCCACGGTCATGCGCGGCCGCGGCTGGATGCTGATGCTGGGCGCGCTGGGCGTCGTCTTCGGCGATATCGGCACCAGCCCACTCTACGCCATGCGCGAGACGGTGCTGGCGACCGGCGGACGCGATCCCAACCAGGCCGCGATCTTCGGCGCGCTGTCCCTGATCATCTGGTCGCTCTTCATCGTCGTGACGTTGAAATACGTCGTGCTCATCATGCGCGCGGACAATGACGGCGAAGGCGGCACGCTCGCGCTCGCCTCGCTCGCCCATCGCTCGCCCGGCATCGGGCGCAAAGTGAAGATGACCATCGGCGTCGCCGCCGTCATCGGGCTGGCGCTCTTCTTCGGCGACGGGATGCTGACGCCGGCCATCTCTGTGCTCTCCGCCGTCGAAGGCCTGGGCGTGGGCAGCCAGACCTTCGAGCCGTTGGTCGTGCCGCTGACCCTGATCATCCTCATTGGCGTGTTCGCGATGCAGAGCCGCGGCACCCATCGCATCGGCCGGCTGTTCGGACCCATGATGCTGCTCTGGTTCGGCGTGCTCTCGGTCTTGGGCGCGATCTCGCTGGCGCAGACGCCATCGGTGCTGCTGGCGATCAATCCCTGGTACGGCGTCCAGCTTTTCATCCACGCGCCGTGGCGTGCGTTCGTCGCCATCGGCGCGGTCGTGCTCGCCGTCACCGGCTGCGAGGCGCTCTATGCCGATATGGGCCATTTCGGGAAGAGCCCCATCCGCAAGGCGTGGTTCTTCGTCGTTCTGCCGGCGCTGCTGCTCGAATATTTCGGCCAGGCCGCCGCCATCCTGCGCGATCCGCACCAGGCGAGCGTCGCGTTCTATTCGGTGGTGCCGCATTGGGCGCATTATCCGATGGTGGCGCTGGCCGCCGTCGCCTCGGTGATCGCCTCGCAGGCCGTCATCTCCGGCGTATTCTCCATCACGCAGCAGGCGGTGCAGCTCGGCCAATTGCCGCGCATGGAGATCCGCCACACCTCGATGACCGATTATGGCCAGATCTTCGTGCCGCGGATGAACGCCTATCTCTGCATCGGCGTGGTGCTGATCGTGCTGATCTTCAAATCCTCCAGCGCGCTGGCCGCGGCCTACGGCATCGCGGTGACGGGCGTGATGGTGATCGACACCTTCAACGTGTCGCTGGTGGCAGCACGGCAATGGCGCTGGACCACATGGGCCGTGATCGGATTGTTCGGACTGCTGGCGGTCATCGACCTGCTGTTCCTGTCCGCCAACATGCTGAAAATCCCCGAGGGCGGCTGGCTGCCGCTCGCCATCGCCGCGGCCGTCTTCGCGCTGATGGAGACCTGGCGGAGCGGACGGCGCGCGCATCTGGAGCGGGTGCGCAGCGAATCCATGCCGCTCGATCTCTTCATCGACAAGGCGGACAAGACCCCGCTGCGCGTGGCTGGCACCGCGATCTTCCTGTCGGCGCGCGGCGACGTGGTGCCGGGCGCGCTGCTGCACAACCTCAAGCACAACCGCGTGCTGCATGAGCGGGTGATCCTCGCCCATGTCGTGGTCGACGACGTGCCGATCACGCCCGCGGCCAAGCGGCTGCAGGTCGAGAAGCTCGGCAAGGGCTTCTACAACGTCAACATCCATCACGGATTCTTCGAGACGCCGGACGTGCCGCGCGCCATGGCCGAGGCGCGGCCCTTCGGGCTTGTCGTCGACGTCGACACCGCGACCTTCTTCATCGGCCACGAAACGTTGGTGCCGGCGGAGCATTCCGAACTCGGGCGCTGGCGGACCTGGCTTTACATGCGGCTCGCGGCGTCTGCCTTGTCGCCCGCGCGCTTCTATCATCTGCCGCCCAACAGGGTGGTCGAGCTCGGCACCCAGGTCACGATATGACGAGCGCCGGCTGATGACCGCCAAACGGCAGGCCGGCCTCACGCTCGGCGCGCTCGGAGTCGTCTTCGGCGATATCGGCACAAGCCCGCTCTACGCCATGAAGCAATCCGCGCTTGCCGCCGGCGGGCACACGCCGGACATGGTCGCCGTGATGGGCGTGCTGTCGCTGATCTTCTGGGCGCTCCTGATCGTGGTGACGCTCAAATATGTCGTGCTCATCATGCGGGCGGACAATGACGGCGAAGGCGGGGTGATGGCGCTGGCCGCGCTTGCCCACCGCACGCAAGGCCTCAGCCGGCGGATGAAGACGTCCATCGGCCTGGTCGCGCTTCTGGGCCTGGCGCTGTTCTATGGCGACGGCATGCTGACGCCGGCCGTGTCGGTGCTTTCCGCTGTCGAAGGCCTGGGCGCGGAGAGCAAGAGCTTCGCTGAACTGGTGATGCCGCTGTCGCTCGCCATCCTGGTCGGCCTCTTCCTGATCCAGCGTCATGGCACCGAGCGCATTGGCAAGCTGTTCGGACCGGTGATGGTGGTCTGGTTCCTGGTGATCGCGGCGCTCGGCTTCATCGCCATCGAGAAGGCGCCGCAGATCCTGGAAGCGATGAGCCCGCATTACGCGGTGAAGCTGTTCGCGCGCGAGCCGTGGACGGCGTTCGTGGCGCTCGGCTCCGTCGTGCTCGCCGTCACCGGCTGCGAGGCGCTCTATGCCGATATGGGCCATTTCGGGAAGAGCCCGATCCGCAACGCCTGGATATTCTTCGCCCTGCCCGCGCTGGTGCTGAACTATTTCGGCCAGGGCGCGATCCTGCTCGTCAATCCGCACGCGACCGATTACCTGTTCTATGCGCTGGCGCCGCATTGGGCGCACTATCCGCTGGTGGCGCTGGCGACGGTGGCCACCGTCATCGCCTCGCAGGCGGTGATCTCCGGCGTGTTCTCGATCTCGCAGCAGGCGGTGCAGCTCGGCCAGTTGCCGCGCATGGAGGTGCGCCACACCTCGGCGACCGAGCAGGGGCAGATCTATGTCCCGCGCATCAACGCGCTGCTCGCCATCGGCGTCGTGCTCATCGTGCTGATCTTCAAATCCTCCGATGCGCTGGCGGCGGCCTATGGCATCGCGGTGACGGGCGTGATGGCGATCTCGACCTTCCTCGTCGCTGTCGTCGCCTACAAGGTCTGGGGCTGGAGGCTGCCCGTCGTCATCGCCGTGTTCGGATCGCTGTGGCTGGTCGATCTTGCTTTCCTCTCCGCCAACACGCTCAAGGTGATGGAAGGCGGCTGGATGCCGTTGGCCGTCGCGGCTGCCGTGTTCGTGGTGATGGATACCTGGCGGGTGGGACGCCGGCTCCATCTGGAGCGGCTGCGCGAGGGCGCGCTGCCCATGACCCTGTTCCTCGACAAGGTCGACAAATCGGCGCAGCGCGTCGCCGGCACCGCCGTGTACCTCACGCCGCGCACCGATCTGACGCCGGGACCGATGCTGCATAGCCTGAAGCACTATCGCCTCTTGCATGAGCGCGTGGTGCTGGTGAGCGTGGTGGTGGACGACGTGCCGTCGGTCGCGCCCGGCCAGCGCATCGAGCTCGAGAAGATGGGCAAGGGCTTCTTCGGCGTGAAGCTGCATTACGGCTTCTTCGAATTGCCCGACGTGCCCACCGGCCTTCTTGAAGCGCGCAAGCTCGGCCTCGCCATCGATCCCGACATGGCGACCTTCTTCGTCGGCCGCGAAACGCTCGTTCCGGCGGTCAAGCCGGTGCTGAAGCCGTGGCGCATTGCGCTCTACACATGGCTTGCCTCCCACGCCTATTCGCCGGCGCGGTTCTTCCGCCTGCCGCCGGGCCGCGTGGTCGAGCTCGGCACGCAAGTCACCATCTGACGTATATTTGAATGGGCGTTTGATAGGCGCTCGTGCGCGGTGCTGTTAGGCTCCGCGCGCTTTCTCGGGGCTTCATCCATGAAATTCCTCGTTCTCGCGCTGGCCTTGCTGGCCGCCGCACCCGCCACCGCCGACGACGCGATCAACGCCGCGCTCGCCGATCCCGGCCGCGCCAGCGACGCATCCGCCGATGCGCGCCGCCATCCGGCGGAGCTTGCCGCTTTCGCGCAGATCAAGCCGGGCGACACGGTCGTCGACCTCATTCCCGGCAGCGGCTACTTCACCCGTATCTTCTCCACCCTCGTCGGGCCCAAGGGCCATGTCTACGCGATCTGGCCGGATGCGTACGCCAACGAGGACCAGGACGACGTGGCGCTGACCATCGCCATCATGCAGGACAAGCGCTATGCCAATGTCAGCGTGCTGTTCCAGCCGGCGGACAAGCTGACCACGCCGACGCCGGCCGACGTGGTGTGGACGTCGCAGAACTATCACGACTATCCCGACAAGTTCATGGGCAGCAACGACGTGAAGGTGCTGAACGACGCCGTGTTCAAGGCGCTGAAGCCGGGCGGGCGCTACATCGTCGTCGATCACGTGGCCGATGCCCGCTCGGGCCTGCGCGACACCGACACCTTGCACCGCATCGATCCCGACGCAGCCAAGAGCCAGATCGTGGGTGCGGGCTTCACATTCGACGGCGAGAGCACTGTGCTTCGCAATTCCGCCGACACGCACAAGCTCACCGTCTTCGACAAAGCCATCCGCGGCCACACCGACCAATTCGCCTACCGCTTCAAGAAGCCTTAAATAAAACGGCCCTCCCCTTGAGGGAGGGCGATAATTTTGCGAAGCAAAATTTCGGGGAGGGGGTACGTGCTGACGCTCGGCGTTAGTCCCCCTCCCCGAAAAATGCGAAGTGCATTTTTCGACCCTCCCTCAAGGGGAGGGTGGTATAGTCTTCCCAGCACGCCACTGGGGGACAGTCCATGCGCATCGCTGCGCTCGTTTTTTCGTTTGCTCTCTTCGCCGCGCCCGCGCTCGCCGATCCCAACGTTACGATCGCGCAAGGTTCGCTCACGGGCGCGACCGATACCGGTATCAGCGTCTTCAAGGACATCCCCTTTGCCGCGCCGCCTGTCGGCGATCTGCGCTGGCGGGCGCCGCAGCCGGCGCCGTCCTGGGCCGCCACGCGCGACGCGACGAAGTTCGGGCCGGTCTGCCCGCAAGGCCCGCATAGCGGCGAGGCGATCATCCGCGAGACCCACGCCGAGAGCGAGGATTGCCTCAGCCTCAATGTCTGGACACCGTCGACCACCGGCAAGGCGCCCGTGATGGTGTGGATCTATGGCGGCAGCTTCCGCTTCGGCTCGGGCGCGAGCGCGCTCTACGACGGCACCGAACTGGCGCAGCACGGCGTGGTGGTGGTGACGTTCAACTATCGCCTGGGCTGGCTGGGTTTCCTCGACCTGCCCGCGCTCGCCTCCGAACATCCCGGCGAGCCGCACGGCAATTACGGGCTGATGGACCAGATCGCGGCGCTGACCTGGGTACAGAAGAACATCGCGGCCTTCGGCGGCGATCCGAACAACGTCACCATCTTCGGCGAATCCGCGGGCGGGATGAGCGTGAACGACCTGATGGTCGCGCCGCCCGCGCGCGGCCTGTTCCACAAGGCGATCTCCGAATCCGGCCTCGGCCTGATCGACACGCCGAGCGAAGCCGAGAGCCAGGCCGCGAGCGCAGACTTCGCCAAGCGGCTCGTCGGCGACGAAGCGGCGGCCGACCAGCTCAAGGATCTGCGCAAGCGTCCGCTCGCCGCCATCATCCGCGACGAACTCGGCCGCGGCGGCGCGGCGATGACGCCGATGATCGACGGCACAATCCTGCCGGACGGCGTCGCCAAGCTGTTCAGCCAGGGCAAGACGGCACACGCCGCCTATATGGCCGGCTCCAACTCCAACGAGGCGACGTTGCGCAAGGCGCTGGAGATGAGCGACGAGTCGTTGCTCTCCGCGCTCGGCCCGCATGCCGCCGAGGTGCGCAAGATCTACGAGGCGGACGGCAAGCTCGACGATCACGCCTTCGCCGACCTGCTCTTCGACGACGGTCTCTTCGCCAGCGGCGCGCAGGGTTTCGCGCATTACGTGGCCAAGACCGGCGAGCCCGGCTACGTCTATCATTTCCGCTATATTCCCGACGCGTTGCGCGGGCGCGATGCGGGCGTCGGCCATGGCGGCGAGATCGCCTTCGTCTTCGGGCTGCATGGGCTCGCCAACAATCCTTCCACCGCGATGCTCGTCTCTTTCGTGACGGACAAGGACAAGACTATCGTCGCGCAGATGCAGAACTACTGGACCAATTTCGCCAAGACCGGCGATCCCAACGGCCAAAGCCAGGCGCAATGGCCGCGTTCGACCGTTGCCGCGCCCGTCACCCTCGTCGTCGACGACAAGATCGCGGCCGTGCCGGGCTTCCTCAGCGCGCGGCTCGCGATCATCTACGCGAACTGGACCGCACGCACGGGGATTGCCGCGCCGTAAGCACTCGCTTGTGTGATTAGCTCACCGCGTAGACAAGCGCTTTCAAATACGCCGTCTCGGGCAGCATCGGGTGCACCGGATGATCCGCGCCCGCGCCCGATTGATGGATCAGCGACGCCTTGCGGCTGGCGCGCCCCAGGCCGAGCGCGCATTCCGCCGAGAAGCGCTCCATCGGGATGTTGTGCGAGCACGAGGCGATGAGCAGGAACCCGTCCTTCGCGGTGACATTGGCCGCTATGCGCGCGAGCTTGCGATAGGCGCGCGCGCCCGCCTCCAAGTCCTTGCGCGATTTCACGAAGGGCGGCGGATCGGCGATGACGATGTCGAACTTCTTGCCCGAAGCGCCGAGCTTCTCCAATTCCTCGAAGACATCGGCCTTCACGAACTGCGCGTCCACGCCGTTCGCGGCCGCCGCCTCCTTCGCCAGCGCCAGAGCGGGCGCGGAGGAATCGATCGCCGTCACCTCCGCCGCGCCGGCGCGGCCCGCGGCGATGGCGAAGCCTCCCGTGTAGCAATAGGCGTCGAGCACGCGCTTGTCCTTGGCGAGCCTGGCCATGAAGGCGCGGTTGTCGCGCTGGTCGTAATACCAGCCGGTCTTCTGGCCCGAGCCCGGCTCGGCGAAATAGGTCGCGCCGTTCTCTTCCACCTCGATGCGGCCCACATCGCCCTTCACATAGCTCTCAAGCCCTTCGAGGGCGCGCGACGGCGTGTCGTTGCGCAGGATCACATGCTTGGGCGCGACCACGACGTCGAGCGCGGCCAGCATCTTCTCGCTCAGCGCCTCCATCCCGGCGGTCGTGACCTGCACCACGCACACATCGTCGAAGCGGTCGATGGTGAGGCCGGGGAGCAGATCGCCCTCGGCATGGACGAGGCGGTAGAAGGGTTCGTCGTAGAGCGACTGACGCAGCGCCAGCGCCCGGGCCAGCCGGTTCTCGAAGAAGCCCTGGTCGATCGTCCCATACGCCCCGAACAGGCGCACGGCGATCAGGCTCTTGGGATTGAAATAGCCGAGGCCGAAATCCTTCTTCTCCTTGTCGTCGCTGGTGACGCTGACGAGGGTGCCGGGCTTCAAGGTCTTCACCTTGTTGTCGAGCACCAGCTCGTTGGCGAAGATCCAAGGGGCGCCGGCGCGCGCGCGGCGGCCCTCGCGCGGCTTCAGTCTCAAGACGGGATGATTGCTCATGGCGCTTCGGTTAGCATGGGTGCGCGGAAAATCATAAGGGCGGGACATGGCGGACAATCCGGCGATGAAATTCGGGCTGATGCGCGGCAAGACGCCGGAGGAGGCCAAGTTCTTCTGGACCGGCGGTCCCGTGCAGGCGGCGGAGCGGACCTGGTTCGCGTCCCAATTCTCCGGCTGCACGGCATTCGAAACCGATGAGGGCCTGGTGCTGGTCGACACCGGCACCAAACAGTTCGCCCCGGCGCTGGCGGCCATGCTGCGCCAGAAGACGCAGGCCCCCGTCCACACCGCCATCTACACCCATGGCCATATCGACCATGCCTATGGGCTCGAAGCCTTCCTGATGCCGGGACAGGCGAAACCGCGCGTCATCGCCCATCGCGCCATGCCGGCGCGCTTCGCCCGCTATGCCGCGACCGCCCATCACAATGCGGCGCTGAACGCGCGCCAGTTCGGCGGCACGGTGGAGGCGCAGTCGCAGGACGCCTATGCGGCGTTCGGCCAGCCGCCGATCCCGCCCGACACGCTCTATGACGACACGATGAAGATCCGCGTCGGCGGCATGAACTTCGTGCTCAATCATTGCAAGGGCGAGACCGACGACCATACCTGGGTGTGGTGTCCGGAGCGGCGCGTGCTTTGCCCCGGCGATCTCTTCATCTGGGCGGTGCCGAACGACGGCAATCCGCAGAAGGTGCAGCGCTATCCCTGGGAGCGCGCCAAGGGCCTGCGCGCGATGGCGGACTGTCAGCCGATCGCGCTGTGCCCGGGTCATGGCGGCCCGGTGATCGGCGAGGCGGCGAAGATCCATGCGATGCTGACGGAGACCGCCGATTTTCTCGATGCCATCGTCTCGCGCACCCTGGCCGCGATGGAGAACGGCTCGCCGCCCCATGTCGACATCGTCACCGGCGTCGAGCTTCCGACCTCGGACTCGCCGTGGCTACAGCCCGTCTATGACGACAGCGAATTCCTGGTGCGCAACACGATCCGATTCTATGGCGGCTGGTGGAGCGGCCGCCCCAGCGAACTCAAGCCCGCGCCGCGCGAGAGCCTGGCGAAAGAGATCGCGAGCCTGAGCGGCGGCGCGCTCAAGCTCGCCGACCGCGCCGAGAAGATCGCGGCCAACGGCGACTATCGCCTCGCCTGCCACCTCGCCGACTACGCGCTCGAAGCCGCGCCCGGCGACAAACAAGTGCAGGAGAAAGTCGCCGCGTTGTACGACGCCCGCGCGCGAACGGAAGAAAGCCTGATGACCATCAACATCTTCAACTCCGCCGCCGCCTACGCGAAAGCAGGACGGGCGTTCAAGTAAGGATTCGCACGCAGAGCCGCAGAGACGCAGAGGATGTCTGCGAGCGTCATGATCGAGTTCTTTAGGCAGCGCCGCGTTGGTTTTTTGGCACGCCTTCGCGCGCCCCTCTGCGGCTCCGCGGCTCTGCGTGAATCCCTTTCTATTCGCGGGCGCCGAAGATCGCGCTGCCGACGCGGACGTGCGTGGCGCCGAATTTGATGGCAGTTTCGAAATCGCCGCTCATGCCCATGCTGAGCCAGGGGAGCGCGTGATCGCGCGCGAGCTTTTGCAGCAGCGCGAAATGCGGCGCGGGGTTCTCGGTCTCGGGCGGGATGCACATCAAGCCCTTCACCGGCAGCGCGAGTTCGTCGCGGCAGAGCGCGATGAAGCCTGGCGCATCTTGCGGCGCGACGCCGGCCTTTTGCGGCTCCTCGCCGGTGTTGACCTGGATGAACAGCGCAGGCGACTTGCCGCTGTGTTCCCTCTCGGCCTTGAGCGCATGGGCGAGCTTGGGGCGGTCGAGCGAATGGATCGCGTTGAACAGCGCCACGGCCTCGCGCACCTTGTTGGTCTGCAGCGGCCCGATGAGATGAAGTTCGATATCCGGATAGCGCGCCTTGAGCGGCGGCCATTTTCCTTGCGCTTCCTGGACGCGGTTCTCGCCGAAGACGCGTTGACCCTCTTCCAGCACGGGCAGGATCGCCTTTTCGCCATGGGTCTTGCTCACGGCGACGAGCGTGGTGGCAGGCGCGGGCGCGACCGCCTTCTTCCGCGCGGCGTCGATGCGGGCCAGTATGTCGGCGAGAGACGAGGACATGGCGTCAGACAAGCTTGCCCGCGCCCAACTGGCAAGAGCCGCGACACGTTTTCGCGCGGACGGGCTGCCATGCCTGATCCTCATGACCGACGACGCGACCCTGCCCGATCCGCGTGCGGCAGCCCACGCGCTGCCGCACGGCAGCCTGGTGATCCTGCGCGGGACGGCTTTGCGGTTCGCGCGCGACATCCACGCCATACGCGGCCTGCGGCTCCTCATTGCCAATGACGGCGCGCTCGCCGCCAGGATCGGCGCCGACGGCATCCATCTCTCCGAGGCCCGCGCGCATGAGGCCGCGCATTGGCGCGCGCGTCATCCCGGCTGGCTGATCACCGCCGCGGCGCATTCGCTGCGCGCCACCGCCGTGCAGGCGGACGCGGTGCTGCTGTCGCCCATCTTCGCGACGCGCAGTCATCCGGGTGCGAAGACTTTGGGCCTGCGCGCACTGACGATCGCACGGCAGGCGGCGACGCCCGTCTATGCGCTGGGCGGCGTGGATGCGATCACGGTGCGGCGGTTGGACGGCGGAGCGTTTGCCGGCGTCGCCGCGATTTCCGCTCTCACTTAACTTCCTCCCCCGCCGTTGCGGGGGAAGAAGAGTCAGATATGCACCTGGGTGTGGAGGAAGGCGGCGTCGGCGTTCACGTCACTCTGGCCGTTGTAGAACGTGCCGGCGCCGCGCGCGAAATGCATGTGTTCGTAGCCCGCGGTGAGCTGGAGGTTGGGCGTGAGCTGATAGCCGAGCGAGGCTTCGGCGCCGCTTTCCGTCAGCGCCGGCAGTCCCGGATGGGCATCGGCGGCCCCTCGGTCATATTCCAGGCCGAAGGACCAGTCGCCCTTGGTGTAGGTGGAGCCCAAGCGCCAATCGCTGGTGTCGCCATGGGTGAAGGGCTGGGTGACGTCGAACGTGTAGGCGTTGGAGCGCCGCCAGCCGCCGCCGGCGGAGAATTGCCCGCCCGCGAAAGGATGATCGATCTGCAGCGCCAATCCATAATCGCGCAAGGCGTCATGGCCCGGCGTCGGCGAGGCATTCTCCGCCATGGCGAAACCGCCATAACCGCGCACGACGTACTGGCCGAAATAGCCGGCATAGTTCGCACCGACTTCCCAGATGTTCTCAGGCCGGTTGGCGACGTGGTGGCCCTGGTCGATCCAGGGCAGGCCGCCCTTGGCCATATACGGCGTGTAGGAGATGCCGATCTGCAGATCGAAGAAATGCGGGATGTAATAGGAGATCTTCGCGTCGTTGGCGGAATCGAACACGCCGGTGCGCAGGTTGAAGATGCCGTTCAGCGCCGCGCCCGACGATTTGTCCTTGAAGAAGGTGAGGTTGGAATCGTTGATCGCGGCGAGATCGTCGATGTCCGGCCCGTTGAGCACGAATTTGTAGGCCGCGCCGTCCTGCTGGCCGATCTCGAAGCGGCCATAGAGCGTCTGCAGATAGGCATAGGCCTTCTCGACGACGTCGTTGCCGTAATTATCGCCGGTGAGCTTGTCGTGATAGACGAGGAAATCGCCCTTGAAGCCCAGCTCCCAGGCATTGTCGAAGACGGTCTCGAGATTGGGCTCGACCCAGGCCCCGGCGGTGAGCCCCGTGGTGTGGATGCCGCCGGATTGGCGGGCGGTGTAGACCGCGCCCGAGGCATCGCCGCCGACCGTGCCGATGAAGCCCAAGAGGTTGAATTTGAGCGGCTCGATGGCGCCGGGGTCGGGCGCAGCATCGGCGAGCGCCTGGGTGCATGCCAGGCCCGAGAGAAAAGCCCCTGCCTGCAGCCAGCCCGTATTGCCCATTTGCGCCCCCCGTAAGCCCTTATACCATAAGCCTATCCTTAATGCGGCGGGCGTTGCGCGGGGGCCACTGTGCCGATATAAGCGCCCCCTCAGAGGTCGATAAAGCGCTCCTTCAGAGCGACGAACCAGGGTCGAGACCAAGATGAATTCCATGCGTATCTCAGCGGCGGCGCTCGCGGTCCTGTTCCTGGCCGGTTGCGGCAGCGACGACGCCATGCCGGACGAGGCCCCGGGCCAGACCTCCATCGCCTCGACCAGCGGCCGCATGACCTTGGGCGTGAACACCTATCTGTGGCACGCCGCGCTCGACACCCTGTCGTTCCTGCCCGTGCAATCCGCCGATCCGTTCGGCGGCGTGATCATCACCGACTGGTATTCCGCGCCGGAGACGCCGACCGAGCGCACCAAGGTGACCGTCTACATCCTCGACCGGCGCCTGCGCGCCGACGGCATCAAGATCGCCGTCTTCCGCCAGACCCATTCGGCCGACGGCTGGGCCGACGCCCAGGTCAACCCCGACACGGCGACCAAGCTCGAAGACGCCATCCTCACGCGCGCCCGCGAGCTTCGACTTGCGAGCAAGACTAGCGATTAGCATTCCCGCGCTGTAAGGCTTTCCGCCGCCGGCTTCAGCGCGAAGCGGGCGGCAGGGAGAGCCATGATGGCGCGCTACAACGCCAAGGAATCGGAACGGTACTGGCAAGGCGAATGGACCCAGCGCGGGACCTTCGTGACGCCGAACGTTTCGGATAAGCCCAAGAGCTACATCCTGGAGATGTTCCCCTATCCGTCGGGGCGCATCCATGTCGGCCATGTGCGCAACTACACCATGGGCGACGTGCTCGCGCGATTCAGGCGCGCGCAGGGCTTCAACGTGCTGCATCCGATGGGCTGGGACGCGTTCGGCCTGCCGGCGGAGAACGCCGCGCGCGACAAGGGCGTCAACCCGCGCGAATGGACTTACGCGAACATCGCCACCATGCGCGGCCAGCTGCAGCAGATGGGGCTCGCCATCGACTGGACGCGCGAATTCGCGACCTGCGATCCGGAATACTACAAGCACCAGCAGAAGCTGTTCACCGAGTTCTACAAGGCCGGCCTCGTCTATCGCCAGGAAGCCGATGTGAACTGGGATCCGGTCGATCAGACCGTACTCGCCAACGAGCAGGTGATCGACGGCAAGGGCTGGCGCTCGGGCGCGCCGGTCGAGCGCAGGAAGCTGGCGCAATGGTTCTTCAAGATCACCGCCTACGCCGACGATCTGCTGCAGGCGCTGGATGGGCTGGACCGCTGGCCGGAAAAAGTGCGCGTGATGCAGAAGAACTGGATCGGGCGCTCGGAAGGCCTGCGATTCACGTTTGACTTGTCCAACGGCGAGAAGCTCGACGTCTTCACCACGCGGCCGGACACGCTGTTCGGCGCCAGCTTCGTCGCCATCTCGCCCGATCATCCGCTGGCGAGCGAGATCGCGAAGACTGATGCCAAAGCCGCCGCCTTCATCGAGGAATGCCATCGCATCGGCACCTCGGAAGCGGCGATCGAGACCGCGGAGAAGATGGGCTACGACACCGGGATCAAGGCCGATCATCCGTTCGATGCTTCGTGGAAGCTGCCGGTGATGATCGCGAACTTCGTGCTGATGGGCTACGGCACCGGCGCCATCTTCGGCTGCCCGGCGCATGACCAGCGCGACCTGGATTTCGCCCGCAAATACAAGTTGACGGTGACGCCGGTGGTGGTGCCGTCCGACGCCGATCCCAAAACATTCGACGTGGGCACTGAGGCCTATACCGGCCCCGGCAAGCTGGCCAATTCGCGCTTTCTCGATGGGCTAACGGTGGATGCGGCCAAGGCCGAGGTTGCGGCGCGGCTGGAGAAGGACGGCATCGGCGAGCGCACGGTGAATTATCGCTTGCGCGACTGGCTGGTGTCGCGCCAGCGCCCCTGGGGCTGCCCGATTCCCATGATCCATTGCGCCCAATGCGGCGTGGTGTCGGTGCCGAAAGATCAACTGCCGGTGCTGCTGCCGGAAAAAATCAATTTCGACGTCAAGGGCAATCCGCTGGACGCCGACCTGGACTGGAAGACCGCGGTGTGCCCGGCCTGCGGCGAAGCGGCGGTGCGCGACACGGACACCCTGGATACCTTCGCCGATTCCAGCTGGTACTTCGCCCGCTTCACCAACCCGGCCTCCGACACTCCGGTGGACAAGAAGGCCGCCGATTACTGGCTGCCGGTGGACCAGTATATCGGCGGCATCGAGCACGCGATCCTGCATCTGCTTTATGCGCGCTATTTCACCCGCGCCATGAACAAACTTGGCCTGGTCGGCGTCGCCGAGCCGTTTGCCGGGCTCTTCACCCAGGGCATGGTCTGCCATGAGACCTACAGGAATGCCGAAGGCGAATGGGTGTCGGCGGAGGATGTGGTGAAGCGCGACGGCAAGGCCTTTCTGCGCGACACCGACCTGGAAGTGGCGATCGGTCCATCCGAGAAGATGTCCAAGTCCAAGAAGAACGTGATCGCGCCCGAGACCATCATCGCCGATTACGGCGCCGACACCATTCGCTGGTTCATGCTGTCGGATACCCCGCCCGAGCGCGACATCGAATGGACCGATGCCGGCGCGGAGGGCTGCTGGCGCTTTGTCCAGCGCGTCTGGCGGCTGGCGTCCGAAACCGAAGGCCTGCCGCCAGCCGGCCCCCTGACCTTCATCGGCACAGAACCGGAGACCGAGCTGCGCCAGGTCACCCACCGGGCGATCGCGGCCATGACCGACGACCTGGAACATCTGCGCTTCAACCGCGCGGTAGCGCAGATCTATACCCTGGCCAATGCCATTGGCGGCGCCGAGAAAGCCGGCGGCGCGGCCCGGCGCGAGGCGATCGAGGCGCTGGTGCTGCTCTGTGCCCCCATGATGCCGCATCTGGCGGAAAGCTGCTGGCAGGCCCTGGGTCATGACGGGCTGGTGGCCGAAGCGCCCTGGCCGAAGTACGATCCGGCCCTGACCAGGCGGGATCAGGTCATGCTGGCAGTTCAGGTCAATGGCAAAAGGCGCGCCGAGTTCGGCGTTGCCAAGGACGCCGACCCCAAGATGGTCGAAAAACTTGCCCTGGAACAGGAAGGCGTGATCCGGGCGCTGGAGGGCAAGACGCCCAAGAAAGTGATCGTGGTGCCCAACCGCATCGTGAATATCGTCGTATGAGGAAA
>DASXCJ010000063.1:0-29662 GCA_036491175.1 Rhizomicrobium sp.
GCAACCACGCGTTCGCGAAGATCATTCGAAAGAGGTCGTGCCATCAGATGCTGGACTCCCTACCAGCCAGCACCTTGAATCAGACTCGCGCGACCTTGGGAATCCCAAATCGATTCTAACAAGCCGTGAAACGCTCTAGGCCGCGATCTTCTTTCCCGAAGGAGCGATCAACAGATCCGCCGAGATGTGGAAGCGCGCGCGAAGGCGGCGCACCATGGTCATGCTGAGTTCGCGCTTCCCCGCGAGCACTTCGCTCACCCTGCTCGCGGTGCCCAGCAGCGGAATGAGGTCGGCGCGCGAAAGCCCGTGCTCTTCCATCAGATAGTTCAGCAGATCGGGCAGGGCCGGACGGTTCCGCGGCCAGCGCGCACGCTCGTATGCCTCGATCAATCGCGCCTGCGCCACCATGCGCGCCCGATCCTCGGGCGTGGGCGACGCCAACAGCCTTGAGACCAGCAACTTGGCTTGGGCGTGGTCCGCTTCATTCTCGATCACAATCAGCGTCGTCTTCATCACACTGTCTCCGCGTCCACCGCGTCATAGTCCTCATGGGACCCGAAAAACCGGATCATCAAGACGCCGCCGCTATATTGCACCACTGCGATCAACCGGAAGTCGTTCGCCTTGATGTTGAACACCACGCGGCCGCTCTTCAGGATGCTGGCCTTCGGATGCGCCCCCTTTACGTCGGTGGGCGTCTTCCAATCCGCCTGCTCCACAACCGCCAGCCAGGCTTCATACTGCTTGCGCGCCGCCTTTATGCCCTTGTGGCCGGAACGGGCCGTGAAATAGCGCTCCACGATATCCGTGCCGATCACGATCATTGGCACAGGCTAGCACGATTTCCAGAAAATGGAAGTACGAGCTTCCAATTTATGGAAGTCAGCGTCCAGCGGCTACTTGCGCCGCAGATCCGCCGTCAGGGCGTTGAGGTGCTGGATCAGCGCCTGGATGTCGTTGTTGTGGTTGCCGAGGAAGCCGACGAACTGGTCGCGTTCCTCGATCGAAAGCCAGATGCCTTCGACGCTGGCGTCCATGAGCTGGAACTGGCCGTTCTGGCCGAGCACGCGGAAGTCGATGGCCGTGGGATCGCCGCCGTTCTTGTCGGTGAGGGTGGCGTGGACAACGGTGTCGCCGGCGCTGTGTTCGGTCGAGTTGATCACCTTCAATTGCTGGCCGTTATAATGCGACAGGCGCTTGTCGTAGACGGCGACGGCATAGGCGTGGAAGGCGGTGGCGAAGGCTTCCTTGTCGGCGTCGGACGCGGTGCGCGCGATGGGCCCCAGTGTGAACATCGCCACGCGGTGGAAATCGGTCAGCGATTCCAGGAAGGCGCGGAACTGTTCGCGCCGCGCTTCCACGCCGAGGCTGGAATCGTTCAGGATGTCGAGGCCCTTCTGGACGTTGACGCGGATGTACTCTTCCGCGGGTGTCGGCCCTTGCGCCAGAGCCGGCGCGCCGGCGAAGGCGAGGATGAGGAACAGCGGCATGAAGGCGCGCGACACGGCGCGGCGAAGAATGGCCATGGCAGACTCCTGGTACTGTCAAAATGCAATGCCGGATGCGCCGGCTCGTTCCGTGGCGGGACGGATTCAGCCTGCGCTAGATCTGTCCCGTCGCGCGCACTTTCGCGGCGCGCGTGTGCAGATCGACGATGAGCGATTTGATGTCGTTGTTGTGCGAGGCGAGGTAGGAGGTGAACTGGTCCTGCTCGGTGATGGCGAGATCGAGGCCGGCCACCGTGATGTCCGCCACCTGGAAGTGGCCGTCGCTGCCGAAGACGCGGAAATCGACCTCGATCGGCTCCTGATTCCTGGGCGCGTTGGGATCGATCAGCACGGTGGTGACGACATAGTCGCCATTGCTGCGCTGGATCGAGCCGGTCACCTTCAGCGTCTGGCCGGAATATTTGGAGAATTCGGTCTCATACACCGCGAAGGCGAAATCGCGGAACGCGTCGATGAACTGCTCCTGCTCGGCCGGCGTGGCGATGCGCCGCTCCGGCCCGAGCGTGTAGAGCGCGATACGGCGCAGGTCGGTGAGGCCCAGGAGGAACGAACGGAACTGGGCGGAGCGATCCTTCTGCGAGATGCCTTTGTTGTTCAGGATGCCCAGCCCGCGCTGGACATTGGTCTGCACGAAGGTCTCGGCCGGCGTCGCCGCGGCGGCGGGCGCAAGCGCCGCTGTCCATGCCCCGAAAAGGAGCGCGAAAGCGGCGGCGAAACGGACGAGAGTGGAAACTGGGCGGTTCATGGTGTCCTCGCGAAACGTGCGGGTTCTATGGTTCGTTCCAGTTGTGGCAAACTGATGACGCCTACAAATCGGGCAATGCGTTCACGTCCGGCTTGCCGTCGCGAATCTTGTTGTTGCGGAGCTGGCGGTAGAGGCTGCGCATGGACGCGTAGTAATCCACCGAGCTGCGCTCGATGCTGTCCAGATTCTCGATATTGCGCGAGCGCAGGTCGATCGCCTTGGCGAATTCCCGGCCCGCGGACCAGTAGATATGCCCGTCGATATGCACATAGGTCGTCGGATCCAGGAAGATGTCGACGATCTGGCCCGTGCCGTCGCGCGGATTGTCGGGCCCGAAGAAGGGCACCACCAGATACGGCCCTTCGCCCACGCCCCATTTGCCGAGCGTGATGCCGAAATCTTCCGAATGGTTGGGGATGTCCCAGCGGCTGGCGACGTCGAACAAGCCGCCGATGCCGATGGTGGAATTGATCACGAAGCGGCCCAAGGTGGAGCCGGCATGGTCGAAATCGCCTTGCAGCATGTTGTTGGCGAAATAGACCGGCTGATCGAGATTATCGATGAAATTGTGCACGGAATCGCGCGCGCCATCGGGCACGACATCCACGTAAACCTGGGCGGTCGGCAGCAGAACGGCCTTGTCGAAACCCTGGTTCATATCGAAGACGGTGCGGTTCATCGGCTCGAAAGGATCGTTGGCCTGCTCGGCGGCTTGGGCCTCACCCCGCGGCAAGCGATCGGACGCGCAGCCGGACAAAGCCAGTGCGCTCGCTGCGATCAGAAGTGAAGCGACCAAGCCCCTCATGCGAGAGAACCCCTCCAATATTCCTCATAACGCGCCGACCCAGGTTCCGGATCAGCCCGCCCCGCGCTTTTCCGCGCTCTGGGGGAATCATGCGTTACCGTCTTAACTAGGGTTAGCACATTAAGGATCAAGGGACAGCCGCGGGGAACCTGAACAATCTGAAATGCGCGGGAAAGCGTCTTTCAGCCACAGGCACCGGGCTGTCACCGCCTCTTGCATAAGCATATAAAGATATGTTTATATGGTTGGAATGAGTGACCATTCCCTCGACAGGCTCCTGGCCATGCTGCGGGCCGCCGGTGACGCCACGCGGCTGCGCCTGTTGCTGCTGCTGCGCGAGGCGGAGCTGACGGTGAGCGAGCTGACCCAGATCCTGGGCCAAAGCCAGCCCCGGGTCTCCCGGCATCTGAAGCTGCTCACCGATGCCGGACTGATCGACCGGTTCAAGGAGGGAAGCTGGGTCTTCTATCGCGCGGCCGACCGGGGCGACGGCGCGGCGCTGGGTGAGGCGCTGTCGGCGCTTGCCGCGCCGGAGGCGCTGGAGGCCGACGGCAAGCGGCTGGCCCAGGTCCGCGAGGCGCGCGCCGCCGAGGCCGCGGCCTTCTTCAAGGCCAATGCCGGGGAGTGGGAGCGCATCCGCTCCCTCCACGCGCCCGACACCGAGGTGGAAGCCGGCATCCTGCGCCTGCTCGACGCTCAGCCCATCGAGGCGCTGCTCGATGCCGGCACCGGCACGGGGCGGATGCTCGAATTGCTCAGCCCCCATATCAGGCGCGGCGTCGGGCTGGATGTGAGCCCCGACATGCTCGCCATCGCGCGCGACCGGCTGGCGCGCGCGCATGCCAATCACTGCCAAGTGCGGCTGGGCGATGTGTACCGCCTGCCTTTCGCCGTGGAGTTCGACGCCGTGCTGTTCCACCAGGTGCTGCATTATCTCGACGATCCGGGCTCGGCAGTGGCCGAGGCCGCGCGCGTGCTGAGGCCCGGCGGGCGCATGGTGATCGCCGATTTCGCGCCGCACGAACTGGAATTCCTGCGCGCCGAGCTGGCGCATCGCCGCCTCGGCTTCTCCGACCGCGAAGTGCAGGCCTGGTTCCATGCCGCGGGCCTGAAGGCGGTCGCGAGCGAAGCCATCGCCGCCGGGCACGGCAAGCTGATCGTGAAATTGTGGACCGGCGCGTCGGCAGCCCGCCCGCGCGCGAAGGAGGCCGCATGACGCTGCGCCGTCTCGCCCGCGATACGCGGCCGTTGAAGGTCTCGTTCGAGTTCTCGCCGCCGAAGACGCCGGAGGCAGAGGAGAATCTGTGGCGCTGCATCCGCCGGCTGGAGCCGCTCAATCCCGCCTTCGTCTCGGTGACCTATGGCGCGGGCGGCTCGACCCGCGACCGCACGCACAACACCGTCAAGCGCATCGTCGAGGAGACGGCGCTGGCGCCGGCCGCGCATCTGACCTGTGTCGCGCACACCAAGAGCGAGATCGAGGAGATCGTCCGCGGCTATTGGGAGGCGGGCATCCGCCACATCGTCGCCTTGCGCGGCGACATGCCGGGCATGCAGGGCAAGTACGAGGCGCATCCGGGCGGCTATGCCTCGACGCCCGACCTGATCGAAGGCATCCGCAAGATCGCGCCGTTCGAGGTGAGCGTCTCGGCCTATCCCGAGCGCCATCCCGACAGCGCCTCCGAGGCGCAGGACATCGAATTGCTGAAGGCGAAAGTGGGCGCGGGCGCCTGCCGCGCGCTGACGCAATTCGGCTTCGAGGTGGAGACCATGGCCCGCTTCCGCGACCGCGTGGTGCGCGCGGGGGTGGAGGCGCCGATCGTGCCGGGGCTGATCCCATCCACCAACATCAAGGGCATCGCGCGCATGGCGGCGACGGCGGGGGCGATGGTGCCGGACTGGCTCGCGCGTCTCTATGACGGGCTCGATAATGATGCCGACACGCGCAAGCTCATCGCCGCGACGGTCCTCGCCGAACAGGTCGAGGAGTTGCGCGCCGAAGGCTTCGACCAGTTCCATTTCTATACGTTGAATCAAGCGGACCTGACGTTTGCCGCCTGTTGTCTGCTCGGAATGCGTCCAGTCTCTACCTCCCCCGCTCTCGCGGCGGAGGAAAAGGAAATGCCTCATGCCGTTTGATCGATCTTCGCGTATTCGCTGGATGAAGGAGGAGGCGCAAAAGCGCATCCTGCTGCTCGACGGTTCCTGGGGCGTGATGATCCAGGGCTACAGACTGGGCGAGGGCGATTTCCGCGGCCAGCGGTTCGCCGCCAGCGCGCGGGACCTCAAGGGCAACAACGACCTTCTCACATTGACGCGGCCGGACATCATCCGCGACATCGCCCATGCCTATCTCGACGCCGGCGCCGATTTCCTCGAAACCAACACCTTCAACTCGACGGATATCAGCCAGGCCGATTACGGGCTGGAGCGCATCGTCTATGAGTTGAACGAGGCCGGCGCGCGGCTGGCGCGCGAGGCTTGCGATGCCGCGTCCACCTCGTCGCGGCCCCGCCTTGTGGCGGGCGTGCTCGGGCCGACGAATCGCACCGCGAACATCTCGCCGGACGTGAACGATCCCGCCTTCCGCGGCATCACCTTCGACGCGCTGCGCAAGACCTACAAGGACGCGACGCTCGGGCTGATGCGCGGCGGCTCCGACGTCATCATGATCGAGACGGTGTTCGACACCTTGAACTGCAAGGCCGCGATCTTCGCCGTCGAGGAGGCGTTCGCCGAAGAGGGCGAGCGGCTGCCGGTCTGGATCTCCGGCACGATCACCGATCTTTCGGGGCGCACCTTGACCGGGCAGACGGCGGAAGCCTTCTGGCATTCGATACGCCACGCCAGGCCCTTCGCCGTCGGCTTGAACTGTGCGTTGGGCGCGCGCGAATTGCGGCCCTATGTCGACGAGTTGAACCAGGCGGCCGATACGCTGGTGAGCGCCCATCCCAATGCCGGTCTGCCCAACGAGTTCGGCCTCTACGACGACGCGCCGGACTCGATGGCCGTCACCATCGGCGAGTTCGCGCGCTCGGGGCTGGTCAACATCATCGGCGGCTGCTGCGGCACCACGCCGGACCACATCCGGGCATTCGGCGAAGCGGTGCGGGGCGTCGTGCCGCGCGCGATCCCGGAGAAGCCGAAATATCTGCGGCTGTCGGGGTTGGAGCCGTTCACGCTCACGCCACAGATGAATTTCGTCAATGTCGGCGAGCGCACCAACATCACGGGCTCCGCCAAGTTCCGCAAGCTGATCGCCGCCAACGACTATGAAGCGGCGCTCGACGTGGCGCGCAACCAGGTCGAGAACGGCGCGCAGATCATCGACGTCAACATGGACGAGGGCCTGATCGATTCCGAAGCCGCGATGAGCCGCTTCCTGCGCCTGATCGCCGCCGAGCCGGACATCGCGCGCGTGCCGCTGATGATCGATTCTTCGAAATGGAGCGTGATCGAGGAAGGGCTGAAAGTCAGCCAAGGCAAGCCCATCGTCAATTCCATCTCGCTCAAGGAAGGCGAGGCGGCCTTCATCGCCTCGGCCGAGAAGGTGCTGCGCTACGGCGCCGCCGTGGTGGTGATGGCGTTCGACGAAACCGGACAGGCCGACACCGAGGAACGCAAGGTCTCCATCTGCAAGCGCGCCTATGACGTGCTGGTGGACAAGGTCGGCTTCCCGCCGGAAGACATCATCTTCGATCCCAACGTCTTCGCGGTCGCCACCGGCATCGAGGAGCACAACGATTACGGCCGCGCCTTCATCGACGCCGCCAAGCGCATCCGCCAGGAATGCCCGCACGCGCATATCTCCGGCGGTCTCTCCAATTTCTCCTTCTCCTTCCGCGGCAATGAGAAGGTGCGCGAGGCGATGCATTCGGTGTTCCTGTACTATGCCATCAAGCAAGGCATGGACATGGGCATCGTCAATGCCGGCGCGCTGCCGGTATACGAGGACATCCCGCTCGACCTGCGCGACGCCATCGAGGACGTGCTGTTCAACCGCAACCCCGAAGCCACGGACCGCCTGCTCGGCATGGCGCAGCGCTACAAGAACGACGGCGGCGGCGCGCGCGCGGAGCAGGACCTAGCCTGGCGCAACGGCGATGTGAATGCGCGGCTGTCCTACGCGCTGGTGCATGGCATCGCCGATTTCGTCGAGGACGACACGGAAGAGGCGCGCGCGGCCGCCGAGCGCCCGCTCGACGTGATCGAAGGCCCGCTGATGGCGGGCATGAACGTCGTCGGCGATCTCTTCGGCTCGGGCAAGATGTTCCTGCCGCAGGTGGTGAAGAGCGCGCGGGTGATGAAGAAGTCCGTCGCCTATCTGCTGCCGTTCATGGATGCGGAGAAGGAAAAGAACCAGACCAAGGAGCCCGCCGGCCGCATCGTCATGGCGACGGTGAAGGGCGACGTGCACGACATCGGCAAGAACATCGTCGGCGTGGTCCTGCAATGCAACGGCTATGAGGTGATCGACCTCGGCGTGATGACGCCGACCCAGAAGATCCTCGACGCCGCGCGCGAGGCCAAGGCCAACATCATCGGCCTCTCCGGCCTGATCACGCCGTCGCTGGACGAGATGGTCCATGTCGCGTCCGAGATGGAGCGCCAGGGCTTCGATATCCCGCTCTTGATCGGCGGGGCGACGACGAGCCGGGTGCACACCGCCGTCAAGATCAATCCGAACTATTCGCGCGGTCAGACGGTCTATGTGACCGACGCATCGCGCGCCGTGGGCGTGGCGTCAAGCCTGCTCTCCAAGACGCAAAAGCCCGATTTCGTCGCCGCCACGCGCAAGGAATATCTCGAGATCGCGACACGCCATGCCGCGACCCACGCGCCGGGCCGCCGCCTCACGCTTTCCCAGGCCCGCGCCAACAAGCTGAAATTCGACTGGTCCGGTTATGAGCCGCCGGTGCCGACCTATATGGGCACGCGCGCCTATACCGGCGATCTCGCCGAGCTCGTCCGTTACATCGATTGGACGCCCTTCTTCCAGACCTGGGAGCTCGTGGGCCAGTTCCCGTCCATCCTGGACGACGACAAGGTGGGCGAAGCGGCGCGCGATCTTTATCGCGACGCGCTGGCGATGCTGGATAAGATCGTCGCCGGCAAATGGCTCACCGCCAAGGGCGCGGTCGGCTTCTGGCCGGCCAACAGCGTGGGCGACGACATCGTGCTCTACGGCGACAAGGCGCGCAAATTCCCGATCCACACCATCCACACGATCCGCCAGCAGATGGCGCGCGAGAGCGCCAAGCCCAATCTCGCGCTGTCGGATTTTGTGGCGCCTGTCGGCACGCCTGATTTCCTCGGTGGCTTCGCGGTCACCGCGGGGCTGGGCGAAGAGGAACACATCAAGCGCTTCGAGGCGGACAAGGACGATTACTCCGCGATCCTCTTGCGCGCGCTGGCCGACCGGCTGGCGGAAGCTTTCGCCGAGCGCATGCATGAGCGCGTGCGCAAGGAGTTCTGGGCTTACGCGCCGGACGAGGCGCTCGGCAATGCCGAGCTGATCGGCGAGAAATATCGCGGCATCCGCCCCGCGCCCGGCTATCCCGCCCAGCCCGACCACACCGAGAAGGGCACGTTGTTCAAGCTGCTCGACGCCGAAGCGCGCACGGGCATCACGCTCACCGAGAGCTTCGCCATGTGGCCGGGCTCTTCCGTGAGCGGCTTCTATTTCTCCCATCCCGACGCGCGCTATTTCGGCACCGGCAAGATCGAGCGCGAGCAGGTCGAGGACTACGCCAAGCGCAAGAGCTGGGACATGGCCACGGCGGAACGCTGGCTCGGCCCGATCCTCAATTACAATCCCAAGGCGAAGGACGCGGCGTAGGGTCGAGCGCCTTCAAGTCGATGCAATCAAACTCGGTGTCATGGCCCGCATTCTGTTCAGCCCGGACACATAGCTGACGGGTGTTCGGGGAGATGGTTGACACATATTGGCTTGGAAGAGGCTCTGAAGGAGACCGTCCATGCCATGGCGGAAGGTGTCGATCATGGATCAGCGTCGGGAGTTTGTAGCTTTGGCGTCTCTGGAAGGGGCGAACCGGCGCGAGTTGTGCCGCCGCTTCGGGATTAGCGCACAGACGGGGTACAAGTGGTTGTCGCGGGCGAGCGATGAAGCCGCCGATCTGCGCGATCGTTCGCGACGGCCGCATTCGAGCCCGCTACGCAGCGCCGATGCGATAGAGGCCTTGGTGCTGGCGGTCCGCGACGCGCATCCGGCCTGGGGCGCGCGCAAGATCGAACGTTGCCTGGAACGCGACGGGCATCAGCCGCCGGCGCTCTCCACCATCCATGCGATCCTCAAGCGTCACGACCGCGTGGTGTCGCCGGCAGGCAAGCCCGGCCGGCCGTGGCAGCGCTTCGAGAAGGAGGCGCCCAACGTGATGTGGCAGATGGACTTCAAGGGCCACATGCCGCTCGGCCGCGGCGGCGACTGTCATCCCCTGACGGTGATCGACGACCACTCGCGCTATGCGGTCTGTCTTCAAGCATGCGCGAACGAGCAGACAAACACGGTGCAAACCGCTCTGACGCAGAGTTTCGAGCGCTACGGCTTGCCCGAGTTCATCTTGGCCGACAATGGCTCGCCCTGGGGCGACGGACCCTATCGCGGATGGACGCGGCTGGGCGTGTGGCTGCTCAAGCTCGGCATCGGCGTGCATCACGGCCGGCCCTATCATCCCCAGACCCACGGCAAGAACGAGCGCTTCAACCGCACCCTCAAGGACGAGGTCTTCGCGCTCAAACGCTTCCAAAGCCTCGACGACGCCCAGCGCGCCCTCGACGACTGGCGCCTCGTCTACAACCTCGAACGGCCGCACGAAGCGCTCGGCCAGAACGTTCCGGCCAGCCGCTATGCGCTTAGCTCCAGGCCGATGCCCGCAAAACTCCCGGTCGTGGAATACGACGACGGCGAGATCGTGCGCACCGTCGATACGACGAGGTCCTATATCAGCTTCAAAGGAAGACACTGGAGAATGCCGCAAGCCTTCCGGGGCGAGCGCCTAGCCATCAGGCCCAGAGCCAAAGACGGCCTCTACGCAGTCTGCTTCGGAGCACACCAAATCGCCGAAATCGACTTCAACAAAACTGTCAGCTATGTCTCCGAACAGGTGTCAACCATCTCCCCGGGCTGAACAATTCGCGGGCCATGACACATTTGTCGTAATCCGACCGATCACACCCGTTCTAGGAAAGCCCCACGACCTCATTGTAATGCTGGAACGTCACACGCTCCGCCGTCTCGCCGGCGTAGATCTTCTCCAACGTCCGCGTCACCGCGAGCAGGGCGGAGATCGGTTTCAGCACGATGCGGTAGCCCATGGCGAAGAGCGCGTCGGGCGTGCGCCAGGGCGTCTTGCCGTCTTCGACCATGTTGGCGAGCGTCGGGAAGCCGGCGAATTCGCGCGCGATGCGGACGAGTTCTTCCTCGTTGCGCGCGGCTTCGATGAACAGCACGTCGGCGCCGGCCTTGGCGAAGGCATCGGCGCGGCGCAGCGCTTCGTCGAGGCCGTGGACCGCGCCGGCGTCGGTGCGGGCGACGATCTTGATGGCGCCGCGCGACGCGGCCGCGTCCTTGATCTGGCGCACCGCCTCGTCGAACGCGACGACCTCTTTGCCGTCCATGTGGCCGCAGCGTTTGGGGATGACCTGATCCTCGATCTGGATCGCGGCCGCGCCCGCCGCCTCATAGGCGCGCACGAGACCGGCGACGTCGCCATGGCCGTTGTCGCCATCGGCCACCAGCGGCATGGGCGCGATGGCCTTGGCAAGCGCGCGCACGCGTTCGGTCATCGCTTCCGGGCCGATCGACCCGATATCCGGCACGCCGAAGCTCGCGCCCACGACGCCGAATCCGGTCATGTAGACGGCCGGCGCGCCGGAATGCGCGGCGATGCGCGCGGAGAGCGCATCGTATGCGCCGGGCAGCACGAAAGGCTGGCCGGAAGCGAGCAGGGCATCGAGCGTGGTCATGTTTCCTTGGCGTCCACCATCGCCATCACGTCGCTGCCGGCCGCGCCGGGCGCTGGGACTTCGACGACGCGCTCCTCGACGTCGTCATATTCCAGGCGCAGCGCGCGGGTGATGACGGCGTGCAGGTCGTAGAGCGCGGTGATGTAGGTGAGCTCCAGGATCTCTTCGTCGCTGAGCGCGGCCTTCAGCGCGGCGAAGACGCCGTCGGCGACGCGGCCGCCGTCGAACACCAGCGCGTCGGTGTAGGCGAGCACCGCGCGCTCCAGCGGCGTGTAGCAATCCGCCGCGCCCCAATGTGGGATGGCGGCGATCCGCGCCTCGCTCAGCCCGACATCGCGCGCGGCCTTGCAATGCTGCGAGAACACGAACTTGCTCGCCCGCGCCCAGCCAACCCGCGTCTGCGCGAGCTCGCGCAGCTTGGGATCGAGCTTGCGCGATGGGCTGCGATAGAGCTGGAAGCCCGAAACCGCGTGGTCGAAGATGTCGGGCGAATTGGCGAACACCGTCCACCAATTGCCCGGCGTGCCGGTGGCGGTGCCGGGCTCGGCGACGGGATCGCGCTCGCCGAACAGCATCTTGTAGATCTGCTGCGCGCGCGGATGCGCCTCATCTTTGCCAACCTGCTTGAGGCGGGTCACCAGGGCAGTTCCTTGTTCTGGAAATCGCGATAGGTGCCGCTCCTGGCCTTGTCGAGTTCGGCGATGCGCGCGCGCAAGCCTTTGACGCTATCCGCGGGCTTCACCGGCGCGCTCTGTCCGCCCATGTCGGTCTGCACCCAGCCGGGATGGAAGATGCCGACGAGGATGCCGTCGGCTGCCCAATCCTTCGACAGCCCGTGCATGAGATTGTTCACCGCCGCCTTCGAGGCGCGATAGGGCTGCAAGCCGCCGCTATTCTCCGCCGTCGAGCCGAGGATGGAGGTGATGGTGACGAGCTTCTTGCCCTGGCCCTTCAGCAGGTTGTCGCGCAGGCCGAAGGCGACGAGCACGGGCGCGACGCTGTTGGTGCGGAACACGCCGAGCCATTTGTCGACGTCGAGCGTGTTCGGCTCCGCGCCGCGCGGGCCGCCGACGCCGGCATTGTTGATCAGGATGTCGATGGCCTCGCCCTTGAGATCGGCGGCGAGCGCGGCGACGGAGGCGCCGTCGCCCACGTCGAGCGCCTTCGCGCGCAGTTTGCCTTTGACGGCTTTCAGCTCCGCGGCTTTGCCCGGCTCGCGGCAGCAGGCGATGATGTCCGCGCCTTCGGCCGCGTATTGCCTGACGAATTCCAACCCGATGCCGCGGTTGGCTCCGGTGACGAGGATGGTGGTCATGTGGATCTCCTAATGACCTCCCCTTGCGGGAAGGTCGAAAACGCAAAGCGTTTTCGGGTGGGGAGGGCGTTGGCGCTGGCCCCCACCCGAAAAACCGTCTCGCTATGCTCGCCGCTTTTTCGACCTCCCCGCAAGGGGGAGGTCAAGAAGCACCAAATCCGCCGCCGCCAGGGGTTTCGATGACGATGGCGTCGCCGGTGGAGACGGCGATCTCGTCGCGGCCTTTGAGTGTCACCTTCGTTCCGTCCTTGCGGATGATGGTCGCCGTGCCCTTTGCGCCGTCGCCGCCGCCTTCGAGGCCGAAGGGCGCGGTCTCGCGGCGGGTGGAGAGCAGGGCGACCGTCATGGCCTCGTTGAAGCGGATGCGGCGCACCGTGCCGTCGCCGCCGTGATGGCGGCCCTTGCCGCCGGAGCCGTGACGGATGGCGAATTCCTCCAGGAGCACGGGATAGCGGTCTTCCAGCACTTCCGGATCGGTGAGGCGCGAATTGGTCATGTGGGTGTGCACGGCGGACTGGCCGTCGAAGGTGCGGCCGGCGCCCGCGCCGCCGCAGATCGTCTCGTAATATTGGTGACGTGCGTTCCCGAAAGTCAGGTTGTTCATGGTGCCCTGGCTGGCGGCGAGCACCCCGAGCGCGCCGAACAGCGTGTCCACCACCGCCTGGCTGGTCTCGACATTGCCGGCGGCGACCGCGCCCGGCGGTTCAGGGTTCAGCAGCGAGCCGCGCGGCACCACGATCTGGAGCGGCTTCAAGCACCCCGCATTCATCGGGATCTCGCTCTCCACCAGGCAGCGGAAGACGTAGAGCACGGCGGCCTTGGTGACGGAGCCGGGCGCGTTGAAATTGTTCGGCTGCTGGGGCGACGTGCCGGTGAAATCGATGCGGGCCGTGCGCGCGGCGCGGTCGACGTCGATCTTCACCGCGATGGTCATGCCGCCATCCATCGGCATGGTGAAGTCGCCATCGGAGAGCTTGCCGATGACCTGGCGCACGCTCTCCTCGGCATTGTCCTGGACGTGGCGCATATAGGCGGTGACGACATCCGCGCCGTAATGGGCGCAGGCGCGCGACAATTCCTGGATGCCGCGCGCGCAGGACGCGGCCTGCGCTTTGAGGTCCGCTAGGTTCTGGGCGATGTTGCGCGCGCCGCCTTGCGCCAGCACGCGCGTCACGTTCGTTTCATCGAAACGGCCGGCGCGGATCATGGGGATGCCGTCGAACAGCGCGCCTTCCTCATGGATCGTCTTGGAAAACGGCGGCATCGAGCCCGGCGTGATGCCGCCGATGTCGGCGTGATGGCCGCGTGAGGCGACGTAGAAGCGCGCTGCGCCGTCCACGAACACGGGCGCGACGACGGTGATGTCCGGCAGGTGGGTGCCGCCGGCGTAAGGCGCGTTGGTGACGAACATGTCGCCCTCGCGCATCGTGGAGTGCTTCCTCATGATCGCGGTGACGCAATCGCCCATCGAGCCCAGATGGACCGGCATATGCGGCGCGTTCGCCACCAGCCCGCCCTCGGCATCGAAGATCGCGCAGGAGAAATCGAGCCGCTCCTTGATGTTCACGGAGGCGGCGGTGTTCTGCAAGGTTGCCCCCATTTCCTCCGCGATCGCCATGAAGAGATTGGCGAAGACTTCGAGCAGCACGGGATCGGCGTCTGTGGTGGCGGAGGGCGCGGTGCGGGCGGCATCGCGGATCAGCATCACGGCCTCGCCGATCTGTGCGCGCCATCCCGGCTCCACGACGACGGTCTGGTGCGGCTCGATCAGCAGGGCGGGGCCCGGAACGTTCGTGCCGGACGCGAGATCGGCGATGCGATGGACGGCGGCATCGTGCCACGAACCGAGGGAGTAGAATTTGGTTCTTCCTCCCCCGCCTTGCGGGGGAGGGGGACCGCGCAGCGGTGGAGGGGGAGGCTGTGACGGAGACGAACTAGCTTTCGACTCCTCCGTCACCCCCTCCGTCGTTCGTGGCTTCGCCGCGCCCGACACCTCCCCCGAGACGCGGGAGAGGAAGTTGGTTGCCTCAACTTCGAGGGATTCGGCGATGAGGGTCTTTCCCTCGAACCCAAACCCGAACAATTGCGCGTGCTTGGACGCGAACTCCTCCGTCATCGCGGCGAGATCGCCGAGCGCGATGGGCAAGGTCGTGTCGCTACCCTCGTAGCGAATGTGAACGCTGGCCTTGGTCTCGACCGATTGCGCGCCTTGCGCCCGGATTTCGTCCTCGGCTTCGCGCGCCAGCGTGGAGACGTCGAGATCGGCCTCATCCAATGCCGCGCCCACCGCGCGTTGGCGCAGGCTGCGCAGCGCGGCGAGCTTCATGCCGTAGGCCGAGAGCACGCCGGAAAACGGATGGATGAAGATCTTCGTCATGCCCAGCGCGTCGGCGACGAGGCAGGCATGCTGGCCGCCGGCTCCACCGAAGCAGGCGAGCGCGTAGGCGCGCGTGTCGTAGCCCTTGGCGACGGAGATGCGGCGGATGGCGTTGGCCATGTTCTCCACCGCGATGCGGATGAAGCCGTCGGCGACGGCCTCGGGCGTCGAACCGGTCTGCCGCGCGAGTTCGGCGAAGCCCGCGCGCACCGCGTCTTCGTCGAGCGGCTCGTCCGCGGCGGGGCCGAAGATCTTGGGGAAGAACGCGCCGCTGAGCTTGCCGGTCATGACATTGGCGTCGGTCATGGTGAGCGGGCCGCCGCGGCGATAGCAGGCGGGTCCCGGATCGGCGCCGGCGCTGTCGGGCCCGGCGCGGAAGCGCGCGCCGTCGTAATGCAGGATCGAGCCTCCCCCCGCGGCGACGGTGTGGATCGCCATCATCGGCGCGCGCAGCCGCACGCCCGCGACCTCGGTCTCGTAGACGCGGTCGTAACTGCCGTCGAAGCGCGACACGTCGGTCGAGGTGCCGCCCATGTCGAAGCCGATGACGCGATCGAGGCCGGCCTGGCGCGCCGTCTCCGCCATGCCGACGACGCCGCCGGCCGGGCCGGAGACGATGGCGTCCTTGCCGCGGAAGAAGCGCGGCGCGGCGAGGCCGCCGTTCGAAGTCATGAAATAGAGCTTCGTACCGCCCAGCGCCGAGGAGATGCGGTCCGCGTAACGCGCCAGCACGGGCGAGAGATAGGCGTCGGCCACGGTGGTGTCGCCGCGGCTGACGAATTTCATCAGCGGCACGCTGTCATGGCTGGTCGAGACATGCGTGAAGCCTGCCGCGCGCGCCAGCTCCGCCGCGCGCGCCTCATGCGCGGGATAGCGATAGCCATGCATGAAGACGATGGCGCAGGACGCAAGTCCGCGCGCGCGCGCCGCTTGCAGTCGTGCGGTCAGCGCCACCTCGTCGAGCGGGCGGAGCACCGCGCCGTCGGCTGCCACCCGCTCGTCCGCCTCCATGACATCGGCATAGAGCATGTCCGGCAATTCGATCTTCAGCGCGAACAGTTTGGGCCGGTGCTGATAGCCGATGCGAAGCTGGTCCTTCAGGCCGCGCGTGGTGACGAGCAATGTGGGCTCGCCGCCCCGCGTAAGCAGCGCGTTGGTGGCGACGGTGGTGCCCATGCGCACTTCGCCGATGCGTGTCGGGTCGAGCGCGCCGCCCAGGACGCGGCGGATCGCCTCCAGCGCGGCGTCGTCATAGGCCGGGTTGTCGGACAGCAGCTTGGACGTGAACAAATTTCCATCCGGCGCCTGCGCCACCACGTCGGTGAACGTGCCGCCCCGATCTATGTAGAAATTCCATTTGCTATAGGAGTTGGTCATTCGAGCATCGCACAGGGTGTTCCTCCCCCGCGAGAGCGGGGGAGGTGGCGCGCACGACGAAAGTCGTGCGTGACGGAGGGGGTGTGTTGGCGTCGAAGAACCAGCCCTTCGTGACCAACGCACCCCCTCCACCGGCTTCGCCGGTCCCCCTCCCCCGCTCTCACTGGGGAGGAAAAGACGCGTCGCAATTTTGCCGAGATTGGCTTATTGGCTGAGCCCATGTCCATCTGGGGAAAGATCGGCGGCGCGGCGGCGGGGTTTCTCGCGGGCGGCCCCGTGGGCGCGGCCATCGGCGCGGTGGCCGGCCATGTGATCGACCGCGCGGCGACCGGGCCGTCCGATCCGGGCGTCGCCTTCACCATCGCGGTGGTGGCGCTGGGCGCCAAGATGGCCAAGGCCGACGGCGTCGTCACCGCCGCCGAAGAGGCCGCTTTCGCGCGCGTGTTCCGCGTGCCGCCGCAGGAAGAAGCCAATGTGCGCCGCCTGTTCAACCTCGCGCGCGCCGACACCGCGGGCTACGATATCTATGCCAGCCAGATCGCGCGGCTGTTCCGCGACAATCCCGCCGTGCTGGAAGACATCCTCGACGGATTGTTCGAGATCGCCAAGGCCGATGGCGTGTTTCATCCCGGCGAGCAGGCGTTCCTGGAGCGCGTGGCCGATATCTTCGGCTTCACACCCAACGTCTTCCGCCGCATCCGCGCCTCGCATTTCCCCGACGCCGCCGATCCTTACGTCATTCTCGGCGTCAGCTACGAGGCGAACGAGGACGAGCTGCGCGCGACCTGGCGGCTCCTGGTGAAGGAGAACCATCCCGACCGCCTCATCGGCCGCGGCGTGCCGCCCGAATTCGTCAAGCTCGCCAACGACAAGCTCGCGGTCATCAACGCGGCCTACGAGAAGATCCGCCGGGAGCGGGATTTCAAGTAGGAAGATTGATTCACGCAGAGCCGCAGAGGCGCAGAGAAGAAAAAAGCCGCGCAGCGAGGCAGAGCTTGTTGGCGCGTCTCGCGCGCCGGAAATTTCTCTTGGGCTCGAGCGGAATTTGGACGACAATGCGCGAACTCTGCGTCTCCGCGGCTCTGCGTGAATCCTCTTTCTTACTCGGAACACACGATGGCCCTGCCGGCTCTCCAGGAATGGCACGATTTCTATCTGATGATCGGCACCGCGTCGGGCGCCATCGTGGGCGCGACCTTCGTGGTGGCGACGCTGGCGGCGAATATCGAGAAGCGCAAGATCGGCATCACCGGATTCATCACGCCGACGACGGTGCATCTGGGCAGCGTGCTGGTGGGCTCGGCCATCCTCACCGCGCCGATCTTGAGCGCGCTGGTGCTGGCGATCGTCCTGGGCCTGGGCGCGCTCGCCGGCGCGATCTATGGCGTCGTCATATGGACGCGCATCACCCAGCTCAAGATCGATTGGATCGACCGCTTCTGGTACGGCATCCTGCCGATCCTCGCCTACGTCCTGCTCGGGGTTTCGGCGTGGCTGATGTTCGCCGCCTTCGAGCCGGGGCTCGAACTGATCGCGCTGGCGGTGGTCATGCTGCTCGTCGCCGGCATCCGCAACGCCTGGGACATGGCGACCTTCATGGTGATGGGCGGCCCGAGCGCGCCCGACAACAAGCCCTGACATGGACGAGGACGAGGCGCGCTACAGACGATCCCTGTTCGGCCTCATCGCCGCGGTCGTGGTCGTGGCGCTCGGAATCTGGCTCGCCCACGCGCTCTATGAGAACCTGCAGCATGAGCGCTGCGTGGAGGAGCGCCGGGTCTGCGACCCGATCGCGACCGATCCGGGCCAATAGCGCGGGGAAGCACAGGCCCGCATGTGTGCGATAGATTGTGACGGCCTCGCGATATTCTCCGTACAGGTTCCTGTCACGATCGTGCCGGATCGAACGGGAGATCACCCATGCGCCGCATTCTTGTCATCGCCTCCGCCTTGCTGCTTTCGGGCTGCATGACGCCCATTGCAATCGTCGGCCCCAGCGGCTTCCAGCTCCACGGCGCCGCCGATATCGAGATGTTCGCTTCGAGCTTCACCGCCACCGACGGCACGCTCACCTGCACCGGCGACGCGCCCGACGGCTTCCAGACCAAACAAGACCGCCACAGCACCATCACCGGCAGCGTCACCTGCAGCGACGGGCGCAAGGGCGTGGTGATCTACGACCCGGATTCCTATAGCGGCCGCATCCGCCTGACCGACGGCACCTCCGCCGACATCGTCGCCGGCGACGCGGCGAAGGCGATCAATCCGCCGGCGCCGCCTGGCGGCAGTGCGCCGAAGTAATAGCGGTCAGCCTGGTGTCCATCGCTCCGGCGCTTTCGGATCGACGCAACCGACAACGGGCCATGACAGGTTTGTTGTGATTCCAGACCACCACGACGCCCGGCGAGTTGGTAACCCCAACCAGGTCTACGGCGAGATCAAGCAGCACAGGCCAAATTGGCGAAGGATCTCGACGCGAATATCGAAATCCGCGGCCCGATGAGAACGGCGCCGGAAATCCCAACTGAGACACCACCCGCCCTTGACACTCATCAATTAGTCATCAAATATACATCCGAGAATGATGGAAGCCTCGGAGGAGGGCCATGAGCAAGATCGGTGTCGGTGTTGGCGACGATTTCCCCGTCGATGATGAAAATGGTGGTGCGGGCGCCGGTCAACAAGGCCAGGCGAGTCCGCGCAGTGAAGCGGACGATCGCGCGGATTACGAGATGTGGAAGCGACGGCGCGATGCCTTTCGCGCCGACCGCGAAGCCCGCCAGGCCGAGCGCGAGGAATGGAAAGCCCGCAAGCGCGCCTTCAAGCGCAAGCTGAAAGAAGCGATCCACGATTCGTTCGGCAATGGGGGCGGCGACGGGGGCGGCGACGAAGACCCTCGCGGCCGCGATTGGCATGATCGTTACGGTGGGCGTTACGATGGCCGCCCGCGCCATTTCGGCTGGCGCTGGGCCGGCCCGTTCGCGTTTCTCGCCATCGCCGTGCCGTTCCTGATCCTGATGCTGGTGTTCTCGCTGATCTCGGCGGCGTTCAAGGCGCCCTTCGTGATCCTGGCGCTGTTCGCGGTCGCCTGGATCGTGTTCGGCATGCGCCATCATCACGGCCGAGGCCGCCGTTACTACTACGACAGCGACATCGAGACGCCGCCGCGTGGGTCCCGCGGTCCGCGCCCGCAACAGCCGCCTCCGCAGGGCGGCGCCATCGTCACGCCGCCGCCGGCGGGCCAATGATCGACACGTGAGCGACAAGATGCACGGACGCCGCAACCGTTACGCTTCGGGCTTCGCCGCGGACGCCATGCGCGCGGCGGCGGACGCCATGGAGAATGCCGGCCGCACGACGACGCGGGTGCAGCTCGAAATGCCGCCGCAGGCGATGGAGCGCCTGACCAAGCTCAAGGAGAAGACCGAAGCCGCGTCTTACGCCGAGGTGATCCGCAACGCGCTACGCGTGTTCGAGGCGCTGCTCGACGAGCATGAGAAGGGCGCGGAGTTCCAGCTGAAGCGCGCCGACGGCGAAACCGTCGCCTACAAGATATTCGTGTGATGGCGCCCCGCATCGTCGAAGCAAGCTCGCCCAATTTCGACGCGCGGCCGCAAGGCGCGCCGGTCGACATGCTGGTGCTGCACTACACCGGCATGAGGACGGCGGAGGAAGCGCTGTCGCGGCTCTGCGATCCGGCGGCGAAAGTGTCGGCGCATTACACTATCGGCCGCGACGGCCGCGTTTACCGCCATGTGCCGGAAGAGATGCGCGCCTGGCATGCGGGCATCTCGCATTGGGCGGGGGAGGCCAACGTCAACGCCCGCTCCATCGGCATCGAGCTCGTCAATCCCGGCCACGAGTTCGGCTACATCCCCTTCGCCGACGAGCAGATCGCGGCGCTGATCGATCTCTGCGACGGAATCCGCACGCGCCATCCGATCCCGGCGGCGCGCGTCGTCGGCCATTCCGACGTCGCGCCGGCGCGCAAGGAGGATCCGGGCGAATTCTTCCCCTGGGAAGCGCTCAGCGAATACGGCATCGGCGTGTGGCCGAAGCCGGGCTTCCCCGGCATGCCGTTCGCGCGCGCGCTCGAACGCTTCGGCTATGGCGTCACGGACGTTCCAATGGAGGCGGTGATCCGCGCCTTCCAGCGTCATTTCCGGCCGTCATGCATCGATGGCATTGCCGATGGCGAATGCGAAAGGCTCGCCGCGGGGCTGGTCGAAGGCTAGGGTCGCGCTCCATCTGGGAGCGTTCCATGAAGACCATCGGCATGCTGGGCGGGATGAGTTGGGAATCGACTTTGGTCTATTACCAGCTTCTCAATCGCGACGTGCAGGCGCGGCTTGGCGGCATGCACTCGGCCAGGATACTGCTCCACTCCTTCGATTTCGCGGAGGTCGCGGCGCTGCAGGACGGCGGCCGCTGGGATGAGGCGAGCAAGCGGCTGGAAGACGCCGGCAAGGCGCTGGCGGCGGGCGGCGCGGATTTCCTCATCATCTGCTGCAACACCATGCACCGCATGGCCGGCGCGGTGGAGCGCGCGGCCGCAATCCCGCTCTTGCACATCGCCGACCCGCTGGGCGACGCGATCCGCGCGCAGGGTTTCTCGCGCGTGGGGCTTCTGGGCTCGCGCCACACCATGGAGCAGGACGACATCCTGCGCGGAAGGCTGCGGAAAGCTTACGATCTCGAAATCCTCGCGCCCGAGGGCGAGGATTTCCAAGCCGTCGACCGCGTTGTCTACGAGGAACTGGTGCGCGGGCGTTTCGAGAACGCGGCCCGCGCCAAATGCCGCACCGCCATCGCGGGCCTCGTGGCGCGCGGCGCGGAAGCCGTCATCCTGGGCTGCACCGAATTGCCGCTTCTGGTCAAAGCCGAAGACAGCGCGGTTCCGCTCTTCGACACGACGGCGCTCCATGCTAAAGCCACGGTGGATCTGGCGCTCGGAGCGTGAACATGAAAGTCAATTACGGTCCCATCGAGACGGAGATCACCCTGTCCGCGTCGGGCATGATCGCCCTCGACCAATATTACGCGGGTGACTCCAGCGACCGCGCCTATTCCTCCGTCACGCTCTCGCCCGAAAACGCGGAAGCGATCGCGCAGGAGATCATCCGGCTCCTGGCCGCGATGCGGGCGCAGCAATAGGATAGTCGAACAGCGGCAGAATGCGGCCGGGGATCGCATCGGACGGCGCATCGCCCGCTTCGCGCGCGGCGGATTTGGAGGTTGCTCATCCTTCGAATATACTCGATCCCGCGTCAGATGGCTGGATGGCTGCGGGGCTTCGCAAGGAGCGTCGAGGAAAGTCCGGGCTCCACGGAAACACGGTGACGGATAACATCCGCCGGGGGCGACCCCAGGGACAGCGCCACAGAAATGACACCGCCTAAGGCCCTAAAGGCCCGGCAAGGTTGAAATGGTGCGGTAAGAGCGCACCGCGCGCCTGGCAACAGGAGCGGCATGGCAAGCCCCACCGGGAGCAAGACCAAATAGGGATGGCATGTGATCCGTTTCCGGATCGCCGTCCGGGTCGGTCGCGCGAGGCGAATGGCGACATTCGTCCCAGAGGAATGGCCATCCATCGTGGGTAGGGCCCCGCGAGGACAGAACCCGGCTTACAGGCCATCTGACGCAAGTTTCTGAACGGTGCGGTCGGCATTGGATTTAGATGCGCCGTCTATGACGCTAGAGCCTAGAGCAGGCTTTGATCGGTTGGAATCACAACAAATGTGTCATGGCCCGCGAATGCGGGCCACCCAGGTGACGCTTGTTACTTCTGCCGAAGAAAAACTCCGAGCGAATGTGTCCTCAGTTAGAAGAACCCAACTGGGTGGCCCGCATTCGCGGGCCATGACACCGGGTTTGGGTCGCATCGACTTGAAAACAACCGCGCTAAAGTTCGCGGAAGCGGCCCGCCTTCACATCTTCCAAGGCTTGCTTGGCAAGCTCGTCCAACTTGCCGTTCTTCGCGTCGGCCTCGACTTGGCGGTCCCATTCGTCGGAGTCCAGTTCCGCCAAAAATTCCAGCAGCCGCGTCCCGCGCCGCCCAGCACCACCGCCCTTACCTCGTGCCGCCAATAGAGTCCGGTGAAAAACTCGCGCAGCTCGTCGACCAGCCGCCGGTTTAGCGCGTTGAGGCGCTCCGGCCGGTTCATGGTCACCCACAAGACCGGCCCCTCCTGTTTCACGATCAGATGCTCATAGTCCATGCCGGTCTCCCAGAAATGCCGCCACGGTCAGAAGCGGTAACGATAGCGCCCGTGCATTCTCTCCGGGAGACGAAATCCCGCGGCGTCGAGGGTCAGGCCCGTCGCGATCATGGCGATGACGAGAAAAAACAGCGTCGCATAGGCAACGCGACGGGCGGCGAAAAAAGGGCGCGCAATTGTGGATCGGCGTCCGGTTCGAGGCCGCCGACCAGGATGAGGCGGGAGAGCGCGCGGGCGCGCAGCGCCGCGTATGGGCTCGGTTGCGACAACAGCTCTTGCCACAGCGATGGATCGCTCGCATCTATCCAAGCCATCAGGCGGTTGACGGCGGCGAGATAAGCCCGCCCGCAAACGATGAGGCCCGCCCACGCCGCTGCCATCGCCCAGAAGACCGGCGTGGCGAGAAGCGCCGTCACGCGGCGACCACCGGCAATTCCTTCAAGCCGCGGAAGAACGGCATGGTGCGCCATTGCGGCTTGAAATCCGGGTCGGCGAGTTTGAGCGCCGGATAGCGTTCGAACAGAGACAGGAGCGCCACTTGCGCCTCCAGCCGCGCCAGCGGCGCGCCGATGCACAGATGGGCGCCGCCGCCGAAGGCGACGTGGGGCGCGTCGCGCCGGGCGATGTCGAAGCGGTGCGGGTCGGGGAAGGCTTCCGGATCGCGGTTGGCGCCGCGCAGGCTCGCGAACAGCGATTGCGTCTGCCTGATCGGGCAGCCGCTCAGCTCCAGATCGCGTGACGCCACGCGGGCGGTGATGTCGATGGGCGACTCGTAGCGCAGGATCTCCTCCACCGCGGAATTGATCAGCGACGGATCGGCTTTCAGCTTGGCGCGCTCGCCCGGATGCTTGAGGAACAGCAGCACGCCGTTGCCGATGAGATCGGTGGTGGTGAGGTTTCCGCCCACCAGCAGCGATTGCAGGTTGACGGAGATCTCGCCGTCGTTGAGCGGCGCGCCGCCGGCCTGAAGCTGCACCATGTCGGTGACGAGATCGTCGGCGGGGCGGGCGCGGCGCTCCGCCATCGTGTCGCTCATATATCCGCGCAGGGACGCGCTCGCCCAGAGCAGGCGTTCGGTCTCTTCCGGCGTGCGGAAGGGATTGAAGAACTGGATGATGCCTTCGCTCCAGGCGCGGAATTCGGAGAGCCGCGTCTGGTCGACGCCGAGGATGCGCGCGATCACGTCGATCGGCACGCGCAGCGCGAATTTCGCCATGACGTCGAACGCGCGCGCATCGCCGATATCGGCCAGCGCCTCGTCGACGACGGTCTGCACCAGGGGCTTGGACTTGGCGACGCGCTTGTAGAGCGCCTGCGCCAGCGGGCGGCGGATGCGCGCGTGGTCGGGATCGTCGAGCAGCAGGATGCCCTTGTCGTCGCCTTCGCCCGGCGGCGGGGCGCCTTCGACCCGCTGGTTCTTGATCGCGTGCGCCATATACGCCTCGGGCTCGGCGCGCGACGGATCGCGCCACATCGTGGTGTCCGACAAGACGCCGCGCACGTCGGCGTAACGCGTCATGATGAAAGTGCCGGCGCCCGTGTCGTGGCGCACGGGACATTCGCCGCGCAGCCGGTCGAGCAGCTTGTGCGGATTGTCGTTGAACGCCGGATTGAGCGGCGTCAGGTCCATGACGTTCGGGAGCGGCGTATCGGAGGGGGAGTCGGGCATGGCGCGAAGCCTCTGACTTTTTGTCAGGGCGTGAGGATAGTCATCCCGCGCGGCCCCGTCGAGAGGCGGAAGGCGCAGAAAAGCCGGGCATTGGTGCCCGGCTTTTTCAGGCTGGCGTGTTTAGCGCCAGCAGACCCGGTGGTGATTGTGCCAATGGCAATGGCGGTAGTGATGATAGTGATGGCCGCCATGCGCGCCGACGCCGACATGCACATCACCGACATGCGCGCCGATGCCGACGCCTGCGGCGAGAACCGGCGCGCTCATCAGCGCCAGAGCCATAACGGAAGCGATTACGAATTTCATGAGATTCCCTCTTTGTGACCCGAACGGAAAGGCGCGTCACGAAGGGAACGGTTCGCGTGCGCAATGTATCCGTCAGGCGAGGCGATCGCGCGTCGCTTTATCTTCTTCGCCGCCGAAATATTTTTTCAGCGCGTCGTGGAACAGCGGATTATCGGGCGCGGCGCGCGCGAATAGCGTCATGGAGGATCGGAATTTGAGATCGTCGGGGAAGCCGAAAATGTCGTGGACCGAACGATCTTCGACAGAGAGAGCCGCGCGCGTGCACGCCTCCAGCCGCGCGCCGAGCACCGGATGGGCGAGATAAGCGCGCGCCTCGTCCAGCGAGGCGATGGCGTAGCGTTGCGCCATGTCGCTGCGGCCCAGCCCCGCGATCTGCGGGAAGACGAACCACATCCAATGCGAGCGCTTGCGCCCGGCGCGCAGTTCGGCGAGGGCGCGGCCGATGACGGGGTCCTGCGCCTCGACGAAGTGGGCGAGGCGATCGGTGGCGGTCATCGGGGAGTCTAGCCGCCGGTGTCCCGGCCGGCCAACAGGCCGCTCCGGCTCGGAATTCCGCCCAACCTGAAATTGTAAGAATATCACCCGGATTAGGGCTTGACTTCCTGGTTGTGGAGCGCGCTCGCGTGAAGCAGGCGCTCGCGGAGGTGGCGCGGTCTCTGGCTCCTGCCCAGAGACGGAAAAGTGCTGAAGCACGGAGCTTTTTTTCTTCCTCCCCCGCCGGTTCGGGGGAGGTGTCGGGCGCGGGCATTGCCCGCGACGGACGGAGGGGGTGGCTGCGGCGGTGCAGGGCTAGTTCTTCGCGGTCCCACGCACCCCCTCCGTCTGTCGCGGCTTCGCCGCGCCATCCACCTCCCCCGCAAAGCGGGGGAGGAAGGGAATGTTCGCGCTCACGGAACCTTCGTTACCAGTACTCGCGCATGATCTCGGCCGCCCATGCGGGTTCGCGGATTTCGCCGCGGGGTTGGAAGCCTTTCATCACCGGCTTGATATCGAGGACCGGCGTGCCGTCGATGGCGTCGAGGCCTTTGACGTGCAGCATGAGGCCGTCGGCGCGGATGAGCGCGCAGACGCAGAGGCCCAGACGATTGGGCCGTCCCTTGCCGCGCTGGGCGAAGATGCCAACCTTGGGCCAGTCGGCGCGGCCGCGCGGGTGGCGGGCGCCGGTCTGGATCTCCGAATCCGGCACGCGGTCGAAATAGAAGATCACCTCGATATGAGAGAAATCGCCCAGGCTCGCGGTGGCGTCGGCGGTGAACTGGGCGGGGTCGAGTTCGATGCGCGTGGGCACCGCGTCCCAATCGTCGTCGAGGACGGCATCGCGGGCGCTCGCGACCCGCCCGATCGGCTTTAGGACGATCTGCATAGAATCGCCTCCTCGGGTTGCGGCCGGATGGTTAAGCCATTCTTAACGGCGGCGCCCGTAACTTCTGCGGGTAAATACATCCTTACGTTGTTTATGATTTGTTCATGAAACCACCAGGGCTGGAATCGGATTCCCTAGGGGTGGTAGGCGCAAACCCCTCTATCTATTGGGTTTTCCATTGACCGTTCGGCATATCCCATGATATCCCATGTTGTCCCATAGCCAGTGATTCTGCCCCGGCCTGTGTCCGGGGTTCCTGAGCCGGGACAGGGGGATCAGGGGTCCACGATGTCCGGCGTTCAACCGTTCATTTCGACGGTATCGGGCACGCTCGACGCGAAGGGCCGCGTGTGCATCCCCGCGCCGTTCCGCGACATCCTGGCCGCGCAGGCCACCGCCGGCGTCTACATCCTCCCGTCGTTCTCGGAAGCCGCACTGGAAGGTTTCGGCGACGAGGTGCTGTCCTCGTTCCACCAGCAGCTCGCGGCGCAGGATCCGTTCTTCACGCCGTCGCTGGACGACAAGGCGTTCGCGGTGTTGTCGATGAGCCGGCTGTTGCCGCGCGACGACAATGGCCGCGTCGTGTTGCCGGCGGAGTTCATCGGCCATGCGGGGCTCAAGGACCGCATCACCTTCGTCGGCATGGGCCGCAAGTTCCAGATCTGGGACAGCGAAAAATTCTTGGGCGTGCAAGCCGAGCGCCTGAAGCGCGCGCTCGCCGTGCGCAACGCCAACAATGGCGGCGTCCTATGAGCGGCCATATTCCCGTGATGCTGGAAGAAGTGGTCGAGGCGATGCAGCCGCGCGACGGCGCGCACTATGTCGACGGCACGTTCGGCGGCGGCGGTTACGCCAAGGCGCTGCTCGACGCAGCCCAGTGCCGCGTGCTCGGCATCGACCGCGATCCGACGGCGATCGCGCGCGGCCGCGAATTGGCGGCGCGTTACGACGGCCGCCTCACGATGGTGCAGGGCGAGTTCTCGCAGATGGACGATTTCCTCGGCGGCGCCAAGACCGACGGCGTGATGCTCGATCTCGGCGTCTCGTCCTACCAGATCGACGAGGCGGATCGCGGCTTCTCCTTCCGCTTCGACGGGCCGCTCGACATGCGCATGAGCGGCGAGGGCGAAAGCGCCGCCGACGTCGTCAACACCGCCGACGAAGCGACGCTCACGCGCATCATCGGCCAGTTGGGCGAGGAGCGTTTCGCGCGCAAGATCGCCAAGGCCATCGTCGCCGCGCGGCCTCTGTCGCGCACCGCCGAGCTGGCCGACATCGTGTCGAAAGCGCTGGGCCCGGCCGCGAAGCGTTTCGCCATCCATCCCGCGACGCGCACCTTCCAGGGTCTGCGCCTGCATGTGAACGACGAGTTGGGCGAGCTGGAGCGCGGGTTGGAAGCGGCCGAGCGCGCGCTGGCGCCGCAGGGGCGCCTCGCCGTCGTCTCGTTCCATTCGCTGGAAGACCGCATCGTCAAACGTTTCCTGACCGAGCGCGGCCGCGAAGCCGCCACCTCGCGTCATGCGCCGGAAGCGGCGCGCAAGTCCCTGTCGTTCCGTCTCGTCGCCAGGCGCCAGCCGGGCGACGAGGAAATTTCGCGTAACCCGCGCGCCCGCTCCGCACGCCTTCGCGTGGCCGAGCGGCTCGCGGCTTAAGGAGAGAACCATGGTTCGCATCCTCAACTTCCTCTTCGTCGCGCTCGCGGGCCTGTCCTGCTTCGCCATGAACCACATCGCGGAGAAGACGCGGCTGGCGGACATGGAGCTGCGAAAGGCGCATCACCAGATCGCCGACCAGGATATCTCCACGCAGAAGCTGCAGGCGCGCTGGCAGGAAGTCGCCAACAAGGACCGCATCGCCAAGCTGGCGCAGGAGCATCTGGGACTGACCGACACGCCGACCGTGGCGCTGGCCTCGTTCGAGACCTTGCCGCGCCGCGGCGAGCTCGCGCCCGACAATCAAGTGACCAACGCCTCGCTCGTCACGCAGACACAGCAACCCGCGCTCCATCTGACGGCGGCTCACTAGCGGAAATTCCAGGTTCATGACTGACGCAGCAATCCACCAGCGCCGCATCGTCATCGCGGCCGGATTCTGCGTGATGGCCTTCAGCCTGGTCTTCGTGAAGCTGTTCGACGTGACGGTGATGAAGGGCGCGGTCACGGGAGCCGTCGCGCCCGTGGCCGAGACGCCCCCGGTCATCCGCGCCGACATCACCGACCGCAACGGCCAGCTCCTCGCCCGCGACCTGCCGGTGAGCGATCTCTACGCCACGCCCGCCGCCTTCGACGACAGGTCCGCCGCCGCGCGCGATCTCGCCGACGTGCTGGGGCTGGATGCCGCCAAGCTTGCCAAGCTGTTCGCCGGCAAGCACGCCTATGTGCTGGTCGGCCGGCAACTGTCCGACGACCAAGTCGCCAAGGTGAAGGACCTCAATCTCCAAGGCCTCGATTTCGAGCCGGCGCACAAGCGCATCTATCCGCAAGGCAATGCCGCCAACCAGGTGCTCGGCGTCACCGACAACGAGGGCAACGGCGTCAACGGATTGGAGCGCGGGCTCGACGCACGATTGCGCGCGGGCGGCAGCGTGGCGCTGTCGCTCGACATGCGCGTTCAGTACGCGCTGACCCAGCAGCTCGCCGCGGCAAAGGACGAATATCGCGCCGCCGCCGCGGGCGGGATCGTGATCGACGTCAACACCGGCGAGATCCTCGCCATGGGGTCGCTGCCGGATTCCGGTCCGCCGGAGCCGGACGGCAAGATGCCCGGCCGCAACCGCATGGTGCGCGACACTTACGAGCTCGGCTCGGTGTTCAAGATCTTCGCTTTCACACTTGCGATGCAGGATCACACCACGCGGCTGGACGAGACCTTCCCCATCGCCGCCGGCTACAAGATAGGCCGCTTCACCATCCACGATGCCGAGCATCTGCCCGCGATCATGACGGCGCGCGATATCCTCGCGCAGTCCTCCAATGTCGGCACGGCGCAGATCGCGTTGCGCTCCGGCCCGGCGCGGCAATATGAGTTCCTGAAGAGCATGGGCCTGTTGCGCGCGCCGCGCTCGGAGCTGGCGGAGACGGCGTGGCCGTCCTATCCGTCGTTCCCCCATGGTTGGGGTCAGGTCGAAACCGCGACCATCGGCTTCGGCCACGGCATCACCGTGTCGCCGCTCGCTTTCGTAACCGCCGCGTCGAGTGTGGTTAATGGCGGGCGCCGCATCCAGCCGACGTTCTTGAAACAGGACGCCGCCGCCGCCAGCGCGCGCGGCGAGCAGGTGATCGATCCTTCCACCAGCGCCACGATGCGCGGCCTGCTGCGTTACGTCGTCACCGATGGCACGGGCAAGCTCGCCGAGGTTCCCGGATACGATGTCGGCGGCAAGACGGGCTCGGCGCAAAAGAACGTCCACGGCCGTTATATCGCGCACAAATTGCTGACCTCGTTCTGCGCCGTCTTTCCCATCGACAACCCGCGCTATCTGGTGTTTGTGATGCTGGACGAGCCCCACGGCGAAAGTGCCGTGATGGCGTTGGCGGGTCATACCGCCGCCCCGCTCGCCGGCGACGTGATCGCGCACATCGCGCCCATGCTCGAGATGCCGACATCAGCGGCTGTCCCTGTCCCTGTTCCGGGCAAGGGAAATTCATAATGGAACCACAATCGGGGACGAGAGTGGTGCCGGGTAAGGTGGGCAAAAGCCCCATGGAGTCCGTTGCCGAATTTTCCGGTCTTGCGAGCGATAGCCGCGAGGTGAAGCCGGGCTATCTCTTCGCCGCGCTATCAGGCACGCGCGCGAACGGCGCCGCCTTCATGTCGGATGCCGTGAAACGTGGTGCGGTGGCGGTGCTGGCACGCCCCGAAGCGCGCGGTGATGCGGAAAAGCTTGGCGTACAATTCATCGCCGACGAAAATCCTCGCCTGCGCCTCGCACGGCTGGCGGCAAAATTTTTCGCAGCCCAACCCAAAACGGTCGCGGCTGTCACCGGCACCAAT
>DASXCJ010000064.1:0-122523 GCA_036491175.1 Rhizomicrobium sp.
CTATACCCCCCGCACGCGAAAATTCCGAGGGCCTCATGGACAAGATCAAGGTTGCAAACCCGGTCGTCGAACTCGACGGCGACGAGATGACCCGCATCATCTGGGACCTGATCAAGAAGAAGCTGATCCTCCCCTACCTCGACATCGATCTCGAATATTACGACCTCGGCGTCGAACACCGCGACGCGACCAGGGACCAGGTGACGGTCGACGCGGCGCACGCGATCCAGAAGCACGGCGTCGGCGTCAAATGCGCGACGATCACGCCGGACGAGGGCCGCGTGAAGGAGTTCAATCTCCATGAAATGTGGAAGTCGCCCAACGGCACGATCCGCAACATCCTGGGCGGCGTGATCTTCCGCGAGCCGATCATCTGCAAGAACGTTCCGCGCCTGGTCCCCGGCTGGACCAAGCCCATCGTCATCGGCCGCCATGCTTTCGGCGACCAGTACCGCGCCACCGATTTCCGCTATCCGGGCAAGGGCGTCCTCACCATCAAGTTCGTGGGTGAAGACGGCACGGTGATCGAGAAGGAAGTGTTCAAGGCGCCTGGCTCGGGCGTGGCGATGGCGATGTACAATCTCGACGACTCGATCCGAGATTTCGCCCGCGCTTCGATGAACTATGGGCTGGCGCGCAAATATCCGGTGTACCTCTCCACCAAGAACACGATCCTCAAGGTCTATGACGGCCGCTTCAAGGACATCTTCCAGGAGGTGTTCGACGCCGAGTTCGCCGCCAAGTTCAAGGATGCCGGCATCACCTATGAGCACCGCCTGATCGACGACATGGTGGCCTCCGCGCTCAAATGGGAAGGCGGCTATGTCTGGGCGTGCAAGAACTACGACGGCGACGTGCAGTCCGACACCGTCGCGCAGGGCTTCGGCTCGCTCGGGCTGATGACCTCGGTCCTGACCACGCCCGATGGCAAGATCGTCGAGGCCGAAGCCGCGCACGGCACGGTGACACGCCATTATCGCGAGCATCAGAAAGGCAAATCGACCTCGACCAACTCCATCGCCTCGATCTTCGCCTGGACGCGCGGCCTTTCGCACCGCGCCAAGCTCGACAGCAACCAAGCGCTCGACAAGTTCGCCCACGCCCTGGAGAAGATCTGCGTCGACACGGTGGAAGCGGGCTTCATGACCAAGGACCTCGCCCTCCTCGTCGGCCCCGAGCAGAAATGGCTGACCACCGAAGGCTTCCTCGACAAGGTCGACGAGAACCTGAAGAAGGCGATGGCCCAGAACGCATCATGACGCGCACGGCACGATGCTGCTGCCAGGCTTCTTCCATCACGGTGGAAGGCGAGCCTGTGCTGAACGGCATCTGCCATTGCAACAGCTGCAAGCGGCGCACCGGCAGCGCCTTCGGCTGGTCGGTCTATTTCTCGGACGCGAATGTTGTCGCCAAAACCGGCGACGTCGGCATCTACGCCAAGGAAGGCCCGGCGGGCTATAACCGCTTCTTCTGCGCCCATTGCGGCACGACGCTCTACTGGAAAAGCTTCGGTTTCCTGCCCGACGCGACCGGCATCGCCGGCGGCGCGTTTCTCGGCGCGGGCGATGCGCTGCCGGTGCCCAATCTCTCCGCCCAACACGCCGACCATTGCGCCTGGCTCGGGCTGCCCGACGAATGGCTCAAGGCGTAGAGGGCTTGCGGAATTTGAACACGATCTGATCGGTGCGCCCGCGGATGGCGGGATCGAAGACGCGAAGTGCGTGCGCATCGGCGGGATTGCGGAGCACGTCGCTTTGCGCTTCGAGCCGGAAGCCGGCGGCTTGCACCTCGCGGACGATTGCCTCCGGATCGATGCGGTGGAGCGTGTTGGTGTCGCGCAGTTCTGAACCGGCCTGCGCTACGTGATCGATGATGAGGAACACACCTCCGGGCTTGAGCGCGGCGTAGATGCGCTTGTTCACCTGCGCGACGTCGGCCGGGCCCATGAATGCATTGTGCAGATCGTGGTAGTTCTGCGCCGTCCACACCATGTCGAGAGATTCCGGCGTCGCGAACGCGTTCACCGGCGCTGTGAGGAGAAGGACATTGGCATAGGCCCTGTCATGGCCCAGCGCCATGGAACCATCCGTCTCTGCGGCGTCGCAGTTCTTGAGCTCCTCGTCCGGAACGAAGGCGTAGACGCGGCCGGACGGACCGACCGCGTGACTCAGGATACGCGTGAAATAGCCGCCGCCTGACATGAAATCCGCGACGCGGTTACCGGGCTTCACGTCCGCGAAGGCGAGAACCGCGACAGGCTTACGCATGCCGTCCCGCGCCACATCCGACGCCGGCCGCGCCGGATCGGCGACAGCCGCGGCGATGCTTGGCGGCGCTACGATTTGAGCGCCATGGGCCGCGCCGCCTGCCACCAGCATAAACGAAATCGCCATCGCCGGAATCTTCATCGCGGGAACGCCTCTTGAGGACGGTCGAACGCTACAACTTGAAGCGCGCTTCAACACAAGCGTATATTACGGCCATGCGCGGATTGGCGATCGGCGAAGTGGGACGGCGTGCGGGACTGGCGACTTCGGCCATCCGTTACTACGAGCGCGCCGGACTATTGCCCAAGCCGGCGCGGGCCTCCGGCCAGCGGCGCTATGAGCCGGAAATCCTCGGCCTGTTGGAGATGATCCGCATGGCGCGTGCAGCCGGCTTCACCATCTCGGAGACACGAATCTTCCTGACAGGCGCCGACAAGCCCTCGGCGCGCTGGCAGGCCCTTGCACAGCGCAAGCGCGCGGAAATCGACGCGACCATCGCCAAGGCGCGTCGGATGAAGGCCGCGCTGAAATCGAATTTTCGCTGCGGCTGCGCTGAGACGGACGATTGCGCCCGCGCCATCGCGCGCAAGGCTTGTGGCTAAGCCGCCGCCGGCACCATCCCCATCAGCGCGAGGGCGTTGCCGTCAGGGTCGTGGAATTCGCGCAGTTTCAGCTCGTGCGTGCCGGTGCGTTGAACGACCGTCGCCGGACCGACGAACTTCACCCCTTTGGCTTCGAGCGCCGGTCCCAGCGCGTCGATATCCGGAGCATCAAAATAGATCAACGAGCCGCCGATGGCTTGCCCGGGCTCATGCTCCTGGCCCACCATCAGCCGCAGGCCGTCGAGCTGGAAGAACAGCATGTTTCCGGCCTCGAACAGCAGCGGCAGGCCCAGCGTGTCGCGATAGAAGGCGCGCGCGCGGTCGAGATCGCGGCAGGTGAACGCCACCTGCACCAATTTTCGGCCCTTGAGGCTCGGCACATCCGTCATGGCGTGATATCCTTAGGTCTACACACTATTAGGTTACCTAACAATGCGGACGAGTCAATCCCCTCATCGGGCGCCCACCATGCACACCGAACAGGTCGCCGATCAGATCCATGCCGCCGCGATCCGGCTGTTGCGCTTCGTGCGCAAGGAGGATGCGGCCTCGGGCGTCAGCGGCGCGCAATTGTCGGTGCTGTCGGTGCTGGCCTTCGGCGGGCCGCAGACCTTGGGCGCGCTGGCGCAGGCCGAACAGGTGAAGCCGCCGACCATGTCGCAATTGGTGAGCGAACTCGAGCGGCTCGGACTTGTCGCGCGCAAGCCGCTCGACCGGCGCTCCATCGAAGTCTCCGTCACGCGCAAGGGCAGGCAATTGATGGAGGCCGGGCGCAGGCGGCGGCTGGCGCGGCTGACCACGGCGATCGCCAAACTGCCGCCGGAGCAGATCGACCGCCTTGGCCAAGCGGCGGGACTGATCGTCGCGATCACCGACCCGTCGCTGTGATCGCAGCGCGCCGTCGTCGCGTCGAATTCGGACCGTTCCTCAGCCAAGCGGCCGCCCTCACGCGCCAGATCGGGAAAGGCCGCGCACCCTGTGCGAGACAAGCATGCGCGCAGTGCAAGCGGGGTATGTTCTTGCTTCGTTCGTAACGTACGTTAAGCTCCGCCCTCCATCTGAAGGAGCAATCATGATCGGCTACATCACCATCGGCGCCAGGGACAGCGAGGCATCGGGCAAGTTCTACGACGCGGTCCTGGGCGCGGTCGGCTACGCGCGCGCCTTCGCGGATGGCGGCTGGATCGGCTACGGCCCCAAGGGCAGCGACAAGCACGACGTCTATGTCTGTCCGCCCTTCAACCAGGAGCCGGCGACATTCGGCAACGGCACGATGATCGCCTTCAAGGGCGACTCCAAGGAAGCCGTCGACGCCGCCCACACAGCGGGCCTCGCCAACGGCGGCGCGGACGAAGGCGCGCCCGGCTTCCGTCCCGCGGACAAGCAGACCTGGTACGGCGCCTATCTGCGCGATCCCACCGGCAACAAGATCGCCGTCTGCTTCACGCCATGAAACCGAGGCTGTCGATCGTCACGCTGGGCGTGCGCGACCTGGAGCGTTCGCTCGCCTTCTATCGCGATGGTCTCGGCCTTCCGACGCGGAACTACAAGGACGACGAAGGCATCGTTTTCTTCGCGTTAGAAGGCGCCTGGCTCGCGCTCTATCCCCGCTGCAAGCTCGCGGAGGACGCGACGGTGGACGCCGCCGGAAGCGGATTCTCCGGCGTGACGCTGGCCCACAATGTGCCATCGAAGGCCGGGGCCGATGCGGTGTTCGCGCAAGCCGTCGCCGCCGGTGCGCGGCCCGTGAAGCCGCCTCGGGACGTATTCTGGGGGGGCTATTCGGGCTATTTCGCCGATCCGGATGGACATCTCTGGGAAGTGGCGTTCAACCCGTTCACGGATCTGACCTGAGCGAACTGTCGGCGGCGGCGATCTCGGCCTCGCTGATCGCGCCCGCGTCGGCCAATTGGCGCGCCTGTTCCTTCGCCTGCTCGCGCATCCGCGTCTCGAGGACGGGATGCTTCTTGAGCAGCGTGTCGAAATCCTCCGCCGAGAGCGTGAGCAGGCGCGCCGGCGTCGCCGCGATCAGCGTCGTGGCGCGCATCGTCTCGTGCAGGAGCGCGAGTTCGCCGAAGAAATCGCCGGCCTGGAAACGGACATGGCGGCTGGGCAACTCGGCCTCCACTTCGCCGGAGACGATGAAATACATCGCCGCCGCGCGCTCGCCCTTGGCCGAAAGGATCGAGCCCGCGGAGACCGCCTGCGCGCGCAGCAGATTCATGATCTCGCTGATGACGCGCGCGTCGAAATCCTTGAACAACGGCACCCGCGCCAGCATCCCGAACGTGACGACGAAGTCGCGGCGATGGATGGTGTGGACGAAGCCCGTGGCCACGATGCCGACGGGGAGCGCGAAGAGGCCGAGCCCCACGATCATGGTGAACCCGGCCACGACGCGGCCGAGCGCGGTGACCGGCACGACGTCGCCATAACCCACGGTGGTCAGGGTGGTGATCGCCCACCACATCGAATCCGGTATGGTGCCGAAATACCGGGGCTGCACGCTGCCTTCCGCCGCATGCATGGTCGCGGCGGCGAAAAGCGTGGCGCAGAGCATCAGGAGCAGCGCGCCGAACAGCGCCCGGCGCTCGTCGACGATCACCTGCGCCAAGGTCGACAGCGCCGGCGAATAGCGCGCGATCTTGAGCAGCCTGAGCAAGCGCACCAACCGCAAAACCCGCAAGTCGAAGAACGGCACGAAAAGCTGGATCAAGGTCGGCGCGAAAGAGAGGAAATCGATGATCATCATCGGCCGCGTCGCTGCATGCAGCCGGCCGCAGACGGAGCCGCGGCGGCCGATGGCGGTATCTTCCGCCGAAGTCCATAGGCGGAAGCCATATTCGACGGCGAAGATCGCGACCGTCACGATCTCGAGCCCGGTCAGTTGGCGCCAATATTCATGCGCGATCCACGGCACGCTTTGCAGCACATAGCCGGTGACGTTGGCCAGGATCAGCACGATCAGCACGATCTCGATGGCGGCCCCGATGCCGCCGCCGGCGCGCCCGCCCTCGAGCGCGATATAGACCCGCCGCCGCATGGTTTCGTCCGCGGCGATGGTGTGCATCAGGCGGACGTGATCGCTACGAGCCGATCCCTGATTGCATCGAGCGCGGCCTGCGCCTTGTCGACATTGGGACCGCCGGCCTGCGCCATGTCCGCCCGCCCGCCGCCTTTGCCGCCCAACAGATCGGCGCCGATGCGCACCAGGTCGGATGCGCTGACGCGACCGGTGAGATCGGCGGTGACGCCCGCGACCAGCGAAGCCTTGCCGTCCTCGATGGCGACGAAACCGACGACGCCCGAGCCGAGCTGCGATTTGGCCTCTTCCGCGAGAATGCGCAGATCTTTCGATGACACGCCTTCGACAATGCGAAGATTCACTTTCAGATTGCCAATGCGCGTCTCGCCAACCGCGGTTGCGGAAGAACTACTTTGCGCTCTACCGGCGCCGGTCATGACACCACCCATCGCCAGCGCGCGCTTGGCGTCGCCCAATTCACGCTCCAGCTTGCGCCGCTCGTCGGCCATCTGCGCCACGCGCGCCGGCAGGTCGGCGGGGCTGGTCTTGAGCGCCGCCGCCGCGTCATGCGCGAGCTGCGCTTCATGCTGCAGATAGCGCCGCGCGCCTTCGCTGGTCAGCGCCTCGATGCGGCGCACGCCGGAGGCGACCGCGCCTTCCGACAGGATCGTGAACAGTCCGATATCGCCCAGCCGGCGCACATGGGTGCCGCCGCAAAGCTCGACGGAGAAGGCTTTCGCGGCCGCGTCGTCATCTCCCATCGTCAGCACACGCACTTCGTCGCCATACTTCTCGCCGAACAGCGCTTCGGCGCCGGCTTCGATGGCCTGATCGGTCGCCATCAGCCGGGTGGAGACGTCGCTGTTCTGGCGGATCACCGCGTTGACCTGGTTCTCGACGCGCTCGAGCTCCTCCGCCGTCATCGCCTTGGGATGGGCGAAGTCGAATCGCAAGCGATCGGGCGCGACCAGCGAGCCCTTCTGCGAGACATGCCCGCCCAGCACGCGCTTGAGCGCGGCGTGCAGCAGATGCGTGGCGGAATGGTTGGCGCGCGTGGCGCGGCGGCGCTCGCCGTCGACCACCAGATGCACGCCGTCTCCCACTTTCAACTCGCCCTTGACGATCTTCACCACATGGACGTGGAGCGCGCCGAGCCACTTCTCCGTATCCTCGACAATGCCGCCGCCGGACGCGGATTCCATCACGCCCTGGTCGCCGATCTGCCCGCCGGACTCCGCGTAGAACGGCGTCTGGTTGGTGAGGATGCGCACGGTCTCGCCGGCCTTGGCGCTTTGCACGCGTTCACCGTCCTTGACGATGGCGATGATGTTGCCTTCCGCGTCCTCGGTATCGTAACCGAGGAATTCGGTCGCGCCGAGCTCGTCCTTGATCGCGAACCAGCGGCCTTCGTCGGCCGCTTCGCCCGAACCGGCCCAGGCCTTGCGCGCATCCTCGCGCTGGCGCGCCATCGAGGACTGGAAGCCCTGCAGGTCGACGCCGACGCCGCGCGCCTTCAGCGCATCCTGCGTCAGGTCGAGCGGGAAGCCGAACGTGTCGTAGAGCTTGAACGCGATCTCGCCGGAGAGATGGTCGCCGCTCTTCAGATGCCCGCTGGCCTCGTTGAGCAATTTGATGCCGCGCGCCAGCGTGTCGCGGAAACGCGTCTCTTCCAGCCGCAGCGTCTCGGTGACCAGCGCCTCGGCGCGCTTGAGCTCGGGATAGGCCGCGCCCATCTCCGCGACCAGCGACGGCACCAGGCGGTGCATCAACGGATCCTTCGCGCCCAACAGATGCGCATGGCGCATGGCGCGGCGCATGATGCGGCGGAGCACATAGCCGCGGCCTTCATTGGACGGCAGCACGCCGTCGGCGATGAGGAAGGACATCGCGCGCAGATGGTCGGCGATCACGCGGTGGGAGAATTTCGCCTCGCCTTCGGCTTTCGCGCCGCTGGCATCCACCGAGGCCGCGATCAGGCGGCGGAACAGATCGGTGTCGTAATTGTCGGTGACGCCTTGCAGGATGGCGGTGATGCGCTCCAGCCCCATGCCGGTGTCGATGGAGGGCTTGGGCAAATCGAGGCGGGTGTTCTCGTCCACCTGCTCGAACTGCATGAAGACGAGATTCCAGAATTCCAGAAAGCGGTCGCCGTCCTCTTCCGGCGAGCCGGGCGGACCGCCCGCGACGCTCTCGCCCTGGTCGTAGAAGATCTCCGAACAATAGCCGCAAGGCCCGATCGGGCCCATCGCCCAGAGATTGCTCTCATGGCCGATGATGCGCGCGTCGGAGATGCCGGCGATCTTCTTCCACAGGGAGCGCGCCTGTTCGTCGGTCGGATAGACCGTGACGATCAGCCGGTCCTTGTCGAGGCCGGCGACGTTGCGGACGTAGTCCCACGCATATTCGATTGCGGCTTCCTTGAAATAGTCGCCGAAGGAGAAATTGCCCAGCATCTCGAAGAAGGTGTGGTGGCGCGCGGTGTAGCCCACATTGTCGAGGTCGTTGTGCTTGCCGCCGGCGCGCACGCATTTCTGCACCGAGGTGGCGCGGGCGTAGGGCCGCTTCTCAGCCCCGGTGAAGACGTTCTTGAACTGCACCATGCCGGCATTGGTGAAAAGAAGGCTCGGGTCGTTGCGCGGGACGAGCGGGGACGACGGGACGACGGCATGTTGCCGGTCGCGGAAGAAGTCCAGGAAAGAAGCGCGGATTTCGGTCAGGCTGTGCATGGGACCTATCTAACCGCCATCACGAAATATGTCATCCCTGTGCGGCCTTTCTACAGATTGAGGGCGGTTCGGAAACACGCCCAAAACCTGGATCGTTGTTTTCACGTTTTTCTCTTCTGCACCCCCTCCCTCTCTTCGACCTCCCCCTTGCGGGGCCGCGACCGGTGCGGCGCATTCGTTATCCGGTTTGAACGGATCGCCGCGCAATCCATCCCCCGGAAGGGCGCCCTCGAAGGTCGAAGGGGCGGCCCGTTTCCGGACCGCCCCTTCTGGAGCCGTTCCCCATGCCGAGGGAACAGGCAAACATTTCGCGGCCGGTTCCCGCGGCTCCGCCTAGTCTTCGGCGTCGCTGTCCTTCTCGCCACTGCCGCCGCCATTGGCGAGCGCGGCCGCCACCAGGCCCGCATTGGCGCGGACGGCGACCTCGATCTTGGCGGCCATGTCCGGATTCTGGGCGAGGAAATTCTTGGCGGCTTCGCGGCCCTGGCCGATGCGCTCGCTGCCATAGGAGAACCAGGAGCCCGACTTCTCCACCACCCCGGCCTTGACGCCGAGATCGAGCAGCTCGCCCGTCTTGGAGATGCCCTGGCCGTACATGATGTCGAACTCGACCTGCTTGAACGGCGGGGCGACCTTGTTCTTGACCACTTTGACGCGGGTCTGGTTGCCGACCACGTCGTCATGATCCTTGATCGCGCCGATGCGGCGGATGTCGAGGCGCACGGAGGCGTAGAACTTCAGCGCGTTGCCGCCCGTCGTCGTCTCCGGATTGCCGAACATGATGCCGATCTTCATGCGGATCTGATTGATGAAGATGACGATGGTGTTGGATTTGGAGATCGAGCCGGTGAGCTTGCGCAGCGCCTGGCTCATCAGCCGCGCCTGCAGGCCCGGCAACTGATCGCCCATCTCGCCTTCGAGCTCGGCCTTGGGCGTCAGCGCGGCGACCGAATCGATCACCACGATGTCCACGCCACCGGAACGCACCAGCGTGTCGGTGATCTCGAGCGCCTGCTCGCCCGTGTCGGGCTGGGAGATGAGAAGCTCGTCCACATCCACGCCCAGCTTGCGGGCATAGACCGGGTCCATGGCATGCTCGGCGTCGACATAGGCGGCGATGCCGCCCTTCTTCTGCGCCTCGGCCACCACATGCAGGGCGAGCGTCGTCTTGCCGGAGGACTCAGGCCCGTAGATCTCGATGATGCGGCCGCGGGGCAGCCCGCCGATGCCGAGCGCGATATCCAGGCCCAGGGACCCGGTCGACACCGTATCGGTGTCCACCGCCATGTCCTTCTGGCCCATCTTCATCACGCTGCCCTTGCCGAAGGCGCGATCGATCTGCTGCAAAGCGGCCTCGAGGGCCCGCTTCCGCTCCGAATTCTCCTCGCCCTTGACCACCCGCAATTGCGCCGCCTGTGCCATGTCCGTCTCCTTCTTGCACGCCGCCCCCGGCGGCGCAATGCGAGGAATGTACCTATTCCGTTCCGATTGGCAAGCCGCTAGGTAATGTGTTGATTCGGATGGAAAATACTGCATCGTGTTCCAGTCATGTTCGTGACTCCTGCCGCCCGGCCGGTCCCGTCCCGCGAACCTCTCTTTCGCGACTCAGCAAGAGCGGTTAGGACAGGGCTTTTCCGCCCTGCCAATCTGCCTTCATGAGCAAGGACTTCCTCGCCGACACGCTGGCCCATATCGAGGGGCATCTGGCCGAACCGTTGAGCGTGGCAGCGCTGGCCGAGGCCGCGGGACTCTCGCCGTGGCACTTCTCGCGGTCCTTCACCGCGCGGCTGGGCGAGAGCGTGATGGGCTATGTGCGGGGAAGGCGGCTTGAGATGGCGGCCTTCCGGTTGGCGGCGGCGAACCCGCCCGCGCTGATCGATCTGGCCTTCGATTGCGGCTTCGAGAGCCAGGAGGCGTTCACCCGCGCCTTCAAGCGCCGCTTCGCCCGCCCGCCCGGCCGCTTCGAGCGCGACATCGAGAAACACGACAGGAGTGAGACCGACATGAGCAACACAGACGCCCGCGCCCGCGTGACGATGGCCAACGAACTGGCCCATCGCGCCGCCTTCACCGTCGCCGGCCTTCGCGCCGTGTTCGACAATGACAACAAGAGCGGCATCCCGCTTCTGTGGCCCCGGTTATTGAAGTGCCTGCCATTCGAAGGCCAGGTCGACGGCCGCGCCTACGGCGTGCTCGCGATGCACGACAAGAAGGAAGGCAGCGTCTCCTACATGGCGGGCGTGGAAGTAAAGACCGGCGCGGCGCTGCCCGCCGGTTTCGAGACCATCGATATTCCGGCCAATTATTACATCGTGTTCCGGCTCGATCTCGACGGGCCCAATCTTCATTCGCAAATCCAGGCCGCCATGCCGGTCATCTGGGGCGAGTTGATCCCGCAATCCGGCATCAAGGTGGCGCAGGCGCCCGATTTCGAGCTGTGCCCGGAAGGATTCAACCCCGCGCTCAGGGGCGCCTATCTGGAGATCTGGATTCCGGTGGAGCGGTAGAAGAGCAGCCCGGGGACCAGCAGCAGGCAGAGCCAGCCGAACCAGTCGCCGAAGCGCGCATAGAGCGTAGCGTCGTGCCGCACGGGCGCCGCGGCGAGCAGTGTCGCGAAAGGCGCGGCGTTGCTGGCCTTCCAGGCAATCACGCGGCCGCGATCGTCGCTGATGGTGAGCAACCCGTCGCGGGCGGCGCGCACGAGGGTGAAGCCGCTCTCGACGCCGCGCAGGATCGCCATGCGGGCGTGCAGCCAATTGTCGTCGTCAAAGTCCCAGGCCGGCACGAGCAAAAGGCCCACGCCGTCATTGCCGTAGGCGCGGCTGAGCGCGGGGAAATCCATGTCCTTGCACACTTCGGCGCCCCACAGGCCGGAAGGTTCGCGCAGCAAGGTACGGCTGGTGCCGGGCGTGAGGCGGGATTCGAATTGCGGCAGCATGTGCTCTTTGTCGTAGGTGAGCGGCACCGCGGCGGACGGGCGATAAATCCGCGCCTCGTTGTAGAGCCTGGGCAATTGCGCGCGGATCAGCCCGGCCACGACGAGCGCGTGGCTGCGGTCGGCAAAGCCTTGCAGCAGCGCATCATCGCTCCCGCCGGCGCCGCTGACCGTCACGCCCAGCTTCTCCGGCAGGATGATGATATCGGCGCCCTCCAGCGCGGAGGCGTGCGCGAGATAATCGCGCAGTATGGCTTGCGTGTCCGCGCCGTTTTCCGCCACTTCGCGATAGCGCGGAAGATCGCTCGCGATCAGCCCGGCCTTGACGGTATTGGCCGGCGGCGCTTGCGCCAGCCGCCACAGGCCGAAGCCGAGAATGCTTGCGAAGAAAAGCGCGACGCCGATCGCCAGGGACGCGGAGCGCCGCGCCAGAAGAGCCGCCAGCGCCGCGGGCAACAGCAAGACGCAGAAGCTCAGTCCGCTCACGCCCGCGACGCTGGCGAATTGGACGAGCGGCAGCGCCTGCAACTGGGTATAGCCCAGCGCGCCGAATGTGCCGTGCGGCGAGAGGCGCGAGACGAGGAATTCGAACCCCGTCCACAAAGCCGGGACGATTAGCGCCGCCTGCCACACCGCGCCGCGGCGCGCGAAGGCCCGGAACAGGGCCACGGCCGCGCCCAACACGAGCGACGGCAGGACCATCGACAGCGAAACGGCGATGACCTTCGACGCCAATGCCGCGACGCCGGGGCCCGCCGGCGGCGCCAGGATGTCGAGCGCGTAAGGAAGCATATAGAGGCTGCCCAGGAACCAGGCGAGTGCCGTGATCGCGAACGCCCCCCATGCCGGCAGGCGCGGTGCCGCCGCGAGCAGGACGAACGTGCCGCACCACGGCGCCCACCACAGCGGATCGAGCCCGGTTCCGAAGTGAAATAACAGCGACGCGGCGGCGAGCGCCGCGGCCGCCAGCGCGAGCGTACGCAATCTTTCAGAGCCCATCGACCAACCTCTCCAGCCCGCGGCGGCACAGGCCGCGCATTTGTTTTTCACCGAGTGCGATGCGGCCCGCGCGATAGAGCGCGATATAGCCGTGCACCAGCGCCCAGAATTCGAAGGCGATCTCCCAGACGTCGCCCTTGGCGATGGTCCCGTCCTCCATCGCCGCGGCGACGATGTCGGCAACGACGTTCATGGTCGGCGAGCGGCGGGCGTGGAAATCCGCCGGGAAGCGTCGCGCATCGGGGCGGCTCTGTGAGAACACGTAGTCGAAGACACGCGGATGGGCGAAAGCGTAGTCGATATAATAATCCACCGAGGACAAGAGCCGCTCCCGGCTGCCGAGCGCCTTGCCCGTTTTGCGCATATAGTCGACCAGCTTCTCGAACTCACGGTCAGTGACCGAGCGCAGCAGCGATTCCCGATCCGGAAAATGGTGGTAGACCGCCATCGGCGTGATGCCGACCAGGGCCGCCACCCGGCGCATGCTGACCGCGCCGGCGCCTTCCTTCTCCAGAATCCGCAAGGTGGCGGCGGCGATCTTTCCGGCGGTGTTCTCCATCAGCATCTATACAGCGTATACTATACGCCGTATAAGAGCAAGGCCTGACCGGCGCGGTTGCGGGATCGCGGCGCCGCATCGGGCGTTTCCGGTGCATGGCAGCCTCTTCCGCTTCCCAAACGCCCCCTTCGAACGCGGTCGCCGCCCAAGCCATCGCGCGCATGCCGGACTCCGCCGGCAAGATGACGGACAAGACGGAAGGCGCGGCGGATTCGGCACGCTACCGCACCGCGCTCGCCGCCGACCGGACGATCTTCGCGGCCGAGCGCACCTACGCCGCCTGGGTGCGTACCGGCCTGGCCGCGCTGGCCAGTGGCGTCGGCGCCAAGGCGCTGCTGACCGGCGTGCTTCCCGATCTCGGCGTGAAACTCGCCGGCACGGTCTTGACGCTGTTCAGCGCCTTCTGCTTCGCCGCGGCGGTGTGGCGCGAGTTCTCGACCCTGCCCAAGATCGTGCCCGATGCAAGGCGCATCCCGGGCCCCGTGCTCTACACGGTGAATGCGTTCCTGGCGCTGGTCGCGCTGATGGCGGTGGCGAGCATCTGGATGCGCTGATCACGCGCATGTTGCTTGCGCGGGCGCGGGCGCCGCTGGTCTTGTCGCGCCATGATGCGATGCGCGCTCCTGCTTGCGGCTTTTTTCGGCATGGCGGCCGCGCAGGCGCAGGACGCGCCCTTCTCGCTCACCACGCCGATGAGTTCAAATGCCGAGCTGATGCGAAGGCTCTATTCACCCTTGCGCGCCGAGCAGATTCGCGGCGCGCTGGCGCGCGGCGGGCAGGCGCTGGGCGAGCAATCGGTCGACCTGTCGCAGGAGAGCTTCCTGTTCAGCGTGCCCGCGCGAAAGCCGGACAAAGGTTACGGCCTCGTCGTCTTCGTGCCGCCGTGGAACGAGGCGGTCGAGCCGCGCGGCTGGAAAGAGGTGCTCGACGCCAAGGGCTTCATCTTCGTCAGCGCCGGACATTCGGGCAACACGCAGGACGTGGCCGCCCGGCGCGAACCCTTGGCGCTGCTCGCCTGGGCGAACATCGCCGCGCGCTATCAGCTCGATCCGTCGCGGGTCTATATCGCCGGGCTCTCCGGCGGCTCGCGCGTGGCGCTGAGGCTCGCGCTCGGCTATCCGGACGTCTTCGCGGGCGCGCTGTTGAACGCCGGCAGCGATCCCATCGGCTCGCCGGAGATTCCGTTGCCGCCGCGCGATCTCTTCGCGCGCTTCCAGACGGCGACGCGCCTCGTCTATCTCACGGGCGGCCTCGACCGCGAACATCTCGATATGGACAAGAAGAGCCAGGCCTCGATGCGCGACTGGTGCGTGGCCAACATCACCGGCATCATCGTGCCCGGCCTCAAGCACGAGACCGCCGATGCGGACTCGCTCGCCAAGGCGCTGGGTGCGCTCGACGTCCCCGCGGCGTCCGATCCGTCGCTCGCCCAGTGCCGCGCCGGCCTCGGCCGCACGCTGGCGGCGAAGCTGGATGAGGTGAAAGCATTGGAAGCCTCCGGCCGCCGCGACGAAGCGCTGTCGCGCCTCAAAGAGATCGACGCCCGCTATGGCGGATTGGCGGCGCCGGAAAGCGTCGCGCTCTCGCGCTAAAGCGCAATCCCGCGAAGTGGAAACCGGTTCGCGTCAGATTGCGCGGCAAACTAGCAATCCAGAGATTGAGAACCACGTCTACGCCTTCGCCCTTCACACGATGTACCATAACTTCGTGAAGCAGCACGGCGCGCACCGTATGTCCCCCGCGATGGACGCTGGCGTTGACAGATGCCTTTGGGAGATAGGTGATATTGTGAAGATGGTCGAAGACTGGGAGGGGGCGAATGGCAATTTATCATCTGTTCTCAATAGCTAAAAATCTGTTTGGAATATCCAATTTCTTTCTATGCAATAACTGTCATATGCGCCGAATCATCCATGACCCGATTACGAATTGTCAGAATTGCGGAAGGCCGGTGTGTGAAGACTGCCTGCTTGAATCTATTGAGAGGCACGGCAAAGAGATGTGCCCATGTTGCGGTAACCATTACCTTCACTCGCGATCTTGAGCGCTATAGAGGGCGGCAAGAACCAGCCACATTCGTCAAACCCGATCCGATTCCATCAACCCGGATCGGACTCTGGAGCGGGCGGCTTGACTTAAAGAATAGCCAAATACAGACTCGCCCGGTATTTGGTTTCATTTGCAAAACACAGTCCGGCGCATAGGCCTGACGTTCCGCCGGACGAGAGCGGGGCGGCTATGACGGACACTCCCGACGACAAGATCGAGAAAACACCAGCCGCGCCGCCGTCGCGACTCGCCAAGGTTCGCGCCGCCCTCAAGCGCAAGCCTGCGCCGCCAAACGCTGCCGGCAAGGAAAAGCCGAGCCTGCTCGAATCCACCGCCACTCTATTCAAGGCGGTGCGCGACATCGTCATCAGCGTGGTGGTGCTGGCCGCGGTGGGATTTTGCGGCGTCATCCTGTGGAACAATGTGCGCCATCCCCATCCGGTGATCGAGCCCATCGACATTCCCAAGAGCGTCGCGGACGGCGGCGGCACCACGAATGGTTTCGCCGACCGCATCCGCGCCCGTATCGCGGGGTTGCACGCCGACGCCGCGGGCCAGACCGAGGCGAGCGTTCCGTACCAGCGGCCGGATGCGTGGATGACGCAGCCGCCGCGCCTGCACTCGGCGGTGGAGAGCAGCCAGGCCGAACTCTTGGACCGCGATGGCGAGAAGAAATCGCTCGTGATCCCCGACACCGGCCTCAGCCTGGATGCGATCAGCGACTACGCCAAGGACATGTTCGGCTATCGCACCATGCTGTTCTCGGGCGAGATCGTGGAAGTCGACGGCTGCGATGCGCCCGTCGCCGCGCCGAGGATCGCCACGGCGAAACCAACAGCGCGCAAACCGAAAGCCTCCGCCGCGCCGCAATCCGCAACGGCGAAAGCCTATGTGCTGGTCATGCAGGAGCGGACGGACGGACGGCTCACGCAGGCTTGCGCTGGCGGCCACGCGGCCATGGACAGGCTTGTCGACGAGGCCGCGCTGGACATATTGGAAGAGACCGAGCCGACCACGGCGCAGATCGTGCTATTCAAGGACCATCGGCGGCGCGCCGTGCGCCTCGCCAACCGGGTCATCGAATCCTACGCTTATTCGGCGGAGGAGAAGGCGCGCTCGCACAATCTTCTCGGCACCGCCGCGGCGGACGACAAGAACTATCCCGGCGCCGAGGAGCATTTCAAGGACGCCATCCAGCTCGACAGCGGCGGCTATCTCTACATCTATGAGCGCAATCTCTGCGAGGCGATGGCGCGCGGGGGCAAGGCCAGGCTCGAAGACGCGCTCGCCCATTGCGGCAATGCGCTGAAGGCGCGCGACGGCTACGCGCGGACTTATGTGGCGATGGCGAATGTCTACGCGCTCTATGAACGTTACAAGGACGCCGTCCCCTATTATCAAAAGGCCCTTGGCGTCACCGATCGCGACACCAAGCTCGCGGATTCGCAATGGGTCGCGGCCAATCTCGCGACCGCGCAGCGCGGATGGGCCTTCCAGCTCAATGCATCGGGCGACAAGAAAGGCGCGCTGGCCCAGTTCCGCGCCGCGGCCGCGACCTGTCCCACGCCGGACGCCTTTCTCGCGCTGGGCAGCCAGCAGGCCGATCTCGGCGACGGCAAGGGCGCCGGCGCCTCCTTCCGGCAAGCCGCGAGCCTCGCGCCGGACGACGGCCATGTGCAGGTGTCGGTCGCGATGCAGTTCTTCGTCCACGGCGCACCCGGCGACGCCGAAACCTATTTCCAGCAGGCTTTCGCGAAGGATCAGCCGGATGCGGAAAAGGCGTTGGGCGATTTGATCGATTCCCTCGCCGCGGTGTCGCAATACAAGGCGGCCGAACTCATCCTAGCCGCCGCCCAGAAAGCCGCGCCGCGCGACAAAACGGTGCGGACCCGCCTCCAAGCCATCCGCCTCCTGGAGAAGAAACACCCGGAGACGAAAGACGGTTAGAGCGCAATCCCACGAAGGGCAAATCGGTTCGCGCCAGATTGCGCGGCAAACAAGCAATCCAGAGCCCGATCCGATTCCATCGATCCGGATCGGGCTCTAGCGTTTGACCTGCGGCGCCTGGCTCAGGACGTCCTTCACCTTGGCGGCGAGTTGCTTGAGGCCGAAGGGTTTGGGGAGGAAGTGCAGATCCTCCGCCTTCTCGTCGTTCTTGCGGAAGGTCTCTTCCGCGTAGCCGGACATGAAGATGACCTGGATGTCGGGGCGCAGGCGTTTCACCGCGCGCACCATGGTGGGGCCGTCCATGTTGGGCATCATCACGTCGGTGATGACGAGATGGATCTTGTCCTGGTTCTTCTTGACGATCTCCAGCGCCTCTTCGCCGCCCGAGGCCTCGAACACCTGATAGCCGCGCAGCTTGAGCGCGCGCGCGGCGAAGCTGCGCACCGCGTCCTCGTCCTCCACCAGCAGGATCGTGTCCTGGCCGGTGATGTCGCGCGCCACCAGCGGCTCGGCTTCGGGCGCCAGCGCCTCGCCCTTGTGGCGCGGCAGATAGATGCGGAAAGCCGTGCCGCGGCCCTTCTCGCTGTCGACCGCGATATAGCCGCCGGTCTGCTTGACGATGCCGTAGACGGTGGCGAGCCCAAGCCCCGTGCCCTGGCCGACATCCTTGGTAGTGAAGAACGGATCGAAGATCTTGCCCAGATGCTCCTTGGCGATGCCGGTTCCGGTGTCGGCGACTTCGATGCGGACATAGTCGCCCGCCGGCATGATCGCCGAGCCGAAGGCCGATGGCGCCGTCACCGTCTCGTTGGCGGTGCGCAGCGTCACGCTGCCGCCCTTGGGCATGGCATCGCGCGCATTGACGACGAGATTGATGATGGCGTTGGAGATCTGCGTCTCGTCCGCGTAGATCAGCCACAGATCGGGATCCTGCTCGAGCTTGACCTCGATGCCCTCGCCCACCAGCCGGCGCAGCATATGGGCGAGCTCGCCCAACGTGTCGCGCAGCATCAGAGGCTTGGGCTGCAAGGTCTGCTTGCGCGAGAAGGCGAGCAATTGGCCGATGAGATTGGCCGCGCGCAGCGCCGTCTGCCGGACCTCGTTGATCTCCTTGAACGACGGATCGCCCGCGTGGTGGCGCATCAGGAGCAGGTCGCAATTGCCGATGATGACGGTGAGCAGGTTGTTGAAGTCGTGCGCCACGCCGCCGGCGAGCTGGCCGACGGCCTGCATCTTCTGCGACTGCGCGAATTTCGTCTCCAGCGCCTTCTGCTCGGAGACGTCGACGAGATAGAGGATCGCGCCGTTCTTCACCGGCGTCGCGTAGAGCTCCGCCATCCGCTCGGGCTGGCCGAGGGGACGCAGCTCGACGGAGGCGGCCTGGCTCGCCCCGTCATTGGCCTTGGCGATCAGCTCGGCGAGCGCGGGCCGGTCGGCGGCCTCGACGAGATCCGCCAGCGCGCGGCCATTGAGCGAGGACTGGCCGAAGAATTTGCTGAAGCAATCGTTGGCCTCGGACAGCTTGCCCGCGCCATCCGCCATCGCCACACCCACCGGCGCGTCGCGAAAGAGTGACGCCGGCGGCAGGGGCGTCGGCACGGCGACGGCGGGCGCGGCCTCGGCCTGCGTCGCGGCCAGGCGCGGCGCGAACCACCAGGCGGCTTGTCCTTTGTTCTGGGCGCCGGAGAGCGGACGCACCGCCACCACCACTTCGAGCCCGGCATGGATGCGCAGCGATTCCTCGCGCGCCTCGCCCTCCGCCGCGCTGCGGGCCAGGCGATAGAGCATGGCGGACGACGCTTCGCCGCCGAGCGCGAGTTCGGGTGGCGGGGCCGCATCCGTCTCGCCCGCGCCAGCCATACGGCGATAGACATCGTTGCAGTCCAGCACCGCGCCATCGGCGCCGGTGATCGCCCAGGCGACATTGGCGCGGGCGGCGGCCTCCGCCACGCGGCGAGCTTCCGCGCCGGTCAGGCTCTCCCGCGGCCAGATCGCATAGAGAAAGAGCGAAGCCACCGCGCCGACGCCGGCGAGCAGCATGATCCCGGTCCATCCGGCGGCGTTGCCCGCGGCAACGGCCAGCCCAGCCGAGGCGACAGCCAGCGCCACGAATCCCAGCGCCGCCCAGCGCCAAGCGCCGGCCGGCAAGCCATTGACCCCATGGGTGATCGACCGCGCGTTCATCGGTGATTCGATTGTAGCAGAAATGGCGCTAATCCGCCCGTTTGCGTAGTATACGCGTCATTGACACGAACTACGGCTTAGCAGTACAATGATAAACGATGAATTCGAGTGGGATGATGAAAAGGCGGCGCGCAATCTTCTCGCTCATGGCATTCCTTTCGACGCCGCACGCGAAGTCTTTCGAGATCGCTTCGTGCTTATGAGGCCAGATAGGCGTGAAAATTATGACGAGGAACGATACAGCGCGCTCGGCATGGCAGAAGGCCGCCTCATCTACGTCGCTTATGCGATGCGGGGCGCACGGATACGGGTGATCTCTGTTCGCCTAGCAACACCCCGTGAAAAGCGGAGCTACCATGAAGAAGAAAGTTGAAAAAAAAGAGACAAAGTTCGATTGGAGTCGCGCCGACGCGATGACCGATGAAGAGATACATGCCGCTGCGCTCGCTGATCCGGATGCGCAACCTTGGACAGAAGAGCAGCTTCGCAACACGAAGCCATTGCCGCGCGTGTTCAGCCTGCGCCGTGCTTTACGCCTGTCGCAGGAGGAGTTCGCGGCGAAATTCCATATACCACTCGGAACACTGCGCGACTGGGAGCAAGGCCGCAAGGAACCTGATGCCGCGGGGCGCGCCTATCTGAAGGTTATCGCTAGCGATCCCGAGGTCGTTCTCAAGGCGCTGGGCGGGAAAATCACTGTGCCCGTATCTGACCCGAAAGCCGCATGACGTAGCCGATGACCTGGGCGACGGCCTTGTAGTGCTCCTGCGGCACGGCTTCGTCGACGTCGATGGCGGCATAGAGCGCGCGGGCGAGCGGTGGGTTCTCGACCACCGGCACTTCGTGCTCTTCGGCGACGTCGCGGATGCGCAAGGCCAGCGCGTCGACGCCCTTGGCGACGCAGATGGGGGCTGCCATCGCGCCGGCTTCGTATTTCAGCGCGACGGCATAGTGCGTCGGGTTCATCAGCACCACCGTCGCCTCCGGCACGGCGGCCATCATGCGGCGGCGGCTCTTCTCGGCGCGGATCTGCTTGATCTTGGCCTTGATCGCCGGATCGCCTTCGGACTGGCGGTATTCTTCTTTCATCTCCTGCCGGCTCATGCGGTTGCGCTGCAGGAAGCGGTAGCGCTGGAAGAGATAATCCAGCACCGCGATGGCCGCGAGCACGGCCAAGGCCGCGATCATCAGATGCATCACCAGGTCGGAGATGTCCGCCGCCATGGCGATGGGCGATTGGGTGAGGATGCCCTCGATCTTGCCGCGCATCGGCCACAGGGTGGTGACGACGGCAGCCCCCGCGATACCGATCTTGATCACGCCCTTGGCGAGGTTGGAGAGGCCCTCCACGCCGAACATGCGCTTGAAGCCCTTGGCGAGCGAGAGCTTGGCGAAGTCGGGCTTCAATTTCTCCGTCGAGAAAGAAGGCCGGTGCTGGAGGACATGACCCGCCAAGGCGGCGAACACCATGACGCCGAAGATCGGCGCCAGGATCGCCGCCAGGTGTAGGACCGAACCCGAGAACAGATCCATGATGCCGCCGCTGTCGACGGGGATTTGCTCGGGCTGCTCCAGGAAGATGCGGAAGGCGCGCATGAAGCCCATGGCCGCGGCGGGACCGAACAGCGCGATGGCGAGCGTGGCGCCCAAGAGCACGACGAAGGTCGTGACCTCGGTGCTTTTGACGATGTCGCCATGTTCGGCGGCCTGTTCCAGCCGCCTCTGAGTCGGTTCCTCTGTTTTCTGGGAGTCGTCGCGATCGTCGGCCATTCAGCCGAAGCTCCCCATCTGCGCCGCGAAATAGTTGAGGTAGAGCGTCATCATCGAGCCGAGCAGCAGGATGATCAGCAGGAAGCCCGCCAATATGTTGATCGGCATGGCGATGAAGAAGACCTGCAATTGCGGCATCAGCCGCGCGAGCAGGCCCATCCCCGCATTGACCGCGAAGCCGAACACCAGGAACGGCGCCGCGAGCTGCAGCCCCAGCGCGAAGGAGCCGCTGACGAGGCGCACCGTCAGCTCCGCCATGTCGCCGGTCGGCAGCGCCGCGCCCGGCGGGATCATGTTGTAGCTGCCCGCCACTGCGCCGATGGCGAGGTGATGCAGGTTGGTCGCGAAGATCAGCACCGCGCCCAGCAGCGAGAAGAAATTGCTCACCACCACGCTCTGCTCGCCCATCGTGGGATCGACCTGCTGGGCATAGGACAGACCGGTCTGCGTCGCGATCAGCGAACCGGCGACCGTCAGGCCGCTGGTGATGATCCGCGCCATCGCGCCGATGAGAAGGCCGCAGGTCAGTTCCTGGAAAACGAGCAGCCCGAGCGCCAGCTCGTTGGTGGGCGCGACGGATGGATAGTGGCTCGCCACCGTCGGCGCGAAGGCGAACGAGATCGCCAGCGCCAGCACCAGGCGCACCTGCGCCGGCACGCTCGCCTCGCCGACGGAGGGCAACAGCATGATCATCGCCCCCGTCCGCGCGAAGACGAGGAAGTAGACGAGCAGCATTCCGGAGAAGTCGGCGAGATGGATGTGCATCGCTGGCGGGCGGCCCCTAGTAAGCCGCGATCCGCGCCGCGATGTCGTTCATCAGTCCGTTCATGGCCGCGCCGGCGAAAGGCAGCGCGATCAGGAGGACGAGGAAGATAGCGATGATCTTGGGCACGAAGACGAGCGTCATCTCCTGGATCTGCGTCAGCGCCTGAAGCAGGCCGATGCCGAGGCCGACCACCAACGCGGTGATCATGGCGGGGGCGGCGATCTCCAGGAGCACCCAGATGCTCTGGCGGGCGAAGTCGATGGATTCGGCGGGTGTCATGGGCGTGCCTCTTTAGATCGGCATCTGCATGATGGACTGATAGGCGGCGATCACCTTGTCGCGCACGGCCACGACCGTATCCAAGCTGAGCTCGGCGGAATTCACCGCGTTGACGACGTCGACGATGTCGGCCTTGCCTTGCGCCTGCTGGGCGGTCATCTGCTCACCCTGCTGCATGCTGTGGGTGGCATCCTTCACCGCGTTGGAGAGGAAGTCGCCGAAATTCGAGCCGGACGCCGCTGTGGGCGCTTGCGTGACGCCCATCTTGGCGATGGATTGGTAGGCCGCCGAGGCGGCTGCGGGGGCGATGGGCATCTGACTTACCTCTTCAACAGGTCGACGGTGCGCGACAGCATGGACTTGGTCGCGCTCATGACGTCGAGATCGGCTTCGTAGGAGCGCTGCGCCTCGCGCATGTCCATGATCTCGACCAGCGGATTGACGTTGGGCAGCTTCACATAGCCCTGCTTGTCGGCGGCGGGATTGCCCGGATCGTATTGGCGGCGGAAATCGGACGTGTCGTCGACGGGCTTGCCGCTCTCCACCATGGTGGCGCCGAGCTCGCGGTCGAAATCGCTCTTCATCGTCGCGACCTTGCGGCGATAGGGCTCGCCGTCGGCGCTGGTCGCGGTCGAGTTGGCGTTGGCGATGTTCTCCGCGATGGTGCGCATGCGGCCAGACTGGGCGCGCATGCCGGACGCGGCGATGATCATGGAGGTGGCGAGATCCATCTTGCTCTCCTTTGTTAGCCTTGCGGCGCGCCGATGGCGGTGCGCAACATGCCCATCGCCTTGGAATAGAGATTGGCCGCCGCCGTGTACTGGCCCTGGGTGTCGGCGACCTTGATCATCTCCTCTTCGAGGGAGACCGTGTTGCCGGTGGGATTGGATTCGGTGTCGGGCGAGGCGACATTTGCGAAAGCCTGCGCGTCTTGCGGCTTGATTCCGATGTGGCGTGGATCGGTGACGATCAGGCCCGGCGACGACTGCGTCTCGCCTTTCAGGATATCGCTGAAATCCATCGGCTTGACGTCGCGCGCGGCATAGCCGGGCGTGTCGGCATTGGCCACGTTCTGCGACAGCACGTCCTGCCTGGCGCTGAGCCAGGACATGCGCTCTTTCAACATGCCGAGCAGCGGAACGTCGGTAAGGTTCATCGCATTCACCGCTTGTTAGCCTTAAGCGGATGCATCATGGCGCGCGCCTCTTAATCGCCGCTTAACAAAACGAGACCTTTTTGCCCGGCAAAAAATGCCAGCGCTTAACCCGCGATTAAGCTTGACGCGTTTCACTGCCGCCCATGGACCTGATCGATTTCTCGCGCTACGTCGGAGCCCTCGCCCTCGTCTTGGGGCTTGTCGGCTTCGCCGCGCTCGCCGCCAAGCGCTTCAATTTCTCGGGCCTCAAGATCGGCACGAAAGCCGACCGGCGCCTGGCGCTGGTCGAAAGCCTGATGGTCGGGCCCAAGCACAAGCTCTGCCTCTTCAAGCGCGACGGCATCGAGCATCTCGTGCTGATCGGCCCGAACGGCGCGACCCTCGTCGAAGGCGGGATCCCCGCGATGGCGCGCATACACGCCCTCACCGCCCCGCTTGCCGCCCCGCTCACCGAAAGCGAAGCCGCATGAAAAAGTTGCTCGCCGGCCTCGCTATGGCCTTCTTCCTTTTTCCCGCTTCCGCGCTCGCCGCGATGACGCCCGCCGCTTCGGGCGCCGCGGCCCCCGCATCGTCGGCCGCGAGCCCGCTCTCCATCGATTTCTCCGGCAGCGGCCTCTTCACCGATCATGTGATGCAGCTTATCGCGCTGATCACATTGCTCTCCATCGCGCCTTCGATCCTGATCATGATGACGAGCTTCGTGCGCATCGTGGTCGTGTTGTCCTTGTTGCGCACCGCGATGGGCCTGCAGCAGAGCCCCCCCAACAGCGTGGTGGTTTCGCTGGCGCTGTTCCTGACCCTCTTCGTGATGACGCCGACTTTGCACGACGCCTATCAGGCCGGCATCGTGCCGCTGATCAACAAGCAGATCACCACGGAGCAGGCCTTCGACCGCGCCGCCGTGCCGATGAAGACCTTCATGCTGGCGCATGTGCGCGAGAGCGACCTCAAGCTCTTCCTCGACATGAGCCACGCCAAGCCGCCAAAGGCCGCCGCCGACGTGGCGCTCACCACGCTCGCCCCCGCCTTCATGCTGTCGGAGCTCAAGCGCGCCTTCGAGATCGGTTTTTTGCTGTTCGTGCCCTTTCTCATCATCGACATGGCCGTCGCCTCGATCCTGATGAGCATGGGCATGATGATGCTTCCACCGGTGATCATCTCGCTTCCATTCAAGCTGATCTTCTTCGTGCTGGTGGACGGCTGGCGCCTGGTCGCAGGTAGCCTCGTCGAAAGCTACGCCCACGCGCCGCCACCGCATTGATCGCGCCCGGCCGGTGGAGTAAACTCCACCCATGGCCGATCCGAAATACAGCCCTGAAGAGATTCAAAAAGCCCGCGCCAAACTCGACGCCGAGCTAGAGAAGGGACTTGCCGATATCCGCGCCGGACGGGTCCACACGTCGGAAGAGGTGTGGGAAGCGGTCTACAAGCACATGCGCGAGGTCCAGGCCCGAAAGGCGAAGCAGGGCGCGTGAGGGTCATCTATTCCACCGCCTCCCTGATGGACCTCAAGGAGATCGGTGAATGGATTGCTCAAGAAAGTAACGTTCGTTCCGAAACCTTTGTCGAAGAACTTCGTCGCGCTTGCGAATCCCTGGGCCACATGCCGCGTGCTTTTCCGCGCATGGATCGCCCCGCAGACCTGCGGCGCAAACCTTACAAGAGCTATCTCATCTTTTACGCGATCCTGGACGATGCTGTGCAGATCGCGCGCGTGATCCACGCGGCACGCGACTATATGCGCCTGCTCTTCCCTACTCCGCCGCCGCCTTGACCTCGCGCGGCATCCGCGAGCTGTGGAACGGGCGGTCGCCCAGCATCGTGGCGCGGTGCATGACACGGCGCGCGGGAAGGTAGTCGTTCACCGCGTAGTGCTGGGTGATGCGGTTGTCCCAGAAGGCGAGCGCGTCGGGCTTCCATTTCCAGCGGACGTGGAACTCCGGCTTCTTCACATGGTCGAACAGCATGGCGAGGATCGCGTCGCTCTCGTGGCGCTTGAGGCCCTTGATGCGGTCGGTGAAGCCGTAATTGACGAACAGCGCGTCTGCGCCGGTCTCAGGATGGGTGCGCACCACGGGATGGATGACAGGCGGATGCTCGTCCAGCGCCTTGGCTGCCTTGTCCTTGCCGGCTTGCTGGGCGACGCGGCCATATTGCGGGAAGCCGCGGGCGAAATCGTGCACGGCGTCGAGGTTCACCAGCATCTCGCGCATCGGCCGCGACAGCGCCTCGTAGGCCGCCTGCATGTCGGCCCAGATCGTGTCGCCGCCATTCTCCGGCAGCGACTTGGCATAGAGCAGCGCGCCGAGCGGCGGGGTCTCGATGAAGGTGACGTCGGTGTGCCAGGCGTCGTTGTCCGTCGGATTGCCGGCGTGGTTGTCGAGGATGAAGAGTTCGGGCGCCTCCGGCACGCCGGGATAGAGCGGGTGGGTGTGCAGCCCGCCGAAACGTGCGGCGATATCGCGGTGCTGGACGGGGGTGAGGTGCTGGTCCTCGAAGAAGACGACCTTGTGCTTCAGGAGCGCCGTCCGGATCCGGGCGATGGCCTCGTCGTCGGGCCGCTGGGAGAGATCGATGCCGCCAATGACGGCCCCGATGGTCGGGGTCAGGGGCGTGACGCTGATCATGGAAAAGCTCCGGTTCCGGCCCAAATACTATGGCCAAATACTATGGCCAGATACTATGGAGCGGACTGGTCCTGAGGCCAAGGACGGGCCTGGGCGTATAGGGCTGGAGGCATAAGGAACGCAAATGGCCTCGGCCGGCCGCGACTTCAAGGCCCGGCCCCTCACCAAAAATTCAGCCGCCCCATGCGGGTTTTGCACTTCCCAAGCCGTAAGTGGATAGCTATATTCTGAATACTAAACATTGAAGGAGTTATTCACATGAACAAGCTCAGCTCTCTCGCTCTTGGCGCCGCCGTGGCGCTGGCCACCATCGGCGCGGCTCACGCTGCGGCGCCCGTGGCAGGCTCCTGGAAGCTTTCGACCGGTGTGGCCGACGCGCCCTGCACCGTCACCCTGACGGCGGATGCGGCAGTGGAAAATGCCGGCACGGCCGCCACCACCGGCGATTGCAACGGCACCAATGTCGGCCGCTGGCAACTCTCGGGTTCCAACCTGCAGCTCCTGAACAATGGCGGCACCTTGATCGCCATTCTCAAGGCCAAGGACGACGCCTATGTCGGCTCTCGCATCAGCGACAACCGCAAGGTCGCCCTCAGCCATTAAGGCATAATCCGGCTCTCCGGGCAGAACGGGCTGCGAAGGCGCGCACCACGCCTCGCGGCCCTTTCTGTTTTAGGGCCTTCTGTTTGGGCCTTTCTGTTTCGGCCAGCCTTCGCTAAACCACCGCCCGAACAACAAGGTGGAAAACACCATGAAGGAATACGGGCATTTCATCGCGGGCCACGCCGCCCCCGGCACATCCGGCCGCACCAGCGACGTCTACAATCCCGCCACCGGCGAGATCTCGGCCAAGGTGGCGCTCGCCACCCGCGCGGAGATGCGCAAGGCGGTCGATGCCGCGCTGAAAGTCTTCCCCGAATGGTCGAGCATCAATCCCCAGCGCCGCGCGCGGATGATGTTCAACTTCAAGGCCTTGGTCGAGAAGAACATGGACGAACTCGCCCGCATGCTCTCCGATGAGCACGGCAAGGTGCTCGCCGATTCCAAGGGCGACGTCCAGCGCGGCATTGAAGTCATCGAATTCGCCTGCGGCATCCCGCATCTGATGAAGGGCGAATACACCGAGGGCGCCGGCCCGGGCATCGACATCTATTCCATGCGCCAGCCGCTCGGCGTCGTCGCCGGCATCACGCCGTTCAACTTCCCGGCCATGATCCCGATGTGGATGTTCGGCGTCGCCATCGCCTGCGGCAACACCTTCATCTGCAAGCCTTCCGAGAAGGACCCTGCTGTCCCGATGCGCCTGGCCGAGCTGATGATGGAGGCCGGCGCGCCCGCGGGCGTGCTCCAGGTCGTCAACGGCGACAAGGAAGCGGTCGACGCCATCCTCGAGGATCCGGACATCCAGGCGGTGAGCTTCGTCGGCTCCTCCGCCATCGCCGAATACGTCTATTCGCGCGGCACGGCGCATGGAAAGCGCGTGCAGGCCATGGGCGGCGCCAAGAACCACGCCATCATCATGCCGGACGCCGATCTCGACCAGGTCACCAACGAGCTCATCGGCGCGGGCTACGGCTCGGCGGGCGAACGCTGCATGGCGATCTCCGTGGCCGTACCGGTGGGCGACAAGGTGGCGGACGCCCTCGTCGCCAAGCTCAAGCCGCGGGTGGAGACATTGCGCGTCGGCATCCCCACCGATCCGGACGCCGATTACGGACCTCTCGTGACCGCGGCACACCGCGAAAAGGTCAAGGCCTATATCGACCAGGGCGTGGCCGAGGGCGCGGAGCTCCTCGTCGACGGCCGCGGCTTCAAGATGCAGGGCTACGAAAACGGGTTCTATCTCGGCGGCTCGCTCTTCGACCGCGTCACGCCGGACATGAAAACTTATCAAGATGAAATCTTCGGGCCGGTGCTGCAGATTGCCCGGGCCAAGGATTTCGACGAGGCGATCGCGCTGCCTTCGACCCATCAATACGGAAACGGCGTGGCGATCTTCACCCGCGACGGCGACGCCGCGCGCGAATTCGCGGCCAAGGTCAAGGTCGGCATGGTGGGCGTGAACATTCCCATTCCGGTTCCGCTGGCCTATCACACCTTCGGCGGCTGGAAGCGCTCGGCCTTCGGCGACGTTAACCAGCACGGACCTGAGGGCGTGCGTTTCTATACGCGGATCAAGACAGTGACGCAGCGTTGGCCGAAAGGCGGGGTGCGCGAGAATGCGAGCTTCGTCATTCCGACGATGCGCTGATTTCGGGGCTGGAACCTAAATGAACGACGACAATCTGCGCCGGGGCACCCAGCGCGAATGGCTTGCGGCCAAGATCGTGTTGGTGGGCGGCTTCGTGATCGCGGTCGCGGTGGCCGGCTATTTCATCTATCGCCAGCATCAGGCCGATGTGGAGGCAAACCAGCCGGCGGCGCCGGTCGCGGCGCCGCGCCGGCCGGAGGACGTCAAGACGGCGATGATGCTGTTCTGCGCGCAGGAGCTGGTCGAGGGCAAGAACGTCAACATCGTGCCCGTCGATGCGCAGCTGGCCGAGAAACTGCCGCGCAACACCAAGGTGAAAAACCGTTTCGCCTGCATCGCGCATACGACGGCGACGGTCTACTTCATCACGGCGGACTATCGCTGCGCGCAAGTCATCAATCCCAAATGCGTGCGGCTCTACGACATCCAGACCAATGACGGCCTGCTGATCTATCGCCGCCGCGCGAGCTGAGCTTGACCGTGATCGAGCGCCGCTATCGCCGCGCGATCCAGCGGATCCTCCGCGTCAACCACGCCGGCGAATATGGCGCGATCCGCATCTACCGTGCGCAGATGGCAGCCGCGCGCTTCACCGCGCCCGCGCTGCTGCCCTTCCTGCGCGAGACGCTCGGCCATGAGCGTGAGCATCTGGCGGCGTTCCGCGAATTGATGTGGCCGCGCGGCGCGAGCCCTTGTGGGGCCATGCCGCTCTGGGGCTTGGGCGGCACGGCGTTGGGCCTGTTCACCGGCCTTCTCGGCCGCGATGCCATCCTCATCTGCACCGAATCTGTCGAGCGCACCGTGCGTGCGCATCTCAATGAGCAACTGGAATGGCTCGGCACCCGTGATCCCGTGCTCAGCGAAGCCATCGCGCGCATCGATGCACAGGAGCAAGGCCATCTCCACGGCGCGCGGGCCCGCCAGGCGCGGCGCAGCGCCTTCGGCCGCGCCCTCGACCGCTTCGTCGCGGCAATGACGGGCTTGCTGATCTGGTGCTCGACTTACGGCGCGCTGACGCGGATGCGGAACTTGACCAACTTGACCAACTTGACCAAGTAGAGGTATACTCTACAGATGAAGCGCAGCGTCAGCCTCTACGAAGCCAAGACCCACCTTTCGCAGCTGGTGGAGGACGCCGCGCGCGGCGACGTGATCGTCATCTCGAAAAACGGCAAGCCCAAGGCGCAGCTCGTCGTCGCCGACGCCGAAACCACGGCCAAGCCGGGCAAACGCAAATTGGGACAATGGGCCAAGCTCATGACGCCGGAGGAACGCGCCTATTACCATTCCGATCAGTTCTGGCGGGACTGGAAAGCGATGGATGAGGAAATCCAACGCGACTTCGACGAGAGCATGAATAGGCCTCTGGATCAGTCGGCGGTGCCTCTTGATGCGCCCTCACATGTCGCCGAACCATCGCGGGAGTTCAAATGGGCCGATACCTCCTCGACTCCAACGCCTTCATCCGGGCGAAAGACGAGCCGCACAAGCTCAGCCAAGAAGCGCGCAAAACCATCGAAGACGAAACGAACCAGATCTTCATAAGCCTTGCCAGCCTTTGGGAGATGGCGATCAAGGCTGCGAACGACAAGCTGCCGTTCCACGCCCAGACGATCGCCGGCGGCGCGACGGAACTGTTGGCGGTCTTGCGAGAATCGAATTTCGCGCTGCTCGGCATCGAAATGAACCAGGTGCTGGCGGCGGCGGCACTGCCGCAGCACCATCGCGATCCGTTCGACCGGCTGATGATCGCCCAGGCGCTGGAAGGCGACCTCACCATCATCACGGCGGACGCCGCCTTCGCGCGCTATCGCGGCGTCCGCATCCTCCTGGCCTGACGCTACTTCACGCCGCCGAGCTTGCCGATATGCTTCCACTCGGCGTCCGTCACCGGCTGGACGGAGAGGCGGGCTTCGCGGACCAGCACCATGCCCTTGAGCTTGGGATCGGCTTTCACCGCCGCGAGCGTGACGGGCTTGGGCACGTCCTTCACCGCTTTGACATCGACGAGGCCGAACTTGCCGGTTTCGTCGGTGGGATCGGGCTTGTATTCGGCGATGACCTCGACGATACCGACGATCTGCTTCTCGTCGCCGGTGTGATAGAAGAAGCCGAGATCGCCCTTTTCCATCGCCTTCATGTGCTTGGCGGCGGCGTAGTTGCGCACGCCGCTCCACGGCTCGCCCTTGGCGCCGCGCGTCTTCTGCATCTCCCAGGAGAACGCCTCGGGCTCGGTCTTGAACAGCCAATATGCCATCAGAGCTGCGCTCCCGTCGGATTGAAGGTGAGCTTCCAGGGACGGATATCCGACGACGCGAACAATCCCGCCTTGGCATAGGGATCGTTCGTGGCCCACACCTTCGCGGCCTCCAGATCGGCGGCTTCGAAGACGATCATGCTGCCGGCCATGTCACCCTTGGCGTCGAGGAACGGTCCGCCCAGGCGGATCACGCCGGTCTCTTTCGCGTATTCGAAATGGGCGTTGCGCGTGGCGAGGCGCAATTCGAGTGCGTTCGGCTTGTCGATGGCGGTCAGCACGAAAAGCATTTCATCTCCTATTCGCTGCGCCCTATTCGTTACGAAGGGGGCGGGCCATCAGCCGCGGGATCGCTTCGTCGAGCGCAAGCTGGCCGCTGAGAATATCCGCGACCGCCTCGGCGATGGGAAGCTCGATCTTCTCCGCCCTCGCCCGCGCCACCAGGGCAGGCGCCGTCTCCACGCCTTCCGCCAGCGGACGGCCGGGCGCGAAGAGTTGGTCGCGCGGCGTGCCCTCGCCCGCCAGAAGCCCGAAGGCATAGTTGCGCGAGGTGGGGCTTGTCGCGGTGAGCACGAGATCGCCAAGCCCCGACAATCCCATCAAAGTCTCCGGACGCGCGCCCAGCGTTTCGCCCAGCCGGCACAGTTCCGCGAAGCTGCGCGCCAGCAGCGCCGCGCGCGCGCTCTCGCCGAGCCCCATCCCCGCCACGATCCCGCAGGCGATGGCATAGACGTTCTTCGCTGCCCCGCCCAAGGCCGCACCGACCATGTCGTCGCTGGCATAGGGCCGGAAGGTGAGATGGCCGAGCGCGGCCTGAAGGCGTACCGCGATTTCCATTTTGGCGGCGATGGTCACCGCCGTCGGCAGATGGCGCGCGACATCCTTCGCGAAGGATGGACCGGACAGGATCGCCGGTTCCGCGCGCGGCGCATTTTCCGTCAGCACTTCGGTCAGCAACTTTCCGGTGCCGCGTTCGATGCCTTTGGCGCAGAGCACAAGTGGTGTGCCATCGCGCAGATCGGGCGTCAGCGTGGCCAGCGTCGCGCGCAGATGCTGGGCCGGCGCGACCAGCAGGATCGCGTCGCAAGAAGCGAGTGCATGCATGTCGCCCACTGGCTCGATCGTCTCCGGCAAATCGACGCCGGAAAGAAACAACAAGTTCCGGCGTTGTATTTTGATGCTTTCGCGTACCTCTTCTTCGCGCGCCCATAGGGTCACTTGGCGGCCGGCCTGCGCAGCCATCAGGGCCAGCGCTGTCCCCCAGGCTCCGGCCCCCAGCACGCCTATATGGCGGTAAGCTTCTGGATTTCCTGCTTTATCCACGGATATCCGATCTCTGCTGCAGTTGCGAAGATTGAACGGTTTGTTGATTATTCAGAAAAATCCCCTATCTTACAGGGACAAAATAACAAGAACCCACCGGGGGAAGAAACGCGCAATGGTCATGACCGAGAAGGATATCGTCCGCTCCCAAATTGTGGAGGCCGCCAAGAAGCGGTTCTCGCATTTCGGTTATGCCAAAACCACAATGGCCGAGATCGCGTCCGATTGCAGTATGTCGCCCGGCAATCTCTACCGCTTCTTCCCCGGCAAGCTCGACATCGCCGAGGCGATCGCGTCGGAGAGCTATCAGGAGCATATCGCCCAGATGCGCAAGCTCGCCATGGCGCCGGGCAAGGACGCGCGCCAGCGGCTGCACGACGTGCTGTTCGAGGAATTGCGCAGCACATACCACAAGCTCGAAAAGGATCCGCGCGTCTTGGAGATGGCCAACGTCATCGGCCATGAGCGCCCGGAATTCGTGAACTGGATGCTGGCGCACGAGCGCACGCTGCTGGTCGAGCTGCTCGACGAGGCCGAGCGCCGCGGCGAATTCCTGCCGCCCGGCGACAAGGAAGAGATCGCCGAGATGATCCAGTCGGCGACGATGAAGTTCCGCTATCCGCAGCTCTGGTCGAAGCTCACCTTGCCCAAACTCGAGCGCGAGCTCGAAGGCGTGCTGCATCTGTTGATCGAAGGCCTGTGCCCGCACAAGATGGGCAAGGTGCAGGCGGCGTAACGAACGGGTGTCATGGCCCGCGAATGCGAGCCACCCAGTTGGGTTCTGCACATCGCCGCAAGTTTGACAGAATCTGCGCTAAGGATTTCGCCGCCAGATGCTATGTCACCTGGGTGGCCCGCGTTCGCGTGCCATGACACAATGAGTTTGTGATGCGCCGCTTCCTATCTTGCCTTTTGTTCGTCGTGCCGCTGTTGTTTTCCAGCGCGGTATCCGCGCGCCTGCTCACGCGCAACGAAGAGCTCGTCCTCAACAAGATCAGCGACGCCTATAACGGCATCAAATCGCTGGAGGCGGGCTTCGCGCAGATCGGGCCGGACGGGCAGATCACCGAAGGCCGCGTCTACATCAAGAAGCCGGGGCTGATGCGTTTCGAATATGCGCCGCCCGCGCCCACCCTCGTCGTCTCCGACGGGCTCGACATTGCCGTGTTCAACACCAGGCTGCACACGGTCGACCGCTATCCGCTCTCCGCCACGCCGCTCAACCTGCTGCTGGCGGAGCATGTGAGCTTTTCGAGCAGCCAGGCGGTGACGGGCGTGGAGCAAGCGCCGGGCCAGATCATCGTCGACGCGCGCGCCACCGACCGCCGCACCACCGGCAATATCCAGATCGTGTTCACCGATCCCGGCTACGAACTGCGCCAATGGTCCGTGACGGATGCGCAGGGCCTCACCACCACCGTGACCCTGCGCAATATGCAGACCGGGGTTGCCATCCCCGACTCGATCTTTTCCCTGCGCGGGAATAAAACCCAGCCCTGATGGCTGACCGTCGCCCCCTTGTCGGAATCCCGAGCGACCACCGCATGGTGGGGCCTCATCCCTTCCATATGGTGGGCGAGAAATACATTGCCGCGGTGCGCGATGGCGCCGGCGCGGTGCCGTTCCTGATCCCGGTCCTTCCCAATCCCATTCCGCCGGATGAAGTCTTGGACAGCATCGATGGTTTGCTGTTCACCGGATCGCCCTCGAACGTTTCGCCTAGGCGTTATGGCGGGCCGGCCCCGCGCGACGGTGTGATGCAGGACGAAAACCGCGATGCGACGACCTTACCGCTGCTCGAAGCGGCGATCGCGCGCGGCGTGCCCACGCTTTGCGTCTGCCGCGGCTTCCAGGAATTGAACGTGGCGCTGGGCGGCACGCTCCATCAGCATATCCAGGAACAGCCCGGGCGCATGGATCACCGCGAAGACAAGGGTGCCCCGCTCGACACCCAATACGGTCCCGCCCACGACGTGCGCGTGGCCGAGGGTGGATTGCTGGCGAAGCTCGTCGTGGAACGTTCGTTCCTGGTGAACTCGCTGCACAGCCAAGGCGTCGACAAGCTCGCGCCGTCGCTGCACGCCGACGCGGCGGCGCCGGACGGGCAGATCGAAGCCGTCTCCATGCCGGGCGCGAAAGGCTTCCTGCTCGGCCTGCAATGGCATCCCGAATGGCGCTGGCGCGACGACCCCGTCAGCCGCGAGATCTTCGCCGCCTTCGGACGCGCGCTGCGCGAGGCCTGATGCGCAAGACGCTCGCTCTGTTCGCGATACCCCTTCTCGCGATTCTGGCGCTCCCGGCCTGCAGCAAGTTCACTGCGCCCGAGCCGGCCCGTACCCCGCCGCCGCCTGCGCCGCCGGTTCCGGTCTCCACCGTCTCCGCCACGCTCACCGTGCCGATCGAAGGGCTGTTGCGCGCGATCAACGACAAGACGGCGACGCAACTGGCCGACATCAAGGACCAGGAATCCAATTGCGGCATCGGCAAATGCAGGCTCGACCTCGTCGCCACGCGCACCGGGCCGGTCACGGGCGGCGCTGAGGGCGGCAAGATCGCACTGATGCTGCCCTTCCACGTCGAAGCCGATGTGAAGCTCAAATCCCTGTTCAAGGCCAAGGCGCATGCGGCCGCGGAAGGCGAGGCGCGGGCCACGACGTCGCTGTCCTTGGGCGCCAACTGGCAATTGGTGAGCCACACCCAGGGCGAAGTACAGATGTCGGATGCCGATGTGAAGCTTGGCCCGCTGCGGATGCGCCTGACCGAATTGTGGAACCACAATGACGAGCATCTTTCCGATCCCCTGTTCCGCGCGCTCGACAAGCGGCTGCCCGAGCAGGTGAAGATCAAGCCCGCGATCGAAAGACTATGGGCGCGCGCCTGGCAGCCGATCAAGATCGGCAAACGGCCTGAAGCCTGGTTGATGCTGACGCCGCAACGCATCCTGGTCGGCCAGCCGCTCGCCGCCGGCAATGCCATCACACTTTCGGTCGGCATCGTGGGCCAAGCGCGCGTGGCGCTGGGCGACGCGCCGTTTCTTGCGCCCACCGCGCCGCCCTTGCCGTCGCCGGGCCGGCTCGATCGTCCCTCCAACCGCTTCACTTTCGTGGTGCCGGTGATCCTGCCTTACGACCAGGCCGCGAAGCTGGCGCTGGCGCGTCTGGAGAAGAAGCCGCCCCATGTCGGCCGCACGCAAGTGAAGTTCGACAGGCTCGAGATCCTTCCGTCCGGCAAGGATGTGATCGTCCAGACGCATTTCTGCGTCGACCAAAGCTGGGATCCGTTCGGCTGGTTCGATTCCTGCGGCACCGGTTACTTGCGCGGCGTGCCGGTGTTCGATTCCGCGAGCGGCACGATCCGCATCGCCAACATGCGTTACGACGTGGCGACCGAAGGGCTGATCCTCTCGGCGATGAAATATCTGGCCGGCGGCGAACTGGGCAAGGCGCTGGAGAAGAACCTCGTCTTCAGCGTCGCCAAGGACCTCGGCAAACTCGACGACGAGGTGAGGACCTCGCTCGCCAAGCCGCAAGGCCACGGCGTCCAGATCCACGGCACGGTCGAGAACTTCGGCATGCCGACGCTGAGTTGGACCGATACAAGCTTCATCGCCATGTTCCCGGCGACCGGCACGGTGTCGGCAAGTTTCGATCCTAACGATCTGAATCGTTGACTTCCTCCCCCGCCGTTGCGGGGGAGGAAGTTACTTGACTTATCCGTAAGCAATGACTTACCGTAAGCTATGACTTACGGAAGATCGCTTGAGGCATTGGCGGACCCGACGCGGCGCAAGGTGTTCGAGCGCCTGCGCCATGGCCGCCTGCCGGTGAGCCGGATCGCCAAGGGATTGCCGGTCTCGCGGCCCGCCGTCTCGCAGCATCTGAAGGTTTTGAAGGAGGCCGGGCTTGTGCGCGAGGAACGCGACGGCACGCGCCGCATCTACGAAATCGATCCGAAGGGCCTGGGCCAATTGCGCCGCTGGCTGGACGAATTCTGGAACGAGGCGCTGGAAGCCTTCCGCGCCGAAGCCGAAAAAGAGCCAAAAATAGGAGACGCCAAGAAATGACCGCGCGCATCGCCGCCGCACCGGTGCGGAAATCCATCCGCGTGAAGGCGAACCAGGCGAAGGCCTTCACCGTCTTCACTGCGTCCATCGGCCAATGGTGGCCCAAGAGCCATCATATCGGCACCGCGCCGATGAAGACCGCTTATATCGAGCCGTTCCAGGGCGGCCGCTGGTATCACGTCAGCGAGGACGGCTCGGAATATGACAACGGCTTCGTGCGCGTCTGGCAGCCGCCGCAGCGTGTGGTCCTGACCTGGCGGCTCAATGCGCAATTCCAGCTCGACGACGACGTCGACAGCGAGATCGACATCCGCTTCGTGCCGGACGGCGACGGCACGCGCGTCGAGCTCGAACATCGCGTCACCGCCATCGATGCCGAAACCATCGCCGCCGCCGTCGCCTCGCCGGGCGGCTGGCCGGACATCCTTCGGATCTACGCCGATGCCGCGCAGGGGAATTGAAATGAAGACGATTGCGTTGCTCAGCGCCGCGCTGCTCCGTCACGCGCAATGATGGAATCCGCGGCACACTTTCGGCCAGAGCGCGGCGGGCCTTACGCTCGACGCGCGCCCTGGCGGCTACATGCAGGGCGGCTTCGCCAAATGGCCGGAGCGCGCCGACGCGATGCTCGCCGATCTCGTCACAAGGCTGAAGGCTTACGCCGAAACCGGCAAGCCGGAATAGATCCATCGCAGGAGATCGCACCATGACGCTCAGGATCCACGCCTTCCCGCTCAGTCCGCGCGCCTTCAAGGTGCTGCTGGCGGCGAGCCATCTCGGCCTCGACTACGAACTCAAGCGCGTCAACCCCGTGGCGGGCGAGAACCGCACGCCGGAATTCACCGCGCTCAACGTCAACCAGCGCATGCCGGTGCTGGAGGAGGACGGTTATGTGCTCTGGGAATCCGATGCGATCCTGGAATATCTCGCGGCCAAGAAGCCGCAAGCCGGGCTGATGCCGCTCGACATCAAGCCGCGACTGCAGGTGACGAAATGGCTCTATTGGGACTGTGCCCATTGGGACCAGGCCTGCGCCATCTTCCTGTTCGAGCGCGTGGTCAAGAAGCTGTTCGGCCGCGGCGAGGAAAGCCCGTCCGAGATCGAGCGCGGCACTCAGCTCATCGACCGCCTCGCCAAGGTGCTGGACGCCGAGCTCGGCAAGCACCGTTACGTCGCCGGCGATACGCTGACGGTGCGGACCTCGCGCTGGTGGCGCCCCTGGGCGATGCCGAGACGGCGCGTTTTCCGCTCGAACCCTATCGCGCCATCGCCCGCTGGGTCGCCGACATGAAGGCCTTGCCCGCCTGGGACAAAACGACCGCCTTGCGGCAGCCCTGAAGCGTGACATGCTCATGCTTCGAATGGAGCACGGGCATGATCACCCTCTACGCCTCGCACAATTATCCGCCGCACATCAAAGGCATCTTGCGGGACATCCGCGCCTTCTGGGCGCTGGAGGAGCTTGGCCTCGCCTACGACATCCATTGGCTGGACTATCAGGCGCGCGAGCATCGCGGGGGGCCGAACCGCGCGATCAATCCCTTCGGCCGCGTGCCCTCCATCGAGAACGGCGCGATGCGGTTGTTCGAATCCGCCGCCATCGTGCTCTATCTCTACGAGCATGAGGGCCGCGCGCCGCAGGACGCCAATGCCCGCGCCGAGCTGAACCAATGGTGCTTCGCCGCGCTCAACACGGTGGAGCCCGTCCTCGCCGAGCATATGCGCTGGTCGACCCGTTGGAAGGACCGCCCAGGCCGCGAGTTGCGCGCCAAGGAAGTGGCCGACGACTTGAAGGAGCGGCTCGACGGCGTGGAGCATGCGCTCGCCGGGAAATCCTATCTTCTCGGCAATGAGCTCAGCCCCGCCGACATCCTGATGGTCGCGGTGCTGAACTACGGCGCGCTGACGCCGGGCGTGTTCGACGCCTATCCCAACATCCAAGCCTATCTCGCCCGCACCCATGCGCGGCCCGCTTATCAGAAGGCGTTGGCCAAGCAGGGCGCGAAGGCGTAAGCTTCGCGCATGACGCGCAAGCACACGCTGCTTATCCTCTGTGCCCGGATCGGCTATCGGCCCTAGGTCCGGGTTGCCGCTGTTTTTCGCGCAACCCGAACACAAGGAACGAAGCCATGAACAAAGAACACAATCTCACCAAGCATTGGCAGGCGCTCGATGCCGCCCATCACATCCATCCCTTCAGCGACACCGCCGCCCTCAATAAAGAAGGCGTGCGCGTCATCACCAGGGCCGACGGCGTCTATCTCTGGGACAGCGAGGGCAAGAAGATCCTCGACGGCATGGCGGGTCTGTGGTGCGTGCAGATCGGCTACGGCAACAAGGCGCTGGCGGATGCCGGCTGCGAGGCGCTGCACACGCTTCCCTACTACAACCACTTCTTCAAGACCTCGAACCCCTACACGATCGAGCTTGCCGCGAAGCTGACGAGTCTTCTGCCGGACGGCCACGACCATGTGCTGTTCGCGAGTTCGGGTTCGGAGGCGAACGATTCCGCGCTGAAGCTGATCCGCTATTACTGGAACCTGAAGAAGAAGCCGGGCAAGAAGATCCACTTGTCGCGCGACTACGCCTATCACGGCGTGACGTTCGCGGCCGCCTCGCTCTCCGGCCTGACGCCGATGCATCCGCAATTCGACCTGCCGCTGCCGGGCTTCCAGAAAGTGCCCACGCCATACTGGTTCGGCGCGAAAGCCGCGGGCCATGGCGATATCGGCGCCGACGAGTTCGGACTCCTCATCGCCCGGAAACTGGAAGAGAAGATCCTGGAGATCGGCGCCGACAACGTCGCCTCCTTCTCCGCCGAACCGATCCAGGGCGCGGGCGGCGTGATCTTCCCGCCCAAGACCTATTGGACGGAAACCGAGCGCATCTGCCGCGAATATGACGTGCTGCTGCATCTCGACGAGGTCATCACCGGCTTCGGCCGCACCGGCGAATGGTTCGGCGCGCAGACGTTCGGCGTTTCGCCGGACATCATGACCATGGCCAAGGGCCTGTCCTCGGGCTACCAGCCGATCTCCGCGATCTCGCTGGGCACACAGATGGCCGACACCATCCTCAACGCCAACGAGGAACTGGTGCATGGCTACACCTATTCCGGCCATCCGGTGGCGAGCGCGGTGGCGCTGAAGAATCTCGAAACCATCGAGGCGCTGGGTCTCGTGCCGCGGGTGAAGAACAGCATCGGGCCTTATTTCGCCAAGGCGCTGCACACAGCGTTCGACGATCACCCCATCGTCGGTGAAGTGCGCACCATCGGGCTCCTCGCCGCAATCGAGATGGTCGCGGACAAGAAGAACCGCGCCTTCTTCCCCGATATCGGCAATGTCGGCGCCCATTGCCGCAACTATTGCTTCAACTCGGGCCTGATCAGCCGCGCCATCCGCGACACGATGGTTCTGTCGCCGCCGCTCATCATCAGCGAGAGCGAAGTGGACGAGGTCGTCGGCAGACTGAAAGACGCCGTCGACCGCACCGCGAAGGATTTCGGAAGGGCATGAGGCTTCTCGTCACCAGCGTCGGCCGCCCACGCGTTATTGGAAGCGTGAACGGCGAGCCGGTGCTGTCGGGAATCTTCAAGCATCTCGTCACCGAAGACACGATCTTCGTCGGCCGCACCAACATCGTGGGCGACGAACAGGCCGATCTCACCGTGCATGGCGGACCCGACAAGGCCGTCTATCTCTATCCCGCCGATCATTGGCCGTGGTGGGAGCGCGAACTGGGCATCGCCTGCAAGCCGAACAGTTTCGGCGAGAATCTGACTCTTGAGGGCGCGGACGAAGACAGCGTCCGCATCGGCGATCGTTTCGCCTGGGGCGAGGCGGTGCTGGAAGTCAGCCAGCCGCGCGGACCTTGCTACAAGCTCGGTCTCTCATTGCGCGCGGATGCGCCGATGCGCATGACCGTGTCGGCGCGCTGCGGCTGGTATTGCCGCGTGATCGCGGAAGGGACCGCGCATACCACCGGCGCGATCACGCGCATTTCATCAAATGACGGTCCCACGACACATGACGCTTTCGTGTCCGTCTACCATCCGCGCGTGCCTCGCGCGTTGTGCGAGGCGGTTTACGCGGCGCCCGCGCTCGCGGAATCCTGGAAAAACGCGGTCAAAAAACGCCTACAAATCGAGGGGTGATTCGCCCGTGACGCCTGTGGCGAAAATGACGCTGTCCATCCGTGAACTTTAATCAATGGCTTAGCGGAAAAAAAATCTTGCAAGCTGTGTCTTTCGTGCATAGGTTTGCCTTCGGAAGGACGGTCCACCGACCAGCAGGCACTGCCCCCCCGCTCGCACGCTGGTTGGCGTCTTTCCGAGGTGTCGGTCATCCCCTCCCGGCACCACGCGCGTAACGGCGCATATGGCGCCCGGCTGGCCCCCCAGCCGGGCGTCTTTTCTTTTTCCGATCAAGCTGTTACGCGGCGCAGGGTCAGATTCACCCGCCCCCCGCCCGGCACCAGCCCGCTGGTTCCCGCCACCACCCGGTCGACCCCGTGATAGGCCAGCCGCGCCGGCCCGCCGAAGGCCAGGACATCGCCCGAGCGCAGCCTGAGGCTCCTGGTCGGGTCTTTCCGGCTGGTCCCTCCCATCCGGAACAGGGCCTCGTCGCCCAGGGACACCGACAGAACGGGCGCGCCCAGCGCCGCCTCGTCCTTGTCCTGGTGCAGGCCCATCCGCGCACCGTCGCGATAGAGATTCACCAGGCAACATTGCGGCGGCAGAGCGTAACCCGTCGTCTCATTCCACAGCGCGAGCAGCGTCTCGGGCATCGCGGGCCAAGCTTCATCCGTATACGGATGGCATGGCCCGTAACGATAGCCGCTCCTGTCGGAGATCCAGCCGAGCGGCCCGAAATTCGTCTCCTCCACGCTGAACGCCTTGCCCGAACCCGGCATGCGTGGGCGATAGAAGGGTGCGCGCTCGGCGAGACGAAACACTTCGGCCAGCAAAGAAGACTGCGCCGCCGGATCGAGCTTGCACGGCCACAGCGTGACGCCCTCCATCACGCGCATATTCAAAGTCCGGGAATGGGTATGCGCGGATCGTAAAGCCCGCGGAACGACCCGCCCAAGCCATGCGCCTCAAGCCAGGCTTTCAGCCTGGCGTCGGAATAGTCCTCATCGATCCATTGACCCAGCGGTTTTCCCTTCGCATCCTCGCGCGCGAACGCGAGGAACGGTTTCAGCCAATGCTGGAACTGCTTGGGGCGATGCAGGTATGGCCACGCCGCGAATTGCGCTTGCGCCTCGTCGAACGCGGCCCAGCCCTTGGTGTGCAGGATATAAAGCGCGGCGGCAAAACTCGAACGATCCTGCCCGCCGCCGCATTTGAGCAGCATCGGCCGCGGCGCGGCATCGAAAGCCCTGACCAGCGCGCGCAGCATCGGTTGCGTCGGCAGCCGCCGCGAGTTGAGCACGACGTCGATATGCGCGACGCCCAACGCTTCGCTTACGCGCTTCTCGGCCTTCCACCAGCCGAATTTGGGATTGGGTCCGCGCAGATTGACGATCGCCTTGATCCCGCGCCGTTCGAGGAACGGCTTCAGGAACCCCGCATAGGCCGTCGCCGAGCGTGCGGCCTCGCCCGGCACGACCCAATGGAAATTGTAGAGAATCTCGAAAGGCGCGCGCATCGGCAGCGTTCTAGCGCAAAACCTTGCCCATGCGCAGCAGCGGCACGATCACCCCGCCCACGTCCTGCCTGAGCCATTCGATCTCGCCATAGCCGCATGCGCGATAGAGCGGCAGCCCGCCCATCGTGGCGGTGAGCTCGATTTGGGCGAAGCCGGCCTCAGCCGCCGCGCGTTCGCACAGGCCCAGCACCATCCGCCCGATGCCGCGCCGCGCGTAAGCCGGATCGGTATACATGGCGCGCACGCGGGCAGGTTCGCGTGCCGGGTCGAGCAGCCGGTCGTCGCGCCCGGCACTGTGATCGCCGCCAAAGGGCGTCGCCCGCCGCGACCAGCCGCCTGAACCGATCAGCCGCCCATCCTGCACGACGGCGAAATAGGTGCCGTCGGCGATGAGCTGCGTGTCGAGCCCCATGATCGCATGCGAGGCGGCGACCTGTTCAGGCGAGAGCACAGCCTTCAGCAATCCGGCGATGGACGCATCCATCAGCCGGCGCAGCGCCGGGATGTCATCCGCGGTGGCGAGGCGGTGCGGGAACTTGTTCACGTCTGCCAAATTATCCCTGCATGATCCGCAAACTCAAATCCGGGGAATATCGGCTCTATTCCCGCAAGAAGAATCCCAAGACCGGCAAGCGCCGCAATCTGGGCACCTTCAAGACCCGGCAGGCGGCCGAGAAGCACGAGAAAGACGTGCAGTACTTCAAGCGGCATTGATTGGCGGGGCGACCTTGACCCCCGGGCTTCCATCAGTATATTCCCCGCCTCCCGCGCGACAGGGGTCGCGGCGGGATTGTAACGATTTCAAGGACTTAAGCCCATGTTTGCGGTCATCCGCACCGGCGGAAAACAGTACAAGGTCGCCAAGGACGACGTCCTGGTCGTCGAAAAGCTCATCGGCGACGCCGGCGGCACACTGACGATCGACGAAGTCATGATGCTGGGCGGCGACAACCCCCAGCATGGCGCACCGCTGATCAAAGGCGCCTCGGTCACGGCCGAGATCGTCGAGCACGGCAAGGGCGAGAAGGTCATCGCCTTTAAGAAGAAGCGCCGCAAGAACACGCATCGGAAGCGCGGCCATCGCCAGCACTTCACCAAGATCAAGATCACCGGCATTTCGGCGGGCTGAGGGAGCAGACTATGGCGCATAAGAAAGCAGGCGGCTCCTCGCGCAACGGGCGCGACTCGAACCCAAAAATGCTGGGCGTGAAGATGTATGGCGGCCAGGCGATCGACGCCGGCAACATCATCCTGCGCCAGCGCGGCACCAAGTTCCATCCCGGCGACAATGTCGGCATGGGCAAGGACCACACCATTTTCGCCACGCAAGCCGGCCATGTGAAATTCCACACGGGCTACAAGCGCCGCACCTTCGTGTCGGTTCTTGCCACGCCGGCGAAGGATGCGGGATAAGGCGGCGCCCCAACAGCCGCCAGAAATGGGCGGCTCATCATTTGCGAGGGAAGATGGTCCGCCATCTTCCCTTTTTTATTCCCTCGGCCAGAAGGAGGGACAGACATGTGTGGTGAATTGGAAAGCGAACGATTGCTGTTGCGCCATCACCGGGCGGACGATGCGGATGCCATCGTCGCGCTCGCGAATGATTGGGACGTGGCCAAGAGCCTTGGCCGCCTGCCGCATCCTTATGGATGCAAGGATGCCGAATTCTTCCTGGGCAAGGCCGCGGAAGGCCGCGCCGCCGGCACCGATTTCAACTATGCCGTCACGCGCAAATCCGATCGTGCCCTGATCGGCGGCGTCGGCGTGCATCTGCGCGAGGGCGGGCATTTCGAGTTCGGCTATTGGCTGGGCAAGCCTTATTGGAAACAGGGCTACGCGACCGAGGCTGCGCGCCGCCTGATCAGTTTCGCCTTCCGCGACCTCAAGGCCGAACGGCTGATCGCGGGCTGGTTCCACGACAATCCGGCTTCGGGCCGCGTGCTCGAGAAGCTGGGCTGCGTGATGTCGGGCGCCGAGAGCCGCGATTGCCTCGCGCGTGGCCATGCCGTCTATTGCCACATCGTGACGCTGACGCGCGAGGACTTCTCTCAAACGCGCAAGCAAGCTGAGGCCGCATGAAAGAAGCAGGAATGATTCACGCGGAGCCGCGGAGACGCGGAGATGCAGACGGTCGCGATAGAGCAAGGACGTTCGCAATGGCGATGCGTCGGGACGTTGGCCTATTGGCGCGCGCAACGCGCCGACAGACCATGCTGTTCACGCACCGCGGCGCGATGGAGATCGGCACGCGCTTGATCGCCTGCGCCTCCGCGTCTCCGCGGCTCTGCGCGAATCCCCTTTTGGTGACGCGATGAAATTTCTCGACGAGGCCAAGGTCTATATCGCGTCGGGCGGGGGCGGCAACGGCTGCGTCGCGTTCCGGCGCGAGAAGTTCATCGAGTTCGGCGGGCCTTGGGGCGGCAATGGCGGACGCGGCGGCGACGTATGGGCCGAGGCCGTCGAGAACCTCAACACGCTGATCGACTATCGCTACCGCCAGCATGTGCGCGCCAAGAATGGCGGGCCCGGCATGGGCAAGGAGATGAGCGGCGCCAACGGCGAGGACGCGCTCTTGCGCGTGCCGGTCGGCACGGAGATCTACGAGGAAGACGGCGAGACGCCGATCGCCGATCTGTCGACGGCCGGCGCGCGCGTGATGCTGCTCAAGGGCGGCAATGGCGGCTTCGGCAACGCGCATTTCAAGACCGCGACCAACCGCGCCCCGCGCCACGCCAATCCCGGCCTGCCGGGCGAGGAGCAGACGATCATCCTGCGCCTCAAGCTGATCGCCGATATCGGGCTGATCGGATTGCCCAATGCCGGCAAGTCGACCTTCCTGTCGCGCGCCTCGGCCGCCAGACCCAAGATCGCGGACTATCCCTTCACCACGCTCAATCCGCAGCTCGGCATGGTGCGCATGGACACGACCGATTTCGTGCTCGCCGATCTGCCCGGCCTCATCGAAGGCGCGCATGAAGGCGCAGGGCTGGGCGACAAATTCCTCGGCCATGCCGAGCGCTGCAGCGCGATCCTGCATCTCGTCGACGGCACACAGAGCGAGATCGCCAAGGCCTACAAGACCATCCGCGGCGAGATCGAAGCCTATGGCCACGGCCTCGCCGGCAAGCCCGAGATCGTCGTCCTCAACAAGACCGACGCCATCCCCAAAGCCGCGCTCACCAAGAAACGCGCCGCACTGGAGAAGGCGAGCGGGGAGGACGTCCTCACCATGTCCGGCGTCTCCGGCGACGGCGTCGATAAGGTGCTGCGCACCCTCGCCAAACTCGTCGCCAAGACGCGTACGAAGAAAAAAAAGAAAGACGAAACGGCCGGCTGGTCGCCGTAATCCCTACCCGCCCCTTGTGGGCGGGTCGAAAACGCTCTTGCGTTTTCGGGGAGGGGGCCGGAGCAGACGGCGAACTCCGCCCCCTCCCCGAAATTTGCTGCGCAAATTGTCGACCCGCCCACGAGGGGCGGGTAAGGTCTATGCCATGCGCCGCACCTCCCATTGGCTTCGTCCGCCCGGGCCGGTTGCGCCGGGGATGAAGATCGGGCTCCTTGGCGGCTCGTTCAATCCGGCGCATGAGGGCCATCTTTATGTCAGCGAGATCGCGCTGAAGCGGCTGAAGCTCGACTACGTCTGGTGGCTGGTGAGCCCACAAAATCCAGTCAAGCCCATGGCCGGCATGGCGCCGCTTCGCGAGCGCGTGGCGGCGGCCGCATCTCGGTTCGAGCATCATCCGCGCGTCCGGATCGTCGATGTCGAGACCGCGCTCGGCACGCGCTACACCGTCGACACGCTCGCCAAGCTGAAGCGCCGCTTCCCGCAGGTCCATTTCGTCTGGCTGATGGGGACGGATAATCTCGCCCAATTCCGCCGCTGGAAGCGCTGGGCCGATATCGCCAAGAGCGTGCCGATCGCCGCGATCATGCGCCCAGGCACGACCTTGGCGCCGCTTTATTCCAAAGCGGTGCAGCGTTTCGCCTGTTCACGCCGCGATCCTGCCGCGCTCGGGCAATTGGCGCTGGCCGATCCGCCTTGCCTGGTCGTGCTGGATGGGCGGCGCAATCCCATGAGTTCCACCACCTTGCGCGCCCGCGCCCACCACGACGAAGCCCTATTGCGCATCATCCCCGCGTGATAGGCTGAAGCCGTTATTTCCGGAGTTCGCCTAGATTCCCGCTAGCAAGAAAGCCGCGCCGCCCAAGCCGCGCGCCAAGAAGACCCCCGCGAAGGCGCCTGCGAAGACTGGCGCCAAGAAGCCCGCGAAAAAACTCGAGGCCAAGGCCGAGATCAAGCCCGAAGAGCCCTCGCTGCTCGCGCGCATCCTGGAATCGCTCGACGAAGACAAGGCCGAGGACATCACGACCATCGACCTGGCCGGACGCTCCTCGCTGACCGATGCGCTCGTCATCGCCAGCGGCCGCTCGACGCGCCATGTCACCTCCATCGCCGAACATCTCGCGCGCAAGCTGAAGAACGCGGGCTACGGCACACGTCCCGTCGACGGCGCGGCGCAGGGCGATTGGGTGCTGGTCGATGCGGGCGACGTGATCGTGCACATCTTCCGCCCCGAGGTTCGCGAATATTACGACCTCGAAGGCATGTGGAGCGTGGCAGAGCCGAAGCGCCGCGCGGCGGTGTAGCGCTTTGCGGCTTCTGATCCTGGCCGTCGGTCAATCGCGCGGCACGCCCGAAGGCGCGCTGAGCGAAGACTATGCCGGACGCTCCCGCAATTTCGGCAAGCGCTACGGCGTGACCTCCGTGGCGGTGGAGGAGATCGCGGTCTCCAAGCTGCGTGAGGCCCGCGCGCGCATGGAATCCGAAGGCGAGAAGCTGGCCGCGCGCATCCCGCCGGGCGCGCATGTCATCCTGCTCGACGCGCGCGGCAAGGGCATGACGTCGGACTCGTTCGCCGAGATGCTGGCGGCGATGCGCGACGCCGGCGCGCGCGATCTCGTCTTCATCATCGGCGGCCCCGACGGGCTCGATCTTCCGGCAAGCGTGAAAGCCAGCCGCAGCCTCGCCTTCGGCCCGCAGACCTGGCCGCATCTGATGGTCCGCGCCATGCTGTCCGAACAAATCTACCGCGCCCTTACGATCCTGGGCGGACATCCCTATCACCGCGCCTGATCGCCGTCGCGTTGCAGGGTGATGTTGCGGGCATCCATCACGCAGACGATCTGCATCCAGCCCTTGCGCGCTTTGGTGAGCGGGCAGACGCGGTAATCCGCGGTCACGCGTTTGCCGAACGCGTCGTCGCCCAGAACTTTGCGGATCGCGGGCGGCAGATACGGCTGACCGCCATTGTCCTCGACACCGAGGACGCGCCGCGTCCCGATGCGCCAGATGCGGAAGGTGGGATTGCCGTTCCACGCCTGCAGCCGGCCATGAAGGGCGAAGCAGGGCGCGATGAGTTTGTCGCCCGCCGGGCACCCCGCCGCCGCGGCATTGGCGGCAAGCAGCAGAGCCAGCATCGGCGTCGCGATCCGCATCCTGTTCCCCATTAGCCGCATCTTAACCATAGAGGCGCATGTTGGCCCGATGGAGATCAAGGGTTACGGACGAGTCGATTCTTCGAATTTGCGCCGCCTGAACAAGGCGGGTGGATCGACGGGCGGCTTTTCGGTCTCCGATACATCCGAACAGCCCCGCGCCGCCGCCATCGCCTCGCCCGGTCCGCTGACCGCGGTCGAAACCATTCTGACACTGCAGAATATCGACGACGCATCGAGCGGCCCGTCCAAGGGCGTCGCCCGCGGCGAGGCCTTGCTGGCCCTGCTCGACGATGTCCGCGACGGCCTGCTGTCCGGCGGAATCCCGCGCGCGACCCTGAACCGTTTGGCCAACGCGGTATCGCGCCGCCACGAGACTTTCCAGGATCCCAAGCTCCAGTCCGTCCTCGATGAGATCGACCTGCGCGCGCGGGTGGAACTGGCCAAGCTGGAACAGGCCGACCGGGCGGTCGCCTGACCTAAACACTTGTCACAAAAGTGAATTTTCGGGGCTCGGGGCCGGGCGAATCCATTTGCTGCACCCAGGCCACACCTGTATAAACCCGCCCGCCACGGGAAGGGCGAATCGTCACAAGGGGTGTCGTATGGGTATCGAACTTCCGTCCACGTACAGGCCGACCGAAAGCGAGCCGTTCATGAATGAACGGCAGCGCGAATATTTCCGCCGCAAGCTGATGCGCTGGAAAGAGGACATCCTGCGCGAGAGCCGCGAGACGATCCAGAACCTGCAGACCGAGACCACGCCGTTCGCCGACCTGGCCGACCGCGCCTCGACGGAAGCCGAACGCCAGCTCGAACTGCGCACCCGCGACCGCCAGCGCAAGCTCATCGCCAAGATCGAATCGGCGCTTCGCCGCCTCGAGGACGGCTCCTATGGTTTCTGCGAGGAGACCGGCGAGCCGATCTCCCTCAAGCGCCTCGACGCACGGCCCATCGCGACCCTGTCGATCGAAGCACAGGAACGTCACGAGCGCCGCGAGAAGGTGTACCGGGACGATTAGGCGCGTTTCGCGTGCTACTAGCTAAGGTGTCATGGCCCGCGAATGCGGGCCACCCAGGTGACGCATCCACTCGCCTCAAGAGGCTGACTTTTTATCGCGCATTGCACATCGAAGCCAATACCGAGGCATGCTACAATCGTCCCTGCGGGGGCGTCATTGTGGAAATTATTTGGATCGGGATTGCAGCCGTGTTGGCTGGGGCGGCTTGGCTCTGGTTCACCGGTCCATCACGGCAAGAACCAAAGGCCGATCGCACGATTCGAGTGGCGCGCGAACGACTTCATGAGATGGCAACGGAAAGCGCCGTCATCCATGATGACCTCGAAGTGCTCAAATCGGCACTCGCCGAACGTTCGGACTCTCATGGGTTCAATATCGACCTGCACGGAGAAGCGCAGCGAAATGCCGACGGGCAGAGTCGTCAGGAGATAATCGCGCGATTGAAGGAAGGCGAGTACGTCACGTTGGTGCCGGAACCCGACAATGCTCACGACTCGAATGCCATTCGAGTCGATAGTGGAATCGGGACTATAGGATATGTGTCCCGCCACGACGCCAAACGCATTGGCGACCTGATTGCGCGCGGTGCGGTTTCGAAGTGCTATATCGACGAAATTCGTGGCGGCGAAGATGGGTACAATTACGGCGTCATCCTGCGTTTGGAAACGACGACCAATGGGGTTGCCGCGCATCACTCAAGAAAGAAGCCTCACGACATCCCGACGATTGATAGAGCAATCCCATCTGGGTGGCCCGCATTCGCGGGCCATGACACCGATGGTTAGAAACAGAAACGGCCGGAGTTCTTCGCTCCGGCCGTTTCTCCCTAGCCCCTCCGCCCACCAAGGCGGTCCCAAATCAGAACGGCATCAGGATGTCGTAGAGCTGGCTGCCGTAGCGCGGCTGCTGCATGTCCGTGATCTGGCCCTGGCCGCCATAGGAGACGCGGGCTTCCGCGATCTGCGACAGGTTCACCGTGTTGTCCTGGGTGATGTCCTCGGTGCGCACGATGCCGGCGATCTGCAGGTCGCGCAGTTCGTTGTTCACGCGCACCTGCTGATGGCCGCTAACGACCAGATTGCCGTTGGGCAAGGTCTGCGTGACGATGGCCGCCAGCGTCAGGTTGATGTCTTCCGAACGATCGACAGAGCCGGCGCCGACATTGGACGTGTCGGAGCCCATCTTGACCAGGCTCGACGGATCGCTGCCCAGGACCTTGGTCAGCTTGTTCTCCAGCCCGAAGAAATTGGTGAGGTTGGCGTCATCGGAATTGGTGCGCGTGCGCTGGGTCGTGTCCGAGATCTTGGCGGCGTCGGCGATGGAGATGTCGATGGTCAGAAGGTCGCCGACATGGCCCGCGCGCGGATCGTGGAAGAAGCTGTGCGAGCCCGGCACCCACAGCGCGTTCGCCTCGCGATAGGCCGGAGGCGGCGGGGGCAGCGGCACGGAGACCGCCGTGCTCTGCGGCACGTTGATCGGCGCGAGCTTAGGCGCCTGGCCAATGCTCTGGACCCGGTCGATGGCGCTGCAGCCCGAAAGCGCGGCGACGGCGGCGGCGAGCAGGAGGGATTGCTTCAGCATCTCTTGATCTTTCTCAGTTCGAGGCCAGTTGCGTGACGTTCGTGACATCGCCGGCGCGCACCGTGCCCGAGCCTGTGACGACGCCGGTGATCTGCCGGAAGGAGACCGGGTTCTGCACCGTGACGGTTTCGCCCAATCCGCCTTCGCTCATCGCCTTGCCGGTGGCGGTCAGGGTGATGCCGGGCGCGGAGAAGGTCATCGTCACGGTCTGGCCTTTGGTGACCAGGATCGGATGACGCACATCGTCCAGCCGGATCGGCTCGCCGGTGCGCAGCACGCGGCGTGTCTGCATCCCGTCCAGCGCGTTCATCGAGGTCACGATGCCCGGCCGGACATCGGTGACGGCGACGTTCAGGTAATCGAGATCGGAATCGCCCAGCACCGTTCCGCGCGGCACATCGTGGCTCGGCACCACGATGCGCGCCGGCTCGGCATAGGCCGGCATGATGACGGCGATCACCGCCAGGCTCATCAGGAAGAGAAGCGTGCGCATCAGCCATTTCCCATCTGCGAGGTCGTCTGCAGCATCTGGTCCGCCGCGGTGACGACTTTGGAGTTCATTTCGTAGGCGCGCTGGGCGGTGATCAGCGAGGTGATCTCCTCCACCGCGTTGACGTTGGAGGTTTCGAGATAGCCCTGCTGGATCGTGCCGTAGCCGGTCGAGCCCGGAACGCCGGCCTGCGGCGAGCCGGACGACGCGGTCTCGATCAGAAGATTGTCGCCAAGCGCCTTCAGTCCCGCCTCGTTGGGGAAGCGCACCAGCTCGAGCTGGCCCAAGGTCTGCGGCGCGGTCTGGTTCGGCAAGGTCGCCTGCACCTGGCCTTGAGCATTGATCGACACCGCCAGCGCGGTCGCGGGCACCGCGACGCCGGGCGCGACGGTGTAGCCCTTGTCCGTCACGATCTGGCCTTCGGGCGAGAGGGCGAAATTGCCGGCGCGGGTATAGGCGTCCGATCCATCCGGCATGGTGATGTGGAACAGGCCCGAGCCGTTGATCGCCAGATCGAGCGGATTGGACGTGGAGGCGAGGTCGCCCTGGCTGGTGATGCGATAGGTGGCGGCCGTGCGCACGCCGGCGCCGAGCTGGATGCCGCTCGGCAGGACCGTGCCGGAGTCCGACGTCTGGGCGCCGGGCTGCTCGATGTTCTGGTAGAGCAGGTCCTGGAATTCGGCGCGCTGCTGCTTGTAGCCGGTCGTGTTCATGTTCGCGAGATTGTTCGCGATCACTTCCACATTGGTCTGCTGCGCCAGCATTCCGGTCGAGGCGATGTCGAGTGCGCGCATGGGTCAAATGCTCCTTAGTTCGGCGCTTCGCTGATCTTGTCGATCGCGTTGCGCATGAGATCTTCCTGGGACTGGGTGAGATTGGCCGTCGCCTGATAGGCGCGCATCACCTGGATCATGTGGCTGATCTCGATGACCGGCTGGACGTTGGAGGCTTCGACCGCGCCCTGATGGATCGACGGCGCCTCGACCGCCTTGGGGTACTGGTCCGTCGAATAGAGGCTCGCGCCTTCCTTCTTCAGCGCCGCCTCATTGTCGAAATCGACGAGCTTGAGCTTGGCGATCTGGCCCTTGGCGCCGGTGACGGTGCCGTCCTGGGCGATATGGATGTCGCCATCGTCGGCGGTGACGGTGACTTCGCCGCCGTCGCCCTGGAGGATGTCGCCGTTCTCGGTGGCGATGCGCCCTTCGCTGTCGAGCGTGAAATGGCCGTTGCGAGTGTAACGGGTGTCGCCGGCTGGAGTCTGCACCGCGAAATAGCCCTTGCCGTTGATGGCGAGGTCATAGGGCGCGTTGGTGACGGTGGCGTGGCCTTGGCTGAGATCGCGCGTGTCGCCCGCGTCCTTGACGAAGCTGACCTGCTGGCGGCCTTTCTCGCCTTCGCCCGGCTGAACCTGGGCGACGAATTCCTGGAAGGTCGCGCTCTCGCGCTTGAATGCGGGCGTATCCGCGTTGGCGAGATTGTTCGCGATCACGTCCATCGAGCGATAGGCCGCGAGTTGATGCGAAAGGCTGACGAGCAGCGTGTTATCCATGGCGCGTTCGGTCCCTTCTGGTCCGTAGCCAAGCACTTGCCAGCGCCGTGCCAAGCGCGAAGCCCTGATTTGCAAGGGTTTTCGAAAGGCGCCCGCGCGCCATGCGGCAAAACCTGCCGGGCCGAACGCGTCCTGGACACCACTCTTTAACCCTATCGGCTTAACCATCGCCTCGGACAGTTTGAAGGGCCTGACATGGCGAAGGAACCGGAGAGCGAAGACGCGGGCGCGTCGGCCGATGAGGCCGCGTCGAAGCAAGGTTTCGTTAAGAAACTCCTCGGCAACAAGAAGCTCCTGATTATCGCCGCTGGCGCGATCGTGCTTTTGGGCGGTGGCGGCGCCGGCGCTTACTTCTTTCTCTTCTCTTCGCCCAAGGACGACACGAGAACGGCCACGGCCGCGCCCGTGCCGATCATTCCCCCGACGGTCGCCTTCTACGACATGCCCGACATCGTCGTGAACATCCAATCGGCCGACGGCTCGCCCGCCTACCTCAAGCTCTCCGTCTCGCTCGAGATCCCGCAGGCCGACGAGAAGCCCGCGCTTGTCGCGGTGACGCCGCGCATCGTCGATCAGTTCCAAGGCTATCTGCGCGAGCTGCGCGTGGACGATCTGCATGGCAGCGCGGGCGTGCTGCGCCTGAAGGAAGAATTGCTCCGCCGGATCAATGTGGCCGCCGCGCCCTATCCGGTGAAGGACGTGCTGCTCAAAGAAATGATCGTTCAATAGGATTTGCGATGGCTGACGAGACCGAAATGACCCAGGCCGTTTCCGAAACCGACGCCTCCAAGGCGCCGGGCTGGGATGCCGCCACCGCGCCCGACGGTGAAGGCGCAACCCCCGCCGCGGCGACCGCGGCCACCGCCGAGCGCATCCTGAACCAGGAGGAGATAGACTCGCTCCTCGGATTCGACGTCAACGACGAGCAGCTCCAGGACAAATCCGGCGTCCGCGCCATCATCAATTCGGCGCTTGTGTCCTACGAGCGCCTGCCGATGCTCGAGATCGTCTTCGACCGCCTGGTGCGGCTGATGACGACGAGCTTGCGCAACTTCACCTCCGACAATGTCGAGGTGAGCCTGGACAACATCACCTCCATCCGCTTCGGCGACTATCTGAACTCGATCCCGCTGCCGGCAATCTTGGCCGTGTTCCGCGCCGAGGAGCTGGACAATTACGGGCTCTTCACCGTCGATTCCAATCTCATCTATTCCATCGTCGACGTGCTGCTCGGCGGCCGCCGCGGCACCGCGCAGATGCGCATCGAGGGCCGGCCCTACACCACCATCGAGCGCACGCTCGTCCAGCGCATGACCGAGGTGATCCTCCAGGACATGTGCGCCGCCTTCGAGCCGCTGGCGCCGGTGAACTTCACCCTCGACCGCCTGGAAACCAATCCGCGCTTCGCCGCCATTGCACGCCCCGCCAACGCCGCCATCCTCGTGCGCCTGCGCATCGACATGGAAGACCGCGGCGGGCGCACCGAATTGCTGTTGCCTTACGCGACCTTGGAGCCGATCCGCAAATTGCTGCTGCAGCAATTCATGGGCGAGAAATTCGGCCGCGATTCCATCTGGGAAAGCCATCTGGCGACCGAGCTGTGGTCCACCAAGGTCGAGATCGACGCCATCCTCGACGAACAGACCATGCCGCTCGACAAGGTGATGAACCTCCAGGTCGGCCAGACCATGATGCTCAACGCCTCGCCCGACAGCCGCATCGAACTGCGCTGCGGCGGCGTGCCCTTGCTCAAGGGCCGCATGGGCCGCGTGGGCTCGTCGGTCGCCGTCCGCGTCGACGAAGCCATCGCCCGCACCGACGCTTCCCGCGCACTTTAGGCCGCACGCTTCAGAGAGAACCGCCATGCCGCATCTCAACGCCTCCTTCTTCGTCGAGCTCACTTTGATCGCCCTGCTCGCGGCCACGCTGGTCTATTGCGCGCTCCTGGAGCGCAAGCTCTCTGCCCTGCGCAAGGGCCAGGACGGCCTCAAGCAGACCATCGTGGAATTGAACGCGGCCATCGTCTCGGCAGGCGCCTCGATGCGCGCGCTGAAAGCCGCCGCGGGCGAGGCCGCCGAGACCTTGGACGGCCGCATCGCCCAGGCGCGCGGCTTGAGCGATGAGCTTTCGCTGATCACTTCGTCCGGTGAACGCATCGCCGAACGCATCGCCGCTGCGACACCGCCTAAATCCAACAACGGCGTCCATCCGGCGAGCCTGATGAACCGGCTGAAATCGCCTGCTCAAGCCATGGGAGCGATGCGGTGAGACTGCGCCTTCTTCCCACCGTCTTCGTGATGGGCGCGGCCTTGCTCGCGCTCAAGGGCTTCGACGTCACCATGGAAGCCCGCGCCGAAGCCGCGACTTCTGACGCGCCTGCCGCCGCGACACCGGCGCCGGCCGACGATCCAGCCGCCGATGACGCCGCCCCCGGAACCGCCGGCGAAGTCGACGTGTTGTCGAGCCTCGCCAAGCGCCGCACCCAGCTCGATGCGCGCGAACAATCGCTCGACATGCGTGAGAACCTGATCAAGGCCGCCGAGGGCCGGGTCGACGGCAAGATCGCGCAATTGAAGCAGCTCCAGGATCAGGTCCAGCAACTGCTCGGCCAGCGCGACGATGCCGAGAAGGCGCAGATCGCGGCCCTGGTGAAGACCTACTCCTCGATGAAGCCGCACGACGCCGCGCATATCTTCAACAATCTGGACGACACCGTGCTGCTCGCCGTCGCCAGCCAGATGAAGCCCGATATCCTGGGCGCGATCCTCGCCGGCATGAACGCCGACGCGGCGCAAAAGCTGACCGTGCGCCTCGCCAACAAGATGAAGATCCCGGAGACGCCCGCGCCTGTGCCGGCTCTCGCCGCCAACACGCCGCCCCCGACCGCCGCGCCGCAAGCCGCGCCCGCTCCGGCCGGAACGACATCGCCAAGCACGACGCCGCAAGCAACTGCCCCCGCCGCGACCGCGCCGGCAATAAGTACGCAAGCCGCGACACCGCCGCCGGCGGCGCCGGTGAAGAAGTAGGGCGAAGACGTAGACTGAACCGATTGATTCGAGGAGGAGCAATGCAAGGCCGGGCCGGATGTCTCGCGCTTGCGGCCGCCATGTTGGCCGCGATGCCGGCGCATGCCGACTCCGTCACGACCTCGGCCCAAGGCGGCTATGGCCGCATCCTCTTCACCCTCGATGCGGGCGCGCATTCCCGCGCGTCCATCGCCGACGGCGTCGCCGTCATCAGCTTCGACCGCAAGGTCACGATCGATCCCAACGCCGCGGTGCAGGACCTTTCGGCGTTCGCGGGCGGCGCACGGCTCGATGCCGACGGCAAGACCTTGCGCATCGCACTTTCCCAGAATGCGCACCTGCACACCAGCGCCTCTGGCGCGCGATTCGCCGTCGACCTCGTGCCGGGCGGCGTGGCGACCCCGCCCGACCTGCCCCCGCCGCCGCCCAAGGAAGCGACGGCGGTCGACATTTCGAAGTTGCCCGCGCTGGCGATCCGCGCCGGCGCCTATTCCAATTTCACCCGGCTCGTCTTCGATTGGCCGAAAAACATTCCGTATACGGTGTTCCCTGGCGCGGGCCGCCTCACCGTGCGCTTCGAGGCGCAGGCGCGGCCCGATCTCTCCGCGCTCGAACATGTCTCGCCGCCCTGGGTGAAGAACACCGGCTGGAAGGTCGAGAACCACGGCCTGGTGTTGGAATTCGAGACCGATACGGCTTCCGGCTATCACGATTTCCGCGACGGCAACCATGTCGTGCTCGACATCATCGCGCCCAAGACCGATACCGCCACCTATCAGCCGCCCGGCATCGCCCATCCCAAGCCGGTGAAGCTCGCCGCGAACGTCTCGGCCGCGCAGGTACAAGCCGTCGCCGACACCGCCGCGAAGCTGAAGCCCGACGACACATCCAAGCCGGATACAAAGCCCGTTACACCAGCAACGCCCTTGAAGCCGCCTGTGACGGCAGCCATCACGCCAGCGCCGCCCACGACACCGCCGCAGCAAACAGCAACGGCTGCGCCGGCCGCGCCCGCGCCACCGGCTGCGGCTCCGATCCAGACCGCGGACGCGCAGCGCACCGCCAAGGGCGTCACCCTCACCTTCCCGGGCGCGGTCTCCGCCGCCGTGTTCACGCGCGGGCTGACCGCCTGGATCGTGCTCGACGGCAAGCAAGCCATCGATCTGGTCAAGCTCAAGACGGCGCTGGGCGATTTCCCGTCATCCTTCGACGCCGCCAATGGCGATGCATCGAGCGTGCTGCGCATCGGCTTGAGGATTCCGGCGAAGATCGCGGCGCATGGCGCGGCGGGCAAGCTGATCGTGACCATCGGCACGGCGCCCGCGTCGGCGCCCATGGCCATCGGCTTCTCGCCCGAAACAACCGGCGGCAAACAGACGCTCGCCGCACTCCTGCCCGGCGCCGGTCATGTGATGAGCCTGGCCGATCCCGGCGTCGGCGACACGCTGACCGTGGTGACGGCCGCGCCCGGTCGCGCCGTGCTGGAGCCCCGCAGCTACGCCGAATTCGCGCTGTTGCCGACTGCGGAAGGCGTCGCGGTGAAGAGCCTCGCCGACGACCTCGTCGTGCAGTCGGCTCAATCCAAGGTGACGATCGGCCGCCCGCAAGGCTTGATGATCTCTCCACCCGCCGTTTTGCCGATCACCTCCGTCGCGCAGCTCGCGCAATCGGGCGAGGGACCGAGCTTCATCGCTTTCGCGGCGTGGAAATCCATGGCCGGCGGCGATTTCTACACCGCCCAGCGCAGGCTGATGGGCAACATCGCCAAAGTCTCGCCGGCGGACGCCAATCGCGGCCGCATCACCTTGGCGCGCTTCTATCTCGCCAACGGCTTCGCCGCCGAGGCGCTGGGCCTGATCGATGTCGTGCAGAAGAGCGATCCGACGCTCACGGGCGACGTGGCGCTGCAGACCATGCGCGCGGCCGCCGACACGATGATGGCGCGCTACAAGGACGGCCATAACGCCATCGCCACCGAAGCCTTCGACGCCGATCAGCACGCCGCCCTGTGGCGCGGCCTCACCGATGCCGGCCTCGGCAATTGGGACGCCGCGCGCAAGGAACTCGACACCGCCGATTCCGTGCTGCGCCACTATCCAGCCGAATGGCAGGCGCGCGCGCGCATCGCCGAGGCCGACGCTTCGATCGCCACCGGCGCACTGGAACATGCCGACGCCGCGCTGTCGCATCTGCCGCGCGATCTTTCCCCGCAGCTCGCGCTGCAGGCGCAATTGTCGCGCGCGCGGCTTTATGCGCAGGAGGGCCGCACGCGCAATGCTTCTGCCCTCTTCACCGCCCTGGAGAGCAGTGGCGACGAGGCGCTGGCCGCGCAAGCGATCTATGCCCGCGTCGATGCCGGGCTCACGTCCGGCGCGATGACGCGCAAGGAGGCCATCGACGCGCTGGAGGGGCTGCGCTTCCGCTGGCGCGGCGACGATCTCGAACTCAAGACCTTGCGCAAGCTGGGCGCGCTCTATTTCGCCGATCGGCGCTGGCGCGAGGGACTGGAATCCCTGCGCGTGGCGACGCGGAATTTCGGCGACGCCGATCTCGCCCGCCAAGCCGAGGACGATCAGCGCGAGGCCTTCGCCGCTTTGTTCCTGAAAGGCAAGGCCGACAAGCTGCCGCCCGTCGAAGCGCTGGCGTTGTTCTACGATTTCATCGATCTCACGCCTATCGGCCCCGATGGCGACGAGATGATCCGCCGCATGGCCGACCGGCTCGCTGCTGTCGATCTGCTGGAGCCTGCGGCCAAGCTGCTCGACTATCAGGTCAACAAGCGGCTGGACGGCGTGGCGCGCTCCCAGGTCGCCGCGCGCCTCGCCATGATCGACCTGCTCGATCACAAGCCCAAGGACGCGCTAGAGACCCTGCGCGCCACCCAGATGTCGGGCCTGCCCGATGACCTCACCCATCAGCGCACGCTGTTGCAGGCGCGGGCATTGGCGGCACTGAAGCAATGGGATCAGGCGCTCGACATGATCGCGACCGATGAGCAGCCGGATTCGCGCCGGTTGCGCGCCGACATCTATTGGGAAAGCGCCAACTGGGCGGTGGCGGGGCAGAAATCCGAAGAGCTGGTGGCTGCGCGCTTCACCGGCACGACGCCCCTCACCGCCGCCGAGCGCCAGGACGTCATGCGCGCGTCCATCGCCTACTCGCTCGCCGGCGACCAGCCGAGCCTCGACCGCTTGCGCGAACATTTCGCCGCCAAGATGAAGACGAGCCCCGACGCGTCGGCCTTCGCCGTCGTCACCGCCAGCATCGACACGCAAGGCACCGCCTTCCGCGACCTCGCCGGCAAGATCGCCGCGATCGACACGCTGGAAACCTTCATGCAGGACTTCAAGAAACGCTACGAGCTCGCGCCGAAAACGTAAATCTCCGCCCTCCCCTTGAGGGAGGGCCGATAATTTTGCGAAGCAAAATTTCGGGGTGGGGTGGCGCACAGCCGTTCGGCATCATGACCCACCCCGAAAACGCATTCGCGTTTTCGACCCTCCCTCAAGGGGAGGGTGGTTTTGATTTTGTCGACTTGCGCACCGGCTTCTCGGCTTGCAGCACGTCGCCCAGCCAGACCAGCGCGCGGTCGGCGATCTTTTCCCAGCCGGGTTCGCCGATCAGCCAGTGGCTGTGGTTCTTGAGCTCTTCATAGACCACGCGGCCGTCATAGCGCTGCGCGATGCGGCGCACGGTGGCGGGCGGATTCACACGGTCGCGGCTGCCGGAGATGCAAAGGATCGGCGACGTCAAGCGGCGCGCATCGACTTGTGTCGCACGCTGCAGATCGAGCGCCCAATGCATGATCTCGAACGTCGCTTGGCCGGACTCCGACACGAAATGCGAGAACACTTCGTCATGGTTCGGCACCATGTCGAGCGCGTTGGCGGCGGCGATCCATTTCTCGGGCCGCAGCCGCTTGCGCCAGAAATCGCCCGCCATGTAGAGCGTCTGCGCGGAGATCACCTCGAACGGCGTCGAGGGCAAGACGCCCCAGGGCGCGGATGGCGCGAGCAGCACCAACGCGGCGATGGGACGGCGCGCGGCCAGCATCTGCGCGAGCAGCCCGCCCATGGAATGGCCGATCAGGATCGGCGGCGCATCCAAGGTGTCGATCAGCTTCTCCAGATCGGCGGCATAGTCGAGCACGCTGGTCGAACCCAATGCGCGCGGCTGATGGCCCACCTCGTGATAGCGCAAGGTCGGCGTGAGCACCGTGTAGCCGGCGGATTCGAAGCGTTTGCGCCAATCGGCGAACACCGAGCCGCCGCAAAAGGCGCCGTGGATCATGATGACTGGAGGACGTTTTTTCATGCGAAGGCGAGATCCTGGAAGGCATCGATCACCTTGGCATAGGTGTCGCGCTTGAACGGGACGATAAGGCGCGGCAGGGCTTCGATGGCGAGCCATTTCCACTGCGCGAATTCGGGCTCGGGCGTGGCCACGTTGATTTCCGAATCCTTGCCGAGGAATCGCATGGCGATCCATTTCTGGCGCTGGCCGCGATAGCGCCCATGCAGCGCCACGCCCAACAGATGCGCCGGCAGATCATAGGGCAGCCACTCGTCCATCTCACGCAGGATCGTGGCGTTGCGGGTGCCGATCTCTTCCTCGAGCTCGCGCAACGCGGCCTCGGCGGGGGTTTCGCCATCGTCGATGCCGCCCTGGGGCATCTGCCAGCCCTCGACCGTCTGGTCGATGCGGCGGCCGACGAACACCGCGCCGTCGGCGCTGAACAGCATCACGCCGACGCAAGGGCGATAGGGCAGGTCTTCGTGGCGCAATTGCTGGCGGGACATCCGGTGCGGAGGGCGATTATTTCGAAGGCCCCACTATGGCGGAAGCGGGAACGAGGGCAATACCCCGCCCCGCCAAGCCCTTGGCCCAGATCGTGACGCGGTCGACCGTCACGGGATAAAGGGTGGCAGAACCCACGGCCCAGCCGTTCAGCCGCGCTCGTTGTTCGAGGCCGGAGAGCCGCTGGTCGATCTCCATCCCGGCCTGGATGGCGTCGATCTCGGTCGAGGCCTGGACGAAGGGGGCGCTCACCGATTTGGCGACGTCGGGCGCCGCGGAATGCGAGACCGAGCCGTTGTCGAAGAAGAGGAGTCCGCGCCGGGCGAGATAGGTCATCACCGGCTCCAGCGCGTCGGAGTCGGTCATGAAGCGGTCGCCGAGCAGATTGGCGATGCCGGCATAGCCGGTGGCGCGCGACAAGGACCAGGAGAGGCGCTGGTTATTCGTGCTCTCGCTGGCTGCCGCCCGCAGCGTGTGCGGGCCGGGATCGGAATCGGGAAAGTCGTAAGGCTCCATCGGCACTTCGAGCAGCACTTCGTGGCCCTGGCGGCGCGCCTCGCCGATCCAGCGCTGCACGTCGGTGTCGTAAGGCACGAAAGCGAGCGTGATGCCGGGCGGAAGCTGCGCGATGGCGGCCTGGGTCTGGCGCGCGCTCATGCCGAGACCGGAGACGACGATGGCGATCCTGGGCTGGCCGGCAACGGCGGCGGATGGCGGCGCGTAAGCGGCCATCGGCGTGCGCCCGTCATCGGCGATGCGTGGCAACGGACCGTCGGAGGATTGTTCGATCAAAGCCGGGTCGGCGATCAGCGCGCGGCCGGCATAGACCGCCTTGATCACCTGCTGCGGCACCAGCGAAGGCGGCAATTGCGTGGGAGGAGGTGCCGCGCCTTGCGTGGCATCCGGCGGCGTCTGTCCGTTCGCTGGCGGCTGCGGCATTGCCTCGGTCGGCTGGGGACCGGCCTGGATGAGATTGATATTGGCCTGTTTCTGCGGCGGCTTCCTGGCCGGGACGGCCTTGCCGGAGCCGAGATCGAAACCCAGCACGGGAGCGCCGGCGCGCGGATCGCCGAACAGCGCGACGCCGCCCGCGACCGCGCCAAGCGCCACGAGCACGATCACCCAGGCCAGGAGAAGCGGGCGCGCCGTCATGTCCCTACATAGCGGAATTCATGGTTACGGGCGGGTTAATTCCCGCCCGCACCCGTGGTTTTCGTGGCCGCGACCGCGCGGGATTTGGTCTTCCCGTCGAGATAGCCCACCGCATAGGAAAGCTGGAAATCGTCATAGGTCTTGGCCGGGTCCGGCTTGATCGGCGCGGTCTGCGCCAGCGGCGGCTTGTTGTCGTCCGGCAGGAGGTGATGCGGAAGGATCGATTCGGTCTCGTTGAAGAGGATCGACTCGTCCGGATCGTCCTTGTTCGAGGCGACGGCGATGTCGGGCACGATGCCCGTGGCCTGGATCGAGCGGCCCGACGGCGTGAAATAGCGCGCGGTCGTCATGTGCAGCGCGCCCTCCTCGCCATTGTCGAGTGGGGTGATGGTCTGCACCGAGCCTTTGCCGAACGAGGTCGTGCCCATGATGATGGCGCGCTTGTGGTCCTGCAGCGCGCCGGCCACGATCTCCGACGCGCTCGCCGTGCCGCCATTGACGAGCACCACGACTGGCCTGCCCTCGGCGATGTCTCCCGCCTTGGCGTCGTAGCGTTCGGTGTCCTGCGGCCTGCGTCCGCGTGTGGAGACGACTTCGCCGCCGTCGAGGAACGCATCCGACACGCCGATCGCGCCTTCCAGCACGCCGCCGCCGTCGTCGCGCAGATCGACGATATAGCCTTTGATGCCGGGGCCGATCTGGGCCTTCAGATCGCGGATCGCGTGCTCGACACCAGCCACCGTCTGTTCGTTGAAGGCGGGGATGCGGATATAACCGACATCGCCTTCGCGCTTGTACTTGACGGACTCCACCTGGATCGCGGCGCGCACGATCTTGACGTCGAACGGATCCTTCACGCCGGCGCGGGTGATGGTGAGCGTGACCTTGGAGCCCGCGAGCCCGCGCAGCTTCTGCTGCACCTGGTCGAGATTCTTGCCCATCATCGTGACGCCGTCGATGGCGCTGATGATGTCGTCCTTCTTTATGCCGGCGCGGCTGCCGGGCGTGTCGTCGATGGGTTGCACCACCTTGACCACGCCGGTCTCCGCGGAGATGACGAGGCCGACGCCGCCATACTGACCTTCGGTCTTCACCGTGATGTCGGCGAAGGCCTTGGGATCGAAATAAGAGGAGTGCGGATCGAGATTGGACATCATCCCGTTGATCGCGCCTTCGATCATCGTCTTGTCTTCGGGCTGCTCGACATAGCGCTCGCGCACGACATTGTACGCCTCGCCGAAGCGCTGGAGCGCCTTCTGCGAACCGGCGAGATCGTCGCCATAGGCGATGGGCAGCAGCGCCAGGCCGGCGCAGAAGCCCGCGCCCATGCCGATGGAGATGAGGGCAACGCGTTTCAGGGCCATCTCAGTTCGCATCCGCGCTCTTCATCGGCTTGCCGTGCAGAAGGTCAAGCGCGTAGGACAATTGGAAATCGTCGAACTTCTTGCCCGCGGGCGCCTTCACCGGCGGCACTTCCTTCTTGTTCTGCTTCTCGCCCGCCAGATGGCCCGGCAGATTGGCCTCGCTCTCGCGCTGCAGCTTGGTGGCCGCGTCGTTCTCGTCGCCTTGCGCGACCGCGATGTCCGGCGCGATGCCCAGCGCTTGGATCGAATGGCCGGACGGCGTGTAGTAGCGCGCCGTCGTCAGGCGCAGCGCGCCGTTGCCCGGCTGCAGCGGCAGGATGGTCTGCACGGAGCCCTTGCCGAAGGAGGTCATGCCGATGACGGTGGCGCGCTTGTCGTCCTTCAGCGCGCCGGCCACGATCTCCGACGCGCTCGCCGTGCCGGCATTGATCAGCACGACAATAGGCTTGCCATCGGTGATGTCGCCGCCCCGCGCGTCATAGCGCGAATTGTCGCCGGCGGTGCGGCCCTTGGTGGTGACGATGCCGCCGCTATTGAGCAGATCGTCCGACACGGCGACCGCCTCATCGAGCAGCCCGCCGGGATTGTTGCGCAGATCGAGCACATAGCCCTTGAGGCCCGGGCCGATCTGGCGCTTGAGGTCGCGCACCGCCTGTTCAAGGCCCTGATCGGTCTTCTCGTTGAAGGTGGGCAGGCGGATGTAGCCGAGATCGCCCTCGCGATGATATTTCACCGCGTCGACCGCGATGACCGCGCGCGTCAGCGCCACGTCGAACGGCTTCTTGGCGCCGGGGCGCAGGATGGTGATCGTCACTTTCGTGCCGGGCTGCCCGCGCATCTTGGAGATCGCATCGTCTAGGGAAATGCCCTGGATCGGAACGCCGTCGATGCCGCCGATGAAATCGCCGGTCTTGAGTCCGGCGTGGGCCGCAGGCGTGTCGTCGATCGGCGCGATGACCTTGACGAGGCCGTCTTCCTGCGTGACCTCGAGGCCGAGCCCACCGAACTGGCCGGTGGTCTGGATCTTCAGATCGTTGAATGCCTTCGCGTCCATGTAGCTGGAGTGCGGATCGAGGCCGGAGACCATGCCTTCGATGGAATTGTTCACCAGCTCCGTGTCGGAGACGGGGCGCACATAATCCTTGCGCACGAGATCGAAGGCGGCGCGGAAGAGATCGAGCTGGTGATAGGAGCCGTCCGTGGCGCCATGCGCCATCGGGAACAGCATGAAGGCGGCCGCGAACCCGGCAGCCGCACCGACACTCACCAACGCAATCCGATTCATGTTCTCTTCGCCTTCTTGAGATCGCCACCGAGGAACGGCACGGGGGAGATGCCTTTGCCGTTGTCCCGCACTTCGAAATAGAGCCTTGCGCTCGCGCCTTCCGGCATAAGTCCGACCGGCTCTCCCGCCAGCAATTGGTCGCCCGGCTTGACGTCCACACGCTCCAGGCCCGCGAGCACCAGATCGTAGCCGCCGCCCATCTCCAGGATCAAGACTTGGCCTTCCTTATGGTAACGGCCGGCAAACAACACCCTTGAGTCGGCAGGGGAAACCACGCGCGCCTTGGGCGCGGTGAGGAAACTCAGGCCCGGCGACTTGGCCCCGTCCTCGCCGCCGCCAGCGACGACGGAGCCTATCACCGGGCGGATCATCGCCCCTTTTTTTGGGCTCAATTGCGGCGCTTCGCCCCCGGCTGTCACGATTGTAATGCCGGCCCCGGGCGGACCTTTGCGCAAGGATGCGACCTTCTCCAGAAGCGTGCCGAGATTGGACGCCTGGTCCGCCGCCGCGTCGAGCTTGGCGGCGAGATCGCCATAGCGCGCCGCCGCTTCATCCGCCTCGCGGCTCTTCATCGCAAGAAGTTGATCGAGTTCCACGCGCGCGGAACCGAGTTCGATCGCCGTCTTCGCGCTTTCCGCGCGGCGGACGATGAGATCGGCTCGCGTCTTGCGCAACAACGCGAGCTTGCGGCTCAGCGCCGCCGCCGCGCCATAAACATGCGGCAAGCTCGAGCCCAGCACCATCGAGGCGCGCGCCGCGCCCAGCGCATCGTCCGGCCGCATGGCAAGCGCGGGCGGCATGTCCTGCTGCATCCGCTCCATCACCGCCAAGAGATGCGCCACCTGCACACGGTCGCGCACGAAATCCGCCGACAGGGTTTCTTCCTGCGCGGTGAGGCGCACGACCTCGACATCGATGGTTCCCTTCTCTTCCTCCAGGAACTGCACCCGCGCCGCCGTCGCCACCAGCTTGGCGCGCAAGGCGGCGGCTTCGGCCTTCAGCGTCTCGCTCTTCTCTTTCGCCGAACTCACCAGTGGCTTCGACTTGGCAATCTGGCTGGTGAGCGATTTGTACTGATCCGCCGTCGACGGCAGCTTCGCCGCCTGGTTCGCGGGGATCGCACCGGAGAGGTCTTTCACCGTGTCGTCGGGCTTGAGCGCGGGGGGCGGCACGGGCTTATGGACCGCGTGCACAACGGGTGCCTTCGACGCAGGCGTATGCGGCTTCGCCAAAATGGGGAGCGCCCATGCGACAACCAAAATTAGAATTACATGGGAAGCTTTCACGGCGCGGATTCTAGAACACTTTGCGCGCCACCAAAAGAACACCTCCTTGAGGAAAGTGCTTAGCCCTTGGTCTGCGCCTTCACCGCGGCGATCCGCGCCTCCACGCCTTCGCCCAGATAGCGCGCGCTGATGGCCTTGAAATCCTTGTCGAGCTTGTAGGCGCGCGGAACGCCGGTGGGGATGTTGACGTCGGTGATGGCCTCGTCGCTCAGTCCTTCCAGATGCTTGAGCAGCGCGCGTAGGGAATTGCCGTGGGCTGCTATCAGCACCGTCTTGCCGGCGCGCAGTTCCGGCACCACCGTGCCGTTCCAATAGGGCATCACGCGGGCGAGCACGTCCTTCAGGCTTTCGCTGCGCGGCAGATCGGCCTTGTCGACATCGGCATAGCGGCGGTCATGGCCGGGATAGTCCTCGGACTCCACGTCGCAGGGCGGCGGCGGCGTGGCGTAGGAGCGGCGCCAGATATGGACCTGCGCCTCGCCGAATTTCGCGACCGCCTCTTTCTTGTCCTTGCCCTGGAGGTCGCCATAGTGACGCTCGTTCAGCCGCCAATGCTTGGCGACCGGGATCCACATTTGATCCAGACCCTCCAAGCTAAGCCACAGCGTCTTGATCGCGCGCGCCAGGAGCGAAGTATGCGCCAGGTCGAATCGGAAGCCCTCTGCGTGCAGCAGCCGCCCGGCTTCCCGCGCCTCGCGCTCGCCCTGCTCGGAAAGCCGCACATCGCGCCAGCCGGTGAAGAGGTTGAGCCTGTTCCATTCGCTCTCGCCATGGCGGAGCAGGACCAGTTGGGAATCGGGTGCGGGCATTTTCGTCCACTTCCCCCTCTCCCCTTCGGGGGAGAGGGCCGGGGTGAGGGGGCTCGAAACGTTTTCGATGTCTAAAGCACAGACGCCCTCGCCGTCACGATCTTCGGCGTCACACCAAGTGGAGAGGCCCCCAACCCCTCTCCCCCTTAAGGGGATAGAGGGGCTTTTGCCGGGAAAATCTTGCCGGGCGAGGCGCCAGGGCATCCATAACCCGTTGCTTTTGCTCAACTTCATCCTGGCGCGATCCTCGCAAGGGAGCCCGCGGAAACTTACGCCCAGCAGAACGCCATGGCCCGCTTTCGCAAATCCGCCGCCGCCGCCCTCGCCACCATCATGGCCTTGGCGCCCCTGCAGGCTTTCGCCTTCAGCCGGGTGAAGGACCTCGTCGACGTCCAGGGCATCCGCGACAACATGCTGGTCGGCTATGGCTTGGTCGTAGGCCTGAACGGCTCGGGCGACTCGCTACGCAACGCGCCCTTCACCCAGCAGAGCCTGAACACCATCCTGGAGCGCCTGGGCGTCAACACCCGAGGCACGACCATGCAGACCAAGGACGTGGCCGCCGTGATGGTGACCGCGAACCTGCCGGCCTTCTCCGCCCAGGGCACGCGCATCGACGTTTCGGTGAGCGCGCTGGGCGACGCCAAGTCGCTGCAGGGCGGCACCCTCGTCGTCACGCCGCTCTTCGGCGCCGATGGCGAGATCTATTCCCTGGCGCAGGGGCCAGTCGCCGTCGGCGGATTCTCCGCCCAGGGCCAAGGCGCCAGCGTGACGCGCGGCGTGCCGACGGCGGGGCGCATCGCCAACGGCGCTATCGTCGAGCGCGAGATCGGATTCAAGCTCGCCGACGCGCAATCGATCAAGCTCTCCTTGCGCAATCCCGACCTGACCACGGCCATGCGCATCGCCGACGCGATCAACGCCTATCTCGGCGGCAGCATCGCGGTCGTCACCGATCCCTCGACCGTCCATCTCGTCGTGCCGGCGAACTACAAAAGCGGCGTGGTCGGCCTCCTGACCGATGTCGAGCAGCTCAAGGTCACGCCCGATGAGCCGGCCAAGGTCGTGATCGACGAGAATTCCGGCGTCATCGTGATGGGCGCGGATGTGCGCGTCTCCACCGTCGCCATCGCGCAGGGCAACCTCACCATCCGCGTCACCGAGACGCCGCAAGTGAGCCAGCCCAACGCGTTCAGCCAGGGCGGGACGACGCAGGTCGTTCCGCGCACGCAGATCCAGGTCGACGATTCCCACGGCAACAAGATGGCCGTGCTGGCGCAGGGCGCGAGCCTGCATCAATTGGTCGATGGGTTGAATGCGCTCGGCGTCGGCCCGCGCGACATCATCTCCATCCTCCAGGCGATCAAGGCCGCGGGCGCGCTCCAAGCCGAGATCGAGGTCGTGGGGTGACCGCCATGAATACGACTCTCGATATCCAAGGCGCGATGCTGGCGGCGAAACAGCAGACGATCCAGGCACCGCGCAACACCGTCGATCCCATGTCGGCCAAGAAGATCGCCAAGCAGTTCGAGGGCGGCTTCGTCTCCGAATTCCTCGGCCAGATGTTCGAAGGCATCCCGACCGACGGCGAGTTCGGCGGCGGCGAGGGCGAGGGCATGTTCCGCTCGCTCTTGACCGACGAATACGGCAAGCAGATCGAGAGCAGCGGCGGCTTCGGCCTCTCCGACGCCATCACCCGCCAGCTTCTCCATGTCCAGGAAAACCACGGAGCAGATGCGAAGGCATGAGCGCCAAGATCGAACGCCTGATCGCCCTGACCGAACGGCTCACCGAGACCTTGGCCGCCGACATCGCGCTGCTCGAAAGCGGTCGCGCCCGCGACATGCGCGTGATCGCGCCCGACGTGCAGCAGCTCACGCTGCTCTACAATCGCGAGGCCAATGGCGTGGACGTCGCCACGACCAAGGCCGCGCCGGCATTCCTCACAAAAAAGCTGATGGAAGCAACCAAGCGCTTTCGCGAGACGCTCGCACTGCACGCCCGCCTCCTCACCCGCGTGAAGAACGCCAGCGAAGGCCTGATAAAGGCCATCGCCAGCGACGCCGACAAGAAGCGCAACGCCGCGAGGCCCTACGGCCGCGCGCTACCCCCGCCCCGCTCCAGCGGCGCGATGCTTTACAACAGCGTGGTCTAGGCGCTCGTCGAGGTCGAACTGCCGAGCAGGGTCAGCGCCGAGCTGTAGCTGGCGAGCTGCGCCTGCAGGTAAGCCGGCACCGTTCCGCTCGACGATGACGACGTCGAGCTAGTCGTGGCCGCCGTGTTGGTGGTGCGGTAGGCGGTGCGGATCGCGGACAAGACGTTCAGCAAGGTCGCATGCGTCGCCTTCGCGCTCGACGTGTCCGACACGTCGAGCGTCTTGTTCAGTCCAAGGCCGAAGACCTGCGTGCCCGAGCTCGATGTCGCGCTGGACCCGGCGGTCAGCACACCGGGCGTGATGCCGAGACGCGACAGCGCGTCGAAATCCGCGGGGCCCGCGACCAGCGATGCGGTGAAGCCGCTGTTGAGCTTGATCTGCAGCGCCTCGCCGCCATTGGCGAACGCCACGCTCGCCTTGCCGGCATTCATCAGCTCGGCATTGATCTTCGTCGTCAGGCTCTGCAGCGTCTCGCCCTGGTCGATGGTGATCTTGATGTTGCGCGCGCCCGTGCCTTGCAGGTCGATGTTGAAGCTGTCGCCCGCGCGCAAGGTGCTCTGCGAGGTAAGATCGACGGATTGGTTCACCGTGACGGTTCCGCGCGGCAGGCCGAGCGCGTCGAGCACGCTGGAGCCTTGCGTATCGATGGTGATGCCCGCGCCCGTCGATTGGCCGCTGGCGCCGCCATATTGCTTGGTCCAGGAGACCGAGCCGTCGTTCGCGACCGCCGACACGAACATGTTGTTGACATTGGCTACCGTGCGCGTGGCGCCGGCAAAGGTGCCCGTCGTCGTGCCGGTGAGATAGACCGTGCCATCCGAGCCGATGGTGACCGCGCCGCCCTTGTCCGCGCCGGCGGTGCCGACATAGCTGACATTGTTCGCGGCGACCGCTGTGCCGCTGTCCGTCGCGGTGAAGACGAAGGCGTCGGTGCCGCCGTTCGAAGCGGCGGCGACGTTTGCGTTGAGCGCGCCGTTGGTGGTCGTGCCGGAGATCGCGATCTGGCCGTTCGACACCGCCAGCCCCGAGATCGTGCCGCCCGCGAGATCGCCCATGTCCATCGACCAGACCGGCGGCTGCGTGGCGTCGCCGCCCGCATATTTGGAAAGGACGGCATGGCCGTTCTGCACGCTCGCCACCACGAGGTTGCCGTTGGAATCGACGGCCGTGGCGGCGACGGAGTCCGCGCCGGACGTACCGAATTCCTGCTCGTAGCTGAGTTTGCCCTTGTTGGTGAGCTTGGCGATATAAGCGTCACCGCCGCCCTGGCTCGTCTGTCCCGCGCCGATCACGCCTTTGACCTGGCCGCCGATATAGACATTGCCCTGCGCATCGACGCTGACCGCGTTGGACTGGTTCTGGTTCAAGGTCTGGACCTGCGTCGTCCAGGACTGGCTGCCGTCGGCATTGTATTTGGTGACGAAGCTGTCGGTGTTGCCGTCGGCGATGGCGGTGGTGGTGAGGTCCGCATCGGTCGCGCCGGAGATGACGACGCCGCCCGTGGGGTCCACCGCGAGGCCGTAGCCCGAGGCCGTGCCGGTCGAGCCCAGCAATTTGGTCCATTGCAGATTGCCGGCGGAGTCATACTTCGACAGCGTGACGTCCTGGTCCGCCTGGTTGATCTGATTGCCGGTGTTGCCCGTCGCATTGCCCAGCACATAGACGTTGCCTTGACCGTCCACCACCGTCTGTCGCGCGGTGGTGTTTCCGGTATCGGGCGTGGAGGTCGCGTTGAACACGCCCTGCGGCGTGCCGGACGACAGATCGAGCTTGACCAGGCGGCCCTGCTGATCGGCCGCGGTGTCCGACGTCGCCGTCGCCGCGCCGCTGGTGCCGGCGACATAAAGCGCGGGCGTGGCGGCAGCGGAAGAGAGACTTACTTTCTCGCTCGGAGCTGCATTGATCGAGATGCCGTATTTGGCGGTGGTCGGATCGTCGATCGAGCCTTGGGTGATGACCCGCTGGAAACGCGTGGCGAAACCGTCCGCCGAAAGCGTCTGGTTCGCGTAGTTGACGATGTTGTCCAGCGTGAGCCCGCCCTGGACCTGCGACAAGTCGATGGGCACATCGCTCGTCACTCCACCTTTGGTGACGGAGATGTCGAAGCTTTGACTGGCGCTGACATTGTTGAGCGGATTCGCAATGTTCGCATCGCTCACCACCGTGCCGCCCTGATAGCCGAATGTCGCCAGCGGCACCGAGACCGTGGAGGTCGCGGTCGCGCTGGGCGTGCCGGCCTGAAGCGTGAAATTGTTGAAGCTTGTCGAGGACAGGAAGGACTGCACCTGCGACAGGCCTTGCTGGAAGCGCGTGTCGTAGCCCGTCTGCTGGCCCGCGGTCGTGCCGTCGCGCGCCGACATCGAGGCGATGTTGGAAAGCGTGTTCACCGCCTGGTAGAGCGCGAAGAGCTTCTGGTTGTCCTGCTCGGTCTTGGCGTCGGCGCTCAACGTGGGCGACAGGCTGACCTTGCTGAGGTCGAGGAATTTCGTGGTCGAGAGCGCGGCCGCGTCCGACGCCTGTTGCGTCGGCGACGTCGTCGCTTCCCAAGGCGGCTGGTCGTTGGCCGTGGCTGACTTCGCCCCCGACAATGAGGCGGACGAAGACCCCGTCGCGGACTGCCCGATCGGCAGCTTCGCGTTGTAGTAGTTGATCAGAACCGACGGGTCGATCGTCACGGACATGGAGGCATTCTGGCGCGCCCGCCCTTAATGCCGCGCTAACCGAACCGCATGCTTAACGCGGGCTTAATCGCGCCCATGGCACAAGCCACGCCATGAATGCTTACGCCCAAGGCCTCAAACTCCAGGCGACCGGCCGCCACGCCGAAGCCATCGCCTGCTTCGAGACCGCCTTGGCCGCGAAGCCCGGCGACACCCACACGCTGTTCGCGCTGGGCAACACGGCCCGCGATTTGGGCATGGCGCGTCCGGCGGAGGAGTTCTTCCGCCGCGTGCTGGCGCTCGAGCCGGGCCGCCTCGAAGCCCTGATCAATCTCGCCAATCTCCTTCGCGCCAACGGCCAATTCGCGGCGGCGCAAGCCCTGCTTGCTCCCGTCCTGGCGGACGTGCCGGAGTTGTGGCTGACCATGGGCTCGATCCATCGCGAGCAAGGCGACAGCGCCAAGGCCGAGGCGCATTACCGCCGCGCGCTCGAATTGCGGCCCGACTATCCTGCTGCTCTGTGCAATCTCGCCGACCTCGCCGCACCGGAGGAGGCTCTGCCGCTCTACGACCGCGCGATTCTACGCGATCCGCGCAATCCGCAAGCCACGCTCAACCGCGCGATTCTCCATCTCCTCCACGGCAATCTGGTCGATGGCTGGCGCGACTATGCGGCGCGGCTCAAAGTCCCCGGCAAGGCGCCGGTCTGCGATCACGCTCTGCCGCGCTGGGACAGCAGCCCGCGTAAGAACAAGCGCCTGCTCGTCACCGCCGAACAGGGCGTGGGCGACCAGATCATGTTCGCGAGCCTCTTCGGCGAACTCGGCGCGAATGTGATCCTCGAATGCGATCCCCGGCTGGTGAGCCTGTTCGCGCGCTCCTTCCCCAATGCGGTGGTCAAGCCCGCGCAGATGGAAAGCCGCGCCGGGATTGTCACCGCGCACTATGGTTGGCTGAAACAGAGTGGCGGCGCCAATCTCGCCATCGAGATGGGCAGCCTGCCCAAGCTCTTGCGCAAGCGCCTGGGCCAATTCCCGCGGCCACACGCTTATCTCGTGCCCGAGCCCGCGCCCAAGCGCGGCGGCGCCATCGGCATCTGCTGGCGCAGCGGCAAGCTCGGCGGAGAGCGCTCCCGCCAATTCGCGCCGCTGGAGGCCTGGGCCGCTTTCATCCGCGACATCCCCGGCGAGATCGTCTCGATACAATATGACGCGACGCGCGAGGAAGTGGCCGCGCTCGAATCGCACAGCGGCCGGGCGATCACCATGATTGAAGGTCTGGACCAGAAGAACGAACTCGACCGCGCCTGCACGCTGTTCTCGACGCTCGACGCGGTCGTCAGCGCGCCGACCGCCGTGTCGTGGCTGGCGCCGGCCGTCGGCGTGCCGACCTGCAAGATCCTCTACGATACGAGCTGGACCGCGTTCGGCCAGGACTACGAACCGCTCGCACCCGCCTGTTCGCTGATGATGCCGGGCAGCCCCGGCGACTGGCGCTCCGTATTCGCCAAAACAGCGGCGCGTATCAAAACTGAAGCGAAATAAATCTCGAAATAAAAATGATCTTCATGGCCGGGCTTGTCCCGGCCACCCATAACCGCGGTCTTTCATAGCTAGTCGAGATCGAGGTTATGGGTCCCCGGGACAAGCCCGGGGAAGACGTGGTCGAGTAGAAGCGATAGCTAACCCACCGCGCGAAGCTCGCCCGCGCGGCGCAAACGCAATTGCTTGGCGATATCGCCCGCGATGCGCGCCGCGCCTTCGCCGTCGATGGTCATCAATCCGGCGGCGCGCATGTCGCGGCGGCGCGGAGAGTCGGACATCAAGGTCCAGACGGCGCGGGTGATGTCCTCGTCCTCGATGCGCTCAGCCACGCCGAGCGAGATGCCCATGCCCGCCTGCTCGAAAGCCGAAGCCGACAACGCGTGGTCTTCGGTCAACCCGAGATAGAGCGCGGGCACGCCATAGGCCGCGAGTTCATACGCCGTGACGCCGAAGGCGACCAGCGCCAGATCGCTGGCCGCATATTCGGCGGCGAGATCGGCCGCGCCCTCCACCGTCTCGAAATGCGGCGCGAGCGAGGCGATGGCGCGCGCGATGCGACCGCGATTCTCCATGCCTGGGCCGATGACGAAGCGGGCGCGAAAGACGGGGTTGAGCCGCGTCAGCGCCCGCGCCATGCGCAAAGTCAGTTCCTGCGGATCGCTGCCGCCCATGCTGACCAGCAAAGTCGGCCGCGGCGAGGCGGCGCGCGGGCCGGCGCCGGGCTTGGTCATGCCGAGCAGCGACCATTCCCAGCCGATGCGCGGCGCGCATTGCGAGCCGTGCCAATCCAGCGTCTCAGCCTGTGGCACCGGCGGATAATAAGCGAGGTCGGCGGCGAGCCTGAGATCGGAGCCGTCATCGATGGCGATCTTGAGCGGATCAAGCGAGGCCAACTCCTCGCGCGTCACGCCTTCGCGCAGGTCGCAAATTACCAGATCAGGATCGCGTACCGCAATCATCTTCGGAAGAGACGTGGCCTCGACCGCTTCGAACCCCGCGCGGGCGATGGGCTCGAACGCATCCGGCGTGCCGTTGACGGCGAAGACCGAACCGATGCCTTCGCGGTCGCGCAAGGCGCGCGCCAGCGCCACCATGCGCTTGACGTGACCATAGCCGAAGCGCCCGCCGCCATCGCAGCGGATGAGCGCCAAGCCGCCCTCGGCGCGGATCGGCTTCTGCTGCACATGGCCATTGAGCGCGCGCAAGCCAGGCTCGCGCTCCAACAGCAGCAGCAGATCGGACAGCGACGCCTCGCCCGCCTTGGCCTCCAGCCGCGCATGCACGGCTTCTGCGAAAGCCAGATCGTCCGGCGTGTCGATGGTGAGGCGCCCCGCCTCGCGCGCCAGCGCCGGATAGGCGGGCGCGCGCGCGATGCGCACGAAATCAGGATGGAGCTTGAAATAGCCGGTGACATGCTCGCGCGCGACCGGATCGTCGCCCGCGTCCATCATCAGCCGGTCGAGCGCGCGGCGCGTGAACGGATCGACGCCCTCATGCGCCGTGACGGCATTCTCTTCCAGCAGCACATAGTCGGCATCCTGCTCCAGGAGCGAAGCGATCAGATGATCGATGAACCCGGCATCGATGAAGGGCGCGTCGGAGGAGACGCGCACGATCACGTCGGCGTCCATCAATTCCGCGGCGCGGGCGAAACGCGCGAGCACGTCGTCCTCCGGTCCGCGCACCACCGTGACGCCATTCTCGCGGCCCCATTCGACGATGGCGTCGTCGCGCGGATGGGTGGAGGTCGCGATGGCGATGTCTTCGATGAATTGCGAGCGCTTGAGCCTATGCACGATGTGCCAGAGCAGCGGCTCGCCGGCGATGGGCTTCAGCACCTTGCCGGGCAGGCGCGTCGAGCCCATGCGCGCCTGGATGACGGCGACGATGCGGATATTGTCAGACGGCTCGCTGATCATGCCGCTTCCGGCGTCCAATGGGCGCGGATGGGAAGCAGCGGACGCATCCCGTCCATGGGATCGGCGCGCCACGCGCGGTCGGACAGCTCGGACGGCTGCGGGCCTTTGAAGCCTTCGCCGTCGGCGACCAGGCTCTCGCGGATTCGGGCGATGACGGGCGCGATCTCCTCAGGCAGCCAGCAATGGCCGGCGGCATATTCCGCGCCCGCGCCGTCGAGATCGAGATGGAATTCGACGGTGCTCGCGCCCCAGCGATGAACCGCGCGTTCGATGACGGCGGCCCGGCGCGTGTGGTCGGACCAGCCGACCTTGCAGCCGGTGGCGTCACGGATGGATTGGATGGCGGCGAGATTGGCTTCCTTGACGGGAGTCGGATAGGCGGAGACGCAATGCAGCAGCGTGATGTCGTTGGCGCCCGCGCCGCGCAACGTCGCAACGGCAGCTTTGATTTCGTCCAAGGTCGCCATGCCGGTGGAGAGCACGACGGGCTTGCCGGTCGCAGCGCAAGCCTCGAGCAGCCCGGTCACCAACAGCTCGTAGGACGCGATCTTGTAGAACGACACGAAGGGTTCAAGCTCCGCCACCGCTTCGCGATAGAACGGCGTGCAGGAGAATTGGATGGCGCGCGCGGCGCAACGCTCGGCCAGGGGCGCGAGATGGGCGAGCGGCAATTCCCAATCGCGGCGGGCGCGATGCTTGGCGCTCAGCGACAGGATCTCGGGCGCGAACATCCGGTCGATCTGGAAGAGCTGGAATTTGACGGCGTCGCAGCCGGCATCCGCCGCCGCGTCGACGAAGGCGAGCGCACGGGCGAGATCGCGCCCGTGATTGCTGGAGGCTTCGGCAATGAAGAGGGGCGCGGTGAAAAGAGGGCTGCTCACGTGATTCCTCGTGCTTAACCGTTTCTAAATCCCCCATGGCTAAAAGAAGGTTAACGATGCGCGACACGTCCCCCTTCTTCATCGTCTCCAGCGGCCGCTCCGGCACGGCCATGCTGCACAAGGCGCTGTCGGCGGGCGGCGATATCGAGATGCACCACGAATATATGGTGCATATCGTCCAGCCCTTGGCGGTGAAGCGCTATTGCGGCCTGATCGATTCGACCGACGCCACGCGCGTGCTGGACGAGACCCATGCCGCCGCGATCCGGCTGAGCGAAGCCGCCCATTGGGGCGATTCCTCCAACAAGCTCTCCTGGCTGATCCCGGAGCTGGCGGCGCTGGCGCCGCGGGCCAAGTTCGTCCACCTCGTGCGCGACGGGCGCAAAGTCGCCGGCTCCTATTTCCGCAAGCTCGGTGACGAATGCTACGACGACCGCTCGACCGCGGCGTTGCGGCGGTTCTTGGAGGGCGCGGGCCCCATGCCGCTGCCGGAGAAGAAATATTGGTGGCCGCCGCCGCCCGATCCGTCATATGGCCAGTTCGAGCGCATTGCCTGGCATTGGGCCGAGATCAACCGCGTGATCCTGTCATCGCTGGAAGCGCTGCCCGATTCCCGCAGGCTCTTCGTCCGGCTGGAAGAGCTTCAGGCTTCGGCGCGTCAGGTGCGCGCGCTTTTCCACTTTCTTAACCTTCCTTACCGCGACGAGATCTTCACGCTGTTCGCACGCCCTCACAATGTGAACCGCCCGGAAGACCAGCTGCTCGACGCCGCGCAGCGCGCGCGGTTCGACGCCATCGCCGCGCCGATGATGGCGACGCTCGGCTATGAAGATCGTGCCGAGTACGTAGTGAATTATTAAGCACGACAGGCGGAAGATGGTTACCGGGTCCTTTCCGGAACTGTGCCATGCCAGAACGTACCGAAATCCTCTGCGAACTCTGCGATCACCCGTCCCTCGAGGCTATCTACGTGCCCGAGCGCTCGACGCGCGGCCTGACCGTCAACTTCTGCAAGCAGTGCGGGCTGGTGCAATCCACGCCGCGCATCGACCGCGCCCCACGCGCGGCGATGGCGGTGTCCTCCGGCGCCGATTGGGGGAACGTGCGTTACGGCAAGGGCTTCCGCACCAAGATCGCGGTCAATGCGCTCACCCGTCACGCCGACATCACCAAGCCGCTCGCCATCCTGGACGTCGGCTCCAACCGCGGCAGCTTCGCGAAAGCGGCGCTGGAAGCGGCCCGCGACGCGCATATCACCGCGCTCGAGCCCGACGAACGCGTCGTCCAATCCGTCGCCGGCCTCGACCGCGTCGAGATCGTGCAGGCGCGGATCGAGGACGCAGCGCTGGAGACGGAGCGTTTCGACGTCGTCCATTCCTGCCACACCATCGAGCATCTCGCCCATCCTGCCGCCACGCTGGCCGATCATTGGCGCGTGCTGAAGCCGGGCGGCCTCTTGATTCTCGATGCACCCTCGACCGCCATCCTCGATGCCGAGGACATCGTCGAGGAATGGTTCATCGACAAACATCTCACGCATTTCTCCGCCCGCACCATGATGCGCATGGTCGTGGCCGCCGGTTTCGACATCGTCGTGCCGCCGGACATCCGCGACCGCGAGAACCTCTTCATCGTCGCCTGCAAGACGCAGGCGCAGCGCTTCGCCGTCGATTCCGATCCGCGCGAGGTGATGGAGGCGCGCCGCCTGCTCGCCGCCTACCAGATCAAGCGCGACCGCAACATCGCGGCGCTGTCCCATGCGGCCGAGGAGATCGCCGAACTCGCGCCGCGCGGCGTCGCCATCTGGGGTGCCGGCCGGCTGTTCGATTCGCTTGTCGTGCATGGCGGGCTCGACACGTCGGTGCTGTCGCTCCTGATCGATTCGCATCTCTCGCAGCACGTGCAGGAGCGCCACGGCCTCGCGCTGTCGATGCCCGAGGCGCTGGCGGCGAAGGAGCCCGGCGTGATCGTGATCATGTCGCGCGGTTTCGCCGAGGAGATCGCGGCGCAGGCCGCCCTGCTCGCGCCCAATGCCGAGATCGTCTTCTACAGCGCGCTTTTGACGCGCGCCCATCTCAGGAAGGCCGCATGAGCGCCGTCAAGAAAGAATCCCCCGTCGAGCTGCGCGAGATCGCGGCCGACATCGCCAACGCCGCGCGCTTCGTGCGCAAGCATGCCGTGGCGTCGATCTATCACGCGGGCTCCGGTCATCCGGGCGGCGCGCTCTCTTCCGCCGACCTGCTCGCGGCCCTGTTCGGCGCGGAACTGAATTTCTGGCCGGACCAAGTGGACGATCCGCATCGCGACCGCTTCGTGCTCTCCAAGGGCCATGCCGCGCCCGCGCTTTACGCCATCGGTGCCCATCACGGCTTTTGCGACGCCAAGGCGGCGCTGCGCCTGCGCAAGCTCAATTCGCCCTTCCAGGGCCATCCCCATGTGCTCGACATGCCATGGGTGGAGACGAGCACCGGCTCGCTCGGCCAGGGTTTCTCGGTCGCGCTCGGCATGGCGATGGGGCTGAAGCTGCATCGCAGCCAGGCGCGCGTCTACACCATGCTGGGCGACGGCGAGATGCAGGAAGGCGAAGTGTGGGAGGCCGCGATGTGCGCCGCCCATCACCAGCTCGACAATCTCTGCGTCGTCGTCGACTACAACAAGTTGCAGAGCGACGACCGCAACGACAATATCATGCGGCTGGAACCGCTCGCCGCCAAATGGCGCGCCTTCGACTGGGCGGTAGCCGAGATCGACGGCCACGACATCGACCAGATCCTCTCCGGATTTCGCCGTGCCTCCGGCACCGCGGGCCGGCCGCAGATCCTGATCGCGCACACGGTCAAGGGCAAAGGCGTGCCTTACATGGAAAACGTGCCGCATTGGCATGGCAGCGTGAAGCTCACCCGCGCCCAGGCCGAAGAAGCACTGACCGCATTGGGCGCGAGCCGAAGCGAAATCAAGGAACTGCTCGATGTCTAATCCAGCCCTGATCGGCACCTCTGGCGACTCCCTGCGCGAAGCCTTCGGCAAGGCGCTGTCCGGCTTGGCGGACGAGTTCGCCAACGTCGTGGTGCTGGATGCCGACATCGCCGGCGGCACTGGCGCCCATCATTTCCGCAAATCCCATCCCAAGCGTTTCCTGCAATTCGGCATCGCCGAGCAGAACATGATGGCCGCAGCCGGCGGGCTGGCGGCGACGGGCTTCATTCCGATCGTCACCACTTTTGCCGTCTTCTGCCTGCGCGCGGTGGAGCAGGCGCGGCTGTCGCTCGCCTATGCACGGCGCAACGCTAAGATCGTGGCAAGCCATCCCGGCATCGATGTCGGCCCCGATGGCGGCTCGGCCCAGGCGCTGGAGGATTTGGCCGCATTCCGCGCCATTCCCGGCATGACGGTGCTGTCGCCCGCCGATCCCATCGAGACCGCGCTCGCCACCCGCGCGATGCTGGAATATGACGGCCCGGTCTATATGCGCACCGGCCGCAGCCCCGCCAAACGCATCTTCGGCGACGACCACACATTCCAGATCGGCAAGGGCCATATCGTCCGCGACGGCAGCGATCTCACCATCGTCGCCTGCGGCGTGGAGGTCGCGCGCGCGATGGAAGCCGCTGAGACGCTCGCCGAGGAGCATATCTCCGCCCGCGTCGTGAACATGGCGACCATCAAGCCCATCGACCGCGAGCTGCTCGCGCGCTGCGCCACCGAGACCGGCGCCATCGTCACCGCTGAGGATCACAACATCCATGGCGGCCTCGGCGGCGCGGTCGCCGAAGCGCTGGCCGCGACCGTTCCGTGCCCCATCGAGTTCGTCGGCGTGCGCGATGTGTTCGGCGTGTCGGGCGAGCCAGAGGAATTGGCCGTGATGTTCGGCATCGGCTCCGCCGCCATCGCCCAGGCCGCGCGCAAAGCCTTGTCGCGAAAGGCCAAGCTCTGATGTCGCGTTTCTCGCTCGCGGGCAGGAATGCCGTCGTCACCGGCGGATCGCGGGGCCTCGGCCGCGCCATCGCACTGGGCCTGGCGCAAGCCGGCGCGAACGTCGCGCTCACCTTCCGCGAGAAGCATGACGAGGCCAAGGAAGTCTGCCGCGCCATCGCCGCGCTGGGCCGCGAGGCCGTGGCGCTGCAAATGGATGTGACGGACCGCGCCAGCGTCGAAGCCGCCGCAAGGCATGCGCGCGTACTGGGGCCGATCTCGATCCTGATCAACAATGCCGGCATCAACAAGCCAACCGATTTCGACCAGATCGCGGACGAAGACTGGGACACCATCCTCGCCACCAATCTCAAAGGCCCGTTCCTCTGCGCGCAGGCGTTCCTGCCGTTGCTGAAGGACGCGGGCGGTGGATCGATCGTCCATATCGGCTCTGTGAGCGGCCAATATGGCGGGCCACGCACGGCGCATTACGCAGCGTCGAAAGCGGGGCTCATCAGCCTCGCCCAGGTTATCGCCCGTTTCGGCGCGAAGTATAACGTACGTTCCAACACGCTGGCCGCCGGCCTCATCGCTTCCGAGATGGCGGCGGCGGGACTTCAGGCTACGAGCGTGCAGAAGGCGGCGGAGAACATCCTGCTCCAGCGCCAGGGCACACCACAGGAAGTCGCCGATGTGGCGGTGTTCCTGGCTTCCGACGCGTCGTCCTACATCACGGCGCAGACCATCAACGTGAATGGCGGGCTCTACTTCTAATGCAGAAGACACTCCTCATCGTCTCCGGCGGGATCGAAGCGGCCGACGCGGCCAAGCGCGCCAAGGAAATGGGCCTCTATGTCGTCGTCTCCGACCGCGACCATGAAGCGCCCGGTTTCGCCTATGCCGATTCCTGCCTCATCGCCGACGTCTATGGCGCGGACGAGACGGCGGCCGCCGCCGAACGCTACAGCCGCAAGATCAGGAAGATCGACGGCGTGATCTGCGTCGCCGCCGACGCGCCGCAGACGACGGCCGCCGTGGTCAAGCGCTTGCGCCTGCCCGGCCTCTCCGAGGAATCCGCGCGCGTCGCCTGCGACAAGCTGGCAATGAAGGAGCGGTTCCTGGCCGCTGGCGTACCGATCCCGTGGTTCTCGCCCGTCGCCACCGTGCAGCAGCTCCAGCGCATCGCCATCGAGCGCGGACGCGATCTCGTCATCAAGCCGGTGGACTCCAGAGGCTCCCGCGGCGTGCAGCGCGTGGCGCAGGTGGAGGATCTCACCAAGGCCTTCGCGCTCGCCCGCTCACATTCGCCGACCCAGCGTGTGATGGTGGAGCAATATCTGGACGGCCCGCAGGTCTCCACCGAATCCATCGTCGTGGGCGGCCGTTGCTTCACCCCCGGCTTCTCCGACCGCAACTACGAATATCTCGAACGTTACGCGCCCTTCTTCATCGAGAACGGCGGTGACCTGCCGAGCCATCTGCCGGACGACATCCAGGCGAAAGTGCGCGAGGCCGTGGCCAATGCAGCGATGGCGCTCGGCATCACCAACGGCACGGTCAAGGGCGACATCGTCGTCCACAATGGCGAGCCACATGTGATAGAGCTGGCGGCACGGCTCTCCGGCGGCTTCTTCTGCACCCGTGAAATCCCGCTCAACACCGGCGTCGACTTCATCGGCGCCGCGATCAAGGTGGCGCTGGGCGAGCCGGTTCCACCGGAAGAGCTGGAGCCCAAAACCCAGACCCCCGTGATCCAGCGTTACGCCTTCCCCGATCCGGGCAAGATTGTCTCGGTCGAGGGCGCTGAGAACGCGCGCGCCGTGCCGGGCGTGACGGAAGTGATCGTCACCGCCAAGCCGGGCGACGTGATCCCGCCGGCAGGCGACAAGCGCCCGTCCGCCGCCATGGTGCTCGCCACTGGCGCAAGCCGCGCCGATGCGCTGAAGGCCGCCAACGATGCACTGTCTCATCTGAAGATCGTGACGAAATGAACGCGCCGCTTCGCGACCGCGATCTTGCTGCCTCGACCGCGCCGCTGCATCTCTTCGCGCTGTTTCATCTCAACCTCGCCTTCTCCTCCATCGAGGAGGAGCAGCGCGGCGCGGTGATCGCGCGCTGTTATTGGCCGCTGCTCGATCTGGCGCAGAAGCACGGCCCCATCGGGCTGGAAGCGACAGGCTTTACGCTGGAAGAAATCGCGGCGCGCGATCCGGAATGGATCGGTCGCGCCCGGGCGCTGATCCGGAGCGGACACATCGAACTCATCGGCTCCGGCTATGCCCAGATCATCGGGCCGCTGGTCCCGGCGCGCGTGACGGAGGCCAATCTCGCCATCGGCAATGAGATCTATCGGCGCTTGTTGGGTGTCACGCCCACATTGGCGCTGATCAACGAGCAGGCCTATTCGGCGGGCCTCGTCGGGCTCTATCTCGACGCAGGCTATCGCGCGATCCTGATGGATTGGGACAATCCGGGCGCCAACCATCCCGAATGGGATCCTGAGACGCGCCACCTGCCGCAGCGCGCTGTGGGCGCGGACGGCCGCGCCATCGGCCTGTTGTGGACCAACACCGTCGCCTTCCAGAAGCTGCAACGCTTCGCCCACGGCGATATCGGGCTCGACGAGTATCGCGCCTATGTCCGCGAACGGCGTGGGGCGAGCACGCGCGCGCTTTGCGTCTATGCCAGCGATGCCGAGATCTTCGATTTCCGCCCTGGCCGCTACAAGACCGAGGACGCGATGGATGGCCGGGAATGGGCGCGGCTGGCGCAGGCCTTCGAAGCGCTGGCGAGTGAGCACTGCCTCATCGCGCCCGGCGAAGCGTTGGCGCTGTCGCACACCCACTTCGCCAACCAGGCTTTGTCGCTGGAATCTCCCGCCTGCCCCGTGCCGGTGAAGAAACAGCGCAAATACAACCTCTCCCGCTGGGCCGTGACCGGCCGCGACGACATCGCCATCAACGCCGCCTGCCAGCGCATCTATGAGAACCTTGTCGCGCAGGGCGGCGACTGGAAAGAACTCTGCTATCTCTGGTCCAGCGACTTCCGCACCCACATCACCGAAAAGCGGTGGCGGGGATTTGTTGAGAGATTGCAACGGGCTGAGCTTTCCCAGACCTCCCCCTCGCGGGAAGGTCAAAAACGCGAAGCGTTTTTGGGTGGGGGCGCGCCGGACGCAGCCCCCCACCCGAAAAATGCGACGTGCATTTTTCGACCTCCCCGCGAGGGGGAGGTCGCGCCTCGATTCATCGAGATCGAGACGAAGTCACTCTCCGCCCGCCTCGACCGCCGCCGTGGTCTCGCCATCGAGAGTCTCGCCTTCGGCGGCGCGCCGCTGATCGGCGGGTTGCCGCACGGGCATTTCGACGACATCGCCTTGCAGGCCGATTGGTACACCGGCGATTGCGTGTTCGAGGCGCCGGGCGAGCACAAGGTCACCGACCTGGAATGGTGCGACGCGCGCGTATGGCAGGAGGATGGCGACACGTTCGTTTCCGCCCGTATCGACACGCCCAAGGGGCCCATCGACAAGACGCTGCGTTTCTCCGCCTCCGAGCCGCGCGTCGATTTCGATCTCGCCTTCCATTGGCCCGATTGGGGCAAGGGCTCGCTGCGCCTGGGCCATATCACCCTGCTGCCGGACGCGTTTGATTGGGAGCGCCTCGCCTTAACGACGCATAACGGCGGTAAGGAAGCGGAAACCTTCCCGCTTAAGGACGCGGAAGTGGATCATGGCGCGCCCGTCTCATTCCTCGTCTCCTGCAGCCATGGCATCGGCATGACCGAAGGCTGGGCGGAATTGGGTGATGACGCCACGCGCCTGCGCATCGAGATCGACCGCGCCACAGCACCGCTTTTGGGGCTTCTCACCCATAGACGCGTTGGCGGAAGCCTGTTCTGCCAGCTCGCGCTCTCGGCGCTGGAATTGGACGAAACGCGCAAACCTTGCCCGATCGTAAACACCCCGCGCCGCTTCCGGTTTGGTGTGCGGGCGGTTCCGCTCGTCACCCATTCTTAACCGCGTTCTGCAACCATACGACCGGTATCGAAGGGCAAATCCCATGGGCCAGCGGGCTATCAAAGTCTATCTGCCGGAGAAGAGCGATGCGGAGCCGAAAGCGGCAAGCGTAACGCCGATCAATCCGGGTTTGCGCGACTTCGCGCAGCCCTGGCTCGACCTGAACGACAAATCGGTTCTCGTCACCGGCGGCACTGGAAGCTTCGGCAAGCACTTCGTCAAGACCGTCATCGAACACTACAAGCCGCGCCGCCTCATCATCTTCAGCCGCGACGAGTTGAAGCAATATGAGATGCAGCAGCTCTTCCCGATGGATCAACATCCCTTCATGCGCTACTTCATCGGCGACGTGCGCGACCGCGACCGCCTGGAGATGGCGATGCGCGACGTGGATTACGTGATCCACGCCGCGGCGCTGAAGCAGGTGCCGACCGCCGAATACAATCCCTTCGAATGCATCCGCACCAATGTCTTCGGCGCGGAGAACGTGGTCTCGGCCGCCATCCGCCGCGACGTACGCAAGGTCATCGCGCTCTCCACCGACAAGGCCGCCAATCCGGTCAATCTCTACGGCGCCTCCAAGCTCGCTTCCGACAAGATCTTCGTCGCCGCCAATAATCTCGCCGGCGCGGACGGCACGCGCTTCGCCGTGGTGCGCTACGGCAATGTGTTCGGCAGCCGCGGCAGCGTCGTGCCCTTCTTCAAGAAGCTGCGGGATGACGGCGCCGAGACGCTTCCCATCACCGATCCGCGCATGACGCGCTTCTGGATCACGCTGACCCAGGGCGTGAATTTCGTGCTCTCCTCCATGGAGCTGGCGCGCGGCGGCGAGATCTTCGTGCCCAAGATCCCCTCCACCACCATCGGCGATCTCGCCACCTTGATCGGACCCAAGCTCGGCCAGAAGGTCGTGGGCATCCGCCCGGGCGAGAAACTGCACGAGACCATGATCCCGGCCGACGATTCGCGCTGGACGGTCGAGATCGAGGATCGCTTCGTGATACTGGCGAGCTTCGCGGCCGCGGCGCGCGAGGCCTATCTCAATCGCGGCGCCAAGCCGGTCGCGGAAGGCTTCGCCTATTCGAGCGACGCCAATCCCGAGCAGCTTGACGCGCGCGGATTGCAGATGTTGTTGACCCACGCGCTTTCATAGGCGCCTTCACATGAGTGTGCCGGCGCTCAAGCCAAGTCCATCCCAGACCTTCCTTCCCTACGGCCGCCAGGTCATCGAGGAGGACGATATCGCCGCCGTCGCCGAAGCAATGCGCGGCGATCTTCTCACCACCGGACCCTACGTCGCCCGTTTCGAGGCGGCTCTGTGCAAGACCGTCAGCGCGAAGCACGCCGCGGTCTGCGCCAACGGCACCGCGGCGCTGCATATGGCGGGGCGCGCGCTCGATCTCGGCCCCGGCACGAAGGTCATCGTGCCGTCCATCACCTTCCTCGCCACCGCGAGCGCGCCGCACATGAATGGCGCCGATATCATCTTCGCCGATGTCGATCCCGAGACGGGATTGATGGGGCCGGAGCATCTGGAAGCCGCCATCGCGCGCTCCGGGCGCGCCGATGCGGTGTTCAACGTCCATCTCAACGGCCAATGCGGCGCGTTGGAGGATATCCGCGACGTCGCGCGGCTCGCGGGTCTGCGCATCGTTGACGACGCCTGCCATGCCATCGGCACCGGCTATGTCGCCAAGGACGGATCGGTCACGCAAATCGGGGCGAACGTCTTCAGCGATCTCAGCGTCTTCTCCTTTCACCCGGTGAAATCCATCGCTATGGGCGAAGGCGGCGCGGTGACCGCCAACGATCCCGAACTCGCCAAGCGGCTGGTGCTTGCGCGCAATCACGGCATGGTGCGCGATCCCGCCCAGTTCCAAAACGAAGATGCCTTCGACATGGATGGCGAAGCCAATCCCTGGTACTACGAACTCCACGAGCCGCAGTTCAACTGGCGCGCCAACGACATCCAATGCGCGCTCGGCTGCTCGCAGCTGGGCAAGCTCGGCCGCTTCGTCGCGCGCCGCCGCGCGCTTGCCGCGCAATACGACTCGCTCTTCGCGCCCTATGCGCCGCTGATCCGACCGCTGGCGCGCACCCGCGCGGCGCTGCCCGCCTGGCATCTCTATGTCGTGCGCATCGATTTCGCGCGTGCCGGCATCAGCCGCGCCAAGGTCATGCGCGCACTGGCCGAACGCGGCATCGGCACCCAGGTCCACTACGTGCCGGTGCACCGCCAGCCTTACTACGCGAAGCGTTTCGAGACGCCCATCCTGCCAGGCGCGGACCGTTACTATGCGCGCTGCCTGAGCCTGCCGCTCTCCGCTGCGATGACCGTCGACGACGCGGCGCGCGTCGCGGAGGCCTTAGCGTCCGTTCTCGGCTTCTAGCAATTTGCCCGGCGTCGAACCGGTCCAGCGCCTGAAGGCGCGGGAGAAGGCGCTGGGATCGGAGAAGCCGACGAGATAGGCCGTCTCGTTCACCGAGACCTTCTTGCCGCTCAGATAATGCAGCGCCAGCCGATGGCGCAGCCCGTCCAGCACCTTCTCGAACGTCACGCCTTCCGCAGAGAGCTTGCGCAGCAGCGTGCGCCGGCTGAGACCCATGCGGATGGCGATCTCATCCATACTGGCGTCGCCGGTATGCAGGATCGGCATCAACAGGCTCTCGACCTTGGCGCGCACGGTGGTCGCCCGTGCCAACTCCTTGAGCAGCGCATCGGCGCGTTCACTGAGCGCGCCGAAGACGAAGCGGTTTCCGGGCGGCTGCTTGAGCGTGGGGAAGGTCCAATCGAGCAACAGCCCATTGCGGTCGCTGTTGAACACCAGCGGCGCCTGGAACACGCGCGTGTATTCGTCGCGCCAGGCCGGCTCCGGATAGGTGAAATGCGCCGCGAGCGGAAAGCGCATCGCTCGGAACTCCGGCACGTCGCGGAAGGTCGCGCGCGTGTTGCAGACCAGCCGCGTGAGTTCCGCCTCGATCATCGGCGGGTTGGCGTTGTAGATGGGGCTCGCCGTTTCCAGCCACACGCCGTCCTTTCCCGGAACGCCGCGCACCATGTCCACATCCGGCCCTTCATCGATGACAAGCCGCGAATAACGGTTGAGCTGGCGGCCGACATCCGCTGCCGTCTCCGCCGCCTCGCAAACCAGGCCGACGATGGTGATGTCCTGCATCCGCACCGCCTCGCCGAAATGCAGCGCCAGCGCCGGGTCGCTGCAAGCCGCGATCGCGGCCTCGAACAGCGCGATGTAGCGCGAGAGTTTCACCCGCGAATCCGGCTCGGCCAAGTCGCGGGACTGGATGGCGGCGCGGTCGAGCAGGCTCTGCCGGTCCGCGCCGCGCGAGACGGCGAAGACCAGGAGCGCCTTGGGAAATCCCGCCGCGATGGTCGGTTCGGACACGCACGTCCTCCTGACGCGCAAGGTCATGATTTTGGCGCGCGCCGTCAGTGTAGCACGGCCCTGCCATGCCTATTTTCGGTTGGTAATCAACTGAAGGGGCCGGCCTTGTCCACTGCCGCCGACGTTCCGCTCTGGCGCCTCTACGCCCTGCGCGCCTTCTACCTGCTGATCACCGGCGGCATGGGCCTGCAGATGTGGCCCGTCATCCTCTCCCATCCGCTGACCAAGCCTCTGATGAGCGGGGTCGCCGACAGCCTCTTGGGCGCATTGGCGCTGCTTACGCTCCTGGGCGTGCGCTACCCGCTGGCGATGCTGCCGCTGATGCTCTTCGAGATGACGTGGAAGGCGGCCTGGCTGTTGGCCTTCGCGCTGCCGCTCTGGTCGGCGCATCAGCGCGACGCCGACACGGCGGAGACAGTGAAGGCCTGCCTGATGGCCGTGGCCATCCCGTTCATCATACCGTGGCCCTACGTCTTCGCGCATTATGTGAAGGCGCCGGGCGACCGGTGGAAATAGCGCCATGAACATCCTCCCCGTCGCGGCGGACGCACCCTGGTATCTCAAGGCCGGAGCGGATGCGCTTCTGGCGCTGCATATTGGCGGCGGCACGCTGGGCATGATCTCCGGCACGGCCGCGCTCTTCGCCCGCAAGGGCAGCAAGGCGCACGCCATGGCCGGCACGGTATTCTTCGTCTCCATGCTGTGCGTGGCCACGGTGGGCGCCACCGTCTCGCCCTTCCTGCCCACGGGCCCGCTGCACGAATTGCCCAATGCCATCGCCGGCGTCATGACCTTCTATCTCGTGGCGACTGGCTGGCTGACGGTCAAGCGCAAGGGCGGGCATATCGGCGGCTTCGAGAAGGGCGCGTTCTGGGTCGCGCTGACCGTGTTCGCGATGGGCATCGTTTTCATCGCGGCCGCCCTGAACAGCCCTACCGGCACCGTCGGCAATACACCGCCGGAAGCCTTCTTCGTCTTCACGCTGGTGGGTGGGATCGCCGCGGCGAGCGACCTGAGGGTGATCCTGAAGGGCGGCATCGCTGGGGCGCCGCGCATCGCCCGGCATCTGTGGCGGATGTGCACGGCGCTCACCATCGCGATGGGATCGTTCTTCCTCGGCCAGCCGAAATTCGTGCCGGCCTTCCTGCACGGCACGTCGCTGATCTTCGTGCCGGTCTTGGTGCCTTTGCTGATGATGGCCTATTGGCTGTTGCGCGTGCGGCTGGGGCCGCGTTTCCGGGCGCGTGCCGCCGCCTGAATCGGAACAGGGCCTCCGCCTTATGCGGAGACCCTGTCCGTATTCCCACCTGATAAACCCGATACCGCCTCGGGGGCGAACGGTCTGATGCCGCTATCGCCCGGAAAGCGGCGGCGGAAGCGTTTTTGCCTCCGCCGCCCGATGCGCTTACCGGAACAGCGACAGCGTGATCGACGGCGCCGAATTGGCGATCGACAACGCCTGGACGCCGAGCTGCTGCTTCACCTGCAAGGACTGCAGCATGGCGGATTCCGTCGCCATGTCGGCGTCGACGAGATTGCCGATGCCGGTCTGCAGGGTGTTGGACAGATTGGCCACGAAGGTCGACTGGATCGAGAACTTCTTCGCGCCCGAGGAAAGCTGGGCGAGAGAGGAGTTCACGTTGGTCAGCGACGATTCGACGGTGTTGATCATCGCCGCGGCCTTGGCCTGGGTCGAGATCGAGCCGTTGGCGGCCACCGTGACGATCGAACCGCCCAAGCTCAAGTTCTGAGCCGCGACGGTGATCTTCTTGCTGCCGTCGGTGGAGGCCAGCGCGGTGATCTGCGTGGTCGAGCCATCGACGAGGTTGCTGCCGTTGAACTGCGCGTTCTGCACGACGGTCGCGATCTGATCGCGAAGCGCCGTGAAGTCCTCGTTCATGGCCTGGCGGCTGGCGGTGTCGAGCGAAGCGTCGGACGCGGCGAGCGCCTTGGACTTCATCTCGACCAGAAGATCGGAGATCGACTGGCCGGCCGACAGCGCCACGTCGACGGACGAGGTGCCGCGGTTCAAACTGTCGGTGACGGCGCCGTAGCTGGCGACGTCGCCGCGCATGTTCTGGGCGATGGCGAAGGTGGCGCCATCGTCCTTGGCGGACGCGACCTTGAGACCGCTGTTGATGGCGTTCTGCACGGTCTGGAGTTGCGAATTGGTCTGGTTGAGGTACTGCAGCGCGACCATGGCGCCGGAGTTTGTGTTGACGCTCAGCATGAAATGCCTCCATTCTGGTTTGACAATCGAGCGTTTTGCTCGGGGTACACGCGTGATGACCCGACAGAACCGTTGGCAAGCGCCGTGCCGCGCGAAGTTAAGGAAAAATTAGACATCGAATTTCAGAACGCGCGGCAAACTTGACCGGGCGGATTTGAGTCGAATGCCGAAAATGCCGGGCAAAATTTACCGCACTGCGGCAAAATCTGCCGGGTGGATGGGCAAGATCTGCCGGGTCAGCGCGGCGGAAGCGCCGCCGCCCGCGCCGAAAGATAGTCGTGGAGAGCCATCACTTCGTAGTCGCGGAATTCGGAAAAGCGCGGCCGCGCCAGCGCGTGCATGATGGGCGCGGGATGCCGATCCGGCGTGCGGCCCTCGCGCAGCAGCGCGAAGAAATCGCTGAGGCGGTAGCGGCTCACGATGTTGAGGTTGGGCACGCGGCCGTCCGGCGTGCCGTCGAGGCCAAGCCCGTGGCAGGCCGCGCACGTCGTGCGTGCGATATAACGCCCGCCCTCATAGCGCGGGCCAAGGTCGAGGGAGGAATCCATCTCCTGCACCCGCATCGCGACGGGCTCGAGGTTACCCCCGAGGATGGCGATGCGGTCGCGGCGCTTGAACTTCACCGGCGGCGTGGGTTCGCCGCCCGGCTTCAGCGAGCGCACATAGCAGACCAGCGCCGCCACATCGGCCACGCTCATATAGGTATAGGCCTCGCTCGGCATGGCCCAGAGGCTTTTGCCGTCCGGTTTGAGCCCATCGCGAATGGCGCGTGCGATCTCTTCGTCGGTGAGATCGGTGCGGGTGAGATTGGGCGCGACGATGGCGAAGCTGCCGTCGCGGATCTTCTTGCCCTGGAGCGTCTCGCCATGACAGCCCAGGCAACCCGTCAGCTTGGCCAGCCGCGCCCCCCTGGCGACGACATCCGGCTTGTCGGAGACCGGCACGTCCATCGACAGCAACGGATAATGCCGCTCTATCACGCTTTCGGAATAGAGCCACGCCGAGCCCAAGGCGACGAGCCCGATAAGCGCCACAAGCCCCGCACCCCAACCGAACCATCTCCAGATCAGGCTCATGCGCCCCCCTGGGCTGACGATATACCGCTTCGGGGATTGGGCCCATCATCCTCCTTGCGCCTTCTTCCTCATCCTGCTCCGATGCCGGGAGCGATACCCAGGAGGGCGTCATGCTCAAGGTTCATCACCTCAACAATTCGCGCTCGCAGCGCATCCTCTGGCTGTTGGAGGAGTTGGGTGCGCCTTACGAGATCGTGCAGTACCAGCGCTTGAGCCCGGTGCCGCTGGCGCCGCCGGAATTGAAGAAGGTCCATCCGCTCGGCAAATCGCCGGTGATCACCGACGGGGATGTTACGATCGCCGAATCCGGCGCCATCGTGGAATACATCCTGGACCGCTACGGCAAGGGCCGGCTGCGCCCCGCCGCCGGCACCAAGGACCACATCAAATATATCGAGTGGATGCACTATGCCGAGGGCTCGGCGATGCTGCCCCTGATGATGCATCTCTATGCCGGCTTCCTGGGCGAGAGCGCGGCCCCCTTGCGCCCGCGCATCGACGGTGAGATCGCCAACCAGATGGCCTATATGGAAGACGCCATAAAGGGGCGGGACTTTTTCGTCGGCCCCTCGCTGACGGGCGCGGATGTCCAGCTCGTCTTCGTGCTGGAGGCGGCGGACGCTTCGGGCCTGCTTACCCCCTACCCCGGCCTGACCAGATATCTCGCCGCCATGCAGGCCCGGCCGGCCTATCGCAAGGCCGTCGAGAAGGGCGGGCCGTATGGGCTGGGGGCGAACCGCCGCCCGGCCTCCTCCTAGGGCGCTAGGAACAATATTGCGCGAGCCCGCGTTGCTCACGCCACAAACCGCGCGTAAGCTCGCGCGAGGGTGGTAGGCATGCGCGCGGGCCTCATCGCTGTTGTTCTGTTGAACTTCGCTGCGGGCGGGGCGCTCGCCAGCGCCTATTCCGATTTCAACGCCGGCGTGGCCGCCCACAACCGCGAGGATTGGGACGAGTCCGTCACCCGCCTCTCCGCCGCTATCGATGCACCCGACCTGGCGCAGACCTTCCGCGTGCCCGCCTATATCGACCGCGGCGACGCCCATGCCGCGCGCCGCGAATGGAAAGAAGCCATCGCCGATTATTCCTCGGCGCTTGCGATCAAGCCAGGCAGTCTGGAAGGCCTGATGCATCGTGCCGCGATCTATGAGGCGGAGCGCAAATATGGCGACGCCATCGGCGATTACGCCCAGGTCGTCAGCCTGCGCCCGAGCATGGCCATGGGCTATGAGGGCCGCGCCTCGACCTACGACGACGCAAACAATCTCGACGCCGCCATCGCCGACTACAGCGCGGCGATCGCGATCGATCCGCGCAACGCCGCTGACTACACCTTGCGCGGCAGCGCTTATCGCCGCCAGGGCAATTTCCAGAAGGCGATCGCCGACCAGAACCGCGCCATCGACATCGATTCCAAATCGCCGCAGATCTATTTCGAGCGCGCCCAGACCTATCAGGACGAGGGCGAGTACCATCACGCCATCGCCGACAACATGAATGGCCTTCGCATGCGCCCCGCCGACACCGACGGACGCCTGCAATTGGGCCTGTCGCTCTGGGCCTATGGCCGCTTCGCCGACGCGGCGGCCGCCTTCACCCAGCTGGTCGATCAGCGCCCGACCGCGCTCTACAGCGTGCTGTGGCTCGCGGTGGCCGAGGCGCGCGCCGGACAGGATTACAAGACCGACCTGGCGAACAGGGCGGCCAAGCTCGATCTCGACAAATGGCCCGCGCCGCTGGTGAAGCTCTATCTCGGCCGGGCTGAGATGCGCGACGTGGCGGATGCCGCCGGCGCCGACCGCGCCAGCATCAAGAACCGCATGTGCGAGGTCGATTTCTACGACGCGGAGCTGAACCTGCTCAAAGGCGACAAGGGCGCGGCACGGCCGCAGCTCGAGGCGGCCGTCGCCAACTGCCCGCGCGAATTCATCGAGCATGACGCGGCGAGCGCCGAGCTCCAACGCCTGAAATGATCCGCGTTCTCGCGTCTTTCCTGCTGCTCGCGGCGACGGCCGTTCATGCCGATCCGCCGGACCCCTGCAAGCAGGTGCGCATCACCGAGGTCGATCTCGTCACCCAGCCCGACGGCCTCGTCGCCGTGCCGGCGGAGATAGACGACTATCCCATCCTGCTCGCGGTCGACACCGGCGCGATCCACACCGTGATCTCGTCGCGCATCGCCGACGACTTGAAATTGTCACGCGACATGTCGACCGACATCTACGAGATCGTGGGCGGCCTGCCGGTCTATCGCATGGCCTATTCGCATTCCTTCAAGCTCGGGACCTTGGCCGCGGGCCGCGTGGGCCTGCTTGTCGCTTCGCCAAGCGCCTTTCCCATCGACACCGACGGCGTCTTCGGCCCCGACGGCATGAAGAATTACGACGTCGAGATCGACTACGCGCACAGCAAATTCGCGCTCTTCAGTCAGGACCATTGCCCCGGCCGCGTCGTCTATTGGACGCATACGCCTTACGCCCAGGTGCCGATGCGCGTGGACAAGGATGCCCATGTCACCGTGCCGATCCTGCTGGACGGCAAGCCCTTGACCGCGCTGATCGACACCGGCGCCGAACGCTCCTTCATGACCCAGTCGGTGGCGCGCGACATATTCGGCATCGATCTGGGCGCGCTCACCAAATCGGCCGAAGTCTCGCTCAACGGCGCGGCCCCCACCACCGTCTATCACCACGATTTCAACTCGCTGGCGCTGGAAGGCATCACCGTGCGTCATCCCGATATCGACATCCTGCCGGATGAATCGGTGGGCCGCGGCGGGCCGCAGCTCGTGGTCGGCGCCAGCGTGCTGCGCCAATTGCATCTTTATCTCGCCTATCGCGAGCAGATGCTCTACGCCACGCCCGCGGAGGCCCAATGATCGACCACATCTCGCTCTCCGTCCACGATCTGGAGACGAGCGCGGCGTTCTACGACCGCGTGCTCGCGCCGCTGGGCCTGAACCGCATCGTCGCGCGCGCAGGCTCGGTGGGCTACGGCAAGACCTATCCCGAACTCTGGCTGAACATGCGGGTTCAACGAGAACCCGAACCCGCCGGCACCGGCACGCATGTCGCCTTGCGCGCGCCCAGCGAGGATGCCGTGCGCCAATTCCATGCCGCGGCCCTCGCCCATGGTGGTCGCGACGACGGCCAACCCGGCCCGCGCGCGGCCGCCATGACCGCCTATTTCGGCGCCTTCATCCTCGACCCCGACGGCAACAAGATCGAAGCGCTGAATTTTCCACCCTGAACGAGAGCTGACATGACGACACCGACAAAGCCGCCCGCCATCACCGCCGAGGAACGCAAGACCCGCGTGAAAGCGCTCGCCGCCGCGATGGACAAGGAGGGGCTCGAAGCCGTGCTGCTCGGCCCCACCACGGGCTTGCGCTATTTCACCGGCATTTCCTGGCATCCATCGGAGCGCTTCACCGGCGCGCTCATCCACGCTGACGGCAGGCTGGAATACATCTGCCCCGGCTTCGAGCGCGACAAGGTCGGACAGCTCATCAGCCTGGCCGGCGAGATTTTCACCTGGGAGGAGGATGAACGGCCCTCGGCCCTGATCGCCGGCCACGTCAAAGGCAGGATCGGGCTCGACGACCAGATGGCGCTGTTCTTCTACCGCGCGCTCGCCCACGCCACCAAGGCTGAGCGCCTGACCGATGCCGGGCCGCTGATCATGGCCTTGAGGTCGCGCAAATCCGCGAACGAATTGGCGTTGATGCAGTATGCCAAGACCATCACCTTGGAAGTCCATCGCCGCGCCTGGAAGAGTTTGCGTGAAGGCGTGCGCGCCAGCGAAGTCGAAGCCTTCATCGATGCCGAGCACAGAAAGCTCGCCGGCCACGGCAACACCTTCTGCATCGTCTCCTTCGGCAGCGACACCTCGCTGCCCCATGGCGGCGAGACCGATCGCGCGCTCAGCGACGGCGATCTTGTCCTCATCGACACCGGCACCGCGGTGGACGGCTACAATTCCGACATCACTCGCACCTACATGTTTGGCGAGCCGCCGGCTCCGATCCGCAGAGTCTGGAATGCTGAAAAACGCGCGCAAGCCGCCGCCTTTGCCGCGGCCAGGCTCGGCGCGCCGTGCGAAAGCGTCGACAATGCCGCGCGCGGCTCGCTGATCGCCGACGGCTTCGGCCCCGACTACCGCCTGCCCGGCCTGCCGCACCGCACCGGACACGGCATCGGGCTGGACGTGCATGAAGCGCCCAATCTCGTGCGCGGCGACACCACGCCGCTCGCGCCCGGCATGTGCTTCTCCAACGAGCCGATGATCGTGGTGCCGGGCGAATTCGGCGTGCGGCTGGAGGATCATTTCTACATGACGCAGACAGGACCGCGCTGGTTCACCGAACCGTCGGCCAGCCTCGACGAGCCGTTCAAGGGCGTGGAGCCGCTCTAGCCGCGAGCGTCAATTCGGCCAGATCGGCCAGTGCAGCACGCGGCCATATTTCGCGACATCCGCGGCGACATCGGGGCGTGCCGCCAGTGCGCGCCAGCGCGCATGCAGCTGCGCGGCGAGCGGCGGCTCGGGTAGATCCTTGTAATCCTGCAACTCGCCGATGATGTCGCCGCGCAGGGCCGGATTGCCGAGAAGACGGATGGCGGCGGCGGCCGCCTCGTCCATGTTTCCGATGCAGATCTCCGCCTCGAGCAGCGCTGAAGCCGAGTCGGCTTCGTGGGCCTGCATATAGGCAACGCTTTCGGCGAGCCCATCCTTGTCGCCCAATTGCACGAACGCGCAGGCGCGCGCCCTTTGATAGGCCATGGCGCCGTAACCGCTGGGGTCTCCGATCGTTTGCGTCGCGACCAGCGCCTCGCGCGGGCAGCCGAGATCGTCGTAGAAGTCGGCGAGATTGATCGCCTGGCTGACATTGACGCCGCCGTCCTCGGTCAGCTGCGCCGCCATCTCCCGCTCCGTCAGAGCCGCTCGGTCTCGCTGAGCGCGGAGAATTGCGGATCGCCCATCACCTGGCCGATCATCGCATAGAGCGCCGCCGGATCGGCATCGTCCCGTTGCGACGCGGCTTCGGCGGCCGCAAGCGCGCCGCGCAGCTCCATGACGGGATCGACCGAGGCGTCCGCTCGCCCCACCGCGAGAACGAACGCCAAACCCAACACCACGAAAGAATTCCACATCGCATTCCCCTCGCACCGGCGGCGCGGCGTCAGGCCTTGACCGCATCGCCCCAATAATTGAAGCCGGCAAAGCGCTGCGTGCCCGGCAGGTACATGGTCTCCATCTTCTCCACGCTGAAGCCGCCGTTCCGGATCAGCGCGGGGATCGGCCGTCCGACATGGCAGCCGCCGCCGATGAATTTCCACGTCGGCGTGAGGCGCCGCTGCCAGTGTCGGACGGCTTCGTCCGGCGCCTCGCCATGCTCGCAGAAGATCATGCGGCCGTTGGGCTTGAGCACGCGGCGCATCTCGGAGAGCGCCTTCATCACGTCGGGAATGGTGCAGAGCGTGTAGGTGATGAGGATCGTGTCGGCCTCTTCGTCGCCCAAGGGGATCGACTCGCCCGGCAGATCGAGGAATTCCGGCTTGATCGGCGATGCCGCGACCCGCTCCGCCGCCCGCGCCCGCATCTCCGCCGCCGGCTCCAGCGCCCAGAGATGCGTGACCTTGGATGCGTCGTAGAACGGCAGGTTGTGGCCAGCGCCGAAGCCGACCTCAAGCACGCGGCCCTCGGCGCGCGGCACGACCTTCTTGCGCTGATAGGTGATCGGCTTTGTGCCCATCGCCGCGTTCAGGAAGCGCGGCAGGATATGGCGGTCGTAAAAGCCCATGATATGTCCTTCTCCGGCGAAGAGACCAGCAGGTCAGGCCGGCCTTATGTGATTGCGGATCCAACTCACGAGATCGTTCTCTGAAAAGGCGCCGGATGCAATTGACAGGATGGCGAGGACGCATTGCGGATCATCCGCCGCCAGGTGAAGACCATTGAGCGAAAGGAAATATTCGAGCGCGATCAGCGCAGTGCGCTTGTTGCCATCAACAAAAGCGTGATTCTTCGCGATCCCGAAAGCATAAGCCGCCGCCAACGCCGCGGCATCAGCGTGGCCATAAGCGGCGAGATTCTGCGGCCGCGCCAGCGCCGACTCGAACAGCCCCACATCGCCGATGCCGGACGCGCCGCCATGTTCGGCGAGCTGTTCGTCATGGGCGGCCAGAAGAATATCGCGATCTATCCAAATCCAGCCGCTCACTTAGCGAGTTCGCGTAGCGCATCACGGCGGCGCTTCATGATGTTGCGCACCAATCCGAACTGGCGGGCTTTCTCCGCGTCATACGGCGAAATGCGGATGCCATCCGGGGTTTCCGAAATAGTCAGAATGTCGCCTTTGCCGACCTTAAGCGCCGCCAGAATTTCCTTCGGCAAAGTGACGCCGAGGGAATTCCCGATCTGGATGACCTTCAGTTCGACAGGCTTGGGTGCGGCGACGTTCATGGCTTACTCCGTTGATACGGAAGTTATAACATTATATTATAACGAATGTATAACAGAACGGCAAGCCTACCTCTCCGCCCGGTATTCCAGCAGATCCCCCGGTTGGCAACCGAGCACGGCGCAGATCTTCTCCAGGGTGGCGAAGCGCACCCCCTTCACCTTGCCGCTCTTGAGGAGTGAGAGATTGGCTTCGGTGATGCCGATGGCTTCGGCCAGCTCCTTGGAGCGCATCTTGCGCCGCGCGAGCATCACGTCGAGATTGACCACGATCCCCATCAGACGAATCCCTCATTCTCTTCGGCGATGCGGCGCGCCTCCGCCATGACGCGCGCGATGACGTAGGCGACGCCGGCCACGAACAGCACTTGCACGTCGTCCGAACCCAGGGTGAGCGAGATTTGGCCATGACCCTTGCCGAGATGGCGGGTGAGGAAATAGGTGATCGGCGCCTCGCAGATGAAGGCCGCCAGCACGTTCCAGAACAGCGCCATGGTCACATGGCTGAGTGCGCGCAGCGATTGTGCGGTGAACACATGCCCCGCCACGAAGCAGTGGAACAGCCCCGCCAGCGCGAACAGGCCCCAGCTCACGATCAAGGTGGGAATGAGCGCGAAGACCAGCGCATAGAGACGGTCGGCCAGCGGCACGGACGCCGTCAGATAATCGCCGAAATGGCCGAGATGGATGTCCATCGCGCGCGTCCCGTCGGGAAAGAGGAAGCAGGCCACCAACACCACGGGGCCCAGCACCGCGCCCAATACGGACAGCCACGCCATGATGCGGCTGGCGCGCGTCAATTGTGGGGAAATCGTCATGTCTCGCCTCCTTATGGCAGCGCATCGTTGCCGTAGATGACCTTGAAGATGCAGTCGGTCTGATGGGTGAGTTTCTCCGCGGCACACGGATCGACGGTCGAGCGGATGCGCTCGGCGCGCTCCGCGTGCGTCATCACATGGGGCGCCTTCAGGATCAGCGACAGCGTCTCGCGCTTGTCGGAATCGTTCACCCAGGGTCCGCGCTTGCAGGCGGCGCGCGCTTCCGGAGTCAGGGAATCGTAGTTGGCGGCGCTGCAGCCGAGCGATGCGCCGAGCCCCTTCAGCGACGTGCCATCCTCAGGCGCCCAGCGCTGCGACCAGTCCTTGGGCACGACGAAAGGCTGCGGCACACGCGCGGACGACGGCGCGGACGGAACCACGTGCTCCGGCACCTTCTTCGCCTCTTCCGGCTTTGGCTGGGGCAGGAGCGAGAGGATGATTTCTTTTTCCGGTGCGGATGGGGGCAGGGCAAAGGCGTAGTAAGCCGCTGCCAGGACTAGCAGGACATGCAGCGCCAGCACGACCGTGCCGGTTACCGCTTTCCGCCAATCGCCGGTCCAACGCATGACACCGCCCGGGAGCTACGCCACTCCCTTAGCATGGCGATTTATTATCGCAATACAATAATTTGTAAGAGAACTTAGGGCGCGGGCGAAGCGCCGTCCGGCGTCAGCGCCAGCGACTTTTGATAGGCGAACAGCGCCCGCATGCCCAGATCGGTGTCGACGCCGTTCTGGTTGAACTTGGCCATCAGCGCCTGGGCCTGAGCGTCGGTCAGGGTCGGGATTTCCGGCTGGACCGGCTTGGCCGGGTTCGCCGTGACCGGCATGGGCGGCGTGAGTTTCGCGGGCGCCGCGGTAGCCACAATGGTGCTCGGGGCGGACGGCGTCACGCGCGGTGGCAGCGCGTTGAGGCCCTTCTCGGCGAGCGCGGTGGGGGTAGACGTCGGTTTCGCGTCATCATGGCCGAGTCCGACCCAGCCCATGACCGTGTCGCCGAAATCCTTGCCGGTGAGCTTCTCGAAAGCCAGATCGGCCACCGAGGATGCGAGGCCCAACGGGCCGCCATAAAGCGTATCGCCCGCGATCTTCTCGACGTCGCCGATCTTGTCGCCGGTGATCGCGCGATAGATCGTGCCGACCACAGGCAGATGCTGCAGCGGATTTATGACGTCGAGCACGTCATGCCAGAAGCCGCCCTTGTCGTCCGAGGCATCGGCTGTCTTGGCGTCGGCGGATTTCGCGGTGGTTGCGGGCGTCGTGTTCGAAGCGACGGCGGTGGCGGACTTGCCGGGCTTCCAATCCATGGTGTGGCGCACCATGGGAAAGAACGGCGTCTGCACATTCTGGGCGTAATCGGCGACGGGCATTCTGCCGGCTCCTTTTCCGGAAAGCACAGGTGCAGGCACCATGCCAGCAGAAATCCCAGGCGTTGCGCGGTTTTCCGAAAGCTTCAATCCAGGAACAGGCAGTTCTTGCCGGGCCGTTAGAGCTCCCGTCAGAGCCAGTGGCCGGCTTTGGTCTTCTTGGTCGCGAGGTAGGAGCGGTTGTGCACATTGGAGGGGAATTTGTGTGGCACGCGCTTGGCGACCTCAATGCCCGCCGCCTTCAGCGCTTCGACCTTCAAGGGATTGTTGGTCATCAGCTTGACCGCATTGTAGCCGAGCAATTCCAACATCCGCGCGGCGACGCCGTAGAGGCGCTCGTCTATCTGGAAGCCGAGCCGCGTATTCGCTTCCAGCGTGTCGAAGCCCTGATCCTGCAGGCGATAGGCGCGCAGCTTGTTGATCAGCCCGATGCCGCGGCCTTCCTGCGCGAGATAGAGCAGCACGCCGCCGCCCGCCTTGCTGATCGTTTCGATCGCGCCGCGCAATTGCGTCCCGCAATCACAGCGCAAGGACGACAACAGATCGCCGGTGAAGCATTCCGAATGCAGCCGCATCAGCACCGGCTTGTTGCGCGGCGGATGGCCGATCAGGATCGCGTAATGCTCCGGCCCGGCATCGGCCGAGCGGAAAGCGATGAGCTCCGTATCCTCCGCGCCCTCCAGCGGCACGCGCGCACGCGTGACAATGGCAAGCGAGGCGGGGGCCAGGTCCTCGTAATCGAGAATCTCCTTGGCGGAGAGTCCCTCGGCTTTGGCTTTCGTCACCACGATGGCGGGCAGAAGGCCGGCGAGCTTGGCGAGCTTCACCCCGGCGCGATAGGCCGCCGGCAATGTCTCGCGTAGCGCCTCGAACGGGCCCTTCAGCGGCTCCGATAGATCGGCGGTGGGATCGGCGACGGCGCGGAGCGTGCGCGACGCGAGCCGTCCCTCCAGCGCGAGCGCCACCACGTCGGGCGTATAGAGCCTGATCTTCAAGGTCTTCGCGCGCGCGTGCGTCAGCACCAGCCGCGCGCCCTTCAGTTTCAAGAGTCTGTGATCGGGCGCGGTTTCCACCGCCAGCACTGCTATACCCTCGATGGTGACGGGCTCGCCGCGGCGCAAGGCCAGGGCGGCGCGCGCGACGCGGGTGACGGCTTTACCTTGCCAAGAAGAGTGGAGGCCGGAGGAGGGGCGTGACGGACGGGGCATCCATCCCCACATACACCCCAAAGCCGAAAGCGGGTAGAGTTCCGGCCCAGGTCGGATAGGGCTGATTCAGGAGACGCCATGCCGAGTGCCAAGCGGGTTCTTTTGGTCGATGACGACACGATGCTGCGCAGCTCGCTCGCCGAGCAGCTCGCCGCCGAGGGCGACTACCAGCCGATCGAAGCCGGCACCTGCCAGGAAGGCCGCGCGCGCGCTGCGGAAGGCCTCTACGAATTCATGATTCTGGATGTGGGTTTGCCGGATTGCGACGGCCGCAAGCTCTGCCGCGAATTGCGCGAGGACGGCGTCACCTGCCCGATCATCCTGCTCACCGCCAAGGATTCCGACTCCGACATGATCGAGGGCCTGCAATCCGGCGCCAACGACTATATCGCCAAGCCCTTCCGTTTCGCCGTGCTGATGGCGCGCATCCATGCCCATCTCAGAAGCCACGAGCAGAGCGAGGAGGCCGTCTACCGCATCGGGCCCTACACCTTCCGCCCCTCCGCCAAACTCCTCGTCGATGCCGGCGGCAAGAAGATCCGGCTGACGGAAAAGGAAACCAACATCCTCAAATTCCTCTACCGCTCAGGCGAGACGGTGGCGCGCGAGACGCTGCTCCACGAGGTCTGGGGCTACAACCCCGCCGTCACCACCCATACGCTGGAGACCCACATCTACCGGCTGCGCCAGAAGATCGAGGAAAACCCGGGCCAGGCGCAGATCCTGGTGACGGAAAGCGGCGGCTACCGGCTGGTGGCCTGATTTTCGCCTATTTGTAGCTATTATGTTCTAGTCTCGCACGCGCAGGGCGGGGCCGCGTTTTTGCCCGTCTATGCGCACGAGTGGTAACAGACCTATGTGTGAGACAGCGCAAGAGTTGCCAGGAGACGAACCATGAAGATGGGCCTCAACACCAAATCCCTGATGGGCGGAGCGGCCCTTGCGGCGTTCCTAATCGCCCCGTCCTTTCATGCCGAAGCCAAATCGCATGTCGCCCCGCCCGCGCCGCCGGCAGCGCCCGCCACTCCGGCTGCTGCGCCTGCCGCGCCCTCGGGCCCCAATTGGGTGCGCTGGCCGGCGAAGAGCTACAACGCGACCTCGCTCAAGATCGAGGACATCGTCGGCACCGTCACGGTGGACGTGAAGGACTCGGGCCCGATGACGGTCGAAGTCTCCGGCGACAAGAACCGGATCGCCCACGTTAATGTCGACACCGACGGCAACGAACTCAACATCGACGGCGAGAAAAGCGGCGAGAACGGCTCCGTCTGGGATTGGAAGAACTGGTTCAACTTCTCCGATCAGAGCCGGCGCGAGACCGACAATCTCTTCGTGCGCGTGACGGTTCCCAAGGGCACCGAAGTGCGCGTTGACGATCTCGTCGGCAACGCGAACATCGGCGACACTTATGGCGTGCTGCATTTCGGCGCCGCCGCCACCACCGCCCATATCGGCCACGTCAAGGAAGCCCATGTCGATGTCGGCGGGTCGGGCAAGATCTTCATCACCCAGGTCGACGGCACGCTCGACCTCGACGTCGGCGGCTCCGGCAAGATCAATGTCGGTCCCACCCAGGAAGTGAAAGCCGACATCGCCGGCTCCGGCGACGTGACGCTCGGTCCGGTCGCGGGCGGCATGCATCTCGACATCGCGGGCTCGGGCGACATCTCCGCGCCGCGCGTCAACGGCCCGGTGCATGTGGAGATCGCGGGCTCCGGCTCGGTCAAGATCGCCGACGGCGTCGCCAACCCGCTTCATGTCGAGATCATGGGCGCGGGCAATTTCATCTTCGGCGGCGTGGCGGTCGATCCCCATGTCGAGGCGGTGGGCTCCGGCTCGGTCAAGCTCAAGAGCATCAAGGGCAAGCTCAACAGCGAAGGCATGGCCAACGTCCAGATCGGCGACCAGTAAGCCGTTACAACGTCACGGCCCGCAATGGGGCATCTGCACATAGCTCAAGGTCTGGAGCTTGTGCGTGCCGATGAGCGCGATCGACATGTCGCCCTGTACGCTGTCATTGCCGAACGTCGTATCAAGCGGACCTTCGACATAATCGCGCAACGCCTTGGGCATCGCAGCTGAGCCCTGCCACACGACCAGGCATTGTCCCGGCACCGGCGGGCCGAACACAGACACGGGATAGCCCGGCGTCAGCACGCGCGCTTGCGGGAACACGCCGCGCAGGTTTCCGGCGAGATCGTAGGCCTCGCTCGCCTGCGGCCCAGCCGCCACGATGGTGCCGCTTGAGAAGCCCAGGCGCTCGAAGTTCTGTGCATAGGACTGCATCGGCCAATATTCGCGGCAATTCTTGCAGTGCGACGCGCCGAGCTCGTAGATGCCGACACGCGTCGCGACGACGCCGACGGCGAACAGCAAAGCCAGCCCGATATAGATCTTGTTGGCCCGTTCGCTCGCGCCCGCGATCTTGGCGCGCAGGAAGAACCAGATCGGCAGCGGCAGGAGCACCTGGTGCATCCAGCGCTCCTTGAAGGATTCCGTGCCGACGAAGAACACCGCGCCCCACATGATGACCGCGCCCACGATCATCGCCACGCCGTAGAGCTTCAGCCAGTCGCGATCCTCGTCGTTGCCGCGGTGGATCGGCTTCAGCGCCGGCCAATAGAGCACAGCGAAGATCGCCGCCATCGGCATGGCGAACAGGACCAGCGCGACATCGAGATTGAACGTGCCCTTGAGCCAGATCGCGAAATCGAAGGCGGGGCCGGAGCCCTTGGTGATCGTCTGCGCCAGCGCGAACAGCGAGTATTCATGCGTCTTCGCCCACCATGCGTAAGGCGAGACAATCGCAAGCATGATGACGAGCGCGACCAGGAGCGGCCCCGTGCGCAGTCGCGCGCGGAAACGCGGCACGAACACCGTGCCCACCGCCATGGCGATGGGCAGCACGACGAAGATGTATTTGGAGAGGATGCCGAGCCCGGCGATGACGCCCAGCAGGATGTAGTCCACCCAGCGCCCGCGCGTGATAACCAGCGCGTCGGCCCAGAGATAGGCCGCGAGCAGCGAGGTGAGCGCGACCGTGTGCATCAGGTCGACATGCGGCATGTAGCCGATGACGATGGTCGTGAGCAGGCCGAAGACCGAGAGCCCCGCGAGCTTGTTGTCGCGGATGACGAGCCGCGCCGCCTGGAAATAGGCGAGAAGCCCCGCGAACATCAGCCCATATTTGAGCAGGAAGAAGGCAACGCGGCTTTGTCCCGTCGCGGTGAGCGTTCCCCAGGTCAGCCAGGTGATCAGCGGCGGATGGCGGAAGCGATAGCCCCATTCCAGGCTCTGCCCGAACAGGATCTGCTCGGATTCATCCAGCGTGTAGTTCTGCGACAGCAGCAGCCGCACCAGGAAGTGGACGAGGCAATAAAGGATCAGGATCGAGACGACGATCTGCGGATCGGCCAAGGCCTCCCACACGCTTGCATATTTTGGCTTGCGGCCGGCCACGCTCATGGACGGTCCATCTCATCGGCGACCGCGCGCGTGCCGCGGCGGGCCAGCCAGAACACGCCCAAAAGATCGGGGATGCCGGCGCCGAGCCGGTCGAAGAATCCGTATTTCGAAATGCCGGCCGTGCGCGCACGATCCTCGATCTTCTCCTCGCGGATGTCATAGCCCTGGCGGCGGGTGAGCGCGGGCAGGAAGCGGTGCATCCCATCGAAGAACGGGATGCGCAGCGCCACGTCGCGGCGGATGAGCTTGAAGCCGCAGCCCGTGTCGTGCGTGTTGTCGCGCAGCATGCCCCGGCGGACGAAATTGGCGATGCGCGACGAGGCCCATTTGACCACGCCGTCATTGCGCCGATTGCGCACACCCGCGACGATGCCGAGATTGTCGGGGATCGGCTGGATCGCCTTCCAGATGCGCGCGACGTCCGCGGGATCGTTCTGCCGGTCGCCGTCGAGCATCTGGATCCAGGGCGCGCGAGAGGCCCAGAAGCCCGTCACCAAACCGGCGCTCTTGCCGGAGCGCTTGCGGTGCTTCAGCACCCGCGCATGCGGGCTTTTGGCCTGGGCCTGGGCCAGCTCGGCGGCCGAACCGTCGGATGAGCCGTCATCGATGAAAATGATTTCATAGGAGCACACCCCATCCAGAGCGGCCGAGACCTCGTCCAGCAAAGGCAGGATATTCCCGGCTTCGTTGTAGACGGGGACGACGATGGAAAGCTCAGGCGCGGCGGTCATTAACGATTCCGGGGCGGGCGCGCCGCCACTATCAAGGTTTTGCAGGCCCCGGCAAGCTGCGATGTTTAATGGCTATTAACGCTTGGTGACTAAACCCAAGGGCGAATGGGCAAGCCGCGCAAACCCCCGCCGCAAGGATCACGCCGGACCGCGAATCGCGGCGCCGATGGCGGGGCGAACTCCGGACCCGGCGACTATGTGCCGCCGCCGCGCCCGCCGCAGCCCAAGCCCAAAGCGAAACCGCGCCGCTCCTGGCCTGCCGCACTGCTGATGCTGCTCGTCTGGGGCATCATCTTCGGCGGCATCTACACCTCCCATCTCGTCTCGCAGCTGCCCGATATCTCGGGCCTGCTCAGCAAGGGCACGTCGCGGCAGATCACGGTGCTCGACGCGCAAGGCCGCATCATCGCCGAGCGCAATCTCGACCAGGGCGGCATGATCGAGGTCTCGCAACTTCCGCCTTACGTGCCCGAAGCCTTCATCGCCATCGAGGATCGCCGCTTCCGCTCGCATCTGGGCGTCGATCCCATCGGCATGGGGCGCGCGGCCTTCGAGGATATGGCGGTGGGCCGTGTGGCGCAGGGCGGCTCGACACTCACCCAGCAGCTCGCCAAGAACCTGTTCCTGGAATCCAAGCGCACCTTCGACCGCAAGGCGGAGGAGGCGCTGCTCGCGCTCTATCTGGAATCGCGCTATTCCAAGGACCAGATCCTCACGCTCTATCTCAACCACGTCTATTTCGGCTCCGGCGCCTATGGCATCGAGGCCGCCTCCGAACATTTCTTCGGCAAGCCCGCCACCAAGCTCACTTTGCCGGAAGCCGCGCGGCTGGCCGGCAGCGTGAAGGCGCCGACGCGCTACAACCCGCTTTCCGACTCCGACGCATCGTCCGACCGCGCCGCCGTGGTGCTGCGCGCGATGCAGGACGCCGGCTTCATCACCGACAGCCAGCGCGCCGATGCCGAATCGACGCGTCCCCGCGTGGTGCGCGAGGAAAGCGGCGCGGGCTATTTCGCCGATTGGGCGATCGCCGACACCCATGGCGATATCGGCGATGCCAGTGAGCCGATCGTCATCGAGACCACGTTCGACCGCGATCTGCAGACGCAAGCCGAATCCGCCGTGCGCCTGGGCCTGGCGCAACAGGGCGAGAAGCTTCACGCCGGCGAAGCCGCGCTGGTCGCCATGACGCCCGACGGCGCGATCCGCGCCATGGTCGGCGGCCGCTCCTATTCCGAAAGCCCGTTCAACCGCGCGCTGGCCAAGCGCCAGCCGGGCTCTGCCTTCAAGCCCTTCGTCTATCTCGCGGCTTTCGAACATGGCCACAAGCCCGACGACGTGATGAACGACGCGCCCATCGACATCCATGGCTGGAAGCCCGGCGACTATGAAGGCAAGTTCGAAGGCGCGATCACGCTGACCCGCGCCTTCGCCAAATCCTCCAATGTCGTCGCCGCGCAATTGACCGCCGAAGTCGGACCCAAGACCGTCGCCAACACCGCCTATCGCCTCGGCATCGAATCGCCGCTGGAGGAAGTGTCCTCTCTGGCGCTGGGCACGTCCAACGTGACGCCACTGGAACTGACCGCTTCTTACGTGCCTTTCGCCAATGGCGGGCAGGCGATCCATCCCTACGGCGTCACGCGCATCCGTTCCAAATCCGGCAAGGTGCTGTGGCAGCGCAACGCGCCCGGCCTCGACCGCGTGATGAGCGCCCAGAACAATGCCGAAGTGGTGTCGATGATGATGGAGACGGTGAGGACCGGCACCGGCAGATCCGCGCGCCTCGACGAGCGCCCCACCGCCGGCAAGACCGGCACGACGCAGGATTATCACGACGCCTGGTTCGTGGGCTTCACGTCGGACCTCGTCACCGGCGTGTGGATCGGCAACGACGACTACAAGCCGATGACCAAGGCCACCGGCGGCGGATTGCCCGCGCATATCTTCAAGAGCTTCATGGAGCAGGCCGAATCCGGCAGGCCGGTGAAGCCGCTGATCGGCCAGACGCCGCAACCCACGCCCGTCGCCGACACCGCGCCGGAAAAGACCGACGACCGCACTCTCATCGACAAGCTGATCGACAGTCTGTCCAGCGACTCCGGCACCAAGACGTCGCAGTGACCTTACTCTTGCGCAGGTGCCGACTTTGCCCAAATGCATGATTGGTGGGGACTTAAGTGCAGTGAGCTCTTCCGTTTCAAGTTCCGGCGGCTCGGTGAAAGCGGACGTTTGTGCAATGAACAGCGCCGCTGTCACAGAGCAAGCTTCTCTGCCTCGACCAAAAGATCGCTAGTGTATGCGTTCGCCAACTCGGCCACTCCGATAGCGCGGGATGCCTCTATTGGCTTTCCAAGATGCGTGGTTGGCACATCGAAGTATCGTTTGGATCTATTGTCATGGACTCGGCATAGCACAAACACCGGGCTAAGCACTGTCACATCCTTCAAGCCGTGATGGTTCTCCACCACGGTTTCTATGTTTGATCCTGCAGGCCTAAATGTAACTCTCGTGATTTTCATCCCGCTGGGCTGCTTATCTGGAAATGAGATTCCGCCCGCGAAGCGTTGCGCAACGACCGATGGTATATCGTGCTCGTCTGCGTTTCTTGCCTGATGCAGATAGTTCAACATTTCGTCTTTCCGGCGAAAGGTCTTTTTCTCACCGAACCACTGGCGGCTCTTAGGATTTATTTTTGCGCCCTGTTCTAGCACCGTAAAGATGCCATTGTGCGCTGTGAGGAAATTCGACCACACGGGCTCTAGTTCGCCTAACGCTGTTACATTGCGCATTGTTTCCAGCGCGGCTTCAGCTTGCTGAAATCGAGCTCTTGCCTTTGCGATAGCGGCGGGATTCATCGAAGTCGCCATAACTAGCGAGTTGCGGATTAGGTGAGAACAGACGCACAAAACATTATCCGAGCCTCATGCACAAATAGGACGCAAAGCTACGGCGCCTCGGGATCGAGGTCGAATCAAAGCAGCATTCCCCGGCGCAAAAAACACTTGGCTCTTTGAGTGTTCGCCTACTTCGCTAATTACTTCGGCGCGATCCGGTGCAGGCCCGAGCCGTGCAGGCTGAGCCAGCGTTGTGGTTTCTCGACATCCGGCACCAGAAGCCCGAGCAGTGTCCAGAACCGCGCGCCGTGATTGAGTTCGCGCAGATGCGCGATCTCATGCGCCACGACGTAATCGAGCACAAAGGGTGGCGCGAAGATCAAGCGCCAGGAGAAGGACAGCGAGCGCCCGCTTGAGCACGAGCCCCAGCGGCTCGCCGTATCGCGCACGGTGATGCGGCGCGGCTTGATCCCGAGCTCGCCCGCGAAATAGGTCGTTCGCGCATCGAGCGCCTTGCGCGCCTCGCGCTTCAAGAAATCCAGCACCCGGCGCGGTGCATGTTCGCTGTCGCCGGCGACGCGGATGATGGACATCTCGCCGTCGTGCTCGATCCAGACCGGCGCGCGACCCTTATCGCCCTTGCGGATGACATGCGCCTCGCCCTTGAAAGGCAGTTTCGCGCCCAGTTCCAGCGCCACCGGCGGCGGCACATGGGCCAGCCGCTTGGCGATCCAATCCCGCTCGGAGCGGGCGAATTCCATCGCATGGTCGAGGCCGCGCCGCGACGGCGCCACCACCGTCACCTCGCCGGTTGAGGGGTGGACCTTGACGATCAGCCGCCGTGCCCGCGGATTGAGCCGCAGGGTGATCGGGATGGATTCGCCATCGATGCGCAGCAAGGCCCGTTCGACGAGCTGGCGGCGGATGCGACGTTTCTTCGACATGGGCTTCCCTTTATATGCAGGGCTTGGTTCTATTGCCGGCCATGGGCCATCCACGATTCCATCTCGCCTTCCCGGTGCGCGACCTCGCCGAAGCGCGCGCCTTCTACGGAAATCTGCTCGGCTGCCGGGAAGGCCGGTCGGCGGACGAATGGGTCGATTTCGACTTCTTCGGCCACCAGATCGTCGCCCATTTAAGCGCGGGCGGCGCGGAGCATAAAGCGCATAATCTCGTCGATGGTGACCAAGTTCCGGTGCGTCATTTTGGCGTGATCCTGGATATGACGGATTGGCGAAAACTCGCAGGAAAATTGCGGGAAAATGACATCGAGTTCCTCATCGAACCCGACATAAGATTCCAAGGCGAGCCCGGCGAGCAGGCGACCTTCTTCGTTCTCGACCCGTCCGGCAACGCGCTCGAATTCAAGGCCTTTGCCGACGATTCCATGGTGTTCGCGAAATGAATCCGAACCGTATCGCTTTGGCACTGGGCACGCTCTCGCTTCTCCTGATCGCGGGCGCCCTCTATTTCCAGTACGTGCTGGGCTACCCGCCTTGCGAGATGTGCTGGTGGCAGCGTTATCCGCATTTCGCGGCGATCATCGTCGGCATCGGCGGCGGATTGCTCGTCCGCGATGTTCAGGCCGCGCGCATTGTGGCGCTGGTGACGATGATCTGTGTCGCGCTCTCCGGCCTCATCGCCGTCTATCACGCGGGCGTCGAATGGCATTGGTGGAAAGGCCCCAGCGCCTGCACCGGCCATGCCTTCAACGGTCCGCTCGACCTCAACCAGAAAGTCGTGCTCTGCGACATCGCGGCATGGCGGCTCTTCGGCCTCTCGCTCGCGGGCTACAACGCCATTGCCTCTCTCGGCGCGGCCGCGCTCGGCTTCATCGCCTGGTCGCGCAAATGAGCCGCAAAGGCCGCCCCATCCAGCCGGGAGTGCCGCTGACCCGCGACACCGAAGCCATGATCCGCGTCGATCATGCCGGCGAATATGGCGCGGTGCGCATCTATGAAGGCCAGCTCGCGGTGCTCGGCAAGAGCAGCAAACTGGCCGCGACCATCCGCAAGATGGCGCAGCAAGAACAGGGCCATCTCAAAGCCTTCGACGCGCTGGTGAACGAGCGCAAGGTGCGCCCGACCGCGCTCGAACCCGTCTGGCGCGTGGCCGGATTCGCGCTGGGCGCGGCAACCGCGCTGCTCGGCGAGAAGGCCGCCATGGCCTGCACCGCTTCCGTCGAGGAAGTCATCGACGAACACTATGCGGACCAGGTCCGCCGCCTCGACCACGATCCGCAATTGCAGAAGGCCATCGAAGGTTTCCGCGCCGATGAGATCGCCCATCGCGAGGAAGCCTTGCAAAATGGCGCGGAGGAAGCGCCCGGCTACAAGCTCTTGAGCGAGACCATCAAGGCCGGCTGCCGCCTCGCCATCACCCTGTCCGAAAAGATATGAGCGAAGACCGCCACGCGCTTCTGGCCGGCGCATCCGCCCCGCGCCGCGCCAGGCAATCCGACGCCCCGGTGATTGCGCGCCTCTTCGCCGCCGCCTTCCTCGCCGATCCCGTCATGGATTGGATCGCACGCGCTGGGCCGAAGCGCCCCGAAGGCCTCGAACGCTTTTTCTACTGGCTGCTGACTGCGCGCGCACTGCCTTACGGCGAAGTGTGGATGGCGGACGATGCCTCCGTCGCCGCCGCTTGGCTTCCGCCCGATGCGCCAGCGAGCCCAGGCGGCCTCCTCGACCAATTGAGGCTCGTGCCGATGTTCCTGCGGCTCTGTGGTTTCGCGCGTTTGGGGCGCGGTAGCGCCATGGGCGATGCGATGGAGAAGAACCATCCCCATGAGCGCCATTTCTACCTCGCCTTCATCGCGGTGGCCCCGCGGCTGCAGGGCATGGGGCTGGGCGGCGCGCTGCTCGAAGCCAATCTCAAGACGATCGACGAGACCGGCCTGCCCGCCTACCTCGAAAACTCCAACCCCAAGAACACCCGCCTCTACGAACGCGCCGGCTTCAAACTCCGCCAACGCATTTCTCCACCGCAAGCGCCATCGCTGATGGCGATGTGGCGGGATGGGCGCAAATAACTGTCAATCGGCATGGTCCGCTTCATGCGGGCCACCAAATTTCCTTTTCGCGCGACAAGAAAAATGGGTCGCTCGCATGAAGCGGGCGATGATGAATTAAGTCGTGACGATCACGGCTCCAACTCCGAATCCCAGTACAGATAGTCCGCCCAGCTTTCGTGCAGGTAGTTGGGCGGGAAGAAGCGGCCGTTGTTGCGCAGCTCGGTGACGCTGGGCTTGTGCGGCGGGTTGGAGGGATGCATCCCCGCCTGCTGCGCCAGCCGCCCGCCCTTCATCAGGTTGCAGGGCGCGCAGGCCGTGACGACATTGTCCCAGGTCGTGCGGCCGCCGCGGCTGCGCGGGATGAGATGGTCGAAGGTGAGGTCTTCCTCGTCGCCGCAATATTGGCATTCGAAGCGGTCGCGCAGGAACACGTTGAACCGGGTGAACGCGGGATTGCGCGCGGGCTTCACATAGGATTTGAGCGAAACGACGCTGGGCAGCCGCATCTCGAAGCTGGGCGAGCGCACCGTGCGCTCGTATTCGGCCAGGATGATGACCCGCTCCAGGAACACAGCCTTGATCGTATCCTGCCAGCACCACAGCGACAGGGGATAGTAGCTCAGCGGCCGGTGATCCGCGTTGAGCACCAGCGCCGGACAATGATCGGGCATCCGCCCCAAGGCTAACACGACACCGCTCCTGTGAAGACACTTCCTCCGTATCCGGACAGGCGGACCTTAGGGGCTCCCCGGCCCGCTGCCAACAGGGGGAATGCTACCCGATTCGGTGTGACGCAACGACGACAGTCCTTCGAAAAACGCCGCGCCTACAGGAAGAAGTCCGACGAAGTGAGCGCATGGGAGCCCGTCAAGGTGATGGCGAAGTCCGCCGTCCCGTCGCCATTCGCATCCAGGGCGACCATGGTATTGCCGCCGACGATGGCGTAATTGATCTCGCCGGCTGTGTGGGAAAACGCCGCCGTGCCGATAAAATGGAAGTTCTCATGCTGCTGGGCTTCCACTCGGACAAGGTCGATATGGTCGCCGGTGGCGAAATCGGTGATCGTGTCTTGGCCCGACGCCGCGACGGTGGAGTCGGTGATGGAGCGGTAGAAGAACTCGTCGTTCCCCGGCCCGCCGCTGATCTGGTCCGCGCCCTTGCCGCCCACCAGCGTGTCGTTGCCGCCCGCGCCGATGAGCGTGTCGTTGCCGTCCTGCCCGTCGAATTCGTTGCGGGCATTGTTGCCGGTAAGCGTGTTCGCGGCCTGGCTGCCGATCACGCCTTCGATGGAGACGAGCGGCTCGGTCGTGTTGTCGTACCAGGTGACGGTGTCGGTCGCGAGATTCACGTCCACCTTCTCGGTCGATAGGCGAAGCTCGCATAGTCGAAGCCCGCGCCGCCGTCATAGGCGTCGAAGCCGAAGCCGCCGATCAAGACGTCATTGCCCACGCCGCCAAGAAGCTGATCGTCGCCGTCGCCGCCATTGAGCACGTCGTTGCCGGCGGTGCCGAACAGCACGTCGTCATTGTCGGTACCGATCTCGATCTTGGCGGTGGAGGTGTCGAACAGGAATTCGGTGGCGTGGAGATCGGAGAGCGAGACCAGCCCTTCGATGCGCACGACATGGTCCTGGCCGTCATAGAAGGCGTTGAAGGCGACTTCGCCATTGTGGTCGATAGTCGCGATCTGGCGGATCTGCTCGATATTGGAGATGCCCCAGGCGCGGACGTCGATGCGGTCGCCGGTTACGTAGTCATGGATCAGATCGTCGCTGAAGCCCGAGCCGTCGCGCGTGACCATGGTGAAACGGTCATTGCCCGCGCCGCCGAAGAAATCGTTGGAGCCGGTGCCGCCGATCAGGATGTCGTTGCCGTCGCCGCCATAGAGGAAGTCGTCGCCGCTCGCGCCACTGAGCACATCGTTGCCGCCGAGCCCGTTGATCGTGTCGTCGCCCGAGCCGCCGGTCAGATGGTCCGTGCCGGATGTGCCGTTGATCGTCGCCATATTCACCTCCCGAAGAAACGCCGGAGAGGAACCGCTAACCGCGCGAAGCTGAATTGGGGATGAACGGCGAGATTTATAACATGCGATAAGGGCGAGTAAGATTCAGAGCGGCGAAGAAATCACAGGCGTGGTGCGGGCCAAACGGCCCTGTAATGCCAGGGACAGGAATTCCGCGCCCAGCAGCAGCCCGTCCTCGTCGATGGAATGGCCGACGCCTGCTGACAAATGCCACTGCACCGCCGCGCCTGCCGCACCCAGCGTACCGGCCGACATGAATAGCGCATCGGCCGGGATCATCGGATCGGAATCGCCGTGAACGAGCAGGATGGGCGGCGCATCCGGCCCCAAAGCGGGCGGCGCATCGGCGAGCAGGCCCGAATAGCCGACGATGGCCGCGATCTTTCGGCGCAAACCCACATGCAGCGACAGCATTGTGCCCTGGCTGAAGCCGACCAGCGCCAGCCGCTCCACCGGCAGCCCGTAGCGCGCGAGTTCCGCATCGAGAAATTCCTCGAATAGGGGCGCCGCCCGCGCCACGCCCTCGCGCATCTCGTGCGGATCGAGGCGCGAGATCGGGAACCATTGATAGCCCATGGGCGAACCGGCGCAGGGCTCGGGCGCGTTCGGCGCGACGAAGGCTACGCTCGGCATCGCCTGCTGCCAGTGCGGCGCAAGGCCGATGAGATCGTTGCCGTCCGCGCCATAGCCATGGGCGAGCACGACGAGATGCGTGGCCTTGCCCTTGGCCTCGAGACGGGGACCGGAGAGCATCATGCGGTTGCTTTCTTCTGGGCGTTCTTCTTCTTGGCCTTGAGGGCTTCGCGTTTCGCGCGGCGGATATCGTCTTCGTGCATCCAGAACAATCGCGCCGCCACCGTGCGCCAAGGCTGCCAGATCTTGGACAGCCTCTCCATCGCCTTCTGGTTCGGGCGCTTGCGCAGGCCGAGCACGCGGGCGATCGAGGCCTGCAATGCCACATCGCCCACCGGCCAGATATCGGCGCGACCGAGCGAGGACATGAGATAGACATCCGCCGTCCACGGCCCGATGCCCTTGATGGCGACAAGATGCTCGCGCGCCGCGCCGTCTGCCATCCGGCGGATGCGCTTCAGGTCGAGCGTGCCGTCAAGAATCGCCGTCGCGATGGATTTCATGTTGCGCTGTTTGGGGGCAGAGAGGCCGCAAGACCGCAACGTCACCGCATCGGTCGCGAGCAGGTTGTCCGGCGTGAACGGCTCGACCTTCTCCTTCACCCGGGCAAAGATCGTGTCGGCGGCGGCAACGGACAACTGCTGGCTCATCACGATGGAGACCAGCGCCTCGAAGCCATGGCGGCGGCGCGGCACGAATTTGGGCTTCTGGATGCGCGCGATGACGGATTTCAGCCGCTTGTCCGCCGCGACGAGCGCGGTGAGCGCGTCGTCGAGCTGTTGGGCGGTGGCGATGCGGTGCGGTTTCGGCATGGACGGAAAAATGTTTAGCTGACGCCCATGATTGTCACGCGTTTCGCGCCAAGTCCAACCGGATTGCTGCATCTGGGCCATGCCTTTGCGGCATTGACGGCGCATAGGGCTGGCGGGCGCTTCCTGCTCCGCATCGAGGACATCGATACCGCGCGCTGCCGCGAGGATTTCGTCACCGCGATCTATGAGGATCTGGGCTGGCTCGGCCTTACCTGGGAACGCCCTGTCCTGCGCCAATCCACGCGCTTTGCGGCCTATGAAGAGGCGCTGGCGCTCTTGGGCGACCTCACCTATCCCTGCTTCTGCACCCGCGCCGACATCGCCTCGGCGGCGAGCGCCCCGCATGGCCCCGAAGGCCCGCTCTATCCCGGCACCTGCCGCGATCCGCATCGCGCGCCCGCGCCCGGCGAAGCCTATGCCTTGCGCCTCGACGCCGCCAAGCGCGTGGGGCCGCTGTCCTTCGGGGAGGAGAGCAAGGGCCGCGTGGCCATCGATCCGCTGCTCTTCGGCGACATCGTGCTGGCGCGCAAGGACACGCCGGCCTCGTATCATCTCGCTGTGGTGGTGGACGATGCGCATCAAGGCGTCACCCTCGTCACGCGCGGCGAAGATCTGTTTCTCGCGACGCATGTGCAGCGCCTGCTGCAGGCGCTGTTGGGTTTGCCGGCTCCGCGCTACGCGCATCACCAGCTCATCCTGGGCGAGGGCGACCGCAAATTCTCCAAGCGCGACAAGGCGGTGACGCTCAGGAGCTTGCGCGAAGCGGGCGCGTCACCGGGCCAGATCCGCGAATGGGTTGGCCTGCCCTAGCGCTACTTCGCCAAGAACGCGTCCAACGCGGCATCCATCTGCACCGGCTGGTCGAGCATTATGAAATGGAGCGAATTCTTCGCCTCGACGAAACTCATGCCGGGCACGGCGGCATAGGCGCCGCGATACATCGTGCCGGTCGAGCCGGGCGTGGCGCCCATCGCGACATAATCGGGATAGACCAAGGTCAACGGCGCGCCGATCTTCGCGAGGTCGGGGCGCAGGTCGAGGGTCATGTCGTCGGCGATGGCGTTGGCCACGGTCGAAGGCGTGCTCGCCTTGCCCCAGGCGATGATGGTGGCGCGGTCGGCATCCGACGTCGCCATGCTCTTCATGATCGAATCGTAGCGCGGCCCGCCCATCACGTTCGAAGGATTGGCGCGAATGCCGTCGGCGATGGGCTGCGCCTGTGCGACCGTCGCGTTCGGGCCCATCATCAAGGTCGAATAGAAGGGCAGCGAATCCACGATCATGCCCTTCTTGATGTCGGCGGGATGCTTCTGCGCCAGATACAGCACCATCGTTCCGCCGAGCGAATGGCCGACGATCGTGGCCGGGGTGAGGTGCTTCTCCACCAGATAGGCATCGATCGCCTCCGCCGTCGGCACCAGCACGGGGCCGGAGGCGTTGGCCCGCGGCGTCTCGCCCGCGAAGCCCGCGACCTGGATCAGATGCACGCGGTAGCGATCCTTGAGCCGCGCCGCTTGCGCTTTCCACGTGTCGCGCGAGGACGACAGGCCAGGAATGAAGACGATGTCGGGGCCGTTGCCGATGATCTCGTCGCTGAAGCGGTCGCGAATCTCCAGCGCCTGGTCGGCGAAGGACGGCGCGATGGTAAGCACGGCCAATGCGGCGCCCAGAAGCAGTTGGCGGATGTTCATGACTCTCTCCCGTGTTGTTCGCCGCCAATGATGTCGCGTAGGTAGGCGACGTAGTCCTCGAAGGCGTGGCGGCCCTTGCGGCTCAGCCGCACGCGGGTGCGCGGCTTCTTGCCGATGAAATCCTTTTCCGATTCGACGTAACCCGCCTCTTCAAGCGTCGTCAGATGCGCGCCGAGATTGCCATCGGTCGCGCCGACGAGATTCTTGAGCTTGACGAATTCGAGGAGCGCGCCGTCTGAGAGCGGCTTCAGCGCCGCCATGATCTTCAAACGGACGGGTTGGTGGATGGTGGGATCGGGCTGCTCCATTTCACGCCCTCCTCAGCCAAAGCCCGCCGAGGATTAGCCCCCCGCCGCCGACAAAGGCCATGATCGGCATGAAATGCTCGCGGGCATGGAGGAAGGCGGCGAGCGTGCCGGCGGCGAGCAGCACGCCCAGCACCAGCATGCGAAGCCCGCGTGTCCAGATTCCGATCAGCGCGTAATAGAGCGCGACGAGGATAGGGAAGAACGCGCCGAACTGGATGTCGCTTGTGGGCGGCAGGATCGCGAAGAGCGCGGTGATGAACGCGAAGATGGCGAAGAAACTCGCCAGATACCGCCCGTCGAAGCTTTTGGTGCGGCTGCGCGCCATCACATAGCCGGTGACGAAGCTCGTCACCGTGCCGGTGAGCGAGAGCACGGCCCACAGCCAATCCCACGTCACGCCCAGCGCCATCGCGCCATAGCCGATGGCCCATATCACGCCCCAGATGACGAGATGCGGCCAGGCCATCTGATAGCCCAGCGACGCGCCGCTGCGGCGCTCGGTCCGGGTGATGTCCTTCAAAGCCTCTGCGGCTTCCTGCGGGCTGATCGTCATCAGAGTGACCTTTAACTAGAGTACTCTGTTACTTAGAGTACTTTGGCATAAAGTCAAGCCTGGACGGAAGCAGGCGGAAAATCGGAGGAATCACCAGTCGTTCAGGCCCTGAAAGCGGGCGAAGCCGGCTTGGCGGGACCAGCGGGACCATTCGGCGCGCAGGCGCACCGTCTCGCTCGGGCTGCCCGTCCCCTCGCCGAGGCCCAGGATCTGGAGCTCGGCGCAGCCCGCGAAGGGGCGGCCGTTGGCGGAGGGCAGATGCGAGTCGTCATGCTCCAGCCGCGCATATTCGGAATCCTCGATTCCGTCCGAGGCCAGGATCACCGTGGTCGGCAGGCCGCTACAGGTGAAGGCCTGGGAGACGTTGTCCATGAAGGCGAGGATGTTGGTGTTGTTCTGCGCTTTCCATTTACCGCTGCGCACCAGCGCCGGCGTGCCCGCGATCAGCCGGCCGATCTCGTTGGCCACTTGGTCGGGACGGTTGCGCACCGAGAGCACCGCGTCGAAATGGAAATTGTTGGTGTTGGCGTCGTAGCTGCCGAAGGTGCGCACATGCACTTCCGAGGCGAAGCCCAGCCCGCGCACCAGATCGGCGACGCGGCCCGCGACCTTGGCGGCGAAGGCCGGATCGTCGATCAGAGGATTGGATTTGGACAGGTCGATGGCGATGACCACGCGCTGGGAATGAAGCTGCGCCTGCTGAGTGAGGTAGTCCACCTGGACGATGGGCGGCGCGTCGCGCTCCGCTTGGACGGCCATCAGGCCGCCGCCGGCCAGAGCCGCCGCCGTCGCCATTGCCAGCATGATCTGCATGACGCGCTACCCGGTGATCCGCCCGCCCATCATTCCGTGCCGTCGGCGGATTGCAAGAGATGAAGCTGGGCGAATTGGCGCTGGCGGTGTTTGTAGTCCCGCGCCAGGCTGACATTGCGGATATTGTTCTCCACGCTCTGCAGATAGAGCGCCGCCACCGTCGTCACGATGAAGAAGATGACGCTCGCGAAGGCTAGCCAGAACCAGCTGTCCGTCGTCGCCAGCGAGCTTTGCGACAGCTTGGGCAGGCCGAACAGCGAATAGCCGCCGGTCTTCTCTGTCGCCGGTTCCACCGCGGCCGGCTGCGCTTCGGGCGCTGTGTTGGACGCGAGCAGATTGTCGATGGAGTTGTTGCCCGGCGTGTCGCCCGACTGCTGATGCTCCAGCGTGGCCGAGGTCGCGCCCGCCATGTTGTTGTAGGCGACGAGATAGCCCAGGCACCCGATCATCACCAGCGCGCAGACGAACGCCGCGGTGACGAGGATGTTGCGGCCGTAGACGCCCGTGATCTTGAGCATGAAATGCACGATCAAGACGGCGAAGATCACCTGCAGGCTCTTGAAGATGACGGTCCATTGCAGGCTTTGCGGCACGACCATGAATTCGTTGGACAGCGCGCGCGTCCAGATATCGCCCTTGATGATGTGGAAGTCGACGAACATGGCGGCGAGCGCGATCAACCCGGCCAGGATGAAGCCGCCGACATAGAGCCAGCGGTAATGCGCGATCTGGCGGCTCTTCTCCATGTTGCGGGCGATGACATAGTCCTCGTCGTTCGGCCGGGTGGCGTCGTCGATTTCGGCGAGATCGTTCTCGGCCTCGTCTTCCTTCTTGCGGAAGAACCCGGTGAAGAAACCGCGCTTGGCCTCGCCGCGCTTGGGCGCGAATCTGTCGCCATGGCGCACCCAGTCCGGCCCCCAGCTGGGCGCATCCGGTGGCGTCATCAGCCGCTCTTTCAACTGGGCTTCGAGACGGCGGCGCACATTGGGGCGCATCGCGACGGCCTCGTGGAACATCTCGCTCTCGGCGCGGAATTCCTCCGGCGTCAGCCCGTGAAAGAGCTCGTGAGAGAGGGCGAGGCGACGATTGGGCGGTGGAGAGGCCTCGTCAATTTTGCGATAGGCGACCATATTATCCCCCAATATTGGGCAGCCCGCGCGCAGAATGCCCGCTGTGGTAGGAAACTATTAACCGTGAAATTAAGGCAGACTTTAGGCGAAGTTGGGGGAGTTCCATGAAAGCACTGTATCTGACTGTCGCGGCCGTCCTGGCTGCGGGCGCGGCCATCGCCGGCCCCAAGGACGATCTGATCGCCGCCGACAAGACGTTCTCGGCGCAGTCGATAGCCCAAGGCAGCAACGCCGCCTTCCTGGCCTTCATGGCCGACGACGCGCGTATCTTCGGCACCGGCAATCAGCCGCCGCTCTACGGCAAGGCGGCGGCCGCCAAGCGCTTCGCCGATCCCAGGGCCGGCAATGGCGATCCCAAGCTGAACGTTCTGAGCTGGACCCCCGACCATGCCGAGATCGGCGGCGCGATGGGCTACACCGACGGCCATTGGCTCTTCGTCGGCCACGACGCCGTCGGCAAGGAGTTCCGCCTCACCGGCCATTACCTCACCGTGTGGCGCAACGAAGCCGGACACTGGAAGATGATCGCCGACATGGGCACGAACGATCCGAGGAAGTAGGACGCACCTCCCGCTTGCGGGGAGGTCGATAAATCGCAAAGCGCAGCGAAGAGATTTATCGGGCGGGGGAGGGCCGTGCACGTGAGCCCCCTCCACCCGTAACGCTGCGCGTTACGACCTCCCGCAAGGGGGAGGTCAAAGCAGCCCGACGATCTCGCGCATGATGGCGTTGAGGTCGTAGTCCTTGGGGCTGAAGACGGCGGCGATGCCGGCATCCTTGAGCGCGGCTTCGTCCTCGGGCGGGATGATGCCGCCGGCGACGATCTTCACGTCGAGATCGGCGCGCTTGAGCTTGGCGGCGATCTCGCGTGCGAGGCTGACATGCGAGCCCGACAGGATCGACAACCCGATGACATGCGGCTTCGATGCCTTGGCGGCTTCGACGATCTCGTCAGGCGAGAAGCGGATGCCGTCGTAGATCACCTCCATGCCGGCGTCGCGGGCGCGCATCGCGATCTGCTCCGCGCCGTTGGAATGGCCGTCGAGGCCGGGCTTGGCGACGAGGAAGGTGAGCCTGCGCCCGAGCTTGGCCGAGGCCGCATCGACCGCCTCGCGCAGCGCGCCGATGCGCGCGTCGTTGCGCGCGGGGCCACCGGCCGCCACGCCGGTGGGCGCGCGATATTCGCCGAAGGCCTTGCGCAACAGGCCCGACCATTCGCCGGTGGTGACGCCAGCCTTCGCGCAATCGATCGAGGCAGGCATGATGTTCGCACCGTCCTTCGCCGCGCGCTCCAGCGCCGACAGCGCTGTCGCGACAGCCTTGGCATCGCGCGCCTCGCGCCACGCCTTGAGACGCGCGATCTGCTCGCGTTCGGCCGCGGAATCGACCACGACGAAATTGCCGTTGCCCGCGGTGAGCGGCGACGGCTCGGTCTCGGTATAGGCGTTGACGCCGACGCGCAGTTCCTGCGCCGTCTCCACCGCCTCCAGCCGCGCGGCATGCGAACGCACCAGCCGCTCCTTCATATATTCGAGCGCTTCTTGCGTCGCGGCCCCGCCGATCTCCTCGATGCGCGCGATCTCGTTCCTGATCTGGGTCACGAACTGATCGACGCGCGCCTCGATGACATGCGAGCCGTCGAAGATATCGTCATAGTCCAGCATGTCGGTCTCGAAGGCGCCGATCTGCTGCAGGCGCAACGACCATTGCTGGTCCCAGGGCCTGGGCAATCCCAGCGCCTCGTTCCAGGCCGGCAATTGCACGGCGCGGGCGCGCGCATTCTTCGACAGCGTCACGCCCAGCATGCCGAACAGGATGCGGTAGACATTGTTCTCCGGCTGCTGCTCGGTCAGGCCGAGCGAATTGACCTGCACGCCATAGCGGAACAGGCGCAGCTTGGGATCGGTGACGCCGTAGCGCTCGCGCGCGATCTCGTCCCACACCCGCGCCATCGCGCGCAGCTTGCAGATCTCGGTGATGAACTTCACGCTCGAATTGACGAAGAAGGAGATGCGCCCCACCGCCTTGGGGAATTCTGTTTCGGGAATCGCGCTTCTGGCGCGCGTCTCGTCGAGCACGGCGATGGCCGCGGCGAGCGCGAACGCCGCTTCCTCGACCGCATCGGCGCCGGCTTCTTGCAAGTGGTAGGAGCAGAGATTGACCGGATTCCATTTCGGGAGCTCGGCACAGGTGAAGGCGATCGTGTCGGTCGTCAGGCGCAGCGCCGGCTTGGGCGGGAAGATGTAGGTCCCGCGCGCCAGATACTCTTTGATGATGTCGTTCTGGGTGGTGCCGGTGAGCGAGGCGCGCGGCGCGCCCTGCTCGTCGGCCACCGCGACATAAAGCGCCAGCAGCCAGGCGGCCGGCGCGTTGATCGTCATCGAGGTGTTCATGCGCGCGAGCGGGATGCCGTCGAACAAGGCCCGCATGTCGCCCAGATGGCCGACCGGCACGCCCACCTTGCCGACCTCGCCCTTCGCCAGCGGATGGTCGGAATCGTAGCCCGTCTGTGTCGGCAGATCGAAAGCGACCGACAGGCCCGTCTGCCCCTTGGCCAGATTGGTGCGGTAGAGCGCGTTCGAAGCCACAGCACTCGAATGGCCGGCATAGGTGCGGAATATCCAGGGCTTGTCGCGCATCAGGGCGATTGTGCATCGCAACAAAGATGTTGTCCAATTGCCGGAAACGAAAGGATCGGTTACGCGGGTGCAGGCGAAATTGGGGGCTTACCATGAAAAAAATAGGGATTTTGGCGGTCTGTTGCGCCGCGGCGCTTCTGACGACGGCAGCGGCAGACGCCAAACCGAAGCCGGTCCACGCCACAGCGCCCGCGATGGTGCTCGCCCCCGCCGCGCCGGAAGCGGAAGGCTTCGACTCCGCCCGCGTTGCGCGGATGCTCGCCGCCATGCATGCCCAGGTCGACAGCGGCAGTCTCGTCGGCATCCAGACCATGCTGGTGCGCCATGGCCGCGTGGTCAGCTTCGACACTTACGGCAAGGCGAGCATGAAGACCGGCGAGCCGCTCAAGCCCGACGCGCTCTACCGCATGTATTCGCAGACTAAGCCCACCATCGGCGTCGCCATGATGATCCTGTTTGAACAGGGCAAGTGGCGGCTCGAGGATCCCATCACCAAATACATCCCCGAATTCGCGAACCTCAAAGTGCTCAAGGATGTCGACAAGGACGGCAACCCCGTCCTCGAGGACATGGCCCATGTGCCGACGATGCGCGAGCTCATCACCCACACCGCGGGCTTCGGCTATGGGTTGGCCTCCGACAACTATGTCGACCAGCAGTTCCAGAAGCAGCGCGTGCTGCAATCCGACGGGCTGAAGGCGATGATCGACAAGATCGCCACCATCCCGCTACGCTACCAGCCCGGCACGCGCTGGTCCTATTCCGCCGGCGTCGACATCCAAGGCTACATCATCGAGAAGCTCTCCGGCATGAGCCTCGCAGATTTCATGCAGCAGAACCTCTATGGCCCGCTCGGCATGAAGGACACGGGCTTCGTCGTCCCCGCCGGCAAGGCCGATCGCCTCGCGGCGGCCAATGCGGTCGTGAACGACAAGATGATCGAGATCACCCCGGCGATGACACCCCTGCTGCAGGACTTCACCAAGGCCCCGCCGCTTTATTCCGGCGGCGGCGGCACCATCGGCTCCATCGCCGACTATGCGCGCTTCTGCCAGATGATGCTGAACCATGGCGAGCTGAACGGGGCGCGCATCCTCTCGCCGGCTTCCGTCGCCCTGCTCGAATCCGACCAGGTCGAGCCGACGGTCGTGCCCTATGACGCCAAAGGCCGCTCGCCCATCGGCACCGACGCATTAGGCTTCGGCATCGACGTCGCCGTCGTGAAGGAGCCCCTCAAGCTCGGCTCGCTGGTCGGGCGCGGCTCCTTCTTCTGGGGCGGGGCGGCCGGCACTTGGTTCTGGATCGATCCGACGAACGATATGTTCTTCCTCGGCATGATCCAGAAATTCGACCGCGACGACCGGCTCGGCAACGACAATATCAGCACCCTGAGCCAGACCCTGATCTATCAGGCGCTCACCCATCCCGAACGTTGAAAGGCTTTCCCATGCGTATCGTGCTCGCCCTCGCCGCCGCCGCGCTCTCCATCGCCGCCGCCACGCCGGAGCAGGCGTTCAAGGCCTCGCTGATCGACGACAACAAGGCTTGGGCGCAGACCCCGCATGCGATCCTGAAAATTCAGGACGCGGCCTATCTGGGCGAGGGCCAGTCCTCCAGCCTGATCGGCGCCAAGGGCAAGCCGTCCTCCTATCATTGGGGCCCGACCCCAAAAGACATGGGTGCGGGCGTTCTCACGGCGTTGGTGAAGAACGGCCATCCGGTGATCGTGAAGGACGGCAAGACCTATAGCGACGCCGAGATCGCCAAGGGCATCCTCATCGACACCGATATCGACGTGTCGGGCGCGCAGACGCAGGTGAATGCCGGCGTCATCGGCGCGCGCTTCATGATCTTCAATCAGAAGAATCCCGACGCGCTTTCGTTCAAGGGCGTCGATTACTATCCCTACAATCCGGCCTACATCATCACCGCGACGTTCACGCCCGATCCCAAGCTGCCGCCGCACGCCTTCAAGACCTCGCGCGGCACGACCAAGCAGTTCTTCCATGCCGGCGACGCCACATTCGCGCTCAACGGCAAGACGATGACCTTGCCCTTCTACACCAGCGACCAGGGCAAGATCGCCTCGCTCGCCGCCTTCTTCACCGACGGGCTTACCGGCAAGGAAACCTACGGCGCGGGCCGCTATGTCGATATCGACGTGAAGGCCTATCCGCCGAAAAGCTTCCAGATCGATTTCAACTATGCCTACAACCCGAACTGCGCGCGCTCGCGCTTCTTCACCTGCCCTGTCGCCATCGACAATCTCGACACTGAGGTGAGAGCCGGCGAGAAAGACCCGCATAAGGCGCACGCCCAAGGTGCTTGAATGAAGTCGCGCGCGCGGTCTTTCGCGGAAGAGCGCGAAGCCCACAAGGCCCGCGCCAAACGCGCCGCGCTCAAGGCCCTGCGCAAGGCCAAGCTCGCCGCCGGCAAGGCCGGCGTGAAACTGTCGGACTGGGAAGGCGAATTCCTCGATTCCGTCGAGACGCGGGTCAAGACCTATGGCCGCGCCTTCCGCGATCCCGAAAAGGGCGGCCCTGCCTCGTCGCTCTCCATGCTGCAGCACGTGAAGCTGAAAGAGATCGGCGCCAAGGCGAACGGCAAGCCGAAAAAACGCGGCTTCCAGCGGCGCGAAACATAAAATTCCGTGTCATGGCCCGCGAATGCGGGCCACCCAGGTGATCGTGGGATTCCTGGGAGGGATAAGTTGCTATCTCTTTGCGGCGTCGCCGAACTCGCGCAGGTAGGACATAGTTTGTGACGTAACATTAAATAATTCCTGCCCCTGAACTAGGGCGCGTCCTCAATTAGAGGATTCCCAAGGATAGAGCGGAGTGATTCATAGAGGGTCGGCTGATTCGGAGCTGACGGATGACGCGACGCTATGGTTTGCGAGACGATCAATGGGATCGGATCGAGGCTTTTCTGCC
>DASXCJ010000065.1:0-16617 GCA_036491175.1 Rhizomicrobium sp.
GTGGCCCGCATTCGCGGGCCATGACACCGAGGTTATTGGGCATCGACTTGAAGGCAACCGTCGCTAGAATGATAAACTGAACTTGGGGCTGTAAAATGAATAGAATTTTCCAAATTATATTTGTGGGCCTAATTTTTTTGCTGACTTCATGCGACGGCAAAATCGATCCGGTGGTCGACTCTCAAGGAAAAGCGGAAGAACGAATGAAAGCTGCGCTACGCGATCCCGATAGTGCGAAGTATAGCAATGTTCAGGCGTTTCGTATGTCGGGAAACGGTCCGGTGTCGTATGTGTTTTGCGGCGAGGTAAATGCAAAAAACGGATTTGGTGGGTACACAGGCAACACAGGGTTCGTTGCAGGCCCGGCGCTGGCAACTTTGGAGACCACGGAACAAGGAGACGATGCCGCCGCGTTCGAGTTAATTTGGAGAAATCTCTGTTCGCAAACAAACTATGTCGAAGATGTAGGATTTGATTGAGATGGCATCCTTGGTCATCGCCGTCGATGGCACGGCAGCTTCAGGCAAGGGCACGCTCGCGAAGAAACTTGCCGAGCACTACAACTTCGCGCACTTGGATTCCGGCAAGCTCTACCGCGCGGTGGCGCTGCAGGTGCTGGAAGGCGGCGGCGATCCCGCTCGCGAAGAAGATGCGGTGAAAGGCGTCGCAGATCTGCGGCGCAATGCAGGAAGTTTCGACAATCCTGCGTTCATCCGTAACGCCAGGCTGCTCAGCCCCGAGGTCAGCGACGCCGCGTCGAAGGTTTCGGCCTTTCCGGGCGTGCGCGAGGGACTGCTGCAATTTCAGCGTGATTTCGCCGCCAATCCCGGGTTCGGCCGAAAGGGCGCGGTCATCGACGGCCGCGACATAGGCACAGTCGTCTGCCCTGAGGCTGCCGTGAAATTGTTCGTCGACGCCGATCCCGAGGAACGGGCACGCCGCCGCTGGCTGGAGCTTAAGGGCAAATGGCTGGATGCGCCTAGTTTGCCCAAAATGCCCGATCAGGCTACGATTCTGGCGGAAATCCTGGAGCGGGACGCCCGTGACCGGGGCCGGGCGGTGGCTCCTCTCAAGCCGGCCGACGACGCCGTCTTGCTCGATACGTCCGATTTGGATATAGCAGCCGCGTTCAAGGCCACCCTCGACATTGTCGAGGCCACGCTCAAGCGCCGCCCCAGGGGTTAAGGAGACCCGGCGGCGCATCCCGGGCCGGCCCGAACTTATCAGACCGACCAACCGCCGGTGCGGGCGCATGCCCGTTCCGGAAGTCCGTCGCGCCGAAGCCGAAAGGCGAAGGCGGATTGGCACGAACGTACCGAACGAAGGAACCCGCACTTATGGCTCGCACTGCCGTCGCCGAATCCATCTCCACTCCCAGCCGCGACGATTTCGCGGCCATGCTCGAAGCCAGCTTCGACAAGCAGTCTCCCGCCGAGGGCTCCGTCATCAAGGGCATCGTCGTCGCCGTCGAGAACGACTTCGTCGTGGTCGATGTCGGCCTGAAGACGGAAGGCCGCGTGGCGCTCAAGGAATTCTCGATGCCGGGCATGCCCGCCAACGTGAATGTCGGCGACGAGGTCGAGGTCTATCTCGAGCGCGTCGAGAACGCGATGGGCGAAGCCGTGCTGAGCCGCGACAAGGCCCGCCGCGAGGAGAGCTGGATCCGCCTGGAGAAGGCGTTCAACGACCAGACCCGCGTGACCGGCGTGATCTTCGGCCGCGTCAAGGGCGGCTTCACCGTCGATCTCGACGGCGCGGTCGCGTTCCTTCCCGGCTCGCAGGTCGACGTCCGCCCGATGCGCGACGTCGGCCCCTTGATGAACCAGCCGCAGCCGTTCCAGATCCTCAAGATGGACCGCCGCCGCGGCAACATCGTCGTTTCCCGCCGCGCCGTGCTCGAAGAGCGCCGCGCCGAGGAGCGCTCCTCGCTCGTCGCCTCGCTGCATGAGGGCCAGGTGGTCGAAGGCGTGGTCAAGAACATCACCGATTACGGCGCGTTCGTGGACCTGGGCGGCGTCGACGGCCTGCTCCACGTCACCGACATCGCGTGGCGCCGCGTCAGCCACCCGACCGAGGTGCTGAACGTCGGCCAGACCGTCCGTGTGCAGATCATCAAGATCAATCCGGAGACGCAGCGCATCAGCCTCGGCATGAAGCAGCTGCAGACCGATCCGTGGGAAGGCGTCGCCGCCAAGTATCCGGTCGGCGTGCGCTTCACCGGCAAGGTCACGAACGTCACCGACTACGGCGCCTTCGTGGAGCTGGAGCCGGGCGTCGAAGGCCTCGTCCATGTCTCCGAGATGAGCTGGGTGAAGAAGAACGTGGCGCCGTCCAAGATCGTGACGCCGGGTTCGGAAGTCGAAGTGCAGGTGCTGGAAGTCGATTCCAACAAGCGCCGCATTTCGCTGGGCCTCAAGCAGACGCAGGACAATCCCTGGGATGCCTTCGCCAAGACCCATCCGGCCGGCACGACCATCGAGGGCGAGGTCAAGTCGATCACCGAGTTCGGCCTGTTCGTCGGCCTCGACGGCGACATCGACGGCATGGTGCATCTCTCCGACCTGTCGTGGGACAAGTCGGGCGACGAAGCGGTCAAGTCCTATGAGAAGGGCCAGACGGTGCAGGCCAAGGTGCTCGACGTCGACGCCGAGAAGGAACGCGTCAGCCTCGGCATCAAGCAGCGCGGCGACGATCCGCTCGAGAAGGCCGGCGCCGGCGGCGGCGCGCTGCGCAAGGGCCAGACCGTCACCGTCACCGTCACGGAAGTGAACGACGGCGGCATCGAAGTGAGCCTGGCCGACGGCGTGAAGGCGTTCATCCGCCGCAGCGACCTCAGCCGCGACCGGGGCGACCAGCGCCCGGAACGCTTCGGCGTCGGCAACAAGGTCGATGCGCTCGTCACCAGCGTCGACAAGACGACCCGCAAGGTCTCGCTGTCGATCAAGGCGCGCGAGATCAGCGAGGAGAAGGAAGCCGTGGCGCAATACGGCTCCTCCGACTCCGGCGCTTCTCTCGGCGACATCCTCGGCGCGGCGCTCAAGAAGAAGGTCAAGAACGAGGACGACGGCGACAGCGAGGAGTAATCCTCCAAGCCTCCAAGGCACGGAAAAGGCGCTCCGAAGGGAGCGCCTTTTTCTTTTCCGCTGCTGACAAAACCCGTCAGCAGGATGGGCTAGGGTGGCGCATCGGGAGGCGGTCATGAATTATGTCGAATATGTCGTGAGCGACATCGCGCGGAGCAAGGCGTTCTACGGCGCGGTGTTCGGGTGGGCGTTCACCGACTACGGGCCGGGCTATGCGAGCTTCGCTTGTAAAGGGCTTGGCAGTGGGCTCGGCGGCGGGTTCACCACCGATGGCGCGCCCAAGCCGGGCGGGCCGCTGATGGTGTTCGTCGTGGACGATCTGGAAGCGGCGCAGGCGCGGGCGCAAAGCGCGAAGGCGGTGATGACGAAAGCGATCTTCTCCTTCCCCGGGGGGCGGCGGTTCGAATTCAAGGATCCGGACGGCTACGACATCGCGGCCTGGGTGGTCGAGGAATGAAGCCGGGGCACACGCCGGCCGATCTGCGCAAGGCGATGGAAGCGGCGGCGCCGGGCGAGATCGACCTGCGCTTCAAGCCGATGTTCGGCGGCATCGGCGCCTATGCCGACGGACGGATGTTCGCCTCGCTCTCCGACGCCGGCCTCGCGCTCAAGCTGGGCGACGCGGCGCACGCGGAGCTCTTGAAGCTGAAAGGCGCGAAGCCCTTGCAATACGAGCCGGGCGCGCCGGTGAGCAAAACCTATGTCGTCGTGCCCGATGCGATGCTGGCCGACCGGCGCGCGCTCCGCGGATGGATCGAAAAAAGCGCGAATTTCGTTAAAACTCTCACACCGAAGAAACCGCGAAAGCCGGGAAAGTAACGTTCGTTCCGCGCGCCGCGGTTTTCGCGCGCGGATGCCGGCTGTCCCAAATTAACGTCGCATTATATCGCGTGGCGCTAACTTACGCCGGTACGTCCGAGAGGGCGTTAGGGAAGCCTTAACCAGGGGACAAGGTGTCGGCGGCATCTGCAAGAGAAGCGGGTCGCATCACGCCGTTCGCGTTGGCGGCGGCGTTCGCGCTGGTGCTCGTCTCCTCCTATGGCTGCATCGAGCTTACTTACTACACCGGCCGCATCGCCGCGATCTGGATCTCCAACGCGATCATGCTGGCGTTCCTGCTGCGCCACCGCCGCCGGGACTGGCTGAACATCCTGGTCGTCACCGCCGTGGGCAATACGGCCGCCGATCTCTTCGCCGGCGATCCGTCGCTGAAGGCGGTTGCCTTCACGGTCGTCAACGCGATCGAGGTGCTGGTCGTCGCCCTGCCGATGCGCCAGTGGCATCTCGACAAGGAATTCACCAAGCCGCGCGGGCTGCTCGCCTTCTATGGGCTGGCCGCGGGCATCGCACCGGGAGTCGCCGGCGCGATCGCGGGCCTCTATCTCAAGCTCACCGCGGGCGCCGACGTCTGGCAGACGGTGCAGCATTGGTATTCGGCAGACGCGCTCGGCCTCATCATCCTGTCGCCGCTGTTCATCACCGTGCGCTTCGCCGACTTCAAGGAGATGTTCGGGCGCGCGCAAATCTCCGTCACGCTCCAGCTCATCGGCCTGGTCTGCGCCGCGGTCGCCGTCAATTTCGCGTTCCGGGGCTATCCGGTCGCGTTCCTGTTCTTCCCGACCGTGGTGCTGCTCACCTTCCAGCGCGGCTTCGCGGGCGGCGCCATCGGGCTTGCGATCTCCGCCGCCTATCTCGCCACGCCGGTCCTGATGGGCGACGCCACGGGCGGCCTCAGGGGCCATCCGCTGCGCGAGCAGATCATCATCGTGCAGATTTTCGTGGCCGTGATCGGCTTCTCCGTGACGCTGGTGGGGGCTGCGCTGCAGCAGCGGCGCGGGCTTGAGCGCGGCATCGCCGCGGCCATGGAGCGCGCCGAGCTTGCCCGCGAGGAAGCCCTCGTCGCCCGCGACGCGGCCGAGAAGGCCAACCGCGCCAAGTCGATGTTCCTCGCCAATATGAGCCACGAACTGCGCACGCCGCTCAACGCCGTGATCGGTTTCGCGGAGCTGATGCATTACGAGACCTATGGTCCGCTCGGCGATCCGCACTATCGCGAATATACCGGCATGATCCAGGGCGCGGGCCGTCACCTGCTCGACCTGATCAACGACATCCTCGACATGTCCAAGATCGAGGCCGGCAAGTTCGACCTCGACCGCGACACCATCGCCACGGCATCCTTGATCAACGACTGCGTGGGCCTGATGAGCGAGCGCGCGCAGGCCGCCGGTATCGCCCTCACCGCCGATATCGCCGGCGCGCCGGCCACCTTCACCGCCGACAAGCGGGCGATGAAGCAGATCCTGCTCAACCTTCTGTCTAACGCGGTGAAGTTCACCCCGGCCGGCGGCAGCGTCGTGATGCGGGCCCGCACCATGGGCCAGATGCTCCAGCTCTCGGTCATCGACACGGGCTGCGGCATCCCCGAGGACCAGCTCTACCGCCTGGGCAACCCCTTCGTGCAGCTGCGCACCAGCGCGGGCGCGACTCAGAACGGCACCGGCCTGGGCCTGGCGCTCGTCCGCGCGCTGGCCGAGCTTCACCACGGCGCGCTCCGGATCGAAAGCGCGCCCGGACAGGGCACGACGGCCAGCGTCGAGGTGCCCCTGGGCGAGGCTGCCAGCCTGGCGGCCTGACTTTCCGCCGGGTCCGCGCACATTGTGCGCCATTCCGCCGCAGGGCCCGACTGCGGGATTTCCGCCACTGTCCCGAAAAACCTCGCCCTTTCATAGGGTTCCTCGTTGACGCCCAGTGGACTCGCTATCTACGTTAACGATGTGAAGAATTCGGCGGGATTGCCCTTATAGGGGGCGGGGGATGATCAAATCTGAATTGGTGGCGCGTCTCGCGCAACGCTATCCGCATCTGTACCATCGCGATGTGGAACGCATCGTCACCACGGTGCTTGAGCAGATCACCAAGGCGCTGGCGGACGGCCATCGCGTGGAGCTGCGTGGTTTCGGCGCCTTCTCGGTGAAGGTGCGGCCGTCGCGCATGGGGCGCAATCCGCGCACCGGTGCGCCGGTGGAGGTGGACGAGAAGCGCGCGCCCTTCTTCCGCACCGGCAAGGAATTGCGCGAGCGGCTCAACAACGAGCCGCAGATGGGCGTGTAGTTGCGTCTCTCCACCTATGCGATCGCAATCCCGGCCGTGCTGGTCGCGGCTGTCGTCGCGGTGGCGAACCGGCAGGACGTGTTCCTCAGCCTCGATCCGTTTTCCTACGAGACGCCGGCCGTCGCCTTCCGGCTGCCGCTGTTCGCGGTGATCTTCATCGCCATCGGCTTGGGCATATTGCTGGGCTGGGCGGCGAGCGCGGTGACGCGGCGCGGCAACAAGCCGGACTGACCTGAACTATTCGCTTGCGGCGACTCGGAGCCGGGCGTATGAGCCGGGCTTGCCATGACAAAAAACCCGATCTTCGTCGCGCTCGACACGCCCGATCTGTCGAAAGCCTTTGCGCTGGCCTCTTCGGTGAAGCCCTATGTGGGCGGCTACAAGGTCGGCCTCGAATTCATCACCGCCAACGGGCCGGACGGGATCCGCAAGATCGTCGCGCTGGGCGTGCCGGTCTTCGCCGACGTCAAATTCCACGACATCCCCAACACGGTGGCCGGCGCCGCGCGCGAATTGGCCAAAGTGGGCGCCGCGCTCTTCAACGTTCACGCCTCGGGCGGCGAGGCGATGATGCGCGCCGCGCGCGAGGCCGCGCCGGAGTCCAAGATCATCGCCGTGACGGTGCTCACCTCCATGAGCGACGCCGATCTCGAAGCGGTGGGCCAGGAACGCCCCGCCGATGCGCAGGTCGCGCGCCTCGCCAAGCTCGCCCAGCTGAGCGGCCTCGACGGCGTGGTCTGCTCGCCGCGCGAGATCGGCCTGGTGCGCAAGGCCTGCGGGGCGGACTTCCTGATCGTGACGCCGGGCGTGCGCCCCAAGGGCGCCGGCCTCGACGACCAGAGCCGCGTGATGACGCCCGCCGAAGCCGCGCGCGCCGGCGCCGACATCCTCGTGGTGGGCCGCCCGATCACGGCCGCCGCCGACCCGGCCGCCGCCGCACGGGCGATCTTCGAGGAAGTGGCGGGCGTCGCGGCCTAGTAGAGGTTCGGCGCCATCGTCTTCATGGCGTGGAGCGTCAGCGCGTTGTCGACGAAATCGTTGAGCAGCACGATAAGCTGTCCATCGCCGAGTTTTTTGCGTGCATTGTCGACGATCCAGGGATAGGTCGCCGAATCGAAGGCCGTCTTGGTCGACATCAGCGGCGAGCCGGATTTGCTGGCGTTGAAGATCGTGCCGGCCACGCCGACCGAGCTGGCCGTGCCCTGCAGTTGCAGCACGGTGTAGTCGTATCCCGCCTGGCCTGCTTTCGACATCGTGTTCAGCGCGCCGACGATGTTGGAGGATTTGGTGGTTTCGTAGACCTGCGGGCTGTAGCTGTCATATTTCGCCGCCGTCACGGGTGCGCCGGTTTCGGGCGCGTAGAGGACAAGCAGGCGCTTCCCGCTTTCGATCAGGTCCTTGTAGGAGGTTTGGAAATCGCGGTGATCGCCGATCTGGATCGACCCGCCATAGACCGCGTTCTGCGCACCTTTCAGCGTGACGTTCAGATCGTCATAGGACGGCTTCATGCTGTCGGCCGTGAACCCCGCGAAGCCCACGCACACCACGGCGATCTCGGTGGGATGCGCCTTCAGCCAGGTGAACATCTCGCGCAGGAAATGGTCATAGACCACGCCGGGGATCGGCCCGTGCTGATGGAAGATGCCGCCGAGCGGAATGCCGGGCGCGCAGGTGCCGGGACGGAAGTCGAAATAGCGCGCGCCCATGTCGAGCTGGCGCGCCACCTGGTCCTTCTGGGTCATGGCGAAGTTCTGCGCGATCTCCTTGGCGAAGGGCTCGGCCAGCTTGGCGGTGGCGAAGCCCGCCAGGCCGAAGATGAATCCGAGGAACGCCGAATTGTGGGCGATCTTGTCCACCGCCGACATGTCGTACATGCCGGCATCGTGCGAGCCCGGCAGCACGAAAGTGCGCAAGGGCGAGGCCGCGAATCCGGGGTCGCGGTTGGTGAGGTCGCCCATCCAGTTCGACACGTCGCGCGTGATGTAGAGATAGGACTGGTCGTGATTGGTGAGCTGACCCAGCCCCGCGCCGGAATCGTAGAAGCCGTAGGAATAGGCCCAATTGTCCGCCGCGCTGAATTGCGACGGCGTATCCATCATGTTGGTGGGGCTGTCTTTGTATTTGGTCTGCATCGCGCCGGTGAGCGGCGAAATCTCCCAGAAGGCGCCGCCGAGCGTCACATCCGCCGCCGCCCGCTTCTGATGCGCTTCCCAGCGGAAGCGGCCGCTTTTTTCCAGGACGTTGAGGTCTTCGTTGGAGATGTCGATGAACGCCGTCTGGAAGGGCATGCCGGGCTTCCAGGCGAAAGAGGTCTTCTTCCTGTGGTCGTCCGATTTGCCGCGCTTGTCGGGCTGCTCGATGAAGCTCGAGAACTCTTCCCCGCCAAGAAACGTGTAGTAATCGATGGACTTCCGAGTGACGTCGGCCAACAGGACCCCCCATTTCCGTGACTCCCGAACTTTGCACGTGGGGCCGGGGCCGTCCAATGCGGGGCGCAAATACCCTGTCCGCATCAGGATATCCGCCGTCTTGCTTGATTTGGGGGTGCGGCGCGGGCGATAAGGCGCGCCCATGGCGATCCAGGTCAAAATCTGCGGTTTGACGACGGCCGAAGCGGCGGATGCCGCGCTTGCCGTGGGCGCGGATTTCGCCGGGCTGGTGTTCTTTCCGGCGTCGCCGCGCTTCGTTGCGCCGGACCAGGCGGCTTCGCTGGCGACGCGCTTGCGTGGGCGCACCCGGATCGTGGCGCTGCTGGCCGATGCGAAGGATGACGCCATCGCCGCGGCCATCGCCGCCGCCAATCCTGACTTTCTCCAATTGCACGGCCAGGAGACGCCGGATCGTGCCGGCGAGATCCGCGCGAAGTTCGGCAAGCCGGTGATCAAAGTCATCGCGGTGGCCGATGCGGGCGATCTGGCCTGTGTCGCGCGTTATGACGTGGAGATGTTCCTGTTCGACGCCAAGGCGCCTGCCACCGCCAACCGCCCCGGCGGGCATGGCGCGGCGTTCGACTGGCAACTGCTCCGTGAGCGGAGTTTCGGACGGCCCTGGCTGCTGGCGGGCGGGCTGAACCCTGAGAACGTCGCCCGCGCGATCGACGCGGCCGGTGCGCCGGGCGTCGATGTGTCGTCGGGCGTGGAAGAGCGGCCCGGCGTCAAGAGCCCGGAGATGATCCGCGCCTTCGTGTCGGCGGCGCGCAATGCCAACTATGCGAGCGCGTCACCATGAGCGATCGGCTCAATTCCTATCGCGAAGGTCCCGACATGACGGGGCATTTCGGCGGCTATGGCGGGCGCTTCGTCGCCGAGACCTTGATGCCGCTCGTGCTCGATCTCGAGAAGGCTTATGAGGCGGCGCGCGACGATCCCGCCTTCCATGCCGAACTCAACGGGCTGCTCAAGCATTATGTCGGCCGCCCCAGCGCGCTCTATTTCGCGGAGCGGCTGACCGAGCGTCTCGGCGGCGCGAAGATCTATCTCAAGCGCGAGGACCTGAACCACACCGGCGCGCACAAGATCAACAATTGCCTCGGCCAGATCCTCCTCGCCCGCCGCATGGGCAAGACGCGCATCATCGCCGAGACCGGCGCCGGCCAGCATGGCGTGGCGACCGCGACGGTGGCGGCGCGCTTCGGGCTGCCTTGCGTCGTCTATATGGGCGAGGTCGATATCGAGCGGCAGAAGCCGAACGTCTTCCGCATGCGCCTGTTGGGCGCGGAGGTGCGCGGGGTGTCGTCGGGCTCGCGCACGCTCAAGGATGCGATGAACGAGGCGCTGCGCGACTGGGTCGCCAATGTGCAGGACACGTTCTACATCATCGGCTCCGCCGCCGGCCCGCATCCCTATCCGGGCATGGTGCGCGATTTCCAATGCGTCATCGGCGACGAGATCAAGGCGCAGCTGCGCGAGGCCGAGCAGCGTCTGCCGGATATGATCGTCGCCTGCGTCGGCGGCGGCTCCAACGCCATCGGCACCTTCCATCCGTTCCTGGACGACCGCGAGGTCGAGATCCACGGCGTCGAGGCGGCGGGCGAGGGCGTGAACACACAGCGCCACGCCGCCACGCTCACCAAAGGCACGCCCGGCGTGCTTCATGGCGCGCGCTCCTACCTGCTGCAGGACAAGGACGGGCAGATCCTGGAAGCGCATTCCATCTCGGCCGGCCTGGACTATCCCGGCGTGGGGCCGGAGCATTCCTGGCTCAAGGACCAGGGCCGGGTGAAATATTTCTCCGCGACGGACCGCGAGGCGATGGAGGCGTTCACGCTGCTCTCAAAGCTCGAAGGCATCATCCCGGCGCTGGAGCCGAGCCACGCGCTCGCCCATGTGATGCGCGTCGCCCCGCAACTGGGCAAGGACAAGATCATCGTGATGACGCTGTCGGGGCGCGGCGACAAGGACGTGTTCACGGCGGCGGCGGCGTTGGGAGAGAAGATATGAACACGCTCTTTTCCTCCCCCGCCGTTGCGGGGGAGGGGGACCGCGAAGCGGTGGAGGGGGTGTGTGCAGCGGTGCAAGTACTACTCCGTTCCACGCCCCCCCTCCGTCTGCCGCGCGAAGGGCGCGGCATCCACCTCCCCCGCAACGGCGGGGGAGGAAAAGAGGGCATTGCGTCATGAGTCGTATTCCCGCCCGCTTCGAGGAGCTCAAGCGCGCCAACCGCGCGGCGTTCATCCCGTTCATCACCGCGGGCGATCCGGACGCGGAGACGACGGCCGCGATCCTCGCGGCGCTGCCAGGCGCGGGCGCGGACTTGATCGAGCTTGGGATTCCGTTTTCCGATCCGATGGCGGACGGGCCCGCGATCCAAGCCTCGTCGCAGCGTGCGCTGGCCAGGGGCATGAGCCTCTCCAAAGTGCTCGACATCGTGCGCCGCTTCCGCAAGAGCGATGCGAAGACGCCGATCGTCCTGATGGGCTACTACAATCCGATCCACGCCTACGGCACCGCGCGCTTCGCCAGGGACGCGGCGGCGGCGGGTGTCGATGGCCTCATCACCGTCGATCTGCCGCCGGAGGAGGACGAGGTGCTGCGCGTTCCCGCCCGCGAGCATGGCGTCGACATCGTGCGCCTGGCCACGCCGACCTCCGACGACAAGCGCCTCACCACCATCCTCGATGGCGCCAGCGGCTTTCTTTACTATGTCTCCATCGCGGGCGTGACGGGCACCAAGGATTTCGCGGCTGACGACGTGAAGGCGGCGGTCGCGCGCGTGAAGGCCTGTGGAAACCTTCCCTGCTGCGTGGGCTTCGGCATCAAGACGCCGGAACAGGCGGACGCGATCGCGCGTTTCGCCGATGGCGCGGTCGTGGGATCGGCCATCGTGCAGCGCATCGCCGACGGCGCTTCGGTCCCCCAAATCGTGGAATTCTGCGCCGCCTTGGCCGCCAGCGTCCACGAGAGTAGAATAGAGCCATGAACTGGATCGCCAATTTCGTCCGCCCCCGGATCAAGAGCCTGATGGCGAAGAGCGAGACGCCGGAGAACCTCTGGCGCAAATGCCCTTCCTGCGGCGAGATGATCTTCCACCGCGACCTCATCGCCGCCCAGCATGTCTGCCCGCAATGCGGCTATCACATGCGCATCGGCCCGCAGGAGCGCTTCGCCACCATCTTCGACGCCGGCATCTTCGAGGAGATGCCGCCGCCGTCCGTGCCGGCGGACCCGCTGCACTTCCGCGACGAGCGCAAATATTCCGACCGCATGAGGGACGCCCGCTCCAAGACGGGCCGCAACGAGGCGATCACCGCCGCGCGCGGAACGCTCGACGGCATGCCCATCATGGTCGCGGTGCAGCCGTTCGATTTCCTCGGCGGCTCGCTCGGCATGGCGGTGGGCGAAACCCTCGTCACCGCGATCCAGGCGGCGGTGGAGGAGAGGCGGCCCTTCATCCTCTTCGTCTCCTCCGGCGGCGCGCGCATGCAGGAGGGCATCCTGTCGCTGATGCAGATGCCGCGCGTGACGATCGGCGTGGACATGCTGCGCGAGGCGGCGCTGCCCTATATCGTCGTGCTCACCGATCCGACCACGGGCGGCGTCTCGGCGTCCTATGCGATGCTGGGCGACGTGCAGATCGCCGAGCCGGGCGCGCTTATCGGGTTCACGGGGCAGCGCGTCATCGAGCAGACCATCCGCGAGCGGCTGCCGGAAGGCTTCCAGCGCGCCGAGTATCTGCTGGATCACGGCATGGTCGACATGGTCGTGCATCGTCACGATCTGCGCGACACGCTGTCCAAGCTCGTGCATCTCTTGATGCAGAAGACGCGGCCCAAGACGCGGCTGCCTCCGCCGGTGATCAGCGCCAACACGACGCGGCCTTTGCCTGCGGAGCCCCTCTCCGCGCAACCTATGGCGCCGCGCGGTACGGCTGGCGGCCCATGAGCGTCGCCACCAGCGACGTCCTCCTGGAACGGCTGCTCACGCTTCATCCCAAACGAATCGATCTCGTCCTCGACAGGATCGAGCGGCTGCTTGCCGCGCTCGGCTCGCCCGAGAAGAAGATGCCTCCCGTGATCCACGTCGCGGGCACCAACGGCAAGGGCTCCACCTGCGCCTTCTCGCGCGCGATCCTCGAAGCGCAAGGCCTGCGCGTGCATGTCTACACCTCGCCGCACCTGGTCCATTTCCACGAGCGCATCAGGCTGGCGAGCGGCGTCATCGGCGAGGAGGAATTGGCCGCGACGCTCGACGATTGCGAGCGCGCCAATGCGGGCCAGCCCATCACCTTCTTCGAGATCACCACCGCGGCGGCGTTCCTCGCCTTCTCGCGCCATCCCGCCGATGCGCTGGTGCTGGAGGTGGGGCTGGGCGGCAAATACGACGCGACCAACGTCATCGCCAGGCCGGCGGTGAGCGTCATCACGCCGGTCGACTACGATCACCAGGAATTCCTCGGCAGCCAGCTCTCCGGCATCGCCGCGGAGAAGGCAGGCATCATCAAGAAGGGCGCGCCGGTCGTCGTCGCCCCGCAACAGGATGAGGCGCGCGAGATCATCTCTCGCCGCGCCGCCGCGCTGGGCGCACCGGCGAAATTCTTCGGCGAGGATTTCTTCGCCCATGCCGAGCATGGCCGCATGGTCTATCAGGACGATGACGGCCTGCTCGACCTGCCGCTGCCCAAGCTCGTCGGCGCCTATCAGATCGAGAACGCCGCCGTTTCCATCGCGGCGTTGCGCCATGCCGGCCATGGCTGGGCGCGCGAGGGCGCGATCGAGCGGGGGTTGCGCAGCGTCGAATGGCCGGCGCGGATGCAGCGCCTGACCAGGGGTCCGCTCGTCGCGCTGGCGCCCAAGGGCGCGGAAGTGTGGCTCGATGGCGGCCACAATCCGCACGGCGCGCTCGCGGTCTCGGGCGCGCTGGCCGACCTGGAGGAGCGCACGCCCAAGCCGCTCTATCTCATCTGCGGCATGCTGAGGACGAAGGATTCCGAAGGCTTCCTCGCGCCGTTCAAGGGCCTCGCGCGCCATGTCACCACGGTCGCCATCGAAGGCGAGGACGCCTCGCGCGGCGCGGGCGAACTCTACGACATGGCCCGCCGCCTCGGCTTCGAAGCCTCCCCCGCCGAGGATCTCGACGACGCGATGATGCAAGTCGACGCCTGGTCCCGCGGCCGTCCGGCCGACGGCCCGCCCCGCATCCTCATCTGCGGCTCGCTCTATCTGGCGGGCAAGGTGCTGGCGGCGAATTCGTGAAAGTGGATTCCCACGCGATAGGGTAGGGGCGTGCCGGCAACGCTGCCGGCAGGTGCGGTCCGTGCAAATTCCGCCGAACAATTATATTTCAAGAACGCATCGGCGCGATGTCGAAAATCGGGCGAACAATTATCTTTCAAATCGCCGGATTTTTCCGATAGTGGAACCGCGATTTGCGGGGGCAAACCGGGCCGGTCCGCCGGCGTCAATGGAGAGAAGACATGCTGAAGACCTTGGCCGCCCTCTTGTTCGTGACCTCGCTCGGCAATGCCGCGCCCGCGCCGAACTCCAATCTCGACGCCACGCCCGCGCCGGTGACCACGTCGCCCGTGCCGGCGCAGATCGTGCAGCCCGGGCCGCCGCAAGATGCGCAGTTCCAGCATGGCGTGGTTGATCCGCGCGGGACGGATGCGCAGCCGCTCGCCGTGCGCGTGGTATCGATGCCGGCGGGATTGGCGCATGCCGAGGAAGGCGCGCCGCCGGGCGAGGACAATGCCGGGTTGATGTGGATCGCGATCGTCATCGGCGCGATCCAGAGCCTGTTGCTCGCGGCGGCGATCTATTTCGTCATGCAGGCGACGAACGGCACGCGGCGGCTGGCGGATGCGCTGGAGCGCGTGCTGGCGAAAAATCCGTAACGGCCGATCCAAAACTCCGTGTCATGGCCCACGAATGCGGGCCACCCAGGTGATATCGCGCAGATCGTGCAGAACCCAGCTGGGTGGCCCGCATTCGCGGGCCATGACACGGAGAGTGTGTAGTCAACTCCCGCGGCTGACTTCGCCGCCGCCGTTGACGGCTTGCGTCACTTGCGGGTCGCCCCAGTAGGTGATGTGGCCGCCGCCGTTGACCGCGGCGGTGAGGTTGGCGTGCGCGCGGACCATGATGTTGCCGCCGCCTTCGACCGCGGCCGTGGCGTCGGCGGCGTCGATGGAGCGCAGGTCGATATGCCCGCCGCCCTCGACGGCCGCGGTCACCTGGCGCTGGTTCGGGAAGGCGCCGGCGGATTCGATATGGCCGCCGCCGTCGATGGCGACCGCCGCGATGCCCGGCGTCTCGATGACGATCTCGAGGTCGTAGTGCTCCGGGCAATGCTCGTTGCACGCCTCGATCTTCAGCTCGTGGGGCTGCGACCACTCGGTGGCGATCTTGGTGAACTCGGTGCTGCCCTTGAGCAAGGTCACTTTCTGCACGGCGCCGTATTTGATGACGACATGGCCGCCGCCTTCGAGCTCGACGGAGTCGAAGCGCGGCGTGGGCACGGCGGTCTGGGCGAACGCCGCGAGGGGGAGCGCGGCAACGGCGGCGAGGAGGACGGAGCGGATCAACATCGGGGGGACAACTCCTTGGGGGTCTGACAAGGAATGTAAGGCGTCCCGACTAGTTTATCCCTGCACCGGCGCGGCGGCGGAGCCATGCGCCGAAAGCAAGGCGCGCGGCTTAGCGCGCGCGCGCCGCAGCTTCCGAAACGGAACTTTCGATCGAGCTTTCGATCCATTCCTTGATCTTGGATTTCGGCAGCGCGCCGACCTTCGTGGCCGCGACCTGGCCGTGGCTGAAGATCATCAGCGTCGGGATACCGCGCACGCCGTACTTCGTTGGAACGTTCGGATTTTCGTCGATGTTGATCTTCGCGACCGTCACCTTCTCGCCGAGCTCGGTTGCGAGTTCCTCCAGCGCCGGGCCGATCATCCGGCAAGGTCCGCACCATTCCGCCCAGAAATCGACGACGACCGGCTTCTTCGCGTTGAGAACGTCGGCCTGGAAGGAAGCGTCGGAAACCTTGATCGGAGCCATGGTGAAATCCTGGAGTTCGGGAGTGTCTGAACCGATGAATCTAGGAACGCCCCCCCTTGGGGTCAAGGCGTGTGCGGATATGCAGCGTTTCCGCATCCAGAAGCGCATCGGACAGCGTCATCAAATGCGGCCCTTCGGTCCACACCAGCGCGCATGCGATTCGTCGCCCGGGGAATATCTTTGCTGCAGCCGCGCGGTAGAGCGCCATTTGCGTGCGGTAGAGCGCGTGAACGTCCTTTTCTTCTGTCGGCGGCGGGCGGTTGGTCTTGAAGTCCACAATCAGGACTGTGCTATCCGTCACCGCGATGCGGTCGATGCGGCCGTTCACCCGCACGCCGTCGCCGAGTTCCGGGAGATCGGCCACGATCGCGACCTCTGCCCGGCTCTGCGGTGTGAAGGCGTCCGCGAAATCCGGATGCTCCAGGATGTGCAGCGTGCTGCCGGCCAGCGCTGCCGCTTCGTCCAACGCCACACCGCGGTTCGTGAGAAAGAGCAACGCCTTTTCCCGGCGCTGTTCGGCCGGCATGCCGGGCAGACGCGCCAGCAATGTGTGGACCAGCAGACCGCGCGCGAACCGCTGTGCGCCGTCTTCGCGAACCGGCGAGATCGTCGCCGGTTCGTCGAGCCCCGCGGCATCGAACGGACGGATCAGTCGCGGCCGCAGGATTTCGCCCGGCGGCGCGCGTTTCGTCCACCCCGGCAATGATTTGGTCTTTGCCGCGGCTTTTGCGGCGGCAGTCGCGGTTGTCGCGGAATCGGTACCAAAGCGGTTCAACGTTTCGCTGCCGTGTTCGACAGGCGTGCCGATTGCGTTCGCGGCGCGTTGCGCATGCGAATACCAGGAGCCCTGCCGCACCTTCCGCTTCGTTTCGAAGCCGCAGATGTAGAGCCGGTCGCGCGCGCGGGTCAGCGCGACGTAGAGCAGGCGGCGAT
>DASXCJ010000066.1:0-50303 GCA_036491175.1 Rhizomicrobium sp.
ATTTTGAATTCCCTGCGGCGATTCGACTCGAGCGACGACGCCGCCGCCCGGATCGAGCCGATAGGCGCGAAAGGAGCTCGTGCCCCAGTCCACCGCGATGAGGCCGGGCTGGTCCTTTTCCAAGACGTCTCCTTCTGTCCGTACCATGGGCGCCGGGCCGGCGCGGCGAAGCCGCTCACAAATCTGCGCGTCGATTAGCCGGCGCTTAACCAATCCCGGCGTATTCCCCGATACCCCTTATTGCAGGGCATCGAGTTAACGCGTTTGAAACGGGCCCGACCGTAGCTTGCGGCTATTCCGACGAGCAAGAAACGGAGCTTCGCCGGAGTGAGAAATCTGGAGCACGGAGCAAAACTATGATCAAGACCCTCAAGAGTTTCCTCGCCAACGAGTCCGGCGCGACGGCCATCGAATACGGCCTGATCGCCGCCGGCATCGCCGTCGTCATTATCGCCGCCGTGCAGCTCGTCGGCACGAACCTGTCGTCCACGTTCCAGACCGTCGCCACCGCGGTGAAGTAATTCACCGTTCGCGACGATCGTTCGAACACCGCGGCGGCCGCCCAACAAGGGCGGCCGTTCGCACGTAAGGGAGCAGCGGCCCCGTGAAGTGCGAAGCGGTTCACGTCAGGCCGTGCGACCAAGGGAGCAGCGGCCCCGTGAAGTGCGAAGCGGTTCACGTCAGGCCGTGCGACCAAACAAAGAAGACCCATGCTCGCTGAATTCATCGTCCTGGCAGTGTTTCCCGGCCTTCTCATGGCGGCCGCGTGCTGGGACGTGGCGAGTTTCACGATCCCGAACTGGATTCCGGGCGCGCTGCTGGCGATGTTCGCCATTATGATCTTCGGGCTGCGCATGACGCCCGCGATCTTCGGCGCGCATCTGTTGGCGGGCTTCATCGGCCTGGTCGCGGGGTTCACGCTGTTCGCGCTGGGTTACGTGGGCGGCGGCGATGCCAAACTCTTCGCCTGCACCTGCCTGGCGCTCGGTCTGAGCGATCTGACGTCTTATGCGGTGGTCGCCTCGCTGTTCGGCGGGCTGCTCACCTTGGGCATGCTGGCGGTGCGCAAGATGCCGGTGCCGCGCGTCTTCGCCGCCCAGGGCTGGATCATGCGCCTGCATGACGAAAAGCAGGGAATCCCCTACGGCGTCGCGCTCGCGCTCGGCGCCCTGGTTCTTCTTCCGTATACAGACTTATTCCGGTCGGCAATATCCGGTTAACTCTGCAATCGGCACAGCTTCTCGTTAAGCACTTTCTAAAGAGTTCTATGGTCGGATGATGCGGCCAAAGGAGCCGTTCCATGAACACTCAGCGCGCGCTTGTTGTCGGAGGCGCCGTCGTCGCAGCCTGCATCGTGGCCCTTGTCGTCCGCGGGTTCCTCGGTGGCGGCACGCAGCCCACGCAGGCGACCATCGTGCAGCCCAAGACCGAGACGAGCGAGGTGCTCGTCGCCTCGAGCGACCTGCAGCCCGGCACGCCGCTGACGCCGGATTCGGTGCGTTGGCAGGCTTGGCCGAGGAGTTCCGTCGACGACTCCTTCATCACCCAGGAATCCACGCCCAATCTGCAGAACGTCGTGCAGGGCGCCGTCGTGCGCGCGCCGATCGTCAAGGGCGAGCCGCTCACCAACGCGAAATTCGTCCATTCCGACAGCGCCGGCTTCATGGCCGCGACGCTTGCGCCGGGGATGCGCGCGGTGTCGGTGCCGATCTCGGCGGAGACGGGCGCCGGCGGCTTCATCCTTCCCAACGACCGCGTCGACGTCATCGTCACGGTCCAGAACGGCAACCAGCAGCATTCCTTCCGCTCCTTCGCGATCCTGACCGACATCCGCGTGCTCGCCGTCGATCAGACCTCCAAGCAGGAGAAGGACCAGACCGTCATGGCCAAGACCGCGACGCTCGAATTGTCGCCGGCCGAAGCGGTGCTCGTCTCCCGCGCGCAGGCCTCCGGCACGATCTCGCTGGCGCTGCGCCCGCTATCCGATACCAGCGCCAAGGCGATCGCCGACCGCGGCGCGACCCAATCCGAAGGCAATGTCGTGATCATCCGTTACGGTCTCGCCCATGGCGATCAGAAGGAGTAGGGCGACATGAAGAAGCCCATTCTCGCCGCGCTCCTCCTCGCGAGCCTTCTCGCGCCGGCCGCCGCGCGCACGCCGATGCACCGCGATACCGCGCATCGCGACGCGGTGCCCGACAGCGGATCGCGCATCATCACCGTCGCCACGCGCGACGGCGTGGTCCACGCTCAGCGCATCACGCTGGCGCTCAACAAGGCCGCCATCGTGCAGCTCGACGTCGACGCCCGCGACGTGCTGGTGTCCAATCCTGAAATCGTCGATGCCGTGGTGCGCACGCCGCGCCGCATCTTCCTGCTCGCGCAGAAGATCGGCCAGACCAACGCCTTCTTCTTCGACGGCGCCGGCCACCAGATCCTCTCCGTCGACATCCGCGTCGAGCGCGACGTCGCCGACCTCGCCAGCATGATCCACGCCGACATCCCCGATTCCGCCATCCGGGTCGCGGGGCTGAACGACAACATCGTGCTCACCGGCAACGTCGCCAATTCGCGCGACGCGTCGCTGGCGCAGGACCTCGCGGGCCGCTTCGCCGGCGATCCCGCCAAGGTCGTCAACATGCTCAAGGTCCAGGCGCACGAGCAGGTGATGCTGAAGGTCCGCGTCGCCGAGGTGCAGCGCCAGATCGCCAAGCAGTTCGGCATCAATCTCTCCACCGCCGCCATCTCGTCGGGCATCCCGATCGCGGTGTCGACGCAGAATCCCTTCGGCCTCGTCGGCCGCGCGCTGTCGAGCCTGTCGGGCGGGCGCATCGGCCAGGTCTGCCAGGACGGCTCGATCCCGCTGTCGAGCTCCACCTGCAACATCGGCCCCAACAATCTCCAGGGCTCGTTCCAGGCGCTGGAGACGGCCGGGCTGATGCACACGCTGGCCGAACCCGATCTCACCGCCGTCTCGGGCGAAACCGCGAAATTCCTCGCCGGCGGCGAATTCCCCGTGCCGGTGAGCCGCGACCAGTTCGGCAACGTCGTCGTCGAGTTCAAGCAGTTCGGCGTCGGCCTCGCCTTCACCCCCATCGTCATGAGCGAGAACCGCATCTCGCTGCAGATCTCCACCGAAGTGTCCGAGCTCACCAATGAAGGCGCCTTCCTCCAGCAGGGCTCGACCACGACCGATCCCACCACCGGCCAGTCGGTGACGACCGCGGGCCTCGCGGTGCCGGCGCTGAACGTGCGGCGCGCCTCCACCACCGTGGAAGTCCCGTCCGGCGGCGCCTTCGCCATCGCGGGCCTTCTGCAGCACACCACCAAGCAGGAGCTGGATGCGTTCCCCGGTTTGAAAGACATGCCGGTTCTGGGCGCGCTGTTCCGCAGCCGCGATTTCCAGAACGACGAAACCGAGCTTGTCGTGATGGTCAGCGCCTATCTCGTGAACCCGACGCACGAGACCAAGATCGCGCTGCCGACCGACGGCTTCCAGCCTGCCGCCGACGTCGAGACGATCCTCCTGGGCCGCCTCAACGCCGTCTACAAGAAAGCGCCTAAAGCCGTGGCCGCCGCCGGCGGTGAGAAAAATCTCGGCTTCATCGTGGAGTAATGGATCATGACCACGAAAGACATCCTGCGTCTCGCCTCGCTCGCCGCCGTGCTCATGGCCGGCAGCTGCGCCTCGCCCTACAATGACGGCTCGGGGCTGATGAACGACGGCGCCGCGAACCATCCCATCGTGGTCGAGCCCACGAACAAGAGCGTCCTGGTGAACTTCGCCGGCACCGATGCCGGCCTGTCGCCGCAGGACGATGCCCGCGTCAATCAGTTCGTGATGGGCTACATGACGCGCGGCAACGGCGCGATCAGCGTCTCGGTTCCGCGCGGGCCGGGCTCTTCGGCCACGGTCACCTGGTTCGGCGAGCATCTGGTCGAGATGGGCGTATCGCGCTCGCATATCCTGATCGGCGAGCATGACGGCCCGGGCGTGCAGCTCGATTTCATCGAATACACCGCGCATACGGATGAGTGCGGCGACTGGTCGGTCAATGCCGGCGACACCGCCTCCAACCTGCCGATGCCCAATTTCGGCTGCGCCACGCAGCACAATATCGCCGTCCAGGTCGCCGATCCGCGCGACCTCGTGGCTCCGCGCACGATGGACCAGGCCGACGCCAAGCGCCGCGCCGCGATCGTCGACAAATATGAAAAAGGCACGCCGACGGCGGCGGAGAAGAGCAACGAGCAGTCCGCCAACGTCGCCGACGTGAGCAAGTAAGAGGACGATATATGAGCAAGCCGGACAAAGGTCTCGTCGCCCCCGAAGACAGCTTCGGCGCCGCGCCGCATGAGCGCCCGGTTCCGCGCATCTCGATCCAGGCGTTCTGCGAATTCCCCGACACGGGCGCTGCCTTGCAGCGCGCGGCCTCCGACCGCCGGCTCGCCAAGGCCCACGTCACGGTACAGCTGGGCGGATTGCAGGCCGCGGTCGACCATCACGCGGGCGGCGTCGCGCCGAACCTGCTGATCGTGGAGACGCGGCTGCAGGGCAAGGCCGCGGTGGAGGAGATCGACCGCCTCGCCGAAGTCTGCGATCCCTCGACCAAGGTCATCATCGTCGGCCGCGTCAACGACGTGGAGCTCTATCGCGAATTGATGCGCCGCGGCGTCAGCGAATACATGGTCGCGCCGCTCAATCCGCTGCATCTGATCGAAGTTATCTCCGGCCTCTATCTCAATCCCGATGCCCAGCCCATCGGCAAGGTCGTGGCCTTCGTCGGCGCGCGCGGCGGGGTGGGCTCGTCCACCATCGCGCACAATGTCGGCTGGTGCATCGCCGAGCAGGTGGGGGTCAACACCGCCATCGTCGATCTCGATCTGGCTTTCGGCACCGCCGGTCTGAACTTCAACGAGGAGCCCGGCCAGGGCGTCGCCGATGCGCTGAGCGCGCCGGAGCGCCTGGACGACGTGCTGCTCGAGCGCTTGCTGCTCAAGAGCGGCGAGCATCTGTCGCTGTTCACGGCGCCCGCCACCATCGACCGCGACTTCGACGCCGACGCCGGCGCCTATGAAGCGGTGATCGACGCGGTGCGCCAGATGACGCCCTGCGTGATCGTGGATCTGCCCCATCTGTGGTCGCCCTGGATCAAGCAGACGCTGCTCGCCGCCGACGAGATCGTCATCGTGGCGGCGCCCGATCTGGCGAGCTTGCGCAACGCCAAGGGCATCGCCGACCTGATGAAGCAGAACCGGCCCAACGATTCCGCGCCCAAGCTGATCATGAACCAGATCGGCATGCCCAAGCGCCCGGAGATCCCGGTGAAGGATTTCGCCGAGACGGTGGGACTCGCGGCCGCGCTCACCATTCCGTTCGATCCGGCGCTGTTCGGCGCCGCCGCCAATAACGGCCAGATGCTGCCCGAGGTGCAGGCGCGCGCGCCCGCCTCCGAAGCGGTGATGCGCATGGCCGAGATGATCACCGGCCGCGTGCCGGCGCCAAAGGAAGACAGCGTGTTGCCCTTCCTCAACTTCCTGAAGGGCAAGAAGCGGGCTTAACAGATGTTCGGCAAGCGATCCGCCAATGACGTTCCCAATACGCCGCCGCGTGTGACGGCGCCGCCGCCTGTCGTGGACGGGCCGCCCAAGGTCGTGCCCGCGGCCGGAGCCGCGCCCGCGCCGGCGCTGAAATCGCAGGCTCCCGTCGCCAACGCCAAGAACCAGCCCAAGGCGCTGCCCGACGCGCGCTCCGACGACTACTACGCGATCAAGACGACGATCTTCAACGCGCTGATCGACACCATCGATCTGGCCCAGCTCGCCCAGCTCGATCCGGAATCGGCGCGCGAGGAAATCCGCGACATCGTCAACGAGATCATCTCGATCAAGGCGGTGGTGATGTCCATCGCCGAGCAGGAACACCTGCTCCAGGACATCTGCAACGACGTGCTCGGCTACGGCCCGCTCGAACCCTTGCTCGCCCGCGACGACATCGCCGACATCATGGTCAACGGCGCCAACCGCGTCTTCATCGAAGTCGGCGGCAAGGTGCAGCTCACCCCCATCCGCTTCCGCGACAATGCGCAGCTGATGAATATCTGCCAGCGCATCGTCAGCCAGGTCGGCCGCCGCGTCGACGAATCCTCGCCGATCTGCGACGCGCGCCTCCTGGACGGCTCCCGCGTCAACGTGATCGCCCCGCCGCTGGCGCTCGACGGCCCCACGCTCACCATCCGCAAGTTCCGCAAGGACAAGCTTACCCTTGAAGACCTGACGCGCTTCGGCTCGATCAGCCCCGCGGGCATGCGCGTCCTCGGCGTCATCGGCCGCGCGCGCTGCAACGTCTTGATCTCCGGCGGCACCGGCTCGGGCAAGACGACGCTTCTGAACTGCATGACCGCTTACATCGATGTCGACGAGCGCGTCATCACCTGCGAGGACGCGGCCGAATTGCAGCTGCAGCAGCCGCATGTCGTGCGCCTCGAGACCCGCCCCGCCAACCTCGAAGGCCAGGGCATGATCACCATGCGCGACCTGGTCAAGAACTGCCTGCGCATGCGTCCCGAACGCATCATCGTCGGCGAGGTGCGTGGACCCGAAGCCTTCGACCTTCTGCAGGCGATGAACACCGGCCATGACGGCTCGATGGGCACGCTGCACGCCAACTCCCCGCGCGAGGCCATGTCGCGCCTCGAATCCATGATCACCATGGGCGGCTTCGCGCTGCCGATGAAGACCATCCGCGAGATGATCGTGGCCTCCATCGACATCATCATCCAGGCCGAGCGCCTGCGCGACGGTTCGCGGCGCATCACCAGGATCACCGAGGTGGTCGGCTCGGAAGGCGAGGTCGTCATCACCCAGGATCTCATGACCTATGAGATCGAAGGCGAAGACGAGACCGGCCGCATCAAGGGCAAGCATATGGGCACCGGCATCGTGCGCCCGAATTTCTGGGAGCGCGCGCGCTATTTCGGCATGGATCGCGAATTGGCCGAGGCGCTCGACGCCATGCAGGAGTAGAAATGAGCGGCTCCTTCCTCATCACCGCTCTTCTGCTGATGCTGGCCGCAGGCGGCGTCGCCTTCGCCTTCGTCGGCGGCAACAGCGGCGCCTCGAAGAAGCGGCTCGCTTCCGTCTCCGGCGGGCCCGCGGGGCGCGCCGCGACCGGCGCCGCCGCCGACAATACCGGCCAGCGCCGCAAGAACGTCCAGGCGCTGCTCAAGGACATCGAGAAACAGCAGGCCGCGAGCAAGGAGCGGCCGACCATGCGCCGCCGTCTCGAACAGGCCGGCCTCGTCATCGCGCCGCGCACCTTCTACATCCTCTCGGCCATCGCCGGCCTGGTGGCGGTATCGGTCTGCCTGATCTTCAAGGTCAACATCCTGGCCACGGCCGGCATTTCGCTCGCGGTGGGCCTGGGCCTGCCGCGCTGGGTGATCGGCTTCCTCAAGAAGCGCCGCCTCAAGGCCTTCACCGCCGAATTCGCCAACGCCATCGACGCCATCGTGCGCAGCGTGAAATCCGGCCTGCCGACCAATGAAGCGCTGAAGCTCATCGCCCGCGAGATGGCCGAACCCGTCAGCGGCGAATTCAGCAAGCTCGTCGAGGGCCTCAAGGTCGGCATCACGCTCGATCAGGGCTTGAAGCGCATGTATGAGAGCATGCCGACCTCCGAGGTCAGCTTCTTCGGCATCGTCATGACCATCCAGCAGAAATCGGGCGGCAATCTCTCCGAAGCCCTGTCGAACCTCTCCGGCGTCTTGCGCGACCGCAAGCGCCTGCAGGGCAAGATCAAGGCGATGTCGTCGGAAGCCAAGGCGTCGGCCATGATCATCGGCTCGCTGCCGCCGGCGGTGGCCTTCATGGTCTGGCTGTCCACGCCCAGTTACATCGAATCCCTTTTCATCACCAAGATGGGCAACCTGATGCTGCTCGGCTGCGGCATCTGGATGAGCGTCGGCATCTTCGTGATGAAGAAGATGATCGACTTCAAGCATTGAGCGCGGCCCCATGAGCAATCTCAGCGTCGGCATCCTCGACATCCTGTTCGACCGGCAGTTCGACTTCATGGCGATCGCGGCGGTCCTGGTGTTCGCCACCGTCGTCACGCTCGGCCTGCCGCTGCTCGACCGCAGCCAGTTGAGCGGGCGCATGAAGGCGGTGTCGGAGCGGCGCGAGGAATTGCGCGCCCGCCACATGGCCAATCTGGGCAAGCGCGGCTCGCTGCGCTCCGAGCCCATCAGCTACATGAAGAGCACCGTCGACCGGCTGAAGCTTTCCAACATGCTGGAATCGTCGGACACCAAGGACAAGCTCACTCAGGCCGGCTATCGCGGCCAGGCTCCCACGATCGCCTTCGTCTTCTTCCGCTTCATCATGCCGTTCATCGTCTTCGCGGTGGCGTTGTTCTACATGTTCGTCGTCACGCATTTCCATTGGAGCGGGATGATGAAGTTCGGCGCCGCGCTCGGCGCCGCCCTGTTCGGCTTCTATCTGCCGGACCTCTTCGTCTCCAACCGCATCCAGAAGCGCCAGCAATCGATCATGCGCGCCTTCCCCGACGCGCTCGATTTGATGCTGATCTGCGTGGAATCCGGCATGTCGATCGAATCCTCGTTCACCCGCGTGGCGAGCGAGATCGGCCAGCAATCCGTCGAGCTCGCCGAGGAGCTGGGCCTGACGACGGCGGAATTGTCCTACCTGCCCGAGCGCCGCCAGGCCTTCGAGAACCTCACCAAGCGCACCGGCCATCCCGGCGTGAAGGCCGTCGCCGCGGCCCTGAACCAGGCCGAGAAATACGGCACGCCGCTCGGCCAGGCCCTGCGCGTCACCGCCCAGGAAAACCGCGAGATGCGCATGTCGGAAGCGGAGAAGAAGGCCGCCGCGCTACCCGCCAAGCTCACCGTGCCGATGATCCTGTTCTTCCTGCCTTGCCTGTTCGTGGTGATCCTGGGCCCCGCGATCATGCGCGTGATGAGCACGATGGGGCATCATTGAAAAGACCGCCTCCCCTTGAGGGAGGGCCGACAATTCGCGAAGCGGATTTCGGGATGGGGTCGTGCTCCGCCGTTCGGAGTCATGACCCCACCCCGAAAACCGCGCAGGGCGTTTTTCGACCCTCCCTCAAGGGGAGGGTGGTTTGCTTTAATGCGTATCCGCGGCCGTGCGCAGCGCGGGGGCGGGCAGTGTGGGTTTCGCCACCGCCTTGTGCGCCATCACTTTCGGCTTCACCGGGCCCGCGAGCGGGTCCTTCGGCACGGCCTGCATCACGACGCCGCCGCTGGCGATGGCGCGCGGGGCGCCGGTGGCGGTGGGCGCTGCGTTCGTATTCGCCGCGGACGGCGTGGCGGCGGCGACGGTTTGCTTCGACGGCGCGGGCGCCGCCGTCACGGCCATCGCCTTGGGCGCCGGCGTCGCGGCGGCCATTTGCGGCTTGGGCTGCTGCATCTGGGGCTTGGGCGCGATCTCGGCGCTCTGCTGCGCCTTCACTTGCGTGGGCGCGGGCGTGTTCATGCGCGCGGGCATCCTGCTCGCCTGGATCTCGGCCAGCAGGGCGGCGTTGTTCGTCACCTTGGGATCGTTGCCGCGAGCTTGTGCAAACATCATCTGGGCGCCGGCCATGTCCCCGGCCAGCATGCGCGACATGCCGTAATTGTTCAGCACCGCAGGCTCGCCCGGCTTCAGCGCCAGCGCGCGCTGATAGGCGCTGGCGGCGTTCTTGGAATCGTTGCTCTCGTCATAGCCGACGCCCAGCGCCGACCACAGCGACCAGTCGTTGGGATCGATCTCGGTGGCGCGCCTGAGGAAGGCGATGGCGTCCTGGCCGCGGTTTTCCTGGGCCATCACCTTGCCGTACTCGCCGATGACGCGCACGTCGTCGGGCGCCATCAGCATGATCTGCGCGAGCGCCGACGCCGCTTCCGGCAATTGCCCGGCCTGGCGCAGCGCATGGGCATGCGAAAGCTCGGTCGTCACGTCCGTTGCGGGCTTGGCGGCCTCATCCGCTTGCGCCGCGCCGAAGGCGCAAAGCGCGATCGCGGCGGTGCTGGCGAGAAAGCGTTTCATGGATGTTCTCCACGTCATTGTCCGCCTTAAGGATGGACCGGCCCCTCTCAACAAACCCTTAAGTATGTTCCTAAGAGCCCATGGAACCCGTGTTTTCCGGTTCCCGTCCAAATCTTGTCGCAATGACGTTGTTCTATTGTGAGGCAATGATGCGTCGAGTCGGTAGCGTGTTCGCAGTCCTCAGCCTGGCGGTTCTCGCCATGCTGGGCGTCGCCGCGACGGGCCCGGCGCAGACCGCGCCGCAACGCGCCGCCTTCGTCATCGACACGGGCCCCACCGGCGGCACCTATTTCCCCATCGGCGAGGCCATCGCCAACATCGTCAGCCATCCGCCCGGCGTGTTCCGCTGCGACACGCCCGGCGTCTGCGGGCCCACCGGCCTCATCGCCTCGGCGCGCACCAATCCCGGCACCATCGCCAATGTGTTCGACGTCAACGGCCATTACGCCGACGCGGCGCTGGCGCAATCCGACGCCGTGGCCGAAGCCGTGGCGGGCAAGGGCGCGTTCCGCAGCAAGCAGAGCCATATCCGCGCCGTCGCCGATCTCTTCCCGGAAGAAGTCCATGTCGTGGTGGCGGTGTCGTCCAATATCCGCTCCATCGCCCAGCTGCGCGGCAAGCGCGTCTCGGTGGGCGAGTCCGACTCCGGCACGATCGTTACGGCGCATGAGGTGCTCGCCGCCTGGCATCTGGGCGAGGCGCAGGTGAAGGCATCGCACACCCAAGCCGACGCCGCGGCCTACGAATTGGCGCAAGGCAAGCTCGACGCCTTCTTCTTCACCGGCGGCGCGCCGGTGCCGCTGGTCGCGCAATTGATCGCCAGCCGCAAGGCGACGCTGCTGCCTATCTCGGGCGTGGAGCGCGCGCGCCTGATCAAGGCCAATCCCAGCCTCAGCGCGACGACGATCCCCGCCGGCACCTATCCGGGCATGCCAGCCGTCGATACGGTGGCGGTGCGCGCGGTCTTGATCGTCAACGACCAGGTGCCGGACGATGTCGTCTATGGCGTGACGCGCGCGCTGTTCAATCCCATGAACCGCGACGCGCTCAATGCCAGCCATCCCCGCGCGCGGCTGATCCGCGCCGATACGGCGCTGACGAACCTACCCGCGCCGCTACATCCCGGCGCAGCACGATATTATCGCGACGCGAAGAAGTAGATCGCGCACTACTGTCATCCCCGGCGAGCGCCGCGCACTTTGCGCGCCGCGAGGGAAGGGGACCCAGGTGGATTGCCTGGCACCGGTGTTGGACGCTCCACCTTCCCCTTCCCTCGCACTACGTGCTCGCCGGAGATGACAATGAGTTTCACGCCGCCCCTTCGTCGACTTCTTTCTGCGAAGCCCGTCCCCAATCCTGCATCGCGGGCAGCGCCATCACGCGGTCCATATAGGCCTTGACCGGCGTGGGCGCCGCGATGCCGTAGGTCACGAAACGCGACACCACCGGCGCGTACATCGCATCGGCGATGGAGAAGCGACCGAACAGGAAGTCGCCGCCGTGTTCGTCCAGCGCCTCCGACCATGCCGCGATCACGCGCGCGACATCGGCCTTGGTGGCGGACTCCAGATCGGGCGTCGGCAGGCGGCGAGCGAAATCCATAGAGAGCTGGCTGCGCATCGCCGGGAAACCGGAATGCATCTCCGCCGCATAGGCGCGCGCGGCCGCGCGAATATTCGCATCCTCCGGCCACAGCTTCGCCTCGGGATGGCGCTCGGCCAGGGTCTCGCAGATGGCGAGGCTGTCCCACACGATCGTGGTCTTGCCGTTCTCCGCGATCTCCAGGACCGGCAAGCGCGCCGAAGGCGAGACCTTGCGCAAGGTCTCCGGCGTATCCTCCTGGCGCAGCAGCACCACGCGTTCGGCGAAGGGCGCCCCCACGGCCCGCATCGCCAGATAAGGCCGCAGGCTCCAGCTCGACCAATCCTTGGTGCCGAGGATCAAGGTGTATTTCGCCATGGTGTCTCCGGTTGCGAAGCGTGATTGCGATTCCTAAAGTCGCGGCCGGTCCGGAGCAAAGGTCGCGCCATGCATGAGAGCCTTGTCAGGAGCGCAAAGGGCGCCATCCGCCTGCACGCCGTGAAGGCTGCCGACCTCAAACGTTGGCGCGCGAGCCGCCCCAAACGCGAGGCGGACTGGCTGGAAGCCTCGGGATTCGCCGCCAAGGACGGCGAAATGGCGCTCATCCCCAATGCGAAGGGCGGCCTCGGCGCCGCGGTGCTGGGTCTGGGCAAGGGCGAGGACCGGTTGGCGCTGGCGCAATTCTCGGAAACTCTGCCGCAGGGCACCTATGCGCTGGGCGATGTGCCGCAGAGCCATGGCGGGGAGCGCGCCGCGCTCGCCTGGGCGCTCGGCGCCTACAAATTCGCCCGCTACAAGAAGAACCCGCGCAAGGCGCCCAAGCTGGTCTTGCCCGACGGCGCGGACGGCGCGGAGGTGACGCGCATCGCCGAGGGCGTGTTCCTCGGCCGCGACCTCGTCAACACCCCGTCCAACGACATGGGGCCGGAGGAACTGGCCGCCGCCGCGCGCGATCTCGCCAAGCGCCACGCGGCGAAGATCGCGGTCGTCACGGGCGACGAACTGCTCAAGAAGAACTACCCGCTGATCCACACGGTGGGCCGCGCCAGTGTGCGCGCGCCGCGCCTGATCGACATTGTCTGGGGCCGCGCCACCGCGCCCAAGCTGACCCTGGTCGGCAAGGGCGTGTGCTTCGACACCGGCGGGCTCGATCTCAAGCCGTCATCCGGCATGCTGACCATGAAGAAGGACATGGGCGGGGCCGCCACCGTGCTCGGCCTCGCGCATATGATCATGGATGCCAGGCTCGACGTGCGGCTGCGCGTGCTGATCCCGGCGGTGGAGAATTCCGTGTCGGGCGACGCCTATCGCCCGGGCGACGTCTTCCCCAGCCGCAAGGGGCTGACGGTCGAGATCGGCAACACCGATGCCGAAGGCCGTTTGGTGCTCGCGGACGCGCTGGCCGACGGCGACGATGAAGCGCCCGATCTGATGATCGACATCGCCACGCTCACCGGCGCGGCGCGCGCCGCCACCGGCTTCGACTTGCCGCCTTTCTTCACCGACGACGAGGCGCTCGCCGCCGATCTGTCGCGCGCCGGCATGGCGGTGAGCGATCCGGTATGGCGGCTGCCTTTATGGCGCGGCTATGAATCGGCGATCGCAAGCTCCATCGCCGATCTCAACAACTCCCCGGATTATGGATTGGCGGGCGCGATCACCGCCGCGCTCTTCCTCAACCGTTTCGTCACCAAGGCCAAGAGCTGGGTGCATCTGGACATCCCCGCCTGGATCGATCGCCCCAAGCCCGGCCGCCGCAAAGGCGCCGAAGCCAACACCGCGCGCGCGCTCTATGCGATGCTGCGCGCTCGTTATGCCGTGCGGGGCTAAGCTCAATGAACGGATGATGGTATCAAGCCGTCCACCCTGCCCCAGAATTGCGGATTGGGTCCGCTCGGCTTGACGTCTCCGATCAGCAATTTTGTGCCCGGCCTCGCAGTCGCGATGACGGGCATCAAAGCCGTGGCGGTCGCGGGACCGCTTCGCAGATTGACGGCCCCCGTCACGGTGTTGACCGTGAGCTGGTGGCGGACAAGTCCCGCCGGACTTGTTGTGCCTCTGCCGCCGACAATGCCGTCCAAATAATGCGTCTGCCACGCGCCGTTCTGGTATTGACCCAGATAGACCCAGCGCTCGCCGCCCGCGGCGGCTTCGTCGGGCTTCGTCGTGGGCGGCAGCAATTTTGACGACGCGATATCTCGAAATTTGAGGAGCAAGCCCTTGAAATTCTTGTCGCCGACAAGATGCGGACTGAATTCGGCGAGATAGTGGTCGTCGCCCAGCGAATTCAGCAGAAGTATCCCCGTATCCTGATCGGCTGTCTTGTCCGAATTCGTCAGGGCGATGGATTTCAGGATCATGTCGAACGCGTCCTGGCGTTCTTTCGAGATACGGTCCATGTCGGTGTAGAGAAGGCCCACGACGGCTATCGCCGCCGTCGACAGAAACGTCAGCACCTTAAGGACAAGATCGATCGTATCTCTGAGCATGTTCAAATCCCCGCCCCGCATTCGCGCGCCGATTGGGCGCGTTCCGATTTCAACGGCTCAATAACCCCGCGCGAGATCGACGACGTTGTCCAGGCCCTCGCCGCGTTGGTGGCGCTTGATGCGGTCATGGACGTACTGCGCGGCCACGCGCGGATCGGAGATGGCGCCGATATGCGGCGTCACCGTCACCTTGGGATGTTTCCAGAGCGGATTGTCCTCCGCCAGCGGCTCGGTCTCGAACACGTCCAGCACCGCGCCGGCGAGGTGGCCGGAATCCAACGCCGCGATCAGGTCGCCTTCCACCTGATGGCCGCCGCGCGCGACATTGATGACGAACGCGCCGGAGGGAAGCTTGGCGAACAAGTCCTTGTTCAGGATACCGCGCGTCTCTTCCGTCAGCGGCAACAGGCAGACGAGGATGTCGCTGTGCGCCAGGAACGCGTCGAGTTCGCCCGCGCCGGCGAAGCTTTTCACGCCCGGCACGTCTTTGCGCGTGCGGCTCCAGCCCAGCACCTGGAAGTCGAGATCGCGCAGGTGTTTGGCGGCCAGCGCGCCGATTTCGCCCATGCCGAGTATGCCGATGCGGGTGTCTTCGGTGCGGCGCGGCGGAATGGTCTGGCGCCACTTCGCGTCCTTCTGCGCCTGGTCGAAGAAGCGCTGCTGGCGGTGGAACATCAGCACCTGCATCAGCACATACTGCGCCATTTCACGCGAAAGCTGGCGGTCGACGAAACGCACCAGCGGCACACTTTTCGGATAGGTCTTGTCGGCGAGGAATCCGTCCACGCCCGCGCCCAGCGAGAACACCGCCTTCAGATTCGGCAGGCTCGCGAGGAAGCCTGGCGCCGGGCGGAAGCTCAGCACGTAGTCGACGGCGGCTTTGTCATAGGCATCGCGGCCATCGACGGCGAGCGTGAGCTCGGGCGCGATCTCGCCGAGCGGCACCGTCCACAGGGGGGCCCAGTTGATCGGAACGGCGAGCAGGAGCGTGGTCATGAGACCACGCTCGCTGCTTTCGTGTATGCGCGCAAGCGCTACGGCTTCTTGGGCGGCGAGGCCGGCGTCGCGGCAGGCTGCCCCGTCACGGTCGTCGTCGGCGTCGCGTTGCCCGCGCCCTTGGTGTTGGACGGCGTCGTATTGGCGGGGGTGTTCGCGGGCGCGGCGCCCTTGTCGGCGGGCGCGGCAGACGCGGGCTTCGGCGCCGGGATCGCCATCGGCGAATCCGACAGCGTGCGCAGGTACGCGATCAGATCGATGCGGTCATTGGCCTTGGTGAGGCCGGCGAAGCTCATCTTCGTGCCGGGGATATAGGCGCCCGGCAGCTTGATGAACTTGAACAGCTCGTCGAAGGTCCAGCTTCCGCCCTTGGCCTTCATCGCGCTCGAATATTCGAAGCCGGGATGGCTCGCGCGCATGCGGCCGACCACGCCCCACAGATTGGGACCGATCTTGTTCGGCCCGCCCTTGGACAGATCGTGGCATTGCTCGCAGCGCGTGGAGATCGACTTGCCGGCGGCGACGTCGGCCTTGGGCAACACCGTGCCCCAATCCGGAATCGCCTCTTCAACCGGCGCCACCGTGCCGCCGCCCGTGTCTTCCGTCACGCCGGCCACGACATAGCCGGGCTTGGCGGGTTCCGGCACCTCGAAGATGAAGCCCGCGGCGATCTTGAGCGCCACGATGAACAGCAACGTGCCCAGCACACCACCGGCGATCTTGTTCCATTCAAAGGAATCCATAAGGTCAGGCTCCGCTGGCAGATGGTCACGAGGGCGGGAAAGGGCGAGACGGCCCCCCGGTTCGGGGCGACATTACCCGGCAGCCTTTGAGCGTCATTGCGGCGAAGCGTCGCATAAGTTTTGGAGCGCGCATGAACCCCATCATCGTCATCCCGGCCCGCATGGCCTCCACGCGTTTGCCCGGCAAACCGCTGGCGGATATCGCGGGCCGGCCCATGATCGTGCTGGTGTGGGAACAGGCCGTGGCGGCCGGCATCGGGCCGGTGGTGGTGGCGGTGTCCGAGCCGGAAGTGGCGCAAGCGATTCGCGACGCGGGCGGGCAGGCGGTGATGACCGATCCGGATTTGCCCTCCGGTTCCGACCGCATCTTCCAGGCGCTGGAGGCGGTCGATCCCAAGGGCGCGCACGACATCGTGGTCAATCTGCAGGGCGACCTGCCCGCGCTCGATCCCGCCGCCATCCACGCCGTGGTCGATGCGCTGATGACGACCGGCTGCGACATCGCCACCCTGGCGGCGCAGATCGACGACGAAGCGGACTTCGACAATCCCAGCGTGGTGAAGCCGGTCGTGGTGTGGGACGTGACGGGCGCGCGCGGCCGCGCGCTCTATTTCTCCCGCGCCCGCGTGCCGACGGGCGAAGGCCCGCTGTTCCACCATGTCGGCATCTACGCCTATACGCGGGACGCCTTGGCGCGCTTCGTCGCGCTCGAAGCCTCGCCTCTGGAGAAACGCGAGAAGCTGGAGCAGTTGCGCGCGCTCGAAGCGGGCATGACTATCGCGGTCGCCCGCGTGGCCGACGTTCCGCTGAGCGTCGATACCCCGGCCGACCTGGACAAGGCCCGCAAGCTGCTGGGTGGGGAAGAGAAAGAAAAAAGATGAATCACGCAGAGCCGCAGAGCCGCAGAGGAGAAGAACGGGATATCCGTGCACAGCGCGGCCCGTTCTGTCGGCGCGCTTCGCGCGCAAACGATCATCGCGTGTTACGGGTCATCACGCGGGCTCAGCTCTCCTCTGCGGCTCTGCGGCTCTGCGTGAATCATTCTTCTGGAAACGAACACATCGCATGACCCACACCACGCTTATCTCGAAAGCCAAGCGCGTCGCGTTCCAGGGCGAGAAGGGGGCCTATGCCAATCTCGCCGCGCGTGAGGCGTTGCCGCGAGCCGAGGCCGTGCCGTGCCCGACTTTCGAGGACGCGGCTTCCGCCGTGCGCGAGGGCCGCACCGATCTGTGCATCATCCCGGTCGAGAATTCGCTGCACGGCCGCATCGCCGACATCCATCATCTGTTGCCGGAGGCTGGCCTGTTCATCGTCGGCGAGCATTTCCTGCCCATCCATCACCAACTGCTCGGCGTGAAGGGCGCGAAGCTGGAAGACGTCAAGACGGTCTACAGCCAGCTCCCCGCGCTCGGCCAATGCCGGCGCATCGTGCGCGAGATGAACCTCACCGCGCGGAACTGGTACGACACCGCAGGCTCCGCGCAGCATGTCGCCGAACTGGGCGACAGAAGCGCGACCGCCATCGCCTCGGCGCTCGCCGGCGAGATCTACGGGCTCGACGTCCTCAAGGCCAATGTCGAGGACGAGCCGCACAACATGACCCGCTTCCTGATCATGGCGCGCGAATCCGACGACGCGCCCTTCGACGACACGGACGTGATCACTACTTTCATCTTCCGGGTGCGGAACGTGCCGGCCGCGCTCTACAAGGCGCTCGGCGGCTTCGCCACCAACGGCGTCAACATGATGAAGCTGGAGAGCTACCAGCTCGGCGGCTCCTTCAACGCCACGCAGTTCTATGCCGACATCGAAGGCCATCCCGAGGACCGACTGGTGCGGCTGGCGCTGGAAGAGCTGCAATTCTTCACCAGCAAGCTCTCGATCCTGGGCGTCTATCCCGCGCACAAGTTCCGCAAAGAGATGCCATGAAGGCGCTCGCCGCGGCGCTCGTCCTGCTCGCGGCTGGAGCCCATGCCGATCCCGATCTCGTGTTGACGGGCGGTGCGGTCTATACGCTCGATCCGGCGCATCCCTGGGCCAGCGCGCTGGTGGTGCGCGACAAGCACATCGCCTATGTCGGCAACGACTCCGGCGCCCGTGCCTTCGCGCACAAGGATGCGCGCATGATCGTGCTGCACGGCCAAATGGTGCTGCCCGGATTCCACGACGCCCATGTCCATCCGATGTCGGCGGGCCTGCGCCTCCTGCAATGCCGCCTTGGCGAAGCGAAGACCGAGGCGGATATCGCCGCCGCGATCCGCGCTTGCAACGCCAAAGACCGGCAAGCCGCCTGGCTGCAAGGCGCCGGCTGGACGCCGCAAGCCTTCGGACCGGCGGGCCCCACGCGCGCGCTGCTCGACGCGGCGGCGCCCGATCGCCCGGCTTTCTTCCGCACGCCGGACGGCTTCACCGCCTGGGTCAATTCCAAAGCGCTGGCGCTTGCCGGGATCGACGCGAAAGGCCCGGACAATCACGGCATCGCCCGCGATCCGCAAAGCCACGAGCCGACGGGCGTGCTGCGCGACGACGCCATCGCGCTGGTGCGCCAGCACATCCCCAAGCCGACCGAGGCCGAGCATCGCGCCGCGCTCAAGAACACGACCGCGATCTCCAACAGCTTCGGCGTCACCTCGGTGTTCGACGCCTCGGCCAGCGCGCCGATGATCGACGCCTATCGCGCGGCGGACCAGGCGCACGAGCTCACCGTCCGCGTCGTCATCGCCCAGCTCGTCGATCCCGCGCGCGGGCCCGCGCAAGTGGACGATTTCATCGCGCGCCGCGACAGGATCGCCAGCCCGCGCGTCCGCGCCGACGCCGCCAAATTCTTCCTCGACGGCGAGATCGACCGCCACACCGCCGCGATGCTCGCGCCTTACGCCGACGCGCCGGCCACAAGCGGCCCCGATATCCCCGCCGATGTGCTGAATCCCATCGTGCGCCGCCTCGATGCCGAAGGCTTCCTCATCCACATGCATGTCATGGGCGACCGCGCGGTGCGCACCGGCCTCGACGCGCTGGAAGACGCCGCGCGCGCGAACGGCCCACGCGACCGCCGCCCGCAACTCGCCCATGTCGGCGTCGCCGATCCCGCCGACATTCCGCGCTTCGCCAAGCTCGGCGTCGCCGCGAATTTCCAGCCGGTCTGGTTCCGCAGCGATGATCCCGACATGGCGCCGACGAAGGCCGCGTTGGGACCGGCGCGTTCCCGCTGGATCATGCCCATCGCTGCCATTGCTTCGCATGGCGGGCGCATCGTCGCCGGCAGCGACTGGCCCGCGACCTCGCTCAATCCGCTCGACGGCATCGAAGCCGCCGTGACGCGCGACGGCCCGGAGCGCGTCGGCCTCGCCCAGATCCTCGCCGCCTACACACGCGACGCCGCCTGGGTCGTGCGCGAGGACAAGATAGACGGCACGATAGAGGTTGGGCAGGCGGCGGATCTCGTCGTGCTTGATCGCAACCTCTTCAAGATCAAACCCAGCGATATTCACAATGCGCGCGTGGTGCTGACCTTGCTCGACGGCGGCCCGGTCTATCGCGACGCGAAGTTCTTGAAATCGATGAGCAGCCGTTAGCTCATATTCGCCCGGATATCCGCCAGCGTAACCATGAGCGTCAGGGGCTCCAGCGGCGAGGGGTCGAATCCAAGCGCGAGATAGAACGCTTTCGCATCCTCGGAAACGGCATGCACGATCAGACCCCTGATACCGATTTCGTCGGCGGCATTGAGCACGCGCAAGGCGCCGTCCCGGAACAGCGCGCGGCCCAATCCGCGCTTATGCAAGCGGCGATCGATCGCGAGTCGGCCGAGCACGGCAACCGGGATCGGGTCGGGCATGTTGCGGCGAAACTTGCCGGTCGCGTTCGTCATATCCACCGCGCCGGATGCGAGTGCATAGTAGGCGACGACGGCGTCGCCATCGGCGACCACGAAGGTGCGCGAGGCTCCGCTGTTCTGGTTGGTGCGCGCACGCCGTTTCAGCCATTCGTCAAGTGAGGGAACGCCCGAGTCGAAATCGTCGAGCCGGTGGTTGTCCGCCAGCGGTTGCGGACTGGAAAGCGCCATGTCTATTTCCAGGGCGCCTTGGCCGTCAGGCTGCGTTTCAGGCGCTGATTGGCTTTGGGCGGCGCGTCGAGCCGGGCCACGAATTTGGCGTAAGCCTCCGGGCTGGCGATGAACAAGGTTCGATCGAGAAGCGCGTCTTCCGCTGCGCGGCGCGTGGCTTCCAGCACGAAATCGGTGCGCGTCCTGCCGGTCAGTTCGGCGGCGCGGTCCAGCAAATTCCGTTCAGCCGGTTTGATCCGGATGTTGAGCGTGTCGCGGCGCGATTTGGTCGTGATCGCCATGGCTTTCTCCTTGCCTGCTATTCCTAGCACGGCGTAACGTCAATGTCATTACGTCTGTGCCGCGAACGCCTCCAGCAAATGCCGCGCGATGGCGATGCTGGGCGGGATCCATAGCCCGTCCACGCGTTCGCCCGCGATGAGGGCTTTCACCGTGTCGCGTTCGAGCCAGCGGGCTTCGGCGAGTTCGTTGAGATCGACGACGATGTCACGGCTCTCGGCCTGCGCGAAGCAGCCGATCATCAGCGAGGAGGGGAACGGCCAGGGCTGGGTCGCGTGGTAGGTGACCGTGCCGGTCTTCACGCCAGCCTCTTCGTGCAGTTCGCGGCGCACCGCTTCCTCGACGGTTTCGCCGGGCTCGACGAATCCGGCGAGCGCGGAGAACATGCCGCGGGGGAATTGCTTGCCGCGTCCCACCAGGCACGCATCGCCATGCGTCGCCAGCATGATCACCACCGGATCGGTGCGTGGGAAGTGATCGGCGCCGCAGGCGTTGCAGTGGCGTCTATAGCCCGCGTCCATCATCGCGGTGGGCTGGCCGCAATTGGGGCAGAAGCCGTGGCGGTTGTGCCAGTCGATCATCGCCTTGGCTTGGCCGCAGATCGCAGTGTCTTTCGCCCCCAAGACCATCGCGGCCGCGCGCATGTCGCGGAAATGGCCCAGTCCCGCGAGCGGCCCTTCCGCGGCCGGATCGCGCGCGGCGGAGACGTCGAGCGCGAACAGCGCGGTGCCGTCGTCGAGGCCGAGCAGCACGCAAGGCGCGTCCGGCGCCGCCAGCGTCTCGCACAGCCCGGGCCGCAAAAAACACGCTTGCGGCTGTGCATCGCTTTTCTCCGGTCCGAGGAGAAACGGTTGCAGGCGCCACATCGGCAGGATGAGCGAATTGGGATCGCGGCGCTGGGCGGCAAGCCATTCATTATCGCTGCGTTTTTCGCTCGCGCGGTCGAGCGGATTGCCGGAAAACGGAATCAATTTTGGCTCTCCTGTTTGCGATGGCCGACAAAGCACGCATCGGTTGCATGCGCAATGTATCGTCATGGTTCACCGCCAATTTACGCCTTTCTGTCAGCTTTCCACCATGTTGCACGTCCTCGGATGCATCACCGGTCAACACGATCTTCGTCTCGTCGTGCTCGCCGGTATCTTGTGTCTCTTCGCCTGTCTCGCGGCGATGAGCATGATCGCGCGCGGCCGCGCGGTGGGCGGACGCTGGCGCCGGTTCTGGCTGGTGGCCGCGGGCGCGGTCGCCGGCAGCGGCATCTGGGGCACGCATTTCGTCGCCATGCTCGCCTATCGCGCCGGCTTTCCCGTCGCCTACGACATCGGGCTGACGATCCTTTCCATCGCCGTCGCCGTCACGCTCTGCGGCGTGGGCTTCCTTCTCTGCTTCACGCGCGCCGGCGCCGTCATCGGCGGCGCGGTGACCGGCGCGGCGATCGGCGCGATGCACTATATCGGCATGGCAGCGGTCCGCGCGCCGGCCGACGCGGTCTGGGATACTCGCTACGTCGCGGCGTCGGCGATCATCGGCGTCGCGCTGACATCCTTCGGAATGTGGATCGCGCTCAAGCGCGACACGGTTGCGAGCTATGCCTGGGGCGGCGTCATTCTCACCGTTGCGATCTGCTCGATGCATTTCACCGGCATGTCCGCCGTGGTCTTCCGGCCCGATCCGGCCGCCATGGTCCCCAACGTCGTGCTCGCGCCCGACGTGCTGGCCGTCGCGGTGGCGGCGATCGCGATCCTGATCGTGGCCTTGGGCCTCGCCGGCGCGATGCTGGATCATCATCTGGCCGAACGCGCGACCGGCGAAGCCGATCGCCTGCGCGCCAAGAACGCGGCGCTGGAAGCCACCAAGCGCGAGCTCGAGGCCACCTCGGCGAATCTTTCGCACGCTTTGGCGCTTGCCGATGCGGCGAACCGCAGCAAATCGCAATTCCTGGCGGCGATGAGCCATGAATTGCGCACGCCGCTCAACGCCGTGATCGGCTTCTCCGACGTCATGGCCAAGGAATTGTTCGGGCCGCTCGGCCATGGGCGCTACCGCGAGTATGCGTCCGACATCTGCGCCAGCGGCGCGCATCTGCTGTCGCTCATCAACGACATCCTGGACCTGTCGCGGCTGGACGCCGATCAGCTCGTCCTTAGCGAGGAAGAGCTCGATCCGGGTGAGGTCATCGCCGAAGCGATGCGCATGCTGTGCCAGCAGGCCGAGAAATCCGGCATCGCGCTTGAGCAGAAGACGGCGAGCGCGCTGCCGCGCCTCAATGCCGATCATCGCCGCTTCCGCCAGGTGCTAATCAATCTGCTCTCCAACGCCATCAAATTCACTCCATCCGGCGGAAGGGTCGCGGTCGCGGCCGATCTGAACGAGGCCGGCGAACTTACGATCCGCGTCGTCGACACCGGCATCGGCATCGCGCCCCAGGACATCGCCAAGGCGCTCGAACCCTTCGGCCAGGTCGACGGGCAATTGTCGCGCAAATACGAGGGCGCGGGCCTCGGCCTGCCGCTGTCGCGCCAGCTCATGGGGTTGCACGGCGGCCGCCTTACCTTGGAAAGCGAAGTCGCAGCCGGCACCATCGTGACGATCGTCTTCCCGCAGAGCCGCGTGGCGCGCTGGCAGGCTGTCGCCTGAGCCTGCCCGTGCTATGAGCGGGCATGCTTTTCGCCGTTCTCTTTTTCGTGCTGGCCGTCGTCTCGCTCGCCTTCGTGTGCTGGCCGGTCTTGCGCCGGCGTGAGGGCGCGCGCGGCTGGATCCTGGCCGCGTCGCTCGCCTGCGTGGTGCTGGGGATCGGCGCGGGCCTCTATCTCTTCCTGGGCGCGCCGCAGATCGCGCTGCGCAATCCGGCCAATGTGCGAAGCGACGATTGGAAGGGCATGGTCGCGCTTTTGGTGACGAATGCGCGCGCGCATCCGAACGATTCCACCGCCTGGGAGATGCTGGGCCGCGGCTATCTCGAACTGCAGGACGGCGACAGCGCCGCCGGCGCCTTCCGCCGCGCGCTCGCCACAGCCCCGCCCGCGCGCCAGCCTTACGTGCTGGACGAGATCGGCATGTCGCTCACCGGCTCGGCCAGCGGCGAGGTGACGCAAGATGCCGAGCGCGCTTTCACCCTCGCTTTGCGGATGAACGGCCACGATGTGCCGGCGCGCTTCTATCTGGGCTTCGCCTATGCCGCGCGCCGCGACAATGCGCATGCGATCGCCGTGTGGAAAAGCGCGCTGGAAGATGTGCCCGCGAACGGGCCGCTGCACGGCAAGCTGGTCGACAACATCATGCGGCTGACCGCGGAGCAGGGCCAAAGCCCCGACATCGGCGCGATGGTGGCAGGCCTCGCCGCGCGCCTGAAGCAGCAGCCCGACGATCCCGAAGGCTGGCAGCGGCTGGTGCGCTCTTACGCCGTGCTGGGCGACGCGGCCAAGGCGCGCGCCGCGCTTGCCGATGCACGCGTCGCGATGAAGGCGAACGCGCCGGCGCGCACAGCGCTGGATCAAGAAGCGAAAGAACTGAAGCTCGAGGACTAGCTCGAAACGCGGCCCTGCCAGACCGGCCAGCAGGCGGAGCGGCCATGGGCCTTGGTGGCGTCGTAGAGCTTGATCTGGGCGTCTTCGGCGTTGGCGCCGGGCGCGGTCGCCGTGTAGTCGGTGCCGCCGGCGCACCAGACATAGAAGCGGTGCTTGCCGGGAGAGTAGAAATCGGCGCGGGCATTGCTGTGCGAGAAGGTCGCCGCCACCGCCACGCCGGCCACGGCCACAAGCATGCCGCCGGCCACTGCCCCCAATACGCGCATCTTCGTCGTCATTGGTTCTCGCCTCCTTGACTGACCCAGGGAGAAGTCATCCCGGTGGAACCGATTGGCCCGGTTCCGTATTTTTGAGTGGTCCGGACTTCTCCCCCGTGCCCGAAGACTGGGCACTACCCCGATACCGAGCGGCAACGTAGCGGCGGAAATCGTATCTGTCGACCAATCTTTTCGCTTGCCAAACAGCCACTTAGTCGTTCTCACCCGGCTTTGGCAGCCTAAGCGGTTCGATTCCCTCATTTTTAATGGCGTTTTCGATTTCCCGCGTGGCCGCTTCGACAGCCTGCGGATTTCTCCCGCGGATCACGAATTGGGCCCCTGGCCCGTCCTCCCGATAGAAGGGATAGGAGCCGATGGCCGTTTCGGGATGATTTTTCTGGGCCTGGCCGAGGGCGGCGGCGATCCGCCCTTCGGGGATCTTGGCCTCCACGGTTTCCATCTGGACAACGGTCCCCCGCGTCAGGGTGGGCGTGATCGCCTCCAGCATCGCCCGCATCACCATCGGCACGCCGGCCATCACATAGACGTTCCCGATGTGGAAGCCGGGCGCGGTGGAGACGCTGTTCTTGATGAGGCCGGCGGTATCGGGGATGCGCGCCATGCGCTGGCGGGCCTCGTTGAACTCGCCGGGCTTGTAGCGCGCCGCCAGCATCGTCATCGCCTCGGGATGATGGCCGATGCCCACGCCGAACGCCGCGGCGACGGCGTCCGCCGTGATGTCGTCATGTGTCGGCCCGATTCCGCCGGTGGTGAAAACATAGGTGTAGCGGGCGCGCAGCGCATTCAGCGCCGCCACGATCTCTTCGCGCACATCCGGCACCACGCGCGCTTCGCCGAGGTCGATGCCCAGGCTGCCCAGCACGCGCGCGATATGGGCGGTGTTGGTGTCCTGCGTGCGGCCGGAGAGGATCTCGTCGCCGATGACGAGCACGGCGGCGGTCACGGCGGCGCTGGGGGAGTTGCTCATGCGCCCTTCTACTCCACCTCTCCGCGAAGGGGGGAGGTGCTTTTTGTTAGCGGAACAGCAGCGGCGGCGTGGCGTTATTGAATGCGAGGAGATGCCCCATGCAGACCGCTTCCAATCCCCGTTCCACCGTGCAGATCGCGGGGCATCCGGTGCATGTGATGCTGGTCCCGTTCGTCATCGCCTTCTACACCGGCTGTTTCGCCGCCGACCTCGCCTTCGCGTACACGGGCGACGAATTCTGGGCGCGCGGGGCCTATGTGCTGCTGATCACCGGCGTCGCGGCCTCGGCGCTGGCCGCCACAGTCGGGCTGCTCGATTTCCTGTTCGAGCCCAGGATCCGCGCGCTCAACGCCGCCTGGTGGCATTTCGCCGGCAATGCGGCCGCGGCGCTCGTTTCCATCGTCGACCTCTATCTGCGCTGGCGCGAGGGGGCGGCGGCAGGCTCGCACGACTATATGTGGATGAGCCTGGTCGTGTTCCTGCTGCTGCTGTTCAACGGCTGGATGGGCTGGTCCATGGTCTACAAGCACCATGTCGGCGTGGCCGACGCCTGAGGCCCGCTCCAGCAAGGTCCCGCTTCACTAAGGTCCCCGCTTCGCCAAGGTCCCCTCTTCGCCAAGGTCCCCGCTTCGCCAAGGTCATTGAGAAGTAATCTCCGGCCGCCTATTTTAGGGCCATGAGCTATGACGCGATCGAAGCCGCCCGCAGAGCCAATCTCGGCGTCCCCATAAACGGCCCCGAAGGGTTCGAGGGCATGCGCCGCGCCGGCCGATTGGCGGCCGAGGTGCTGGACCTCATGGTCCCGGAAGTGAAGCCCGGCGTGACGACCGCCCATCTCGACAAGCTGGCTTACGAATACACGCTGGACCACGGCGCCATCCCGGCCTGCCTCGGCTATCGCGGCTATCGCCACACGCTCTGCACCTCGATCAACCACGTCGTCTGCCACGGCATCCCGGACGACAAGGGCCTGCGCGACGGCGACATCGTCAATATCGACGTCACGGTGATCGTCGACGGCTGGCACGGCGATACGAGCCGCATGTATCTCGTCGGCGACGTGAAGCGCAAAGCCGCGCGCCTCGTCGACATCACGTATGAATCCATGCTGCGCGGCATCGGTGTGGTGAAGCCGGGCGCGACCACCGGCGACATCGGCCACGCGATCCAATCCTACGCCGAGGGCGAAGAGCGTTGCGCGGTGGTGCGCGATTTCTGCGGCCACGGCCTCGGCCAGGTGTTCCACGCGCTGCCCAACATCGTGCATTACGGGCGGCCGGGCTACGGGCTTGGCCTGAAGGCCGGCATGTTCTTCACCGTCGAGCCGATGATCAATCTCGGCGGCTATGGCGTGAAGATCCTCAACGACGGCTGGACCGCGGTGACGCGCGACCGCTCGCTCTCCGCCCAGTTCGAACATTCCGTCGGCGTGACGCAGAACGGCGTGGAGATCTTCACCGCCTCGCCCAAGGGCTGGGACAAGCCGCCTTACAATATTTGACGCGGGGTTCGCGCCGACGGCGTGCGTCGCGAATTGAACTCGCGAGAAGCGTCACGGCCCGCCTAGCGCGGGCCGCCCGGGTGGATTGTGCGTGCTGTCCCCGTTTCGGGAGGAGGAGAAAACATCAACCGTCGCCTGCAGCGCCCGCCTCGACTGGCTGGTCCGCACTCGGCGGGCCATGACACCAAGGTTTGTCAGAGCAGCGAGAGCGACCGCCCCTACGCCGACGCGTAACTCGCGAACAGCATGCCGTCTATGTGCTTGCCGTTTTCGGAGAGCGGCAACATTAAATCCGTGTAACGAACGATACGCCCGCCCTTGGGCACCCGCGCCCGCGCGATGTGCGGCGCGCGCCGCTCCCAGGCTTGCTCGAATCCGGCGCGCAGATCCGTGCGGATCTCCGCCGGCAATTCGTCCGTGGAAAGACCGATTGCGCTGCGACCGAGACGAACCGTCAATCCCTGCGCGCAGGAGTGGCATTCGTAGACGCGCAAGCAACCGTATTGCACGACGCCGAACGACGCCAGGTTCCGTTGCCACCGCGCGCTCCCGCCCAGGTGACACCGCATCGGGAACTTTCGCTCGCCGCACTGGACGAACCAGAAAGCGAGAAGCGATTCGAGTTCGGGACGAAGAGCGGATTGGGTGTTCATCGCGCGTGGTGGTGACAGCAAAGGCCGGCATCCCTGTCTTGACCCCCAAGGCGGTGGATGCGTTGAATCAAGCGCCGAGACTGTGGCCGGACTCCGTTCCGGCCTACAACGCACAATCCTGTATCGCCGTGTTCAGGAAATTTGGGGCCGCAGCTTGAAGACTCCGGACTGGGATGACTTTCGCCTGTTCTCCGCCGTGGTGCGCGCCGGTTCGTTCACGCGCGCCGCGCGCGACCTGAAGCTCAGCGAGCCGACCATCAGCAGACGGATCAAACGGCTCGAGGAGTTGCTCGGCGCGCGCCTGTTCGACCGCGGCCAGGGCAGCCCGCGCCTCACCCGCGAAGGCAGGCGCGTGCTCGATCACGCCAATTCCGCGGAGCGCTCGCTCGGCCGCGCCATGACGGCGTCGCAGGATACGGCGCGCGGCATCGACGGCGATTGCAGCCTGGTGATGGGCGAGGGGCTCGGCGCCTATTGGATGCCGAACTTCGTCACCGCCTTCCTCGATCGTCATCCTGCGATCGACATCCGGCTGTTCACGACGCCCGCGCTGGCGCAGGATCAGACCGCGATCTACGATATCCAAGTCCAATATCTCCAGCCGCTCGAAGCCGACCACGTCGCGATCCGCGTCGCGACGCTTCATTTCATGCTCTACGCGGCGGAGTCCTATCTCGTGCGTTTCGGGATGCCCGCGAGGGTGGAGGATCTGCGCAACCATCGCATTGCGGACTCGGCCGGCGCGCTCGCCGCGCGCGGTTCGCTGATGACGTGGACCAGCATCAGCAAGGATCCCGTCTTCCTCACCAATTCCAACGTGCTCCTGGCTGACGTCACGCGCGCCGGCGGGGTGATGGGACTCTTGCCCACCTTCACCTCCGCGCTCGATGCCGCCATCGTGCCGGTCTTGCCCGATCTGCACTATTCGACGCCGGTGTTCCTGTGCTTCGAGCGCGCGGCGGGCGAGAAGCCGGCGGCGCGCGCGGTGATCGACTATCTCAAGCACCACGTCTTCGATCCCAAACACATGCCCTGGTTCGCCGAGCGCTTCGCACCGCCCGCGAAAAACTGGCCGGGCCTGCTCGGCGGCGCCATCCGGCGCGCCGGCGCCGGCACGTAACGATCGTTCCAGTGATCGCGAATATTCGCGTGAGCCGCGCGCTCATACACGGCGTTAAGCAAAAAGAATGCATAATAGAGGCCGAGACGGCGGCGATCCGTATCACTTGGGCGTGCGGAATCGATGCATTCGGCGCGGGCGCTCGCGGCATTTTGCCTTGGGGACAACCAGCCGTGATCCTCGAAAAGCGCGGTAAACGCCGCGGCGTCGCCCGCATTCCGGCACGATCGTTACGGATGAATTGCGCTTGCTCCCAAACTTTGTGTGGCATTCTGGCTGTGCGCCGTGCGATTTCCGGTTGTAATTGCGCCCGATTCCCGTGGAAAATGAGGCATGTCCGATATACCGAATCCGTATAAGCCGAGGAACGCGAGCGGCGAATCCCACCTTGATCTCCACAACGCCTCCGCGGATCGCTAGCGCATGCCGAAGAAGCCAACCACCTGGATCGATGCCCATGTCGGGCGCAAGCTCTGCGTGCTGCGCAAATCCTCCGGCGTGTCGCAGCAGAAGCTCGCCGAGCAATTGGGCGTCACCTATCAGCAGGTGCAGAAATACGAGGGCGGCACCAACCGCGTCTCGACCGCCTTCCTGTTGCGCGTGGCGCAGATGTTCGGCGTCCCGCTCGACTACTTCTTCGACGGCATCGACGCGCTCTCCGGCCAACCGGTCTCGCCGCAAGGCGATTCCGATGCCGGCCGCATCGCGAGCTTCGTCGCCACCGCCGAGGGCCAGGAACTCATCCGCGCCTATCTGGCGGTGGACGATCCCCTGGTGCGCCGCCGCATGATGGCGCTGCTCAAGTCCCTCGGCGGCACCGTCGAAGAGTGATACATAGCGGGCCATGGCGAAGGCCCCTCAAGAGTCCAAGTCGAAAGCCGCGGACGAAGCCAAGGACGGCGCCGGCGCGCCCGGCGTGTTGAGCGACGTTTCGCGCGCCTTCGAGGAGCCGCCGCATTATCTCGACCATCGCCAGCGCCTGCGCGCCCGTTTCCTCGCCGGCGGCGCGGACGCCATGCCCGATTACGAACTCATGGAGCTGGTGCTCTTCGCCGCCATCCCGCGCCGCGATGTGAAGCCGCTCGCCAAGGCGCTGATCGCCCGCTTCGGCGGCTTCGCCGAGGTCATCGCCGCCCCGCGCGAACGATTGCTCGAGGTCGAGGGCGCGGGCGAGGGCGTCGCCACCCAGCTCAAGATCGTGGAAGCCGCGGCCTTGCGGTTGGCCAAGACGAGCCTGCTCGGCCGCCCCGCGCTCAGCTCCTGGCCGGCGCTGATCGATTACTGCACCGCCGCCATGGCGCGCGCGCCGGAGGAGGCGTTCCGCGTCCTCTTCCTCGACCGCAAGAACATCCTCATCGCCGACGAAGTGCAGACGCAAGGCACCGTCGACCACACGCCCGTCTATCCGCGCGAGATCGTCAAGCGCGCGCTCGAATTGTCGGCGTCCGCTTTGATCCTGGTGCACAACCACCCCAGCGGCGATCCGACTCCCAGCCGCGCCGACATCGACATGACCCAGGAGATCGTCGACGCCGCGCGGCCGCTGCGCATCGCCGTCCACGACCACATCGTCATCGGCCGCGAAGGCGTGCGCAGCTTCAAGTCGCTGGGACTGATGTGACGGCAGTCAATTCCTGGCCCGTTACGCCGCGGAGACGCCGATGATCGGCTTGCCGTGCAGCCTGGGCTGCGATCCCGCGCGCTTCGAACCGCGTCTACCGCTTCGGCGGCGGGCTGCGTTGTTGCACGTGTGACATAAATCGAGACGGCAAGTTGCAGAGCTATTTTCCTTCTCTCTATTAGCGAATATTTGCGCGAATTCCGACGAGTCCTGGGGATAAGTCAGTATTCCCGTTCACAGCCCGCGATTCTTCATTGAACTCCCGCGTGTCCGGCTGTTGGGATGTTTGCGGCTCTCGAGGGGACGATCATGGCACTTCCGACACCGGTCAACGGACAGATCACCGACGCCGTCACGCAATCCAACGTCACCGCGCTGGGGTCGGCGCCGTCGGCGGCGCTGGCCAATCTCACCAATGCGGCGGCCCAGGCTTTCGGCCTGATGATGGAGAATGCCGTCACCATCCAGCAGTCGATGAACATGGTGGCGCAGGCCGCAACCGCCAAGCAGATCACGAGTATCGGCAGCGCGATCGTTCTGTCATCGTAGAAATGGCAAAGGCACCGCCAGACGATCCGGCGTCCGCGCCGGATTCCGCGTCCGCTCCGGCGTCGCCGTCCGAAACCTCGGATGCGCCCGAGGCCGGCGCCGCGGCGAAGGGCGCCGCGAGGAAGGGCCCCGCCGCAACCGCCGAGCTCAGAGACGCGGATTTCGCGGCCGAGAGTGCGCATGCGGAGCTGCACGACCGTCACTTCACGCATATGGCCGAAACCGCGCCGCCCCATCATACCGAAGCGGCCTTGGCGCAGAGCGCGCCGCACGAGGACGACGTGGCGGCGAAGGCCGTGTCGTCGCTGAACCGGCAGATCACCGACGCGCTCGCCGCGATCGAGGTGGTGCTCAGGACCGACATGGCCACGGGCCTGCAACTGGCCAGCGACATGGCGGCCACGCAGGCCGCGGCGCTCGCCATGTTCAACGCGGTGCAGGCGCAGCAGCGCGACAGCATGCTGGCCAATGCCGCCATGGCGCGCACCCTGTCGCGGCTTGTCGCCCTGTCGCGCGCGCCGGCCGCGGCGACGACGGCGGCGCCTCCCAGCCAGGAGAAGCCCAATGTCTGATTCCGGGCGCAACCCCGGGCCTGATCCCGCCGCCCCGGCCTCGACGCCGGCCGCCGGCATGGCCCGCCAGGCCGCGGCCATGGCCGTGCAGGACGCGGTCGCGCATATGCGCCACATCAACGCCATCGCCGGCCTGACCTTGGGCGCCGCGCAGGAGATGATGCTGACCGACAAAGCGCTGGCCGATCAGGCGCAGGCCTGCATCCAGACCGCGAATGCCATGATGCAGGAAGCGCGCGCCAATTTCGTCGCCGTCAGCGTCGCCGCCGAACGGCTGCTTGGCGCGGCGACCGTGTCCTAGGAGATCAGACGATGGCCGCAAAAAGCGACGACACCGCGCAAGACGCCCCCACCCAGCCCGAGACCAAGGCCAAGCCCAAGGCAAGCGATGCGTTGAACGCGGCGCTGCTGAACTTCTCCGCGGAGGCCGCGAAGAACGGCGTTTCCCAGCAGGCGACCGATGCCGTCACCCAGGCGCTTGTCATGATCCTGGGCTCCGGTCCGTCGATCGCGGCCTATGACGGGCTGCTCCAGGCGCAGCAGGCCAACGGCCTCATGTACCACAACGCCGTCGCCCATCAGCAGAGGACCAACCTCCTTGGCATGGCGATGACGGCGAAATGCGTGCGCTACATGATGGATCCGCAGTCCGACTCGCTGACCGCGGAAATCCTGGCCGAAGAATTCAAAGCCTGACGCGCGAGCGGAGCGAACGCCATGGCCTATCCCACGCCCGTCAACGACGTCGTCACCGACGCGGTAGTCCTGGCGAATGTCACCGCGCTCGCCGCCGCCGCGACGCTTTCCGTCGCTTGAGGGAGGGCGCACCCCCCATGCCGCGCAAATCCGCTGAAAAAGAGACGCAAGCCCGGCGCGAGGTTTCGGCCGACGTCATGATGCTGACGCTCTCCGTGGCCGCGCTGACGCCGGTCCTCTATTCCATCATGGCATTTACCGAAACGGCGCGGCACTACGAACAAGCGGTCCGCGAGAGCCAGGCGGCCGATGCGGCCGCTCTCGCGGCGCTGGCAAGGGCGGTCGACACTCTTCTGAGCCCTCCCCGGCGGCCCAGCGAAACCGTCCCCAACATGCCGTACGCCGATCCGGACAACGGGTTGACCATCGCCTGAGCGTCAGGCGCTCTTGCGCAATTCGAAATCCCGCGGGTCGGGCTTCAAGGTCGCGCTCCAATAGTCCACCAGCGGGAACGGCCAGTTCTGGCTGACGCGGCCTTTCTCGTTCTTGTACCAGCTCGACACTTGCGGCTGGCCCCAGGCCATCTTGGCGTTCATCGCGTCGACCTTTTGGTTGAAGGCGTCATGCACGTCGCCCTTGGGCTCGAGCGTGGCGTTGCCGGTCTCGGCAAGAAGCTTCAGGCAGCCCATGATGTAGCGCACGCTGCATTCGCTGAAGAAGATGATGCTGCCATTGACCACGATGTTGGTGTTGGGCCCGTAGATCATGAAGAAATTCGGGAAGCCCGGCACCGTCATGCCGAGATAGGCGCGCGCGTCGCCCGCCCAGCGGTCGTGCAACTCGACGCCGCCGCGGCCGTAGACTTTGAACGTGCGCAGGAATTTGGAGGCATGGAATCCCGTGCCGTAGATCAGCACGTCGGCGTCGTGATGCGCGCCGGTCTTGGTCTTGACGCCGGTGGCGTCGATCTGCGCGATCGGATCGGTGACGAGCTCGACATTGTCGCGCGCCAGCGCCTCCACCCACACGCCGTTGTCGCGCAGCGAGCGTTTGCCGCCGAAGGGATAGTCCGGGATGATCTTGTCGAGCAGGCCGGGCACGGCGTCGGTCTGCGGCTTGATCGCCGCGATCAGCATCTCGCGCAGCATGGCGCTCGCGGGCGACACCGCGTTGGGCGGGCCGTTATAGGTGGGATCGGCCTTGACGAATTCATAGACGCCGTCGGTCAACACCCAGAACAGCCAGAAGCGGTACCATTTGCCGTAGAAGGGCGCGTGCTCGAGCAGCCACTTTTTGCCCTCGCCGACCTTGTTGTGATAGTCGGGCGTCGGCCCCAGCCAGGGCGGCGTGCGCTGGAACACTTTCATGTCCGCCACCTTGGGCGCGATCTCCGGCACGAACTGGAACGCGCTCGCGCCCGTGCCGATCACCGCCACCCGCTTGTTCTTCAGATCGACATCGTGACGCCATTGCGCGGAGTGGAAGGCCGGGCCTTCGAACGACCCCACGCCGGGAATGTCCGGCAGGCGCGGCTGGTTGAGCTGGCCCACCGCGCTGATCACCGCATCGGCGACGATCGCCTCCTCCTTGCCCGCCTTGTCCTTCACCGTGACGCGCCACTTCGCGGCCGCCTCGTCGAAGCGCGCCTCGACGACTTGCGTCTCGAAGCGGATATGCTTGCGCAGACCGTATTTGTCGGCGGTGCGCTGGAAATAGCCGAGCAGCACGTCCTGGGTCGAATAGAAGTACGGCCAGTCGTGGTTGGGCTCGAACGAGAACGAATACATGTGGTTCGGATTGTCGACGCGGCAGCCCGGATAGGTGTTCTCCAGCCAGGTGCCGCCGACATCCGCGTTCTTCTCGATCACGTCGAAGGCAATGCCCGCCTGCTGCAGGCGGATGGCGGAGAGGAGCCCGGACATCCCGGCGCCGATCACCACCACGCGCATCGTCTCGCGCCGCGCTTGAAGCTTCCCGCTGTCCCACACCGGGCGCTTGGCATCGACGCCGGAGATGCCGAGCTCTTCGTCCATGAAGGGAACGTAGTGTTCGGGGATATCGGCGCCGGCGATGAAATCCATCATCCGCCGCACGGTGGCGGGCGAAGGCGGCGGCGGCAGCGTGTTGCCGCGCGCGATGTAGTCCGCGATGGCGTCGCGCGCGCGGGCGCGCAGGCGCTCCTGCGTTTCGGGATCGTAACCGCCTAGCCGCCCGTCGGCGAAGAAGTCGTAGACAGGCCGCGGGAATTCATCGAGCAGGCTGGCGTCGCCGGTGATATGGACCAGCGACATCAACAGCGCGGGCAGATGCGCCTCGTTGAGGCCCAAATCGAGAGTTGCGTCTTCCATGGCGTTGTTCCGGAGTGCGGCCGGCCCGAGTCTGTGCGCGCACGCTCGCCAGCGTCAAGCAACGCCGTTACGGCAAGTTGGCGGGAAGTTCAGGGCGTGGGCGCTTCGCTTGGCGGATCGCGGCGCTTGGTGCGGGAGACGGCCGACATGATGCCCAGCCCCAGGATCACCAGCACGCCGACGACGATCCATGTGTGCGGCACGTGGATCAGCCACGCGCCATAGACGAGCCCGGCCAGCAGGACGAAGAAGCCGACGACATACAGCGCGAATGCGGACATGGCGGGTGACCGGTTGGAGCTCCGAAGCGGTAAGACACCGCCCAAGCCTTTGTTCCCGCGAGCGATTCGGCTTATCTGCACAAATAGGGAAGATTCTTTGAGAATTTTCCCTACATCGCCTTGACGGGGTGACGCTCTTCCCCCATAGTCTCAGTATTCCCACATTTGCGCCTTGAACACAGCGCGCCAGCCACCCTCGGTGTCATGGCCCGCCTTAGTGCGGGCCACCCAGGTGAGTTCCGCAGCGCTGCTGCGCGTTTCGGGAGAATGCCTCTGCGTCTCTGCGTGAAACCACTTTTTGCACGCAGAGCCGCAGAGACGCAGAGGACAAACACCAACCTTCACCAACAGCGCCCGCCTCACCTGGGTGGCCCGCACTCGGCGGGCCATGACACGAGAGGTTGGGTTGGAGACCAGTTATGATCATTCTCGACTTCCGATAGCGGCACTGCCGCCATCCTCCGTCCGCCCCAACGCGTGTCGTCGTCAGATTGGGTCTAAGCCGGGCGTACAAACGCATTTCGAAAAAACCGCCGATTCCGTTCAGGGGCGTATTGTGTCCGCCGGGTACCCGAAATTCACTCCGCCGCGGCGAGCGGATCGACGTTGCTCTGCAGCGCCCTGATCTTCTTGGCGCGGACGACTTCGTCGCGGGCCGAGGCGTTGTGGGTGAACATCTCCAGATTGTCGGTGTCCTCGTCGGTCACCGGCGTCATGGCGAGGTCGCTATAGGTGGCGTTGGCCGGATCGGCCTGCACTTTCTTGGCGATGCGGTTGATGGCCCAGGCCTTGTGGACCAGCCGCGCATGCTTGGCGACGAAGTCCGCCGCGAGCTTGGGATAGAACACGAGCGGGTTCTCGATCGGCAAGGTGCTCCTGCGGTCGAGCCGGTTCTTGAGGCGCAGGATTCCGCCTTGCAGCGGATGCACCTTCTCCACCGCGAGCGAGGAGGCGAACCACAGCACGATGACCATGAGGCGGAAGATGTCGATGCCGCTGGCGCGCGCCCGCTTCAGGATCGTGGCGATGTGCTCGGGCGTGTAATAGAGCTGCCAGGCGTCCCAGTAGATCTTCTCCCACTCGGCCTTGCTCATCTTGGAGTGGCCGGTGACGGCGTGTTCGAGATCGTATTTGTTGAGGTCCGGATCCATCGCGATGCCCTTGGTGAAGAGCGTCTTGTGGTCCTCGCTGCCCGGCAGCGGCGTCAGGAAGAAGAATTCCAGGATGTCGAGCGGCAATTCCTTCTTGATGATCTCGATGTCCGCCTTGATCGACTCGTAGGTGTCGCTCGGGAAGCCGAGGATATAGCCCGCATAGGTCCAGATGCCCGCGTCCTTCCAGGCCAGCAGCATCTTGCGGTATTCGGTGATCTTGTTCTGGCGCTTCTTGGCCGCCATCAGGTTGTCGGGGTTGATGTTCTCCAGCCCGATGAAGATGCGCGTCACGCCCGCGCGCTTGGCCTTGGCGATGAAGTTGGGGATGCGGTGGCACAGCGTGTCGACCTGGATCATGAAGCGCACATCCATGTCGTGCTGCTCGCGCAGCTCGATGATGCGGTCGAAGATGATCTCCCAGTCCTTGTTGCGGGCGAAATTGTCGTCGGTGATGAAGAAGCGGTTCACGCCCTGCTTCCAGTTCTGGCGCAGGATGTATTCCACGTCGTCGGGCGAGCGGCGGCGCGACTTGCGGCCCTGCACGTTGATGATGGTGCAGAACGAGCATTGGAACGGGCAGCCGCGGCCGGCGTCGAAGCTCGTCATGTTGCCGATGGTCTTGCGCACATGGCTTTCGGGCAGGAACGGCGTGATCGAGCCTTCGAGGCTCGGCAGGTCCTCGATGAAATTGTAGATCGGCTTCAGCGCATGGGCCTGCGCATCGCGCAGCACGTCGTCGATGCGGCCCTCCGCCTCGCCGGCGAAGAGCGTGACGCCCATGTCGAGGGCTTCCTGCAGGTCGGGCTGGACGCCCGGCAGCATGGCGAGCACGCCGGAAGGGTGGAAGCCGCCGATGACGACCTGGATGCCCGCCGCGCGTAGCGGCCGGGCGATGTCGAGCGCGCGCGGATATTGGTTGGACTGCACCCCGACGAGGCCGACGAAGCCGCAATTCCCGTTGGCGGCGAAGTCGCGGATGATGGCCTGCACGTCGACGCGGGTGTTGGTCTCGTCGATGGGCGTGATGTCGAGCGGCGTGTCGCCCAGCACCTTGCGCTCGGCCGCGTCCATGATGAGGCCGTAGACGGAGGCGAGCGAGTTCGACGGCATGGTCGAGCGCACCCAGCGGATGACATAGCCGTCATCGTCGTAATGCGACGGCTTGATCAGATGGACGCGAAAGCGCTTGCCCGCGCCGCTATTCGTAATCATGGCCGCCCCAGGAACCTGTCGGGTTGATGAACAGCCCGAAAGGTAACCCAGAACGCGAGGTGACGCCAATGGCAGAGGTTAATGCGGAGAACTCACCACACCCGCACGCGCTTCTCGGGGGCGAGATATTGCTTCTGCCCCGGCTTCACGTCGAAGGCCGCGTACCACGCGTCCAGGTTCCGCACCGCCAGCGCCCGGTACATGGCCGGCGCGTGGACGTCGGTCAGCACCTGCTGGCGCAGGGCGGCGTCGCGCGATTTCTGCTCGCGGCCTTGGACATAGGCGAGGAAGAACTGCTGGTCGCCCGTGAGCCCCTGGTCGAGGGGCGCGGGTTTGCCGCCGAGCGAGAGCTTCCACGCGTCGTAGGACGCGGCGAGGCCGGCGAGGTCGGCGATGTTCTCGCCCAAGGTCTGCTTGCCGTTGACCGCGAGGTCGGGGAACGGACGATACTGCGAGAACTGCGCGGCGAGCTGCTCGTCCGAGGCCTGGAAATGGGCGAAGTCCGCCTTCGTCCACCAATTGAAGAGGCGGCCGGTCTTGTCGAAGGCCGCCCCCTGATTGTCGAAAGTGTGGCTCACCTCGTGGCCGATGACCGAGCCGATGGCGCCGTAATTGTAGGCGTCGTTGGCCTCGGCATCGAAGAACGGCCGCTCCAGGATCGCGGCGGGGAAGTTGAGCGCGTTCTGCAAGGGCAGGTTCACGGCGTTGACGGTCTGCGGCGTCATCGACCATTCGTGCTCGTCCACCGCGCCGCCGATGCGCCCGACGTTGCGGTGATAGTCGAAGAGTTCCGAACGCGCTTCGTTGCCGATGGCGTCGCCCTTCACGACGGCGAGGCCGGAATAGTCGCGCCAGGTTTCGGGATAGCCGATGCCGACATAAAGGGCGAAGAGCTTCTCTTTCGCCTTCGCCTTGGTGGCGGGCGTCATCCAGTCCAGCGCATCGATGCGCCGGCCCCAGGCGGCGATGATGTTCTTCACCATCGTCTCGGCCTTGGCCTTCGCTTCGGGCGTGAAGTACTTCGCCGCGTAGAGCTTGCCGACGGCGTCGCCCAGCGCCGCGTTGGTGACGGCGACGCCGCGCTTCCAGCGCGGGCTCTCCACCGGCTGGCCGGAAAGCGTCTTGCCGTAGAAATCGAAATGTTCCGCGTCGAACGCCTTGGAAAGGAAGCCTTCGAAATGATTGACGCGATGGAATGCGAGATAGGCTTTCCAGGTGTCGAGCGGCGTGGAGCCCACGAGCTGGGCAAGGCCGCTGATGGCGCTGGGCTGCCAGACGATGAAGGTGTTCGGCTTGTCGAGGCTGGCGCCCGCGAAGAAGGCGGACCAGTCGAGGCCCGGCGCTTTCCTGGCGAAGTCGCCGCGCGCCCAGGGATTGTCGGCTTTCACCACGTCCTGCGAGTCGACGATGCTCTCCTGCGCGGCGGCGATCTTCATCTCGAGCGCGAAGATGGCGGTGGCTTTCGCGTCCGCGTCCTTGTAGCCGGCGAGGGTGAGCGTCTTGGCGATATGGGCTTTGTAGGCATCGCGCACCGCCGCCATCTTCGGGCTGTCGGTGAGATAGTAGTCGCGGCTCGGGATGCCCAGGCCGCCCTGCATCAGATAGGGCGTGTAATGCGCGCTGTCGGCGAAGCCGGGCGCGACCCAGAGGCCGAAGAGGTTCTCGGTGTAGAAATTGGTGTTGTTCAGCGCGTCGACGTCGGCGCGCAGATTGGCGCCGATGGCGTGGGCGAGTTGCTTCTTGTCCTTGATCGCGTCGATGGCGGCGAGATCGGCTTTGAGCGGCAAGAGGCCCTTGGCCTCGATCCCGGCCTCGTCCAGGAAGCTCGCATAGAAATCGCCGATCTTGGCTTTTTCGGAGCCGGGCGCGTTGGCGTCCTTCGCCGCGTCCTCGATCAGGCCGGCGGTGCGCTTGGAGGCCTGCTCGCGCAGCATGGTGAAGACGCCCCAGCCGGACTGGTCGGCGGGGATCTCCGTCCGCTTCACCCAGGCGCCGTTGGCGTAGGCGAAGAAGTCGTCGCCCGGGGCGGCGGATGTGTCCATGGCGGAAAGATCGATGCCGTGGCCCGCGGCCACCATCGCCGCGGCTGCGGCGGTCAGGAAAAGCGTTTTCATGGGGGTCGCCCTGGATGTCCGGGGCGGTTTCTAGCACGGCGGCGCGTGGTTTCCGGGCATCACATACTGGCGAGCTTTAAAAAATGAGAAGGGCCGCAACCCTATCCGGACTGCGGCCCTTCCATTGCCAGTTCGCGGGATCAGACCGCGCGGACCTCGAAATTCGTAAGATCCAATGCGGGCTGCCCCTGATGATGACAATGAGACACTGGACCACCTCCTTTCGCTGATGTTGCCGAGGAGGAATATAGTGGAGGCGAAGCGTTTTGATAAGACCCATGGAAAATCTTTCGGCGACTTGCGTCATAGCCGGCGGCGGACCGGCGGGGATGATGTGCGGCTTCCTCCTGGCGCGCGCCGGCGTCGACGTGATCGTGCTGGAGAAACACAAGGATTTCCTGCGCGATTTCCGCGGCGACACCGTCCATCCTTCCACCCTGCAGGTGATGAAGGAGCTGGGGCTGCTGGAGGAGTTCCTGAAGCTGCCGCATGAGCAATACGACCAGCTCTTCATCGAGTTGGGCGACGAGAGCTACAAGGCCGCGGATTTCCGCAGGCTTCCGGCAGCGTGCAAGTTCATCGCCTTCATTCCGCAATGGGACTTCCTGGACTTCATCGCCGCGCGGGCGAAGGCGCTGCCGAATTTCCGCCTGCTGATGGAAACGGAAGCCACCGGCCTTCTCACCGAGGGCAGGCAAGTCACCGGCGTGAAGACGAACGCCGGCGATGCGATCGCGGCCAAGCTCGTCATCGCCGCCGACGGGCGCGCCTCGGTGCTGCGCGATGCAGCGGAGTTCAGGGTCGAGAATCTCGGCTCGCCGATGGATGTGCTCTGGTTGCGGCTCGATCCCGAGGAAGGCGAACCGCCGGCCGCGTTCGGGCGTATCACCGCCGACGGGATGATGGTGCGCTTCTTCCGAGGGACCTATTGGCAATGCGCGCTCATCATCCGCAAAGGCTCCTTGGGCGCGATCAAGGAAAAGGGACTGGACGAATTCCGCGCCCGCGTCGCCCGCCTCGCCAAGCGCAAGCGGGCGGACGAGATCGAGAGTTGGGACGACGTGAAGCTTCTGACCGTCGCGGTCGACCGGTTGCCGCGCTGGCACAGGCCCGGCCTGCTCTTCATCGGCGACGCGGCGCATGCGATGTCGCCCATCGGCGGCGTCGGCGTGAACCTCGCCGTGCAGGACGCGGTGGCGGCGGCGAATCTTTTGTATCGTCCGTTACGCGATGGTCGGACGCCCGACTTGGCCGCGGTGCAGGCGCGCCGTCGCTTCCCGACCTGGGCGACCCAGAAGCTGCAGACCGCGATACAGAACGGCGTCATCGACCCGGTGCTGGACTCGCGCGGCACGCCGCAAGCGCCATTCCTGCTCCGGCTGGCACAGCGTTGGGACTGGATGCGGCGGATTCCCGCCCGCGTCGTGGGCATGGGTTTCCGGCCCGAGCATGTGAAGACGCCCCGAGCCGGCGACAAACGTTAACTTTTGGTTTACCATGGTGAACCGTATCGGGCTTGGCCCGTTGTGGAGCGGGGAGGACAGGTCATGTTCCATTGGATGCGAACAGCTTTCGTCGCGGCGGGACTGGTTTTGGCGCTCGGCGGCGCGGCCCAGGCTTGCGACAATTGCGAGCGCCACGACGGTTACCGCGACGGCGGCTGGCACGAACGTGATGGCGCCTACGAGCATCGCGACGGCTACCGCGACCATGACGGCTGGCGTGACCGTGACGGCGGGCGCGATGGCTGGCATGACGGCCGCTATGCCGACGGCTGCCGCGACCGCTGCGGCGAACGCCGTTACGACGGCTGTCATGACGGATGCGGGCGCTGCCACGACCGCTGCGGCCACGCGCTGAATTATTCCTGCCGCTCGGGCTTCTACGATTGCCGCTTCGAGGGCTCATGGTCCGACGACCGTTACCGCGAGCGCTACTACGACGGCCATCCCCAATGGGTCGGCGGCGGCGCGTATGGGTTCTACGGTCACTAGCGCGCTTCGCAAGGACCGCTCAACTAAGTCCGTGTCATGGCCCGCGAATGCGGGCCACCCAGTTGGATTCTGCACGATTTTTCCGGTGTCACCTGGGCGGCCCGCATTCGCGGGCCGTGACACAAAGCAGTTAAAACCGATCGAACCGGAACGCCGTGAGATCGAACGCGGGCTCGCGCCCGGTGGCGAGGTCGGCCAGCGCTTCGCCGATGGCGGCGGAATGTTTGAAGCCATGGCCCGAGCAGGGCGAGGCCACGATCACGCGGGCCATCGCGGGATGGCGGTCGATCACGAATTGGAAATCCGGCGTCACGGTGTAGAGGCAGGCTTTCGCCTTCGTGCAGCGGCCAGACAGCGCCGGGAAGTTCGGCGTGATGAACTCCGCGGCCATCGCATCGATCTCGGCCTGCGAGACGGCGCGCGACGCTTCGTTCGGGTCGAAGGCGTCGGCGTAAGTCTCGGTCGCGATCTTGACGCCGTAGCCGTCGATGGCCGGGAAGCCGTAGAGGCCCTGGCGGCTGTGCTGCAGCTCCCAGATGAAGACGGGCATTGTGTTGAAATCGTCCGGCGCCTCGAACCAGAACAAGGTCTGGCGATGCACCTTGAACGGCCTCGCCAGTTCGGGCCCGAGAAGCTCGGGCAGCCACGCGCCGGCGGCAAGGATGATCGTGTCGGCGGTGTAGACGCCATGGTCCGTCGTCACCGTGTCGCCGGCAATCGAAAGAACCGTCTCGCCGGTCTGCGTCTCCGCGCCCAGCCCGCGCGCGAGTGCGAGTTGCGCGGCGATGCAAGCCTCCGGGCGCACGAAACCGGCGTCGGGTTCGTAATAGCCGACCTCGCCGTCGCTTATGGCGAATTGCGGGTAGCGCCGGCGCAATTCCGCGGTGTCGAGCAATTCATGTGCGATGCCATGGGCGCGCGCCGCCGCGACGGTGTTGTCGAAGAACGCCGGCACATGGGTGAAGGAGCTCTTGGCGTCGCTGGAGATCACGAGGCCGCCGCACGGGGTGAGGAGGTCCGCGCCGGTTTGGCGCTCGATCTCGCGCCAGATCTGGTGGCTGCGCGCTGCCAGCGGCGTGTAGTGCACGCCTTCGCCGATGGCCAGCCGCGTGATGCGCGTCTCGCCGGCGCTGGAGCCGTGCCCATGCGGCGGGTCGTAACGGTCGATACCCAAGACGCGCGCGCCGCGCCGGGCCAGTTGATAGAGCGCGGCCGCGCCCATGGCGCCGAGGCCGACGATGATGGAGTCGTAGCGTGTGCTCACATCCGCGCGTCTTACATCTGCATCGTCCAGCCTTCGACGCCCATGGCGGCCTGGCGGACGGCTTCGCTCAAGGTCGGGTGGGCATGGCTGGTGCGCGCGATGTCCTCGGACGCCGCGCCGAATTCGATGGCGAGCGCGGCCTCGGCGATCATCTCGCCGGCATTCGCGCCCAATATGTGCACGCCGAGCACGCGGTCGGTCTTGGCGTCGGCGATGACTTTCGCGAAGCCATCGGTGGCGGCGATGGTCTTGGCGCGGGCATTGGCGGTGAAGGGGAATTTGCCGATTTTGTAGGCGATGCCGGCGGCCTTCAATTCCTCTTCGGTCTTGCCGACGGAGGCCACTTCCGGCGCGGTGTAGACGACCGCGGGGATCGCGTCATAGTTCACGTGACCCACCTTGCCGGCGATGTTCTCGATGCAGGCGACGGCTTCGTCCTCGGCCTTGTGCGCCAGCATCGCGCCTTCGCGGCAATCGCCGATGGCCCAGAGGCCCGCGACGTTGGTCTTGAAATGCGCGTCGGTGAGGATGCGGCCGCGTCTGTCGAGCGCGACGCCGATCGTGTCGAGGCCGCTCGCGAACGGCACGCGGCCGATAGAGACGAGCATCACGTCGCATTCGATCCTGGACTGCGCGCCGCCGGCGGCCGGCTCGACCGTGACGCTGAGGCCGGAGGGCGTCTTTTCCACGCCAACGACCTTGGTCGAAAGCTGGAACTTCATGCCCTGCTTGGTCAGCACGCGCTGGAAATTCTTTCCGATCTCGCCGTCGAGGCCGGGCGTGATGCGGTCGAGGAATTCGACGACCGTCACCTCGCTGCCGAGCCTGCGCCACACCGAGCCCAGCTCGAGCCCGATATAGCCGCCGCCGACGACGAGAAGCCGCCTCGGCACGGATTTGAGTTCGAGCGCGCCGGTCGACGACACGATGGTGTCCTCGTCGATGGTGACGCCGGGAAGCTGCGCCACGTCGGAGCCGGTGGCGATGACGATGTTCCTGGCCGTGATCTGGCGGACCGCACCGTCCTTGCCTTTCACCTCGATCTTGCCGGGCGCGGTGACGCGCGCCTCGCCGACGATGGCCTCGGACTTGGCCTTCTTGAGCAGGAATTCGACGCCCTTGGTGAGCTCGCCCACGACCTTGGTCTTGTGCGCCATCATGGTCGGCAGGTCGAGCTCGACGTTCGCCTTGATGCCGAGCCTGGCGAAGTCCGTCCGGGCTTCGGCGAAACGCTCGCTGGCGTGCAGGAGCGCCTTGGACGGGATGCAGCCGATGTTGAGACAGGTGCCGCCGAACACGCCGCGCTTGTCGATGCAGGCGCTGGTCAGCCCCAATTGACCGGCGCGGATCGCGGCATTGTAGCCGCCGGGTCCGCCGCCGATCACCACGACATCGAAGGAGTCACTCATGCCTTATCTTTCTAACGGCAGCGGCGTTTCATCAGCCTCGAAACGTCGGATGATCCGGGTTTACGGGGTCGGACAGTCCGGATTTGCCGGCCGCGAAGACGAACAGCTCATCCAGTGTTTGTGCGATCGCCTCCGGATGGACGCCGCCGCAATGGTCAAAATAGGCGATCCGATAGTGTCCGTCGACAACCGCTTCGAGGGCCGTCGCGACGCCATCGATGCAGACCTCTCCCCATCTGCTGTAGACCGGCAGCTTGTCGAATCCCGACCGCGCCAGATCGGATTCGAAATCCGGCAAATCGGACGGGCTGAGATGAAAGGCGCCGCGATGCCAAGGTGTTTGCAGTGTCCGCGTGCCGTTTGCATGAACCGTGAGCACGATGCTGCCATGCCCCATCGGACCCATGAGAGGTCCGGACCAGGTCTCACGATAAACCCTGCCGCCATCCGGCGCTTCGAGCCGCGGCAGGCCGTCGATCAAGTCGCAAACATTGGAGACCGACTTGTCCATCGGGCAGCGTCCCGAGTCTTCGAAACGCGGGAGCGTGGTGTCCGCGACCGCGGCATGCCCGAACAGGAATGCTGGCAGGCAAACGGCGAGCCAGAGGACTTTCGCGCGGTTCATGCGTGTGCCGTCATGTCCTGCGTCCTATCCGGCTCAGATGTCCAAAAGAAGGCGCTGCGGATCTTCGAGGTTCTCTTTGACGCGCACCAGGAACGTCACGGCCTCGCGGCCGTCGACCAGGCGGTGATCGTAGGACAGCGCCAGATACATCATCGGGCGGATCACCACCTTGTCGTCGATGGCGATGGGGCGCGGCTGGATCTTGTGCATGCCGAGGATGCCCGATTGCGGCGAATTGAGGATCGGCGTCGACATCAGCGAGCCGAACACCCCGCCATTGGTGATGGTGAAGGTGCCGCCCTGCAGGTCTTCCAGCTTCAGCTTGCCGTCGCGCGCATGGGCGCCGTATTCGCCGATCGCGGATTCGATCTGGGCAAGGCTCATCCTGTCGGCGTCGCGCACCACCGGCACGACGAGGCCGCGCTCGGTCGAGACCGCGATGCCCATGTCGTAATAGTTCTTGTAGACGATATCGTCGCCCTCGATCTCGGCGTTGACGTTGGGTAATTCCTTCAGCGCCGCGATGCAGGCCTTGACGAAGAAGCCCATGAAGCCGAGGCGCACGCCATGCTTCTTCTCGAAGCTTTCCTTGTATTCGCTGCGCAGCGCCATGACATGGCTCATATCCACCTCGTTGAAGGTGGTGAGCTGGGCGGCGGTGTTCTGCGATTCCTTGAGGCGCAGCGCGATGGTCTTGCGCAGGCGGCTCATCTTGACGCGTTCCTCGCGGTCGGCGCGCGGGCGCGGACCCGACGGGATGGCGACAGCGGCGGGCTGCGGGCGCTGCGACGCGCGGGCTTCGAGCGCCGCGAGCATGTCGCCCTTCACCACGCGCCCGTCGCGGCCGCTGCCTTGCAACGAAGCCGGATCGAGGCCGCTCTCCTCGGCAATGCGGCGCACGCTGGGCATGACCGGCGCGTCGGATGCCGGTGCAGCTTGCGGCGCGGGCTTCGGCGCTTCCGCCCTGGGCGCTTCGACCTTCGGCGCTTCAACGGGTTTGGGCGCGGCAGGTTTGGGCGCGGCGGCGTCTGGATTGCGCACGGGCGCGCTGGGGCTCGCACCGGCGGCACCCTCGGAAATCGCGCCGAGGATGGCGCCGACCTGCACGGTCGCGCCTTCCTGGACCGAGATGGATTGCAGCGCGCCGGACGCGGGCGCGGGCACTTCCACGGTGACTTTGTCGGTTTCGAGCTCAAGCAGCGGTTCGTCGCGGGCGACGCTATCGCCCTCTTTCTTGAACCAGCGCGCAACGGTGGCCTCCGTCACGCTTTCGCCCATGGTGGGGACCTTGATGTCGATGCTCATAGCGCCATGCTCATAGGGAAAGTGCCTCGTTGAGGAGCGCCTTCAGCTCGGCGGCATGCTGGCTCGCGAGCCCCGCCGCGGTGGAGGCGTATTCGGGACGGCCGGTGTAACGCAGGCCCGGACGCTTCGTGACGGCTTCGATGCGCGGCGCGACGAAGGTCCAGGCGCCCTGGTTCTTGGGCTCTTCCTGGCACCAGATCACGTCGGCATTCGGGAAGCGGCGCAGCTCATCGGCGAGGACCATGTCGGGGAAGGGATAGAGCTGTTCCAGCCGCAGGATCTGGATGCGGCTTTCGTCGCGCTTCTCGCGCTCTTCCATCAGGTCGAAATAGACCTTGCCGGTGCAGAGCACGACGCGCGCGATTCTGTCGTCGGCCGCGAGCTTCACGGTGGTCGCGCCCGGCACGGCCTCGGCCTGGTCGCGGAACACCCGGTGGAAGGACGAGCCCGGCCCCATGTCGGAGAGGAAGGAGATGCAACGCTTGTGGCGCAGCAAGGATTTCGGCGTCATCAGGATCAGCGGCTTGCGGAACGGCCGGTGGATCTGGCGGCGCAGCACATGGAAGTAGTTCGCCGGCGTCGTCGGATAGCAGACCTGGATGTTGTCCTGCGCGCAAAGCTGCAGGTAACGCTCCAGCCGCGCGGAGGAATGCTCCGGCCCCTGGCCCTCATAGCCGTGCGGCAGAAGCATCACCAAGCCGTTCATGCGCAGCCATTTCATCTCGCCGGAGGCGATGAACTGGTCGATGACGACCTGCGCGCCGTTGGCGAAATCGCCAAACTGCGCTTCCCATAAGACCAGCGCCTTGGGCTCTGCGGAGGAATAGCCGTATTCGAAGCCCAGCACCGCTTCCTCGGAGAGGAGCGAGTCCACGACTTCGAATTCCGCCTGGCCGTCCTTGACATGGCTGAGCGGCATGTAGCGTTGCTCGGTCTCCTGATCGACGAGAGCGGCGTGGCGCTGGCTGAAGGTGCCGCGCGAGCTGTCCTGGCCGGAGAGGCGCACGGGATAGCCTTCGGCGAGCAGCGTGCCGAACGCGAGCGCTTCGCCCGTCGCCCAGTCGAAGCCTTCTCCGGTCTCGACCATCTTGGCCTTCGCCTGCAATTGGCGGGCGATGGTCTTGTGGAGGTTGAAGCCATCCGGCGCGGTGGAGAGCGCGTGGCCGACCTGCTTGAGAAGCTCGGTCGAGACGGAGGTCTCGCCGCGGCGGTCGCCCGCCTTCGCGGTCTCGAAACCGGCCCAGCGCCCGTCGAGCCAGTCGGCGCGGTTGGGCAGGTGCGATTTGGAGGCTTCGAATTCCTCGTCCAGCCGCTTGTTGAAACCCGCGATCATCTCGCGGATGTCGTCCTCGGTGACCGTGCCTTCGGAGACGAGCTTGGCGGCGTAGAGTTCGAGCGTCGTCGGATGGTTCTTGATCGCGCGGTACATCAGGGGCTGCGTGAACGCCGGCTCGTCGGTCTCGTTGTGACCGAAGCGCCGGTAGCAGAACATGTCGATGACGACGTCCTTGTGGAAAAGCTGGCGGAATTCGGTGGCGATGCGCGCGCAATGCACCACCGCTTCCGGATCGTCGCCGTTCACATGCAGGATCGGCGCCTGCACCATCAACGCCACGTCGGACGGATAGGGCGAGGAGCGCGAATAGATCGGCGCGGTGGTGAAGCCGATCTGGTTGTTGACGATGAAATGGATCGTGCCGCCGGTTCTGAATCCTTTGGTGCCCGACATCGCAAAGCATTCGGCCACGACACCTTGCCCTGCGAACGCCGCATCGCCGTGGATCAGCAGCGGTAGCACGCTGGCACGTGCATCGACGTCGTCCAGCTGGAACTGTTTGGCGCGCGCCTTGCCCAGCACGACGGGGTCTGCGGCTTCGAGGTGCGACGGGTTCGGCGTCAGCGACAGATGCACCCTCACGCCATCGAACTCGCGGTCCGACGATGCGCCGAGGTGATACTTCACGTCGCCCGAACCCTGTACTTCGCTCGGCTTCGCGCTGCCGCCCTGGAATTCGTGGAACAGCTGGCGGTACGGCTTCGACATCACGTTCGCGAGCACGTTCAACCGCCCGCGATGGCTCATGCCGAGCACGATCTCCTTCACGCCGAGCTGCCCGCCGCGCTTGATGATCTGCTCCAGTGCGGGGATCGTGGATTCGCCGCCGTCGAGACCGAAACGCTTGGTGCCGAGGAAGCGCACGGCGCTGAACTTCTCGAAACCTTCGGCCTCGATCAGCTTGTTCAGGATCGCGCGCTTGCCTTCCGGCGTGAACGCGATCTCCTTGTCCGGACCTTCGATGCGGCGCTGCAGCCAATTCTTCTGCTCCGCATCGTTGATGTGCATGAACTCGTAGCCGATCCGTCCGCAATATGTGCGCTTGAGGATATCGAGCATGCGGCGCGGCGTGATGGTTTCGAGACCGAGCACGCCGCCGACGAACACGGGGCGGTCCATGTCGGACTCGTGGAAGCCGTAGAACGATGGCTCGAGCTGCGGATGCGGGACCTTCGGCGAGATGTTCAGCGGATCGAGATTGGATTCGAGATGGCCGATGACGCGATAGGCGCGCACCATCTGGATCGCGCGGATGGAATCGAGCGCGGCGGCGCGGCTGTCGCCCGTTTGCGCGCCTGCCTTCACGGGCCATTGTCCGGTCAGCGCGCCGACGAGATCGCCGCTCGCGTTCTCGGGCCTCGCGTCGCGGCGCCAGGCCGGCCCGCGGCCGAGCTGCGTTGCATCGAGGCCCTGTTCGCCGAGGCTCGCGAAATAGGCGCGCCAGCTCTCATCGACGGCGTCGGGGTTCTCCTGATACTGGGCGTAGAGCGACTCGATGAAGGCAGCATTCGTGCCCTGCAGAAAAGTCGTCGCCTCGAGGATGTCGTTGGAGGCGCGAGCCAGGCGGTCAGGCGAAGATTGGCTTGTCATATCAATAGCTTGAACGAGCTTCTTGGGCGCGTCCGGTCCTGAGCGGGAAGCCCGCGGAGAGGGGTGGCGTGTACCGCCGAATGCTCGCCAATACAACGCTTTCCATCGTTAATATGGGCTCAATGGGGCGATTTTGCCAATGAAGCGATTACATGCGCTCGACACGCTTCGCGGCGTTGCCGCGCTCGCCATCGTCATCTGGCACTGGCAGCATTTCTACGCCATCAGCGGGGTGTGGCAGGCGGGCTGGCAGCGCACCGCGCAGCCTTTCTATTGGGCGCTCAAGCCGCTCTATGACGCGGGCTGGGCGGCGGTCGACCTGTTCTTCGCGTTGTCGGGCTTCATTTTCTTCTGGCTTTACGCACCGGCCATTCGCGCGCGCGCGGTGGGATTCGGAAAATTCGCGTGGCTGCGGTTCTCGCGGCTCTATCCACTTCACATCGTGACGCTGAGCGTTGTCGCGATCCTGCAAGTTTTCTTTCACCGGGCGACCGGGAATTTCTTCATCTATGGCCTGAACGACGCGCAGCATTTCGCAAGCGGCCTCGTCATGGCGCAGCAATGGCTGCCGCCGACGCTCGAGCAGACCTTCAACGGTCCCGCATGGTCGGTGTCCATCGAGGTGCTGTTATACTGCATTTTCTTCGCGCTATGCCGTGTCGGCCTGCGTGGCGGATGGTGGCCGCTGCTTGTCTCGATGCTTGCGATCCCGTTGCTGTGGTGGAACGAGTTCATCGCGCGGGGCGTGATGGGATTCTTTCTTGGCGGTGCGCTGTTCGCGGTGACGCAGTTCGTGACCGGACGTTCCGATGCGAAGCGCATCGCACGCGGGCTTTGCGTTGCCGCGCTGGTTTCGTGGGCGCTGGTCGTGATCGATTGCTATTTGAGTCCGCTCCACAATGCGGCGTACTGGATCGCGGGTCGCATCAGCGACGATGCCGGTGAGTGGTATATCGGCGACAGCGACAACGTCTTCCTGCTGCTGTTCATCTATATCGTGAGTCCGCTCACAATCATGGCGCTGGCACTGCATGAGCGCGTGCTGGGCGGCAGGTGGCAGCGTCTTTCCTTCGTCGGCGACATCTCCTATTCGACCTACATGCTGCATTTCCCCATGCAGCTTTCGCTCGCCCTGATCGCCGCCCATTTTGCGCTGACGCCGGCGTTTTTTGAGAATGGCGTGGCGCTTCTTGTCTTCTACGCAGCCCTGATCGGCCTCGGCACGTTGTCGTTCAACGCGTTCGAACGGCCGATGCAGTCCTGGCTGCGCGATCTCTGGGTAAACGATCACCGGCGCCGAAATAGCGGTTTGAGGCTATTTGCCGCTCAGCAACTCGACCAGCGTCGTGCCGAGTGCGGCGGGGTTCGGCGAGACGCGGATGCCGGCGCTTTGCATCGCTTCGATCTTCGACTTCGCGTCGCCCTTGCCGCCGGAGATGATCGCGCCGGCATGGCCCATGCGGCGGCCCGGAGGTGCGGTGACACCCGCGATGAATCCGACCATCGGCTTCTTGGTCTTGTTGTGCTTGATGAAATCGGCCGCGTCTTCCTCGGCGCTGCCGCCGATCTCGCCGATCATGATGATGGATTTCGTTTCCGGATCGGCGAGGAACATCTCCAGCACGTCGATATGCTCGGTGCCCTTCACCGGATCGCCGCCGATGCCGACGCACGATGTCTGGCCAAGACCGACGGCCGTGGTCTGCGCCACGGCTTCATAGGTGAGCGTGCCGGAACGCGACACGATGCCGACCTTGCCGCGGCGGTGGATGTGGCCGGGCATGATGCCGATCTTGCACTCGCCCGGCGTGATCACGCCCGGGCAGTTCGGGCCGACGAGGCGGCTCTTGGTGTTGCCGCGCAGCATCTGCTTGACCGGAACCATGTCCAGCACTGGGATACCCTCGGTGATGCACACGATCAGCCCGATCTCGGCATCGATCGCCTCGAGGATAGCGT
>DASXCJ010000067.1:0-45881 GCA_036491175.1 Rhizomicrobium sp.
TCTACGTCATGGAATGCGTCGAGGGCCGCATCTATTGGGGACCGATGTTGCCAGATCAGACGCCGAAGCAGCGCGGCGAAATCTACGACGCGATGAACGAAACGCTCGCGCGGCTGCACGGCCTCGATTACCGGGCGCTCGGCCTCGCCGATTTCGGCAAGCCGGGAAATTATGTCGGCCGGCAGATCTCGCGCTGGACGAAGCAATACCAGGCGTCGGAGACCGAAACCGTCGACGAGATGAACAAGCTGATCGAATGGCTCCCGGCGCATCTTCCCACGGACGAGCGCACTTCGATCGTTCACGGCGACTATCGCCTCGACAACATGATCCTGCATCCGACCGAGCCAAAGGTGATCGCGGTGCTGGATTGGGAATTGTCGACCATCGGCGATCCGCTGGCCGATTTCACCTATCACCTGATGCAATGGCAGATGCCGGGCGGCGTCTCCTCCGGCGGCTCGCTGCTCGACGCGGACTTCGCCGGCCTCGGCATTCCCGGCAAGGATGCCTACACCGCGATGTACGCAAAGCGCACCCATCGCGACACGATGCCGAACATGGATTACTACGCGGCGTATAATTTCTTCCGCCTCGCCGGCATCCTGCAAGGCATCGTCGGCCGCGTGCGCGACGGCACGGCGGCCAATGCCAATGCGGCACAGAACGCCGCCGGCGTGCGCCCGCTGGCCGAACGCGCCTGGCACTTCGCGCAATTGGCCGGCGCCAAGTAAAGCGCAAGTCCAATTGGTTAAGCCGCGCTTAACCTCCAATCGCGGGACCGCAACCCATCCGCGAAATCGCAAGTGTTGTTTAACGTCCGCGACGTAAGCTTTCCGCGTGAATGGTGCGGCGCCATTCAGGGGAGGCGGACGTGTCGAAGGAAATCGACGGCTCGGCGGAATACGCGCTCAAGGCGGAGCGCGCGCAGTTCGCGCTTGCCGAGCGGGCCGCCCGCTTCGGCTATTGGCGCGTGCGGCTTTCCGACGACCACTGCACCTGGTCGCCCGGCATGTACGCGATCCTGGCGCTCGATCCCGCGATGCCGCCCAACATGGCCTGGCTTCTCGACCAGATCGTGCCCGAGGACGTCGCCATGCTGCAAAGCCGGATCAACGAGGCGATCAAGTCGCGCGGGCCGTTCTATTATCGCACCCGTTCCAAGGACCCCGAGGCCGTCGCCCGCTTCGTCGACACCCATGGCGAAGTCGAACTCGGGCCGGACGGCCGCGTGGTTTCGATCATCGGCGTGTGCCACGACGTGACGCAGCAGGTGCTGGCCGACGAGGCGCGGCGCCATGCCGAGGAACGCTACCGCATGATGGCCGAGCAAGGCTCCGACATCATCATGCTGCACGAGGGCGAGCGCATCGTCTTCGCCTCCTCCGCGCTGGAACGCATCCTCGCCCGCAAGCCGGAGGAGATCCAGGACGGCCGCTATCTGCGGTTCGTCCATCCCGACGACCTGGCCGAAGCCTCCAAGATCCGCGGCCGCCCCGCGCCCGGCCAGACCCGCACCGCGACCTACCGCGCCCTGCACCGCGACGGGCATTATGTCTGGCTCGAGGCCACGACGCGCGGCATCTTCGACGAGGCGACCGGCGAATTCCTGCGCGAGATCAGCGTCACGCGCGACATCACCGAGCGCAAGCAGCAGGAACTCGTCATGCGCCAGGCGCAGGAGCGCGCCGAGACCGCGAACCGCGCCAAGTCGCTGTTCCTCGCCAACATGAGCCACGAGTTGCGCACGCCGCTCAACGCCGTCATCGGCTTCTCCGACATCATGCGCGACGAGGTCTTCGGCCCCCTCGGTCACGAACGTTACGCCGAATACGCGACCCTGATCTACGATTCCGGCCAGCTCCTTCTCGACCTCATCACCGACATCCTCGACATGGCCAAGATCGAGGCCGGCAAGCTGGAGATGAACTTCGAGCGCGTCGACCTCGCCGAGGCGATCGAGGACTGCATCCGCCTGCTGCGCGAGCGCGCGCGCAAGAACAACATCCAGCTCGCCTTCGCGCCGAGCGCCGCCTGCCTCTCGGTGCTCGCCGACCGCCGCGCCGTCAAGCAGATCATGCTCAACCTGCTCTCCAACGCCGTGAAGTTCACCCCCGCAGGCGGCCATGTCGACATCGAGGCGAGCTTCACGGGCGACCGCGTCTCCATCACCGTGCGCGACGACGGCATCGGCATCCCGAACGAACACCTCCACCGCCTCGGCAAGCCCTTCGAGCAGGTCTGCAACGACCCGATGCTCGCCAAGGGCGGCACCGGCCTCGGCCTCGCCCTCGTCCACGCGCTCGCAGGCAAGCACGGCGGCCAGGTCCGCATCGAAAGCCGCGAAGGCAAAGGCACGAGCGTGACGGTGGAGTTTCCACTGAGCCCACCGGCAAGAGCGGCGGCGGCGGCGTAACTCCCACTTCAACCCTCCCCTTGAGGGAGGGTCGAAAAATCCGCGAGGATTTTTCGGGGTGGGGTCCTACCGCCGAACGCCGGTGGCCTGACCCCACCCCGAAATTCGCTTCGCGAATTGTCGGCCCTCCCTCAAGGGGAGGGCTGGCAACAGGCCCCCACATACGAATCCGGCCCGGGGGCGCATCGCGATCGCGACGAGGCCCGGGCCGTCCCGTGGTTTCCACGCTGGATGCAGCCGGCCGCGTGTACCGTCTTACGGATACCGCTGACGCGCTCGGTTCAACCCCCCGGTCCTCGCCCAGATGACGCCTTCCCCGGTTTTCACCCGGTTTCGGCTCCCCACCCGCAGCACGGATGCACGCAAGCTTGCACCCTTACCTGTATGGTCTTGCGGCCGCACTAAATCACAGTTTCACCCTTTGTTCTATGCACACCCAGAAGTAGAACCCTCGCCCCAGGATTGCAAGCGCGATTTTGGGAATTTTATGACAAATTGTCAGCATGTCGTGACTAAACAAAAGTCGAACAAATAGTGTTGATGTCCTAAGATATTTCTTGCCTTCGTTGAAAGTTCCCGATACGTTCCGACCATTGGATGGGCTAGGCAATTGACTAACATCGCAAGTCTGATTCTGCCCGCCGTGGCGGAGATCGGCGCGACAGCTGAGGGGAAGAATATGGATAAGGCTGTTGCCAGCGTCATCGAAACTCCCAGCGCTCCATTCGCCTTTTTGCGCGGGCAACAGAACGACAAGCCTTCGGCTTTTACGTTCTTCGAGTTCTTTGCCGGCGGCGGGATGGCGCGCGCAGGCCTTGGCGCGGGCTGGAAATGCCTTTTCGCCAACGATTTCGACTTCAAAAAGTCGGCGACATACAAAGAAAATTGGGGTGAAAAGACACTTCTCACCAAAGACGTTCGAACAGTGACACCAGACGAACTTCCCGGACAGCCGGACCTGATCTGGGCTTCATTCCCCTGTCAGGACCTATCCCTCGCCGGCATGGGCGCGGGCCTGAAGGGCGATCGGTCCGGGACTTTCTGGCCGTTCTGGCGGTTGGTGAAAGAACTGGACAATCGCAACCGCGGACCCCGTGTCATTGTTTTGGAAAATGTATGCGGCACTCTGACCTCACATGGCGGCAAGGATTTTGCGGCCATTGCCGATGCGCTGGCGGAAAGCGGATACAAGTTCGGCGCATTGGTGGTGGACGCAATTAATTTTGTGCCCCAATCCAGGCCCCGGCTTTTCATTGTGGCGACCAAGGCCGAGATCGACATTCATCCAAATCTTTTTGGCGCCGAAGCTTCGCTTACATTGCATCCCAAATCTTTGCGGTTGGCGCATACGCAATTGAGCGAAGAGGCCAAGCGAAATTGGGTTTGGTGGAGATTGCCTCTGCCCGGCCCACGTAACACCAAGTTTGCGAATCTGATCGAAGAAAATCCCCAAAGCGTTTCGTGGCACTCCACCGCCGAGACCACAAAGTTGCTGGACATGATGAGCGACGGCAATTTGGAGAAGGTGCGAGCAGCTAAGCGCACGAAGCAAAAACTTGTCGGCGCGGTCTATAAACGCACGCGTTTTGACGATGACGATGAAAAGGTCCAGCGGGCTGAAATCCGATTCGATGACGTCGCGGGGTGTCTTCGCACCGCCGCAGGCGGATCAAGCCGCCAACTCATCGTCGTCGTGGAGGGCAATTCCGTGCGCTCCCGCCTGCTATCCACTCGCGAAGCAGCCCGGCTCATGGGGTTGGGAGACGAATATAAGTTGCCTAAGAATTATAACGAAGCGTACCATCTCATGGGAGACGGGGTAGTTGTGCCCGTGGTCCGACATCTGGCGGCCAATCTACTGGAGCCGCTTTTATCGAACGACAAAATGAGGGCAAATCCCGAAAATGCCGGCGGCCACTCCCTGCGAGAAAAATCCAGAGCCGCAAAGGCGAATTGAGGGATTGGCGGAAATCCTCAAAGCTAGCGCCCGTGCACGAGATACGACGAAGAGCGGGCTGCAGCGGACGATCAAAGCAGACAAGGCAATGAAGACCATGCACGCGAAGAGGCTCCGGCGTGGCGATTGACCTAGCGTTTCGGCGGCGAGCAGTTCGCACTCTAACGAACCAGATCGGCTGTTATGTCCTCTGCGATCTCGACGAGGTGCCCATTTATGTCGGGCAATCTGTCGATGGGATAAGAGCACGCGTAAACCGGCACCTTACCTCGGCGCGATCCGATATTATCGCAAACCGACAAATCGATGTTTGGGAAATCGCGTGGGTATGGGCGTATCCTGTGGCCAAAGCGGTCGAAATACAGCCGCTGGAAGCAGCCCTGTATCGTAAATTCCATTCCAGATCGACGCTAATGAATGGGAAGACGCCTCAGCAAGGGTTTGGAAAAGTCAATATTCCTGCGCCCGTTCAGAAGGTCCAGGTCATGGCCGATGACGAGATAACGGAGAAGAAGGATCCTGCGCTCAGATTGCCGCGACAAGCCGAACACTACTCTCAAATCGTGGGTCACTTCCTTGCTGTCAAGAACTCCAAGGAAATCGCCGGCGCCATACAGGCGCACTTTGAGCGGCTGCGGAAATATCATAGTGAGCTGCTGGGCCTCGCAAGAGACATAGATGGCGACAGCGCCGACGAGTGAAGCGCGCTCCGCCATTATGCGAGCCGTAAAAGCAAAAGACACAGCTCCTGAGAAACTCGTGCGCCGCTCAGCGCACAGTATGGGCTATCGCTTCCGTCTCCATCAAGCAGGACTTCCGGGAAGACCGGACTTAGTCTTTCCGAGGCTCAAACTCGCCATATTTGTTCATGGCTGTTTTTGGCACGGACACGGGTGCAAGCGCGGCGCTCGCGTGCCAAAAAATAACAGGACTTATTGGATTGCGAAGATCGCAAGAAATAAAAACCGCGACAAACGCGTTCAATCGGGGCTACGAAAGTTGGGATGGCGTGTCCTAGTTATTTGGGAGTGCCGAACGAAGGATGAAGAGAAGCTATCTCAAACCCTTCGCAAAACACTTACCGAGCGCTCGGTTGCGCCATCGACTAAGCACTCGCCGGCGTGCGGATGAATTGCGCGCCCGCGTTCCGGCGCCAGAGCGTGCCGCGCGGCGGAACGAACGTGACGTGGTGCGACCTCATCCTGCCGCTCTATGAGGGCGACATGCCGGGCGGGCGGATCGTGCTCGCGAGCTATCCGGTGGAGGTGCGCCATCCACCTCCCCCGCCGTTGCGGGGGAGGACGTTGTTGGCGGTGCGGTCAGAGCGTCTTCGCCAGGGCTTCGAGTTGGTCGGCGCAGATGCCCCAGCCGGTGTGGAAGCCCATGTTCTCGTGGGCTTCGCGGTCGGCGTCGGTCCAGTGTTTGGCGCGGGCGGTGTAGCGGGTCTTGCCGTCGCCTTCGTCCTCGAAGGTGAGGACCACCGTCATGAAGGGTTTTTGCGAGGGCTCCCAGGCGCTGGTGAAGGCGTCAGTGAAGACGAGCCGCTCGCCCGGCACGACGTCCAGATAGACGCCGCGGTTGGGCATGTCCTGGCCGTCCGGCCCGCGCATGGTGATGAGGTTCGCGCCGCCGGGGCGCAGGTCGAGCTCGACATGCGGCGTGGTGTAGGGCTTGGGCGCGAACCATTGCTTCATCAGCGCCGGCTCGGTCCAGCAGCGCCACACCGCCGCGCGCGGCGCGTCGAGTAGGCGGGTGAGGACGAGTTCGCGGGTGTCGGCCATGTGCAACCTCATCAAAACGGCGCGCGGAGCTTGGCCCCGCGCGCCGCTGTTCAATGTAACGTCCGTTACTCCGCCGCCGCCCTGCGCGGGCGCTCGGAATACTTGCCGTATTCCAGGCGCGCGATGGTGCGGTTGTGGACTTCGTCCGGGCCGTCGGCGAGACGCAGGGTGCGCTGGCTGGCGTAGGCGCGGGCGAGTCCCGGGTCGGTGGTCACGCCGGCTCCGCCCCAGGCCTGGATGGCGTCGTCGATGATCTTGAGCGCCATGCGCGGGGCGGCGACCTTGATCTCGGCGATCTCCGTGCGCGCGACCTTGTTGCCGACCTTGTCCATCAGGTCGGCGGCCTTGAGCGTCAAGAGGCGGCACATGTCGATATTGATGCGCGCTTCGGCGACGCGCTGCTCCCACACCGAATGCTCCGCGATCTTCTTGCCGAACGCCTCGCGGGAGAGCAGGCGCTTGACCATGCTTTCGAGCGCGCGCTCTGCCACGCCGATGGTGCGCATGCAGTGATGGATGCGGCCCGGGCCGAGGCGGCCCTGCGCGATCTCGAAGCCGCGGCCTTCGCCGAGCAGGAGATTCTCTTCGGGCACCTTCACGTCCTTGAGGACGACTTCGGCGTGGCCGTGCGGCGCGTCGTCATAGCCGAACACCGGCAGCATGCGCACGATCTCGATTCCGGGCGAATCCATCGGCACCAGGATCTGGCTCTGCTGGGAGTGGCGGTCCTTCTCCGGATCGGTCTTGCCCATGACGATGGCCACCTTGCAGCGCGGGTCGCCGACGCCCGACGACCACCATTTGCGGCCGTTGATGACGTAATGGTCGCCGCGCTTCTCGATGCGGGTGGCGATGTTGGTCGCGTCCGACGAGGCGACGGCGGGCTCGGTCATCAGGAACGCCGAGCGGATCTCGCCGGCGAGCAGCGGCTTCAGCCATTTGTCCTGCTGGTAGGGGCTGCCGTAACGCTCGAGCACTTCCATGTTGCCGGTGTCGGGCGCCGAGCAGTTGAACGCCTCCGACGCGAAGCCGACGCGGCCCATCATCTCGCAAAGCGGCGCGTATTCGAGATTGGTGAGGCCGGCGCCATGCTCGCTCTCATTGAGGAACAGGTTCCATAGACCGGCCGCGCGCGCCTTCTTCTTGAGCTCCTCGACGACGGGCACGACGATCCACGGATTGCCCTTCTCGCGGGCCTCCGTCATCTGCCTGCTGTAGACCTCCTCGGCGGGATGGATGTGGGCGTGCATGAAGTCGCTGACGCGCTTCATCCATTCCTTCTGGCGCGGCGAATAATCGAAATCCATGGTGCTTCCTCCGATAGCTTTGCCGGGACTGTAGCGGGGCGCCGGGCGGGCCACTAGCCCCAAGGCCGTGGCGTTCTGCTCTTGTCCCAAAGGCGATTTTCTGCGAGTATCCACCGCATGAACGACATCAGCGAACTGTTCAAACTGAGCGTCGCCGAGCGCATACAGCTCGCCGGAGACCTATGGGACAGCGTCGCCGCCGAACCGCAAAATCTGCCGCCGCTCACGGAGGCACAATGCGCGGAGATCGACCGTCGGCTGGCGGAACATGAGAAGAATCCCGCCGCGGCGCTCGATTGGAACACGGTTCGCGAACGGCTCTGGGCGCGCGTGAAGTGAGCCGGACACTTCTTTCCTTCCTGAAGTCGACATCGAACTTGTTGAAATCACCGATTGGTACGAAGCGCAGGGCAATGGGCTCGGCGCAGAGTTCATTCGCGCCTTCCAGTCCACCTTCGCCGCTATAGAGCGTTTTCCGCTCGCTTGCCCGATTGTTCATAAATCGGCGCGGCGGGCGGTGATGCGTCGCTTTCCTTACAACGTCATCTACATGGTCACAGATCAGGAAATGATCTTCGTCGCCTGTTTCCATGCCAGCCGCAATCCTGTCGTCTGGAAACCCCGCGTTTGACAACCCCGCCTTCCCTGGGCCAAGCAGCCGTCCATGCTGCTTTGGGCCGGTCTCTGTTTTCTCATGTTGGGCGTGGCGAGCTTTGCCGTGGACCGGCGGGCGGCGCATGCGGTGCATGGCGGCGTGCCGCGGAGCCTGCATCGCGGGCTGGCGCGCACCACCGATTGGGCGAAGGGCGCGCACTGGCTGACCATCGCGCTCGCCACCATCGCCGGAACGTGGCTGGCGCTACATGTGGTCGGCGCGCGGGACTGGCTGCGACTGGCGCTGACCGCGGCGTTGGCATTCCTGACGAGCCTCGCCGCCGGCAGCCTCGTGCTGCACACGGTCAAGATCATGGCCGGGCGCCGGCGCCCGCGTGACGAGCTGGAGCACGATCTCTACGGCTTCCGCCTCTTCCATCTCGACACGCAATACGACTCGTTCCCCTCCGGCCATGCGATGACGATCTTCTGCGTGGCGGTGATCGCGGCCGGGCTGTTCCCCGATCTGTGGCCGGTCTGGTTCGGCCTCGCCTTCTACCTGGCGCTGACGCGGGCGTTCATGAACGCGCATTTCTTCTCCGACGTGTTCATCGGTTCCGGAATCGGGCTGCTTGCCGCGCGCGAGACGGTGTTCTACCTCTTCCCCGCCCTCTTCCGGCCGTGGTTCTGATGCTCGACCTGCTGACCGACATCCACGCCTGGGAAAGCCTCCTGACGCTGACGGCGCTGGAGGTGGTGCTGTCGATCGACAACATCCTCTTCCTCTCCATCGTCTCCGGCCAATTGCCGCCGGAGCGCCAGCCTTCGGCCAGGCGCATCGGCCTGGCCTATGCACTCGTCATGCGCATCGCGCTGCTCTGCGGCATCGCCTGGGTGATCACCCTGCAGAAGCCCGTGATCACGCTTTTCGGGATGGGCTTCTCCTGGCGCGATCTGGTGCTGGGCGCAGGCGGGCTGTTCCTGCTCACCAAGGGCACGCGCGAGATCCACGACATGGTCGGCGGCGAAGCCCAATATGCCAAGCGCGCGGGCGCGTCGTTCGCCAACGTCATCATCCAGATCGCGATCTTCGATCTCGTCTTCTCGTTCGATTCCGTCGTCACCGCCGTCGGCATGGCCGAACACTTGTCGGTGATGATCGCGGCGATCATCCTGTCCATGCTGGTGATGCTCGCCGCGTCCGGCGCGGTCTCGGCCTTCATCGCCAAGAACCCGACGGTGAAGATGCTGGCCCTCAGCTTCCTCCTCCTCATCGGCACCGCGCTGGTCGCCGACGCGATGCATTTCGACATCCCGCGCGGCTATCTCTACTTCGCGGTGGCGTTCTCCGGCGCGGTGGAAGCGCTGAACCAGCTGGTGGCGCGGCGAAGGAAGAAAAACTGACCTGCCCCTTGCGGGGAGGTCGAAAAAGATCGGAGCGAAGCGGAGAGTTTTTTCGGGCGGGGGTCCCCCATCCGAAACGCTTCGCGTTTCGACCTCCCCGCAAGGCGCGGGTTGGGAGTCAGCGCTGCACGATGGTCCGCGCGCTCTCCACCATCTTCTTGGCGCCTTCGCCGTCGCCTTTGCGCAGGGCGGCGAGGTCTTGCGGCACTTTCACGCCGCGCTGGACGGCCGGGCGTTCGCCGATCCTGTCGATCCATTTCTGCAGGGGCTCCAGGCCCTCGACCGACACGCCGGACCAGGGATGGGTGCGCACCCAGCTCCAATTGGCGATGTCGGCGATGGAGTAATCGCCGGCCAGCCATTCATGATCCTTGAGGTGGTTGTTCAAGACCTCGAACAGGCGGCGGGATTCGTTCTGATAGCGGTCGATCACCGGCTGGATCTTCTCCGGCCAGTAGCGGAAGAACACGTTCGCCTGCCCCATCATCGGACCGATGCCGCCCATCTGGAACATCAGCCATTGCGTGACGAGGCTCTTGCCCTTCGCGTCGCCCGGCATCAGCTTGCCGGTCTTCTCCGCGAGATAGAGCATGATCGCGCCGGACTCGAACACGGCGAAGTCCCCCGCGTCGCGGTCGACGATGGCGGGGATGCGGCCATTGGGATTGATCTTCAGGAACCAGTCCTGCTTCTGCTGCTGGCTGGAAAGCTCGATGGCATGCGTCTCGTACGGCAGCTCCATCTCCTCCAGGGTGATGGAGGCCTTCCAGCCATTGGGCGTGGCGGAGGTGTAGAGATCGATCATTCGGCGGGTCCTTTGGCGAGAATGGCGTCGTTAAGCGCGTCGGTCTCGGGCGCGGGCGCATCCGCGCGCGTGACGACGAGGCCCGAGAGGAAGTCGCCCTCGCCCTTCGCCTCGCCTTCGCTTTGCGCGCGGCGTTCGATGGCGGAGCGCAATTCGCGCTGCTTGTCCTCGGTCAAGGGGTAGCCGAGCATCAACACGAGCGTGGAAATCGCGAAGCCGACGGGCGTGAGGATATAGAGCATGCGCATATCGGCGATGACGCTCGCGGGGTTGGCATGCTTGGGATCGAAGCCTATCGCCGACAACACCTTCAGCGCGATGAGCACCGCCACCGCCAGCCCTACTTTGGAGGTGAGCGACAGGAACGAATACATCAGCCCCGCCCGCTCGGCCTTTGTCTCGTAGGTGTCGGCATCGGCGACGTCGGCCATCATCGCGCGGATGAACAGCGCCGGCGCCGCATAGCTCGCGCCCGAGAGCGTGATGATCGCGAACGCGACGAGGAAGTTGCCCGCCGGGATGAAGAATAGCGTCGGCCCCATCACGATGCCGTAGACATAGGCGATGTTCAGCGCTTTGTGCTTGCCGATGCGCCGCGACAACGCAATCCAGGCGGGGGCGAAGATCACGCCGGAGAGGAAGTAACCGACCAGCAGGAGCGTGCCGTATTTCGGCATCAGCAGCGCGTAGGCCGCGAAGTAGAGGAACACGACGCCGCGCGAGCCCTGGTTCAGCGATTCCAGGAAATCGAGCAGCATCAGCCGCCACATCGCGGGATGGCCCAAGACGAAGCGCAAGGTGGCGAACAGCGGCGCGCGGCTGGCGCGCACGGCGCTGGTCTCCGGCACGACGGCCAGGCACGCCGCGACGCCGATGACCAGCGACGCGATGGAGAGCAGCCCCATCGCCTCGATCTGCGAGGGCGCGGAAAAGCCCTTGATGCTCATCACCGCCGGCACCAGCAGCACGGTCATCATCCCGGCCACGGTGAGGATCTGCAGCCAGCCATAGATGCGGCTGCGCTCGTGATACTCGGTGGAAAGCTCCGAGCCCCAGGAGAGATGCGGCACCAGGATCAGCGAATAGCCGAAATACATCAGCAGCAGCCACGCGGTGAGATAGACCGGGCCGATACCGGCCGGCGGCGCGTAGATCATCCAGATGCCCAGCGCCATGAACGGCGTGCCGAGCAGGATCATCGGGCGGCGGCGGCCGAACCGCGTGCGCAACTGGTCGCTGAGATAGCCGATGGCCGGATCGATGAAGACGTCGACCAGCCGGATGGCCGCGAAGATCACGCCCACCGTTCCAAGCGAGATCGCGAATTCCTTGGAGGCGTAGAAGTTCGGCAGATAGACCGTCAGCGGCATGCCGAAGGCCGCGATGGCGAAAGCCGGAAGCACGTAGGAGAACAGCACCACGAACGGCGTGCGTTTCGTTTGCGAACTCATGATCAGGCCGCCCGGAAGCGCTGGACGAAAGGCGTCTCCTCGTCGATCAGCGCCTTGAAGGAGGGCCGGTTGTGGATGGCCTCCTTATAGGCGGCGAGCCCAGGCCAGCGCGCCGCGTCCAGGGTTTCGCCGGCGTGATCGAAATTGACCAGCATGGTAGCGACGGAGATGTCGGCGATGGAGAAGGCGTCGCCGGCGAAGAAGCGGCGCGTGCCGATCTCGTTGTCGAGATAGTCGAAGAGCGGCGGCAGCTTTTCCTGCAAGGTGCGCGCGCAGGCCGCCTCGTCGGGCTGGCCGCGCATCATCTTCTTCACGACGCGCTCGAAGAACAGGCCCGGCCCGATGGTCTGGGCGAGAACAGAGTCGGCGTACTCCTCGTACCAGAGCGCGCGGGCGCGGGTCATGGGATCGCTGGGATAGAGCGGCGGCGTGGGGAATTTGTGCTCGAGATAATCGCAGATGACGGAGGAATCCGGCAGCGTGTTGGGCTCGGGCTGATCGGTGTCGCGCAGCACGGGAATGCGCTTCAACGGCGAGATGGCAAGGAACTCCGGCGGCGGCTTGAACGGGCTCACCTGTTCGAGCTGGTATTCGACACCCTTCTCCGCGAGGAACACCCGCACCTTGCGCACGAAGGGCGAAACCGAGCCGCCATAGACGATGAGTGCCATTTCAGTCCTCCCACAGACCTTTTATCTTTCTGACAGCCTGTCAGAGTTTGGCGGCGACTGGCAATCCTTTTCCTCCCCCGCCAGTGCGGGGGAGGTGGATGGCGCGGCGAAGCCGCGACAGACGGAGGGGGTGTGTGGAAATGCGAAGAACTAGCCTTGCACCGCCGCAGCCACCCCCTCCGTCTGTCGCGGGCGATGCCCGCGCCCGACACCTCCCCCGCAACGGCGGGGGAGGAAGATCAAGCCGGCGCCTCGACCTTCAGCTTGGGATCCCGCTCGGGCGGCATGGTGTCGTACATGTCCGCGATCAGGTCGCTTTTCAGGGTGCGGTGTTTGGGATCGTCCCACAGGTTCTCCCACTGCACCGGGTCGTTGCGGAGGTCGTATAGTTCGCCTTCCGAACCGTCATATTTCACTTTTGTTGTGATGGCGCCGAATTGCGGCCAGCTTTCTTCGAGCCCGTTGGGCTGGCCTTGGGTGGACGGCTCGTAGCGCGTAAGCATGAAGCCGTCGCGATAAATTGAACGGAAGTGAAAGCCATAGCCTGGGAACTGGCTGTCCCATTCGCAGAAGGCGCGTTGGCGCGAGCCGTCGTCGGACACGGGCAGCATCCTGCCTTGCATCCACGGCGCTTTGTCGACGCCGGCGAGCCCGGCGAAGGTCGCGGCGAGATCGACCTGCTCCACCGGCTGCTCCACGCGCGTGGGCGCGACGTTGGCATTCGGCGCGGGCCGCCAGATGAACGGCAGGCGCATCAGCGCATCGACATGCCAGGGGCCTTTGTAGACGAAACCGAAATCGCCCTGCATCTCGCCGTGATCCGTGGTGAAGAACACGTCGGTGTCGCCGTCCCAGCCGCGCGCCTTCACTTCCGCCATCACCCTGCCGATCGCGTCGTCGATCAGCTCGTTCATGACATGGGTCTTGGCGTTGATCTCGCGGATATTGTCGTCGGAGAGCTGTTGCGGCGTGAAGTTCATCGGCCCGCCCTCGATATTGGCGAACTGGCCTTCGTAGAAGGCGAGCCAATGCGCGGGCTTATTCGCCAGCACCTTGCGGATTGCGTCGGGCGAGCCGGGATGGCCCGCGGGCAGCGGCAGGTCGCGCCAATCGCAGCGCTTGTTCTCGCTTTGCGGCGGATCCCAGGGATGATGCGGATCGGGAAAGCTGAGCCAGAGGAACCAATCGTCGTCCGCGTCCTGCGCCTTCAGCCAATCGACGGCGAGGCCCGCGAGCCAATCGGTGTGATAGGCCTCGCGCGGCAGCGGATTGTTCTGCGTCTCCGGCGCGCCGGTATCGCCGCCGGGCGCCGCGTTGAGCAGCGGCGCGGCCGTCTTGAAGAACTCCGGATAATTCTGCTGCACCCAGCGTCCGTAATGGCCGACGGGCGCGCCGCGGAAGTTATAGATGTGCATCGCCTGGATCGCATAGTCGAAACCGCGCCATTCGCCGGTGTCGCCCTCGCGCTCGCGCACCGTCTCGCGCCATTTGCCGGTGGGATCGAAGGCGGGCTCGAAATGCGCCTTGCCGATCAGCGCGGTCTTGTAGCCGGCCTTGTCCTTGAGGTACTGCGCCACGCTCGGCGCGCTTTCCGGCAGCGGCACGCCGTTGGAGAAGACGCCGTGGGTGCGCACATATTGCCCGGTGAGCATGGTCGAGCGCGCCGGCATGCAGACGGTGTTCTGGTTGTAGGCGCGCGAATAATTGATGCCCGCTTTCGCCAGCGCGTCGATGTTCGGCGTGCGGCAGAACGGATTGCCGTTGCAGCCGAGCGAGTCGTAGCGCTGCTGGTCGGTGGTGATGAAGAGGATCTTGCGGCCCATCTAGCCCTCCAATGCCTTGAGATCGAACTCCGCGAGCGATGCTTTCGCCGCGCCGTCGAGCCGCCCATAGGCGCTGCGCAATTCGGCCAGGCACTTCGCCTGATATTTGAACGCGCCTTGGGTGTAGGTCTGGCCTAGCAGCTTGACGGAGAACGTCTCCGCGCCTTTGGCGACGGCCTGCGCGTTCGCCAGCAGGAACGGAAAATAGACTTCGCTCGCGAGCCGCAACAGCCCGCGCACCGCGGGGCTGTAACCTTCGATCCACGCGCCCTCGACGCCCGAGGCGTCGTCAAGATTGGCGATCCAGCGCCAGGTGAAGGGGAAATCGGCGCGCATCAGATCGGCCGGCGTGGGATCGACGGCAAGTTGCGAAATCTGTCCGAACCAGCCGAAATCGGCGAGCGAGGGGCGGCTGCCGAAGAGATAGTTCTGCTCCGTCACCATCGCCTCGAACAGCGACAGGATTTGGCGCGCGCTGTCCTCGATGATGGGCGCGTTCTGCGGCGTGCAGCCGACGACGGGCATGCGCCCCACTTGGCGCGACCGGAACATGGAAGCCGCTTCGAGGATCGGCGCGCGGCCCCGCGCCCGCATGCGGTCGAAGGCGAGCCATTCGCTCATCTGTTTCTGGTCGCGCTCGCGATACCAGCGGTAGTGGAACATCGCCTTGGTGCCCCACTCATCCGCGAAATCCTCCAAGAGACATGCAACGAACGCCTGCGCCGGATCGCCCGGCACGATGGAACGTTCGTGATGCGCGTGCTCCAACGCGAAGATCATCGGCGTGGAGTCGTTGTGCCACGAGCCATCGGGATATTGGATCACGGGGATGACCGGCGCTTTGACGTTCTTGAACACGCGGTCGTCGCCCATCTCCATCTGCCGCCAGACATAAGGCAGGCGGCGATAGCGCAGGATGGCGCGCATCTTCATCGAATAGGGCGAGCCGAGCCCGCCATAGATCGTGTACATGCTCACGCCGCCATCCCCGCACCGCAGCAGATCAGCGCCGTGCGCTCCAGCCCCGCGTCGCGATGATAATGCGCCGCAAGATAGGACGGCCTCTGCGTCATCTCCAGGAACGCCTGGCGCGACGGGTAGTAGACGCAGACCACGTCGTCCCAGTCCTGCGATGCCGGGTCGCCGACGAAGACCATTTTCTGCGGCCCGCCCCAGACCGGCCTGCCGCCGGCCGCCGCCACTTCCTGCAGCGCGACCATCCCGTAGCGCTGATAGGCCTCGCGGCCCGACAGATTCTCGCCCGCCTCCTTGCGCTCCGCCTCGTAGGCCGCCCTGGCGCGGTATTTGAGGAGATTGACCATCACGATCGGACCCTCGGGGCCGGTTTCGATCATGGCCTGGATCTGCTGGGGCGTGGGGACGACGGTCATTGCGTTTGCCTCCGCTTTGCGTCATATTCTGAATTGCTATTCAGATTTATCAGCCGACGATGCCCGCCGCAAGCAAAAAGACGAAACCTTCCGCAGCCGAACGCTGGGCGCTTCCCGCCACCCAGGCCCGGAGCCGCGCCACGCGCGAGCGCCTGCTCGCCTCCGCCGAGCGCGTCTTCGCCGACAAGGGCTATGACGGCGCCAAGATCTCCGACATCGCGGAGGATGCCGGCTGCTCCGTCGGCGCGGTCTATTTCCGCTTCAAGGACAAGGACGCGCTGTTCCTCGCCATCGTCGAATCGTTCGTGGAGGAAGCGCGCGCCGGCCTTGCCCGCCTGCTTGCCGGCACCGCGGACGAGGATGCCGAAACCGTCATCCGCACCTTCGTGATGGCGACGGCCGCCAATTTCCGCCGCCACAAGGGCCTGTTCCGCGCCATCGTGGAGCGGGGCTTCGACCATGCGCCGGCGATGCGCGCCATCTTCGCCTTCCGCGAGGAGCTGGCCGCCGCGCTGGAGAAGGCGCTTCGGACCCGCGACAAGAGCGTGCGGGTGATGACGCAGATGATCTACGGGTTCCTCATCGTCGGCGTGCTGAACGCCCGCGCGCCCACGCGCATCGACGATTCCAAAGCCATCGCCGAACTCGCCAGGGCCTGCATCGCCTATTTCCGGAGCGGAAAATGACTCTCTCCATCGACTTGTTCTGGTCGTTCCGCAGCCCCTATTCCTATCTCGCGACGCCGCGCCTGGTGGAGATGGAGCGGCGATACGACCTCGCGGTGAACGTGCGCCCGGTCTATCCGCTGGCGGTGCGCACGGCTGAGTTCTTCGATCGCGTGCATCCGCTGTGGATCTCATATCTGATGCGCGACACCTATCGGCTGTCGCAGATGCTGGACCTGCCCTATCGCTGGCCGCGCCCCGATCCGGTGAAGGTCGATCCCGCGACGCGCCACGCGTTGCCGGGCCAGCCCTATATCCACCGCCTGACGCGACTCGGTTGCGCGGCGGCGGAAGCGGGCCACGGCCTCGCCTTCCTCGATGAGGCGAGCCGCGTGATCTGGTCCGGCGCGATCGACAATTGGCACGAAGGCGATCATCTCGCGAAAGCCGCCGAACGCGCCGGGCTCGACCTTGCCGCGCTCGACGCGAAAGTCACCAATGATCCGGACAAATACGAAGCCATCATCCAGGACAACCAGGGCGCCCATGAAGCGGCGGGGCATTGGGGCGTTCCGACCATGGCGTTCGAAGGCGAACCCTTCTTCGGCCAGGACCGCGTCGATGCGCTGCTGTGGCGCCTGAAACAGAAAGGCTTGCAGACACGATGAAACGCATCGCCCTGATCGCCGCCGCGCTCGTCGTGGTGCTGGTGGCCGCCGGCTGGATCGCCACGCGCGATGCCGGTGTCGACGTCTGGCTCTATCGCAAGGCGGCGACGCGCGCGATGAGCGCGCCGGACGCCAATCTCGCGGGGCCGGGCGACTTGTCCGTGCTGCTGGTCGGCACCGGATCGCCGCTGCCCGACACCACGCGCGCGGGGCCGTCGACGCTCATCGCCGCGGAGAATTCCTACTATGTCGTCGACACCGGCATCGACTCCGTGCGTAACCTGATGCTCTGGCGCGTGAAGCTGGATAGGATCTCCGGCGTTTTCATCACCCATCTGCATTCCGACCATATCGGCGAGCTGGGCGAAATCCAGTTGCAGACCTGGGTCGCCGGGCGGCGCACGCCGCTGAAGGTCTATGGCCCGCCGGGCATCGAGCGTGTCGTCGCCGGGTTCAACGAGGCCTATGCGCTGGACGACTCCTACCGCACCAAGCATCACGGCGCCGATTTCCTGCCGCCTTCGGCGTCGAAGCTTGTCGCCGTCGTGCTGCAGCCTGGAACGTCCGTTACGGAGAACGGCGTGAAGGCCACCGCCATCCTCGTCGATCACGGCCCGGTGAAGCCGGCCTATGGCTACCGCTTCGACTACAACGGCCACAGCGTGACGGTGAGCGGCGACACCATCGCGAGCGAGAACCTCGCCCATGCCGCGTCCGGTACGGACGTTCTGGTGCATGAGGCGCTGAACCCCGAGCTTGTCGGCATCCTCGGCGATGCCGCGCGCGCGGGCGGCCGCTTGCGCGCCGCGAAGATCATGCACGACATTCCCGGCTATCACACCAGCCCCGTGGAGGCCGCGCGCATCGCCAACGCGGCGCATGCCAGGCTCCTCGTCTACACCCATCTGTTGCCTGTGCTGCCCGACGCCATCGCCGAGCGCGCCTTCCTGCGCGGCGTGTCGGATGTGCGGCCCGACGGCGTCGTGCTCGGGCACGACGGGCTGGTGGTGAAGATCGGCGCGAATGGGTTGGAGCAGAGTTCTTTGAAGTAACCCCGCTGTCATCTATGGCGAGCGCCTTAGCGCCGCGCCCGGAAGAATGCGCGCAAGATTTCACCCGCTTCCGCCTGATCGCCGGCGCGGGCGACCGCGGGCCGGTGATGGCAGGTCGGCTGCTCGAACACGCGCGCGCCATGCAGCACCGCGCCGCCTTTCGGGTCCTCCGCCGCGAACACCAATCGCGCCACGCGCGCCAGGCTGATCGCGCCCGCGCACATGGCGCAGGGCTCCAGCGACACGAACAGCGACGTGCCGCCCAAGCGTTCATTCCCGAGCGCGGCCGCGCCCGCGCGCAAGGCCAGCATCTCGGCATGGGCCGTCGGATCGTGGAGCTCGACGATACGGTTGCCCGCGCACGCCAGCACCGCGCCGTCCGCGCCCAGCAGCGCGGCGCCCACCGGCACCTCGCCGCGCGCCCCCGCCGCCTTCGCTTCGGCGAGCGCGAGCGCCATGGCTTCGTCGTCCGACAAAATTCAGCCTTCCCTGTCGTCATCGCCCGCTTCATGCGGGCGACCAATTCTCTTAAAATCGGTTGCCGGACAAGCCGGGCAATGACGAAGTAATATAGGGAATGGCAGAGAACACCGAATCACCTCTTGAGGGCGAACGGATCACGAAGCTGATCGCGCGGGCCGGCATCTGCTCGCGGCGCGATGCGGAAAAGCTGATCGCCGAGGGCCGCGTGACGCTCGACGGCACGGTGGTGACCGAGCAGGGCACGCGCGCGACCGCGCTTCAGGTCGTAACGGTGGACGGCAAGCCGCTTGCCGAGCCCGAGGCCGCGCGGCTGTGGCGCTATCACAAGCCCGCCGGCCTCGTGACCACGCATCGCGACGAGAAAGACCGCCCCACGGTGTTCGCCGCCCTGCCCCGCCATCTGCCGCGCGTCGTCTCCGTCGGCCGGCTCGACGTGAATTCCGAAGGCCTGCTGCTCTTGACCAATGACGGCGCGCTCGCCCGCAAGCTCGAACTCCCCGCGGCGGGCTGGACGCGCAAATACCGCGCCCGCCTCTTCGGCAAGGTCACTCAGGCCGATTTCGACACGCTCGCCAACGGCCGCACCATCGACGGCGTCCGCTACGGCCCCGTCCAAGCCGAACTCGAACGCGCCAAGGGCATGTACGCCTGGGCCAACGTCAGCATCCAGGAAGGCAAGAACCGCGAGGTCAAACGCCTGATGGAGTCGCTGGGGCTGCGCGTGGCGCGATTGATCCGCGTGCAATTCGGCCCGTTCCATCTCGGACAGCTTGGAGAAGGCGCGGTCGAGGAAATCCCGGCGCGGGTATGGCGCGAGGCGCTGGGGGTGGGGAAAAAAAAAGAGGCGGGCGGAAAATAACACGTCGGATCGCCCGCAAAACAAACTCGTTGTCATGGCCCGCGACTGCGGCCCACCCCAGTTTGGTTCTGCACAATCTCAGCCGCGTCACCTGGATGGCCCGCAGCCGCGGGGCCATGACACAAACATGGCGATGCAGCGCCCTATCAGCCGCCGCCGCTTTCCCCACCCGCCAACGCCGCCTTGCGCCGCGCCCAAGACTCCGCCGGCCACAACGCCTTCATGTCGTAGTACTCCGCGAAAGCCGGAACACCTTCGGGCAGCGCCACCCAAGGCAGCTTCGACCGCGTGAAGATATGCACATCGGGCGCGAGCGCCGACGGCGCATCCAACGTCCCCACCCGCACAAACCGCACCTGCTCCCGCCCACCATAGATAGACCACAACGCCGTCTTGCACTTGGGACACCGAGACACGACATGCGGCTTGCCAGAGTCCGTCGGCATAGCGGTCGCCTCGGTTTTCCCACCGTCGACAATCACCCGATCCGCCTCGATGATCGCATTGATCACAAACGCCGACCCCGTCTGCCGCTGACAGTCCGTGCAGTGGCAGCAATGGACGAACATGGGCGCGGACGTCAGTCGGAAACGGACGTGGGTGCACGCGCAGGAGGCGGGATGACTCATTCACTCCCCTCATAGAGCGCATTTATACGTTGAGCGGTCAACCGCAACTGGCCCAGCGCATGGCTTGGTAAAAGAATCGTCTGCATCTTTGGATGAGACGCATAATTTCTGAGATTCCTCGCTGCGTCCCAGGAGTTCGCTTCCGCTATCGATATCAAACCTTTTTCTATAAGAAACTGAATTGACTTGCCGTATGATGCGACTTCATCAGAATGTCCATTAGGCATCGGTTTGGGCTTACATCCCAAGTCGGCGGCTTTAATACGTACGGATGCTTCGAGCACGCGAAGCAGTTGCTCGACGCCCAAAGTCAGCAAGGAATAGCAGAAGAACCCATATATGATCGCATTCCGCGCGACCTCGTATAATTTCCGTATTTTGGTTGGTACTTTCGCAGAAACGGAGTAGGTGTGCACATCCTCCAACCAGCTTTCGGCTGTATCCGGTACATAACCCATTAGCTCAGGCGAAAATTTTCTCCATGGCCTCCAAGCTTCGTCCTGGTCCAGCCAATTGCCTAATGTCGCAAGCTTAATGCCGTTCATAAAATCTGAGCGCATTTCATCGGAAGCGCTAGACATGTTGCCCCCCGTTGATGTGCAGCTCGGCCCCCGTCACGTAACTCGATTGTTCCGTGCACAGATAGTAGATCGCCTTGGCCACCTCTTCCGGCAACCCCAGCCTCCGCAGGGGCAAGTGTTCGACCATCTTCTCCGTCCCGGGCGACAGGATCGCGGTGTCGATTTCGCCGGGGGCGATGGCGTTGACCCTTACGCCCAAGGGGCCGAAGTCGGCGGCCATTTCGCGGGTGAGGGAGGCGAGCGCGGCCTTGCTCGTCGAATAGGCGGAGCCGGCGAAGGGGTGGACGCGGGAGCCTGCGATGCTCGTGACGTTCACCACGGCGCCTTGGGCGCGCTGGAGCTCCTCGATCAGGCCTGTCGCGAGCCAGATGGTGGCGAAGAAATTCACCTCGAAGACCTGGCGCCAGACGTCGACGCTCGAATTCAAAACGGAGAGGCGTGTGCCGTTGTTGCCCTTGGGGCTGATGCCGGCATTGTTGACCAGCGCGTCGAGGCGGCCGCCGTTCGGCGCCAGGCGCTCGCGCATCTCGGCCACGGCGCGCATCGTGTCGTCGCGGCTGCCGAGGTCGACCTGGATATGGTCCTCCGGCCCCGCGGCCCAGGGGCAGTTCTCCGGAAAAGCGTGGCGCGAACAGGTGATCACGCGCCAGCCCGCGCTGGAGAACCGCTTCACCGTCGCATGCCCGATGCCGCGGCTGGCGCCGGTCAGGATCAGCGTGCGCGGAGGCTCGCTGGAAGGGCGTGGTATCTCGGCCATCGCAAGAGTGTAGACGATTTTTCGCGGGCGCGGTCCCCTTTTCGCCGCCGTCAGAGCTCCACGTCGTTCACGCGGACAATGGCCCAGCCCGCGGCGCCGCGATCGAAATCCAGTTCGTACCATCCGCCCCGGCTTTCATCCCGCAGCACCATCTCGATCACGGTCGCGCGCCGGCCCGGCTCGCCGCTTTGCCATTCCCTGTCCTGACGTTCGGCGGCGATGGCGGTGACTCTGAGTGGGAATTGCGGATCGGCCAGCGCCCGATGCACACGCGTCAGCTCCGAACGATCGCGCGCCGCAACCCCCGCCGCGAGACCGTCGAGCAGGCGCGGGTCGGCGCGGATCGCGTCCCAAAGCGACAGAAGCTCCAGGAATTCGCCGTCCGGCACGCCGTTCGCATCGATATAGGCGCCGTCGTCGGCCGGCGGGCATGTGGCGCTGCCCGTCCGCAGCAACGCGACCCCGGGCTCGATCCACTCATTGGCCGGATCGTTCACCGGATGATAGAGCGCACCGGCCTTGTCGCGCTTGACGATGAAGGGCGTGACGCGCGCGGCGCAGAGGCCAAGGCTGGTGTGGAACGGCGCGTCATAGGACCAGGCGTAGATCGGCGCGCCGTTGTCGCTCTCGCAGATTTTGACCGCGACCTCGGAGAAATGCACCTCCCGGCCGCGCACAAGCGACTGCGGATTGCGCTCCATGTAGCAATTCTGGTGGAGGTCCAGCCGTTCCGCGTAAAGGTCGGCGGCCGAGGCGGGAACCACTTGCCCCACCAGGATCGTGATTGCCAGAAGCCAGCGCATGATCGTTCCCCCGCGCGCCACGCTCGGGCGGCATTCGGGCAATTCTATGGCGCCGGGTCCTGGTGGATGATCACCTCGGCGTTGGGGAACGCCGCGCAGAGGCTCTTCTCGACCTCGTCGCTGACTTGCGTGGCGCGGACGAGGCTCATCTGCGGGTCGAGCTCGATATGCATCTGGATGAAAGTATGCACGCCGGCGGCGCGGGTGCGCAGCTCGTGCAAATCCTTCACCTCGGGATGGGCGCGAACGATGCGGATGATGCGCTCGCGGTCGTCGTCGGCAAGCTCGCGGTCCATGAGCTGCTCGTAGGCCGGGCGGAATACGCTGAGCGCGGCCCAGACCAGGGCCGCGGCCACGAACAGCGCGATGATCGGATCGGCGAGCTGCCAGTGGAAGCGCGTGGCGAGCACGATGGCGAGGATCACGCCGCCCACCGTCACGACGTCGCCGGTGTAGTGGACCTTGTCAGCGCCGATGGCGAGCGAGCCGGTCTTGGCCGCGACATAGCGTTGATAGGTGACGATGGCGACGGCGCCGAAGAGCGAGATCACCATCACGATCAGCGCCACGCCGCCGTGCTCCACCGGCGCGGGGCGGATGAAGCGGCCGATGGCCTGCACGGCGATGAACACAGCCGAGCCCGCGATGAAGGCGAATTGCGCGAGCCCCGCCAAGGGCTCCGCCTTGCCGTGGCCGAAGCGGTGATCTTCATCGGCAGGGGTAAGCGCGGAATAGATCGCCACGAGATTGAGCGTGGAGGTGAAGAGGTCGAGCGCGGAATCGGCGAGCGAGGCCAGCACCGCCACCGAGCCCGCCAGCAGATAGGCGAAGGTCTTGATCGCCACCAGCACGATGGAGATGCCGAGCGAGGCATAGGCCGCGCGCTTCATCAGGGTCGCGTCTTGCGGTGTGACGTCGGGCCGGCCCGCGCGCGCCTCGGGCATCAGGGATAGAGCCTCTCGGTGCGCCACGGCGCGTCGGCCGTATCGCGGCGATAGACCAGCCGGTCATGGAGGCGGAACGGGCGGTCGCGCCAGAACTCGATCTCCAGCGGCGTCACGCGGAAGCCGGACCAGTATGGCGGACGCGGCACTTTGGTGAGCGCGTATTTCGCCGCGTTCCTGGCGATGGTCTTCTCGAATTCCCAGCGGCCCTCCATCGGGCGCGACTGCGGGCTCGACCAGGCGCCGATCTGGCTGTCCTTGGGGCGGGTGGCGAAATAGGCGTCGGCCTCCTCGTCGCTCACCTGCGCCACCGGCCCGCGCACGCGAACCTGGCGGCGGATGGTCTTCCAATGCAGCACCAGGGCGGCGTGCTTCTGGCCCAAGAGTTCGCGGCCCTTGGCGCTTTCCAGGTTGGTGTAGAATACGAAGCCCTTCGCCGTCGCGTCCTTGAGCAAGACCATGCGGACATTGGGGTGACCGGCTTCGTCCACGCTGGCGATGGCCATGGCGTTGGCCTCGTTGGGCTCGGCCTTCTTGGCCTCTTCCATCCAAGCGCGGAAGAGTGCGAGGGGATCCTGCCGTGGCGTGATGCCGCCGTCGTCGATGGGGGCGCCGATGTCGCTCATAAGCCCGCTCTATCACCTCGAAGTGCCGCTCGGCTATACTGAACGCGCCATGCGCTTCCTGGTTTTCCTGTTGTGTATCTGCGTCTCGGTCGCGGCTGCGGATTCAACCGCTGGGTCAGCGCCTGCGCCAGCGCCTGCGGATGTCGTGGTTCCCGGCAATCAGGCGAAGTTCGACAAGGCCGCGGCGAATTTCGACGCCGGCAATTACGAGGCCGCGTTCAAGGGCTTCTCCAAGCTCGCCAAGCATGGCGACCTGGCCGCCATGCGCAATGTCGCGTTGATGCAGCGCAAGGGCCTGGGGACAGACAAGGACCCTGAAGCCGCGCTCTCGCTCTACCGCTACGTCGCCGCCGCCGGCCTGCCCACGGCGCAATATGATCTCGCCATGATGCTGCTCCATGGCGAAGCGGGCGACCCCGATCCCAAGCACGCCGCGCAGTGGTTCGCCGCGGCGGCCGAGGCCAACCATCCGTTGGCCCAATACGAGCTCGGCAAGCTGTTCGAGGACGGCAACGGCGTGGACAAGAATCTCGCCAGCGCGCGCAAGCTCTACGAGAAGGCGGCCGCGCGCGGGGTGATGGATGCCAAGGTCCGACTGGCCGTGCTCAAGGGCGAGAAGCCGCCCAAGCTGGAAGCCCAGCCCGGGTTGCAGCCCTCGGTCCCGGTGACGCGAGAGCCTTAGAAAAAATCCCCGGCGATCGCCACCGCGATCTCTATCGCAGCCAGCCATGGATCGCCGCGAAATCGGCGAAGCTCGCGAGAACGCCGAGCGCCAGGATGATTTGCGCGGCGCGGCGGCGAGCCTGCCAGACGAAGCCGGGGCGCTGTTCCTGCGCGCCGATGATGTGTTCGGGATCTGGGGCGACGAGCGTGGCCACGCCGATGAAGCCCAGAAAAGGCGTGACGAATTCCGCGAAGGGCGTGGGCTCGCCGCCGTGGCGCACGCGGTACCAGTCGAGCGCGGTCGTGCCGAAGCCGAAACCGATGAGGATGACGCCCCACAGGATTGGCGAGCGCAGGCCGCTTTGCTGAACCGGTCCGTCCGCCATCGCGCGCCCTAGCGGCCGAACAGCGGATAGCCCAGCGCGGACGCGCCCGCCAAGAGAGCCGCCGGCACGAGCAGGATCCAAGGCCAGACGGCGAGGCGCAGGAACATGAACTCGTCCGCGTCGCGGCGGGCGCCGGTGCGGCGGCGGTAGAGCGCGAGCGCCGCGATGCTCGCCGCGTGCAGCAGGAACAGGAGCGCGAACAGCCACTGCACATCCAGGCCGGCCTTTGTCCGGTCGGGCTGGTAGGGTTGTGCCACCACCGCGAAGCCGATCAGGGCGAACATCCAGAACACGAACAGCAGGAAGACGCCAAGCCCCCAGCCGCGCCAGAACAAGACCATCCACCTGCCCTTTTCCGCCCGCCGGAACCCTAGCACACTGCTCCTGGTCCGGGCCTTAATCCGGGCGCGACAATCTCTATATTGGGGACCGGGCCGCGACTCGCAGCTTGGCGGCCGGAGAAACCATGCGCGATCCGTACGAAGTCCTGGGTGTGTCCAAGAGCGCCAGCGAGGCCGAGATCAAGAAGGCCTTCCGCACGCTTGCCAAGAAGCATCATCCCGACACCTCCAAGGGCGACGAGAAGTCCAAGCAGCGTTTCCAGGAGATCAACTCCGCCTATGAGATCGTGGGCGATAAGGAGAAGCGCGCCAAGTTCGACCGCGGCGAGATCGACGCCAACGGCAATCCCCGCGGCTTCGATCCGCGCGGCCATGGCGCCGAAGGCGGCCCCGGCGCGCGCGATTTCCATTTCTCGTGGGGCGGGCCGGAGGGCGGCGAGACCGCCGAGGGCGACATCTTCTCCGAATTGTTCAGCGGCTTCGGCGGACGCGGGCGGCGCAACCAGCCGCGCCGGGGAGAGAGCTACGAGATCGCGCTGACGGTGAGCTTCGAGGAAGCCGCGCGCGGCGGCACGCGGCGCATCCTCTTGCCCGAGGGCCGCGACATCGATGTGCGCATCCCCGCGGGGCTGAAGGACGGCCAGCAGATCCGCCTCAAGGGCCAGGGCGGTCCCGGCGGCAATGGCGGTCCGCCCGGCGACGTGATGCTCAACATCGCGGTCGCGCCGCATCCGTTCTACACCCGCGACGGCAACGACCTGCGCTTGGACCTGCCCGTGACGCTGAAGGAAGCGGTGCTGGGCGGCAAGGTGAATGTGCCGACGCTGACGGGAGCGGTGACTCTCACCCTGCCCCCGGGCTCGAACTCCGGCACGGTGATGCGGCTGAAGGGCAAAGGCATCACGGCGGGCGGCGCATCCGGCGACCTCTACGTGAAACTCGTCGTCACCCTGCCGGAGAAGCCGGACGCGGAGTTGACGAAATTCGCGGAAGGCTGGAAGACGGAATACGACCCGCGGGCGAAGTTGAAGTAAGCCGTCTCAAAACTCTGATAGCAGCCGAAGATGTGACGTCCACTTCTTGTTTCGCCGGACCACTTCCCCAAAACGATTGTCGTCGGTCACGACAAACGTATTTTCGCGGACAGCCGCTTCCAAAAAGAAGCAATCGTAGATCGGGTGCTCCAGCGCGGCGGCAATTTTCAACGCTTCGCGGACATTGTCTTCATCGGTGCCGATCGTGGCGACGATGCCGTTAAAGAGCGCCCGCAGAAGCGGCAGCGCGCGCTTTTCGTCGAACTGCTTGGTCTGAATTTTCCGCCAAAAGGCGTTGCCCACTTCGGCCTGCCATATCGCGGGCGCGGCCAACACATTGCCGCGCAGCCTGGCGGCGGCATCGCTGCGGACTTCCGGTATGACGAATTTCACGATAACCGACGTATCGATGACGATCATCTGGTGTCGCGGTCGTGCCGGATGAACTCCGTGGAGTCGGAGAATGTACGACCGCTCTCAGCCAATTCATTGCGCAGACGATCGATTTCTTTCCATTTGTCGTCGCCAGCAGGCTTGAGCGCGTCCTGGAGGATGGCGCGGTGTTCCGCCTCGGCGCTGCGGCCATTCTTCTTCGCGCGCGTCTTCAGCGCCACAACCGTTTCTTCCGGGATATCGCGAACGAGAAGCTGAGCCATACCAGATGCTATCACATGCTAGCATTCCTGGCAATCACGCCTCCAGCGCCCCGTACACGATCTTCTGGAACATCGGGCAGGCGATGCGTGCGCCCATGCGGGCGCCGGTGACGGCCTGCCCCGCCATGTCGGGCGTCAGCGGGGTGTAGTTCTGGATCAGGAAGATCAGGATCATGTCCTGCTCGGGATCGGCCTGCCACCAGGTGCCGAAGGCGCCCGGCCAGCCGAAGCTGCCTTTGCTCGCGGCGCCCATCCATTCGTGCTTGTCGGGCTCGATCACGACCGAGACGCCGAGGCCGAAGCCCATGCCCGCCCAGAGCGGCATGCCGAGGAACGGGATCGCGCGCTGCTCGGGTGTGAGGCGGTTGGAGCTCATCTCCGTTACGGTCTCGCGTTTGAGATAGCGTTTGCCGTCGAGTTCGCCGCCGTTGAGCATCATGCGGGCGAAGCGGAGATAGTCGTCCAGCGTGGAGATCAATCCGCCGCCGCCCGCGGCATAGGCCGGCGGCGCGTCATAGTCCGGAAACGGCACGGGCGTGAGCTTTCCGCTCGCCTGGTCCTGCTGATAGACCACCGCAGCGCGGTCACGCTTCTCTTTCGGCACATAGAAATCCGTATCCTTCATGCCGAGCGGCGACAGGATGCGCTCATAGAGGAAATCGCGATAGGGCTTGCCGGCAACGCGGCCGATGAGGAAGCCCAGCACTTCGGTCGAATGGCTGTAATGCAATTGCTTACCGGGCTCGAAGGTGAGCGGCAGGGTCGCCAGCGCCGCGAGCCATTGATCGGGCGTCTTGGGATTGTCCAGCGGCGGGCCGAGCACCTCTTCATGCGCCTTGCCGAGAGCGACGGACGAGCTGAAGGCGTAAGCGAGGCCTGAGCGATGCGTCATCAGGTCCTCGACGGTAATCGCGCGCGGAGACGGATAGGTGTCCTCCAGCGGCCCTCTTGGATCCTTCAGCACCTTCATGTTCGCGAATTCCGGCAGCCACTTCGTGATCGGGTCGGAGAGCGCGATCTTGCCCTCCTCCACCAGCATCATCGCCGCCACGCTGGTGACCGGCTTCGTCATGGAGGCGATGCGGAACAGCGTATCGCGCGTCATCGGCTTGCCCGCCTCGATATCGCGCTTGCCGATGGCGTTGACCTGCACGTCCTCGCCCTTGCGCCAGACCAGCGTCACCACGCCGGAGAGATCGCCGCCATCGACGACGCCCTGCAGCATGGCCGGCACGGCGGCGAGTTTCTCGGCGGAGAAGCCGTTGGCGGATGTCTGCTTGTCCATGGATGTCTTCCTGATAGCGGTCGGCCCCAGTTGGCCGCGAAGGCGCGCCCACGTCAACTGGCGCGGCCCATCAATTAGCGCAGTACGGGAATTAGCGCAGTATGGGTCGCACCCGTGTCCGCAGGATTTCCAGGAACGCATCCGGTTTCGTCAGCACGGCGGAGTGACCCGCGCCAGGAATGACGATGAATTCCTTGTGCGGCGCGTCGAGCGAATCGAGATAGGGCTTCGCCAGATCGGCCGGCGTGATGTTGTCCGCGGCGCCCTCGACGATGAAGATGGGCATCGCGAATTTGGGACCGAGCGCGCGCGCATCGTAGGAGGCGTCGGCGTCGAAGGTCGCCGCTTCCGCATAGCCGGACGCCTGGAAGAATTCATAGACGTCCCACGGCGACCATCCCGGCGCGAAAGCGCCGACCGGTATCATGTCGGTCATGAGATCGCGCTCGGACGGGATATCGGTCCGCGCGGACAGGCCGCGCTCCACCATCAACGCGCGGAAGCTCCTGTAGGGCGGCGGTCCCGCCTTCCGAAGCGCGGCGATCCCCGCCTCGTCACGCGCCGCGCGCAATCGCGCCATGGTGCGGGCGTAGATCTCCGTTTCCTTCTGCGCGATCGAGACGACCTGGCCCGTACCGACATAGGCGCGGAACAGGTCCGGCCTGTCCTTCACCATGCGCAGGCCCACCATCGTGCCCCAGGAATGGCCGAGCACGGCGATCTTGTCCGTGCGGAGACGGCGGCGAAGGTAGCTTGCGAGCACTTCGCCGTCATGCGCGGCGCCCGCGATGCTCAGCGCCTTGCAGCTCTCCGCGCCGTTGCGCGCGAAGGTCTTGCCGGCGCAGCGCTGGTCCCACATCACGACGGTGAAATATTTTTCCCAGGGCCGGAACAGGGACGACAGCGGCGTCTCCGAACTGCCCGGCCCGCCATGCACGAACAGGATCACGGGATTGTCGCGGTTCTCGCCGCGAATCTGCACCCATTGATCGATGCCGCCGATGCCAAGGAACGATGCTTCTTCGACGCCGTTCGGCGTGTCTATCGCGAGCGCCACTTCGTTCTCATGCTGGCGCCAAGCGCGGTAGCCGATAGCCAGCACGACGAGCACGACGAACGCAATCAACCCGCGATAAACCCAGCGCATCGCACACCCCACAAAGCCCGCGCGAGTGTCGGGGCGCAGGGCGCGAGGGTCAATCCAAGACTTGCGCAATGCCAGCCCGCCGCGCGTGCGGAGCGGAAAACTAGTTCCACACCACGACCCTGGCGTCGCCCTTGCGGGAGAGAACATTGAGGCCGACTTCGTCGCCGTGGCGGTGGAGCTGGACGTCGACCTGGCTCTGGCCGAGCTTGAGGCGGCGGATGCAGATGTCGTCGATGAATTTCGGCAGGCTCGGGCGCTCGAAGCGGAATTCGTTGCGCGCGTAGTCGCAGGTGAGGCCGAGGCAGGCCTGCAGGAAGGCGAAGGGCGCGGCGCTCGCCCAGGCCTGCGGCGAGCAGGCCACGGGATAGAGCGTTGGCGCGGAGCCGCGGCGCGGGAAGCCGCAGAACAATTCCGGCAGGCGCAACAATTCCATGTAGCGCACGGCGTCGAACAACGCGGTGAAGATCGCCTGCGCCGGCACGCGCAAGCCGTAGCGCGCCATGCCCAGCGCGATCATCGCGTTGTCGTGCGGCCAGACGGAGCCGTTGTGATAGGACATCGGATTGTAACGTACCTGCCCGCAGGCGAGCGTGCGCACGCCCCAGCCGGAGAACGCATCGCGGCTCATCAGCGCGTCGGCGACGCGCCTGGCGCGCTCGGGCGCCGCTATGCCGGAGAACAGCGCGTGGCCGGCATTGGAGGCGAGGACGGCGCAAGGCTTCTTCTCGCCATCCAGCGCCAGCGCATAGGTGCCGAGATCCTCGATCCAGAATTTTTCCTCGAATGCCTTGCGCAGGGATTCCGCTTCGCGCTCCAGCTTCTGCGCATCCGCTTTGCCCAGCGCGTGGCCGATATCGGCCCCCGCCTTCTTGGCGGAATAGACATAGCCTTGCACTTCGCAGAGCGCGATCGGGCCCTTGGCGAGCGTACCGTCGGCATGCATGATCGAGTCGTTGGAATCCTTCCAGCCCTGGTTGCCGAGGCCGTTGGCGCTCTTTCGCTGATATTCGACGAAGCCGTCACGGTCGGCGTCGCCATATTCATCGATCCAGTTCAGCGCGGCGGCAATGTTGGGCCAGATGCCGCGCAAGGTCTCGATGTCGCCGGTGCGCTCGAAATAGCGCCCCGCGAGCAGCACGAAGAGCGGCGTGGCGTCGACGCTGCCATAGTAGAGACCGAACGGCACCTCGCCCGTGCGCGCCATCTCGCCGTGCCGCGTCTCGTGCAGGATCTTGCCGGGCTCGGCGTCGGAACGGGCGTCGAGCTTGGTCGCCTGGGTGGCGGCGAGATATTTGAGCACGCCGCGCGCGATATTGGGATCGAGCCACAGCGTCTCCAGCGCGGTGATGATGCCGTCGCGCCCGAAGGCGGTGGAGAACCACGGGATGCCGGCATAAGGATACGGCCCCTGCTTGGTCTCGGTCACCAGCATGGTGATGTCGGCGATGGAGCGGCACAGGACCTGGTTCAGCACCTGGTTCGACGAACTGATCGCGGAGGCTTCCCCGGCGCGTTTGTGCAGCGCGCGATGCGAGGCGCGCATGGCGGAGCCGAAGCTCGGCACGTCGTCCTGGTCCAGCAGATCGGTGCCGAAACTGATGGTGATGAAAGCCGATTTGCGCTCGCCCGGCGCGAGGTTCGCATCATAGACCGCCTGGTGATTGTCCAGCCGGTCGGGAGCCGGATCGAAATGGACGCGGGTGTAGCGGGTGACGCTGTCGAGCCCGTCATATTTGAACAGGATGGTCGCCTCATCCTCCTTCGACACGACGCGGATGCCGCGCTTCTCGCGCTTGATGCCGCGCGCCTCGAAGAGATCGGCGAAATCGGCATCGAAGCGCACCACCATGCTCGACTGATGCGCCTTGAGGTCGAAATTCTGCACCGAGATGCGCTCGTGGCAGGCATTCTCCCACAGGAACTTGGTGCGGATGAGATGCAGGGTCTCGCGCGACAGCACGAGTTCGGTGTCGCGATAGATGTCCGGATTGGCGAGGTCGGCCGTCAACACGGCATTGTCGTCATGCACGGTGGACGAGAGCAGCAATGGGCGGTGGCCGTCGACCAGGATATAGAAGCCGGAGAGATGGCGCGTGTCGTCGTGGAACAGGCCGGCTGGATTGTCGGCCGCGTTCACGACGTCGCCGTGATGGTCGAACATCGCGAAACTGTCATTGTGCTTGAGGATGCGCGGCCACGCGACCGAGATCGATTCCGTCGCGGGAATGTAGAATTCCGGGACGTTCTCGACCGGCTCCAGGGCCGCGACCGCTTGCGCCAACTCGTTCACGCGCCAACCTTCAGCAGGTTACGCCGCCTTTGAAGCGCCGTTCGCGCCCCGGATCAAGCGCTCATAGGTGGCGACATAGTTCTGGGCCATGCGTTCCGCCGTGAAGCGCGTGTCGAAGACATGGCGGATGCGCCTACGGTCGAGCGAGCCGACCCAACCGGCCGCCGTCACCGCTTCCTCGAGATCGTTCACCACATAGCCGGTCACGCCGTTGTCCAGCACCTCCGGGACCGAACCATGGCGATAGGCGACGACCGGCGTGGCGCAGGCCATCGCCTCGATCATGACCAGGCCGAACGGCTCCGGCCAATTGATCGGGAACAGCAGCGCCTTGGCGTTGCCGAGGAAGTCGGTCTTCTGCGTTTCGTCGATCTCGCCGATGAATTCGATCAGAGGATGATCGAGCAGCGGCTTCACCCGCTCCTCGAAATAGACCTTGTCCGCATTGTCGACCTTGGCCGCGATCTTGAGCGTCGTGCCGGTGCGCTTGGCGATCTCGATGGCATGCTCGGGGCCCTTCTCCGGCGAGACGCGGCCCAAGAAGGCGAAATAGCCTTCCGGATTGTAGTTCGGGCGATGCAGGCCGGCCGGAAGTCCGTGATAGATCGTATTGACCCAATTCACCGGCGGCATGGGCTTGCGCTGATTGTCCGAGATCGAGACCAGCGGCATCTCGGGGAAATTCATATAGAAAGGCCACAGGTCCGGCAGGTCGAGGCGGCCGTGCAAGGTCGTCACCATCCGGTCGCTCAAGCCGCGGAACAGAGGGTAGTGCAGGATGTCGATGTGAAAGTGCAGCACGTCGAATTCCGCGGCGCGCTGGAACACCTTGTCGAGCATGGTGACGTGGTAGGGCATCGTGTCCTTCACCGTGCCGTCCAGCCGCAAAGCCTGCTTCACGATGGGGACGAGATCGGCGCCCGTGACCGAATCGCCGCTTGCGAAGAGCGTGACATCATGACCCTGCGCGACCAATTCCTCGGTCAGCCAGGAGACCACGCGCTCGGTGCCGCCATAGAGGATCGGCGGCACGGCTTCGGCAAGCGGGGCGATTTGTGCGATACGCATGGGACACCTTCGACGCGCCCGCGCCATGCGGACGGCAAAGGTATAAGCCGTTGAACGGCCTTCCGGTTCCCTGCTTTCCGGTGGGTCAGGCGGCGAAGCCCATCATCTCCTCGAAATTGCGGCGATAGAAGCGTTCCTTGGCGGCGTCGGAGATCCCTTCCATCGTGTCCTCGAATTTGCGGATCGGGTCCTTGCCGCCTTCGGGATGGGGATAGTCCGACGAGAAAAGGAACAGGTCCTCGCCTGCGTCGCGGATCATGCGGCCGATATCCTCGCCGGGGAACGGCGTGAACTTCACGTGCGCACGCAGGACCTCGGACGCCGGACATTCCAGCGCGGCGACGCCGGGATCGGATTTGCGGAACATCTTCTGGCCGTTGTCGAGCCGGCGCAGGAAATCCGGCACCCAGCCTCCACCCAATTCGATCACGCCACCGCGCAATTGGGGGAAGCGCGAGAACACGCCGTGGAACACCATGGCGGAAAGGAACATCTGCGGCGCCATGCTCATCACCATGTAATCCATGACGCGCAGATTCTCGCCGCCGCCCAGCCAATCCGAAGGCTTGGGCTGGCCGTTATTCTCATATTCCTTGCGCAGCACGCGCGAGGCCTGGCCGACATGCAGCATGAACGGCAAGGCGGTCTCCACCATCGCGGCCCATACGACATCGAGATCGGGGTGGCCGGGCGACCTGTCGCCCGCCGGCGCGGCGGCGATCCACACCGCCTTGCAGCCGAACTTTGCCGCGTTGCGGATTTCCGCCACCGCATGTTCCGGATCGTCCAGCGGCACCACGGCCACGCCCATGAGCCGCGTGTCGCGCGCGCAGAATTCGCCCATGCCGCGATTGTGCGCCCGCGCCCCGCCATATTTCAGCGCGGGATCGTTCTCAGCCAGGAACTGCGTGGGCGAGAAGGTCGGGAACACGAGCTGACATCGGAAGCCGAGAGCGTCGAGCGCCTCGCTGCGTTCGCCGGCGTCGAATGCGCCATAAGCGCCCCAGCCTTTCGCGCCGCCGATGATATTGGCGCGAAGTTCCGCGGATTTGTCCGGGTCGCCGGCGCGGTCGATCGCGTTCTGGATCGCCTTCTCGGCGAGACGCCCTGCCCCGCCCAGCTTCAGACCGGACAGCCGGTCGCGGATGCCGGGATCGGCATGCGACTTCAGCCAGTCAAAGGTTTCCATGATGTGGCTGTCGGCATCGCAGCACACGCGCGCACCCGCATAGGCCATGGGATCCTCCTCGCTTGTTGTTCGAACTATGGGTATGGAGAGGGAGGGCGTCAACTTGAAGAACGGTGACGCCCGCGTCATAACCCGGCGCCGAATCCGAAGATTCGTTCGTTTCGCGCGGCGGTTTCGCCCGTTACAGTGCAATGCGGCAGATGGAGAATCAAAGCATGACCGGGCTAATGCAAGGCAAGCGTGGCCTGATCATGGGCGTGGCCAATGACAAGTCCATCGCCTGGGGCATCACCGAGGTGCTGCACCGCGCGGGCGCGGAGCTTGCCTTCACCTATCAGGGCGACGTGTTCAAGAAGCGCGTGACGCCGCTGGTCGCCAGACTCGATCCCAACGCCACCTTGATCGATTGCGACGTGACCGAGCAGGGCTCTATCGACAGCGCCTTCGCCATCTTGAAGGAAAAGTGGGGCACGCTCGATTTCGTCGTCCACTCCATCGGCTTCTCGGACAAGGACCAGCTGAAGGGCCGCTATATCGACACCACGCCCGACAATTTCCAGATGACGATGAACGTTTCCTGCTACTCCTTCACCGCCGTCTGCCAGCGCGCCGAGAAGATGATGCCGAACGGCGGCTCGCTGTTGACGCTCACCTATTACGGCTCCGAGCGCGTGATGCCGCACTACAATGTGATGGGCGTGGCCAAGGCGGCGCTGGAAGCGAGCATGCGCTACATGGCCGAGGATCTCGGCAAGAAGGCCATCCGCGTCAATGCCGTGTCGGCCGGCCCGATCAAGACGCTCGCCGCCAGCGGCATCGGCGATTTCCGCTACATCCAGCGCTGGAACGAATACAACGCCCCGCTCCGCCGCAACGTGACGATCGAGGAAGTCGGCAATTCGTGCCTCTTCCTGCTTTCCGATCTCGGCAGGTCGGTCACCGGCGAAACGCTTCATGTCGATGCCGGCTACCACATCGTCGGCATGAAGGCGGTCGACGCACCGGACATCTCGGTGGCGAAACCCGAAGCCTGATGCGGCTTCACGATCTCACCCTCTATCTCGTCCGCCATGGCGAGTGCCGGCACAATGTCGAGGGACGCGTGGCGGGGCGGAGCGACACGCCGCTGACGGCGCGCGGCCGCGAGCAGGCGCGCGACAATGGCGTGCTGCTGGCTGAGGCCGAGCCTGATCTCGCCCGCTTCGCCTTCTTCGCCAGCCCGCTCCATCGCGCCGCCAACACGATGGAGATCGTGCGCGAGGCGGCCGGCCTCCCGCGGGACGAATATGTCGCCGACTATCGCCTTTCCGAGCTCGATTGCGGCGCGAACACCTTCCGCGTCTGGGCGGAGATTGAGCGCGATATGAAGGCCGATCCCAGCTACACGGACCGCTGGCATTGGCGCCATCCCGGTGGCGAGAGTCTGGCCGACGTCCATGAACGGGTGGGCCGTTTCCTCGCAGGACTCACGGGCGATGCGGTGATCGTCTCCCATGCGGGGCCGGTTCGCATGCTGCGCGCGTACTATCTGGGCCTCGCGCCCGAGGCGGTTCTCGACTACAAGCCGATGCATACCGGCATCGTGCGTCTCTCCGCCGGCGGCGAAGCGCATTTCGGCGAATAGGATGTCCACCAACACGTTCGGCCACATGTTCCGCATGACGACCTTCGGCGAGAGCCATGGGCCGGCGCTGGGCTGCGTGGTCGACGGCTGCCCGCCCGGCATCGCGCTCACCGAGGCCGATATCCAGCCGTGGCTCGACAAGCGCCGCCCCGGCACGTCGAAATTCGTCACGCAGCGGCGCGAGCCCGACCAGGTGCGCATCCTCTCCGGCGTGTTCCAGGACGAGCGGATGAAGAGCCAGGTCACGACCGGCACGCCCATCGCGCTCGTGATCGAGAATGTCGACTCGCGCTCCAAGGACTATTCGGAGATCCGCGACAAGTTCCGCCCCGGCCATGCCGACTATACTTATTGGGCGAAATACGGCGTGCGCGACTATCGCGGCGGCGGACGGCAGAGCGCGCGCGAAACCGCGAGCCGCGTGGCCGCCGGCGCCATCGCGCGCAAGGTGCTGGAGCAGTTCTACAAGAAAGTCACGATCCGCGGCGCGCTGATCCAGGTCGGCTTGATGGATATCGAGCCGCGCAACTGGGATTGGAACGAAGTCGGCAACAATCCTTTCTTCTGCCCGGACGCGGACGCCATCGCTCCGTGGACGGAATATCTTGAGAGCGTCCGCAAGAAGGGCTCTTCCGTCGGCGCGGTGATCGAGGTGCGAGCGGAAGGAATTCCAGCGGGGCTCGGCGCGCCGGTCTACGGCAAGCTCGACGCCGATCTTGCGTCGGCGATGATGAGCATCAACGCAGTCAAGGGCGTGGAGATCGGCGACGGCTTCGCCTCGGCCGTGCTCACCGGCGAGGAGAACGCCGACGAGATGCGCAAGGGCGGGCCCGGAAAGCCGGAATTCCTCTCCAACCATGCGGGCGGAATCCTCGGCGGCATCTCCAGCGGCCAGCCCATCGTCGCCCGCTTCGCCGTCAAGCCGACGTCCTCGATCCTCTCGCCGCGCAAGACCATCGACATCGACGGCAACGAAACCGAGATCGTCACCAAAGGCCGCCACGATCCCTGCGTCGGCATCCGCGCCGTGCCGGTCGGCGAAGCGATGATGGCCATCGTGCTCGCCGATCACGCACTCAGGCATCGCGGACAGGTGGGTTAGCTTTTTTTCGCGCGCCGTTTCCGGCGATGGAGGATTCGACGAAGGTTTCGGCGCGCATGGACGATTCGCAGAACATAGATCCCACCATCAGCCTCGATCTCGAAGAAGATGGCATAGCTGAAGACGTTGGCGCGGCGCGGGCGGCCGGAATATTCGGTCCGCTTGCGATAAATCCTGGGGCGCTCGGCGGCGCGGTACATCGTTTCATAGAGCCGCGCAATCACGAAATCGGCTATTTCGGCCGATGCTTCAGTCGCGACACGATCCCAAATCAGATCGAGGTCTTCGCGCGCAAGATCGGAAATAGCGACTCTTGCGGCAGGCATAGCGGCTCTAGCTACCTGCTTTGAAGCGCGCGCGCGCGCGTTTCAGGAAAGCGTGCAATGGCTCAAGCGGGGAGAAAGCGCCCCGCGCCTTGGCCTCTCGCGCCTCGGCCAGCAGCGCTTCGATCTCGTCGCGCCGCTCGGCCAACCGCTTGTCGAGCGCTGCTTCGCTCAACTCATCGTCGAGCACTTTTGCGACCGGAGGCTTGATTTTGGCGCTAGCGTTCATGGATCAACAATAGCACGAAGAACGCCGGCTCAAAAGTCGCCGAAGGAGCTACTTCCGGAACGTCGTGACCTTGGTCAGGTAGGCGACCTCGTCACCCTCGTGCTTCAGCCCCGCCGCGCCGAAAAGTTTGCTGAGGTCGGTCTTCACGTAGCTGCCGTAATAGGGTTCGTGCATCAGCTCGGGGAAGACGTCGATCAGGCCTTCGAATTCCGGCGCGTCGCCATATTGGATCGTGTCGGCGAGCACGAAGAGGCCGCCGGGCTTCAGCACGCGCGCGATCTCCTTCGCGGCGGCGGCGCGCACCTTGGGCGGGAGCTCGTGGAAGAGATAGATGCTCACCGCGGCGTCGACGCTCGCATCCTGGAGCGGCATCTTCTCCGCCGCGGCTTCGATGAGTTGGACATCGGCCGGCAGCGCCTTCTTGGCGCGCGCGAGATAAGGCGCGGAGAGGTCGAGCGCGACGGCCTTCCAATCGGGGCGCGCGGATTTGACGAAGGAGAGGAAGCGGCCCGTGCCCGCGCCGATATCCAGCACCGTGGGCGCATTTGCAGCGTCTTTGGCGAACTCGCGCGCGAGCGGCACGAAGGCCTGTCGACGCATCGCATCCGCGGTGCCGGCGAACAGCGCCTCGACCTGGAATTCGTAGAGCCGCGCGGAGCGGTCGCTCAAATAGCCGTCGGTCTGGTAATGGAAGTTCTGGCGATAGTAGCGCGGCAATTTGGAATTCTTGGCGTCCTTTGCCTTCGCTTCGTCGTGCCCATGACGGCGCTGGCGTTTCACCACGCGCGGGATGTCGGAGAGATAATTCAGGCTCTTGCGCGCGTGGCGGATCTCGTCGCCGAGGTCGAGCGGAAGGTCATAGAGACCGCCCTCCACATTCTTCCAATCGCGGGCGAAGAGCGCGCCGATGGCTCTGAGCATCGCCGCACCCGACGGCAAGGGATGTTCGGGCCGCGCGATCCTGGTGAAATTGTCCCGCGCCAGCATGCGCGCGGCGAGATAATGCGCGCCGTAGAAGGCGACGCGCGCGGTCTGCGCGGCGGTATAGGCGAGGCGCTGGGTCTGCGTGGCGGCCATGGTGCGATTATGCGCCCCTGCCCGCGTCAATTCCAGCGCGGCAGCTTGTCCACGAGGCCCTTGGGAATGTAGATCTGCGGCTCGGAGGGCGGCGACATGCCGGTCTCGTCTTCCTTCTTCGAGACGCAATCGCGCACGCCGAGCGCCAGGCCCGGGAAGCTGTGCACCTTGTGGATCGTCTCCAGCATGCAAGTGTCGAAATACGGATATTTGCTGTCCTGCCCGCAACCGAACGACGTGCGGTCGGGGCGCGCGGCCGTCATCACCATGCGATTTTTCGCGGCCACCGCCGGCACGAAGACGCCGGAATAGCAGGCCGACACGACCACGATCGTCGGCCGGTCGCCGCAGGTGCCGCCGACGAATTTCAACAGGTCCTGCGGCGTGGCGATGACGCCGCCGAGCAGCACGCCTTGCGGCGAGCCGTGCGAGGTGAAGTAGAAGAGGCAGCCGTCCTTGTGCTGCTCGGCGAGCGCGAACATGGAGCGGCCGATCAATCCGGTCTCCGCCGATTGCGTGCCGGGATGGGTGTCGGGCCGTGAGGAGAACTGCTCGATATTCTCCTTCGGGAAACCGATGGAGGCGAGCGCGGCCGACACGTCGCGGCGCGCATTGTCGAAGGCTTCGGTGGACCCGCCATCATGGGCATGCCAATCGCCGGAGACGACGATGATCGCCCAATCCGTGGCGGTGCGATGCGCGAGCCAATACCAGATGCCGCCTCCAGCAAGCGCCACGACAAGCAGTCCGAGCATCGCGTTGCGCACGACGCGCCATTGCCGCGACCACGGATCGTCCGCAGGCGGAGGAGCCTCCACGCGGACAGGCGGCGTGCGGCCGAGATTCTTGTAGAGCCAGTCGGTGAACCAAGCGAACATCATTTCCCCCGCGCCGCGTCCTTCCCAAGGCGGAAGCTGGCGGCAAGCTCAATATGCGACGACCAGAGGAACTGGTCCACCGGCGTCACGGGCGACATTCTGTAGCCGCCGCCGACGAGCAGCCGCGCGTCGCGCGCGAAGCTCACGGGATCGCAAGATACATAGACCACGCGCTTGACCTTGGACTTGGCGAGCTCGGCGGCCTGGGCCGCGGCGCCGGCGCGCGGCGGGTCGAGCACCACCGTGTCGAAATCGTCCAACTCGCGCGCCATAAGCGGCACCTTGAAGAGGTCGCGTTTTTCGGTGGTGACCGGCTTGAGGCCTTGCGTGGCGCGCGCGGCGGCCGCCAGCGCGTCGACCATCGCGCCCTCACGCTCGACGGCGTGCACGCGCGCATCCTCCGCCAGCACCAGCGAGAAGGTGCCGCAGCCGGAGAAAAGGTCCGCGATGCGTTTGGCCCCTTTGGCCGCGTCACGCACATAGGCTTGGAGGGCCGCCTCGCCTTCGCGCGTCGGCTGCAGGAAGGCGCCGGGCGCAAGCAGCACTCGCGCCCGGCCGAGCGTGACGGAAGGCGCGCCGAATTCGACCAGCACATCTTTGCCAACCATGACGCGCGCGAGCTTTAGCGCCTGCGCCCAGCGCGCGATCTCGGCGCGTTTCGCCGTGCCCTCCGCGCGGATGCCTTGCAGCGCGACATCGAAGCCGGTGTCGGTCTCGGTGACGTCGATATCGGCCTTGCCGCCGTCCGCGAGCAGCGCCTCCATCATCGCGCGCAGACCCGCGACGAGACCGAAGAGTTTGGGCGTCAGCACCAGGCATTCGCGCATGCCGACAATGTCGTGGCTGCGCGCGGCGTGGAAGCCGATTTGCACGCCGCCACTCTTCTTCTCAGCCTTGAAATTCGCGCGCCTACGCGTGCCGGGCGGAACGGCGATCACGTCCGCCACTTCGCCCAATCCGCCAAGCGCGCGGATCAGGGCCTCGCGCTTGGCGAGGCGGTTGGCGTCGCTCTGATCGACGCAGCCGCCGCAAGTCCCGAAATGGATGCATGGCCTCATGGCTTGCGCGCCGCCAGAAGGAATTCGCGATTGCCGTCGCCGCCCGCGATGGGGCTGTCCATCGTGCCGAGCACGGTCCAGTTCTTCGATGTCACGAAGGTTACGATGGCATCGAGAGCACCCTGCCGCGCCGCCTCGTCGCGCACGATCCCGCCCTTGCCGACATTCTCAGGCCCCACTTCGAATTGCGGCTTGACCAGCGCGGCCAGCCACGCACCGCGCGCGCCCATTGCCAGCGCCTTGGGCAGCGCCAGCGTCAGGCTGATGAAGCTCACATCGACGACGATGGCTTGCGGCTGCTCGCCCAGCACAACGAGCGAAAGATCGCGCGCATTGACGCCTTCGAGCGAAACCACCCGCGGGTCCGACGCGATCTTGGGGTTCATCTGTCCATGGCCGACATCGATGGCGAAAACGCTCTTCGCGCCGCGCGCCAGCAACACCTCGGTGAAGCCGCCGGTGGAGGCGCCGATGTCGAGGCAGATGCGGTCCTTGGGCGAAAGCGCGAAGCGGTCCAGCGCCGCGATCAGCTTCAGCGCGCCGCGCGAGACGTAAGGATGCGCGGGCGTGTAGTCGATCCGCATATCGGCGGTGAGTGTCTGCGAGGGTTTCGCGAGAGCGCGCCCATCGGCTTTCACCGCGCCCGCTTCGATAGCGGCCTGCGCTTCGGCGCGCGACCGGGCATAGCCGTGCTCGACCAAAAATATGTCCGCGCGTTTGCTCAACCCAGCCTCATGTGTCATGGCCCGCGAATGCGGCCACCCAGTTGGGTTCTGCACAATTTTGGAGAGCAAGGCCATTTTTCAATTTCGAAATCGGCGCGGATGTCATCTGGGTGACCCGCGTCGCGGGCCATAACACCATGTCGCGTGCAATAGTCGGTTACGCCCGCTCTCGCGCCGCCAGGGCTTCCTTCTCGCGGCCCAGCGCGTCGAGGGCGACGCCGACGATGGCTTTGGCGTCGAGGCCCGCGGCTTCGTACATCTTTTCCGGGCTGTCCTGGTCGATGAAGCGATCGGGCAAGGTCATGGGCCGCATCTTGAGGCCCTTGTCAAAGGCGCCGTCATTGGCGAGGAACTGCATCACATGCGCGCCGAAACCGCCGGCCGCGCCCTCCTCGATGGTGATGACCACGTCGTGCTCGCGGGCGAGCTTGGCGATCATCGCGGTGTCGAGGGGCTTGGCGAAGCGCGCGTCGGCGACCGTCACCGACAGTCCATGGGCGGAGAGCTTGTCGGCGGCGGCGAGCGCTTCCTGCAGCCGCGTACCGAGGCTGAGAATCGCGATGGTGTTGCCTTCGCGGACGATGCGGCCCTTGCCGATCTCCAATGCCGTGCCCTTCTTCGGGCGCTCGATGCCGCTGCCTTCGCCGCGCGGATAGCGGATGGCGCTGGGGCGGTCGTCGATAGCGGCGGCGGTCGCCACCATGTGCATCAATTCCACTTCGTCGGACGGCGCCATGATGACGAAATTGGGAAGCGTCGCGAGATAGGCGATGTCGAAGGCGCCGGCATGGGTCGGCCCGTCGGCGCCGACCAGCCCCGCGCGGTCCATCGCGAAGCGCACGGGCAGCGACTGGATCGCCACATCATGCACCACCTGATCGTAGGCGCGCTGCAGGAAGGTCGAATAGATCGTGGCGAAAGGCTTCATGCCGTCGGCCGCAAGCCCCGCGGCGAACGTCACGGCGTGCTGCTCGGCGATGCCGACGTCGAACATGCGCGTGGGGAATTGCTTGGCGAAGAGATCGAGCCCCGTTCCACCCGGCATCGCGGCGGTGATGGCGACGATGCGGTCGTCGGCTTCGGCTTCGGCGATCAAGGCTTCGGCATAGACCTTCTGATAGGCGGGCGCCTTGGCGGCGGATTTGTTCTGCACGCCGGTGGCGACGTTGAACTTGACCACGCCGTGATATTTGTCGGCGCTGGCTTCGGCGGGCGCGTAGCCCTTGCCCTTCTGCGTCACGACATGGACGAGGATGGGACCCGTCGTGGCGTCGCGCGCATTCTCGAGCACGGGAATGAGATGGTCGAGATTGTGCCCATCGATCGGGCCGACATAGTAGAAGCCCAGCTCCTCGAACAGCGTGCCGCCGGTGAAGAAGCCGCGCATGTATTCTTCCCAGCGCTTGGCGAGACGCTCGAACGCGCGCGGGAAGAGCTTCGTCAGCACCGATTTCATCGCCGCGCGGAAACCGCGATAGGAGCGGCTCGACACCATGCGCGCCAGATAGGCGCTCATCGCGCCCACGGGCGGAGCAATGGACATGTCATTGTCGTTGAGGATGACGATGAGGCGCGCGTCCATCGCGCCGGCATTGTTCATCGCCTCGTAGGCCATGCCCGCGCTCATCGCGCCGTCGCCGATCACCGAGACGACGTTGTTCTTCTTGCCCTTGAAATCGCGCGCGACGGCAAAGCCGAGGCCGGCCGAGATCGAGGTCGAGGAATGCGCGGCGCCGAACGGATCGTATTCGCTCTCCGCCCGCTTGGTGAAGCCGGAGAGGCCGCCGCCCTGGCGCAGGGTGCGCATGCGGCTGCGGCGGCCGGTGAGGATCTTGTGGGGATAGGCCTGGTGGCCGACGTCCCAGATCAGCTTGTCGTCCGGCGTGTTGAAGACGTAGTGCAGCGCCACCGTCAGCTCGACCACGCCGAGGCCGGCGCCGAGATGGCCGCCCGTCACCGACACGACGTCGATGGTCTCCTGGCGAAGCTCGTCGGCAAGCTGGCGCAGGTCCTTGCGCGGCAAACGCCTGAGCGCGTGGGGATCGTCGATGGTGTCGAGAAGGGGCGTCTTGCCGGGCAGAGCCATGAAACTTCCTACGCGCGCCGCGCCACAACGAAATCGGCTGCGCCGCGCAAAAGGTCAGCCTTTTCGCCAAACAAATCAAGGTGAGCCTTGGCCTGTGCGGCAAGAGCGTCGGCATGCGCCCGCGCCTTCTCCGCGCCCAGGATGGAGACGGTGGTGGGCTTTCCGCGCACGGCATCTTTCTGGGCCGCCTTGCCCATCTCGCCGGCGTCGCCTTCCGCGTCCAGCAGGTCGTCCGCGATCTGGAAGGCCAAGCCGAGGTCCTGGCCATAGGCGGCCAGGGCGGCACGCAGGGGCGCCGAGGCCTTGCCCAGGATCGCGCCCGCCTCGCAGGAATAAGTGATGAGAGCGGCCGTCTTCATCCGCTGAAGCCTTGTGATTTCATGGGGCGCGGGGGACTGGCCTTCGAGCGCCATGTCCATCATTTGCCCGCCCACCATGCCGGCATGGCCGGCCACCTGGGCCAGGCGAGAGACCAGTTCGCAGCGCACGAAGGGGTCGCCATGGGCCTCGGGCGAGGAAATTAGTCCAAAGGCCAGGGTCAGCAGCGCGTCGCCCGCCAGGATCGCGGTGGCCTCGCCGAAGGCCTTGTGCACGGCCGGCTTGCCGCGGCGCATATCGTCGTCGTCCATCGCCGGCAGATCGTCATGCACCAGCGAATAGGCATGCACGCATTCGACCGACGCCGCCGTGCGTTCGATCGCGCGCTTGTCGACGCCGAACATGAGCGCGGATTGCAGCACCAGGAATCCGCGCAGGCGTTTGCCGCCGCCCACGGCTGCGTAGCGCATCGCGTCCATCAGCTTGGCTTCGGGCCCCACCGGTCGCGGAAGCAGCGCATCGAGTGCGCTTTCGACGAAGCTCGCGCTTTCGGCGAGAGCGGTTTCGAATGTGTTCATCCGTGCGCTAACCGAGATCCGCGGGCTCCACGCCCTCCGGGCCCTTCGCGCCGTGGACGATCTTCTCCAAACGGCCTTCCGCGGCTTTCAGTTTCGTCTCGCAATGGGCCTTGAGCGCCTGGCCGCGCTCATAGAGCGCGATGGAGTCCTCGAGATCGACCTCGCCCTGCTCCAGCCGCGCGACGATGGATTCCAATTCCTTGAGCGCCGCCTCGAAGCTCATCTCGTTCACGGGCGTCGCCGGGTTGCTTTGTTTTTCGGCCATTCACGCCTCCATCAGCGCGCGGACATGGGCGGCGGACGATGCCGCCAAGGCTTCAAGGTCATAACCGCCTTCCAGGGCCGAAACAACGCGGCCCGAACAAGCCTTCCCGGCCACCGCACAGATTTCCTTCGTCGCCCATCCGAAGTCGGTTTCGTCCAACGCCAGTTGGGCGAGCGGGTCTCGCTTATGCGCATCGAAGCCGGCGGAAATGAGGACGAAGTCGGGCGCGAAGCCGGCGAGCGCGGGAAGGATCGCGTCGCGAAATGCCGCGCGAAACGATTCGCCATCCGCGCCGGATGGCAAAGGTGCATTCACGATATTGCCCGCCACGCCGTGCTCGGATGCACGCCCGGTGCCCGGATAAAGCGGCGATTGATGCGTCGACGCATAGAAGAGATCGGCGTCGCCCTGGAAGATGTCCTGCGTGCCGTTGCCGTGATGCACGTCGAAATCGATCACCGCGATTCGCTTCAGCCCATGCATCACGCGCGCGTGATGCGCGCCGATGGCGACATTGTTGAAGAGGCAGAACCCCATCGCGCGATCACGCTCGGCATGATGACCGGGCGGGCGAATGGGACAAAACGCGTTGATGAATTCGCCCGCCATCACGCCGTCTATCGCCCTTTGGACCGCACCGGCCGCCCGCAAGGCCGCCGCGATGGAACCCTTGGAGAGCACCGTGTCGGCATCAATTCCTACAAAACCCTCCCCCGCTTTTCGTCCGGCCTCGTCGATCAGGAAAGCCACCAGCTCAGGCGAATGGACCGCCGCCAGGCCCTCGCGGCTGGCCTCCGGCGCCTCCAGCCAGGTCAGCAGCCGGAATTCCTCCGTCCGCAGAGCTTTCAGCACGGCGGCCAGACGGGCCACCCGCTCGGGGTGTCCGTCGGGGGTGACGTGGCCGAGACAGGCTGGATGCGTGATGAGCGCGGTCGCCATGGTGATTCCGTTGCGGCGCCGGGAGCTTAGCCCGGCTGTACACAGGAGCCGCGCAGGATTTGGCCCGAGTCGGCCAAAAATCGAGTCGTCGCGGGGTTTTCCACACCCCCGAAGGCAAGCGTGACGCCCGCGTCACAGCGCTTAACCGGGATTCGCGCGGATTAAGCATTGGGAAGCGTCGAATCCGTGACACGAAAGCAACAACCGCGCTGCGAACGGTCTTGATTTGGCAAAACCTTTTTGACCCTTCACGCCCGCTCTCTTAGCCTGCGACCAAACGGGCAATTCCGCGCGGACCATCATTGGTGCGCGGGGGCAGCTGCCATCACTTGGGCCAGCAAAAGTGTCCGTATGTTTTGGCAGCCGTCGTTACGACAGAACCAAGGGGGTTCAACGTGTACCAGATCAATTCAAAGCCTAATCTGCGGTCCGCCCTGCTCCTCGGAGCAGCGTCTGCCGCGGCACTTACGCTTTCTGCGCCGGCAATGGCGCAGGACAGCGGCGGTGGCGAAGTCGTGGTTGTCACGGGTTCGCGCATTCCGCAGCAAGGCCTCTACAGCACCAGCCCGGTCTCCGCGGTCGGCCAGCAGGAGTTCAAGCTCCAGGGCACGACCAGCGTCGGACAGACGCTGCGCTCCTTGCCGTCGACCGTCGAAGACGGCGACAGCAACACCGTGGACAACGGCACTTCCGGTATCGCAACCGTCGACCTTCGCAACCTGGGCGCCAAGCGCACCCTGGTTCTGGTCGATGGCAAGCGCCTGGTCCCGGCCGATGCCTCCGGTGAAGTCGACACCAACCAGATCCCGTCTCAGATGGTCGACCATGTCGAAGTTCTGACGGGCGGCGCCTCGGCCGAATACGGCTCGGACGCCGTGTCGGGCGTGGTGAACATCATCCTGCGCAAGGACTTCCAGGGCATGGAAGTCGACGGGCAGTACAGCCTGTCGGAC
>DASXCJ010000068.1:0-45183 GCA_036491175.1 Rhizomicrobium sp.
GGCAGAAAAGCCTCGATCCGATCCCATTGATCGTCTCGCAAACCATAGCGTCGCGTCATCCGTCAGCTCCGAATCAGCCGACCCTCTATGAATCACTCCGCTCTATCCTTGGGAATCCTCTAATTGAGGACGCGCCCTAGAAAAAATTGGGCCGAAGGCGACAAAATTTCTTGCATGGCGGAGCGATCTGCCTATATTCGCCTCGTTCTGGTGACGGAACAAAGCGGCGCGGCGGCCTTCCGTCCGCCGTTTTTTTCTTAAGAGAGATGCGTCCGGAAGTCGTAAGGCCAAGGCGCAGGTGTCAACCTTAGAGAAGGGTAGGTGCCCGAAATGGCCAAGCTCCAACTGGTATCCGCAAATAAAGTCGCCCGCACTCCGCGTCCCCGCACCTCGGCAAAACCGGTGCAAGTCGTTCACCCGAACGACAATCAGCCCAAAGACCATTTCATCACCCGCAACGGCCTGACCTATGCCGGCAGCCACCTGATCATAGATCTGTGGGAAGCCGAGGGCCTTGGCGATCGCGAGCGCATCGAAAACGCGCTGATCGACGCAGTGCGGGAAGCCGGCGCGACCTTGCTGCACATCCATCTGCACACCTTCTCGGATGGCGGTGGAATCTCGGGCGTGGCCGTCCTGGCGGAGAGCCATATCAGCGTCCACACCTGGCCGGAAAAGGGCTACGCGGCGTTCGACGTGTTCATGTGCGGCGACGCGCAGCCCCGCAAGGCGATGGACGTGTTCAAGGCGGCGTTCAATCCCGGCCGCATCGTCGTGGGCGAACACAAGCGCGGCGTCGTCTAAGGCTGCATCCCGGTCCGATTAACCAAGGGCGGAAATGGCCAAGCCAGGCCATTTCCGCCTTTCGGCATCCTTGCGTATCCTTGTGATCTGTTAACCGCATACTCGCTCCGGCGGAGCGAGTATGGGACGGCTGGGCGAAGGGATCGAGGCTTGCGCTACGACGCGTGCGTGATCGGCGCGGGCGCGGACGGCTTGACCGCCGCGATCCTGCTCGCGCGCGCGGGCCTCAGCGTCGCCGTGGTCGAAAAAAGCGACGCGCCGGGCGGGCGGCTCGCGCTTCGCGAATTCCATCGCGGCTTCCGCGTTGCGCCCTTCGTCGACGGCCTGCCGCCGATGCCGGCGGAGATTTTCCACACGCTCGGTCTCGCCCGCGCGGGCATCTTCCTCGCGCCGCAAGCGGGGAGCTTCGCGCTCTGGCCTGACGGACGCCGCCACGCGATTTATCGCCACCGCGCTTCGCCGGGCCAGCGCCTCTTCGCCGATGCCGCGCGCGCGGTGGAAACGATGCGCCTGCGCGCCGCCGGCGATTCCGAGCCGTCGGCGAGGAAGCCGCTTCTCGGCCGCGCGCCCAAGCCTGCGCCTTGGCCCGGCGAAGCGCGTTTCGACGCCGCGCTCGCCGACTACGCCGCCATTGCGGAGCCCGGCGCCGCAGCCCATGTGCTGGCGCGCGCGCTGGAAGGCCGCGCCGCCGATCCGTTCGCCCGCGGCAGTGCGCTCCACCTCCAGGCGCCGGGCGGCGACAGCCTGATCGTGCCCGGCCTCGCCGAGGCGCTCGCGGCGGCGGCAAGCGAGGCGGGCGCTACGATCCTCTTGGGCGCGGAGGCGGTCGAGATCCGCCGGGCGAAAGACCGCGTCGTGGGTGTGGCGCTGGCGGATGGCGGCGAGCTCGAGGCCCGCGCGGTTCTCTCCACCCTCGACCTCAAGCGCAGCTTCCTCTCTTTGTTCCAGTGGGACGCGCTGCCTAAGCCGCTGTCGCATCGCGTTGGCGTCTATCGCATGGCGGGCGCCACCGCACGGCTGCTGATCGCGCTCGACAAGCCGCCCGCGCTCGATGCCGAGCAGCTTCGCGCGCCGCTCTATGTGGCGCCCGATGCGCGAGCCATGGCTGGTGCGGCAGCGGCTTGGCGCGCCGGCATCGTGCCGGAGAATCCGCCGCTCGCCTTGCGCGTGGTCTCGGCGGTCGCGCCGTCACTGGCGCCGCCGGGCCAAGCCGTCATGACCGCGACCTTGTCCGGCATTCCCGGCCGGCTCTTCGACGGCGCCTGGACGCATGAGAAGCGCGACCGGCTGCGCGACGCGGCGCTTGATGCCATCGAGCGCATTTTGCCCGGCACGCGCGACACGGTGCTGGCGGCGGAACTCGCCGTGCCGCCGGACATCGAGGAGACGCTGGGCGCGACCGGCGGCGATCTGTTGGGCGGCGAGATCGCGTCGGACCAGATGTTCGCGCTGCGGCCCGGCTTCGACACGGCCTCGCCGCGCTCGCCCATCGATGGGTTCTATCTCGCGGGCGGATCGACGCCGTCCGGCGTGCTCGGCGCCTGCGTGTCGGGCGTGATCGCGGCGCGGGCCATGATCGCCGATCTGAGGACGCGCAAATGAGCGCGCGCAGCTTCGACGCGGTGGTGATCGGCGGCGGCGTCAGCGGGCTCGCCTGCGCCTCTTATCTCGCCAAGGCCAAGAAGCGCGTGCTGCTGCTGGAGGCGCGCAATGCGCTGGGCGGTCTCTGCGAACACATCGTGCTGGGCGAAGGGTTCACGGCGCCGGTCGGGGCGCATGTCCTCACCGCGCTCGACCCGCGCGTGGTGCGGGAGTTGAAGCTCGCCAAGCACGGGCTCAAATTCGCCCAGCGCGATATGGCGCTGGTCGGGCTGGGCGACCGGCCCGTCACTATTGTCCGCGATGTGCCCGACACGGTCCGCCATATCGCCGCCCACTCCGCTGCCGACGCCGCGGTCTGGCCGCGCTATCGCAACGAGCTTTTCTCCCTGGCGCGCACGCTGCGGCCGTTCTGGTGGGAGGCGAAGTCGCCGCGTCCGTTGCCGGGTGCGGCGCTGGAGGCGCTGGAGCGCTTCGAACGCCTCAGCGCGGCCGCATGGCTCGACTCCTGGTTCGAATCCGATGCGCTGAAGGCGACGCTGGCTTTCGACGCGGGCTCCGCGTCTTTCGAACCCGGCTCCGCGCTCCAGCTTGTCTGGCGCGCGGCGCAGGAGATGTCGGGCTTGCAGGGCGCCGTCTCCTGGCCGCGAGGTGGGCCCGCGGCGCTGGTGGCAGCGCTGACCGGCGCCGCCAAAAAACTCGGCGTGGAGATCCAGACCGGCGCACGGGTCGCGCGGATCGTGCTGCATGAGGAGCAGGCCAATGGCGTCGAGCTTGCTTCGGGCGAGACGATCGCGGCGCCGCTGGTGTTCTCCAGTCTGTCTCGGCGGCGCACCTTGTGCGAATTGGCGCCGGGCGGCGCGGCGGGGTTCGATGCGCTGTCGGCTCTACCCAAGCGCGGCGCGCTGGGCGAGGCGACAGTGCTGCTCGCGCTGAAGGCGCTGCCGAACGCGGACGAGACCAGCCGCTTCGTGGTCGCGGACCGGCTGGAGGCTTACGCGGCCGCGGCGTCCGCCGCGCGCGCAGGGCGGCTGCCGGATGAGCTGGTCTTCGAATTCGTGACGCCGCCGGGATTGGCGCCGCCGGGCCAGCATGTGTTGAGCGCGCGGGTGCGGCCAGTTCCGGCGGCGATGGATGATGAGATGAAAACGAAATTGGGCGCGAAGCTTGTCAGCGCGCTCGAGACGCATAAAAGCGGTTTGTCCAAACAGATCGCCGCGGTAGAGGTTCTGTCGCCGGACGACATCGCAACGCGATATGGCTACAACGAAGAAACCGACATGCTTGCCGACTGGACCACGCGTCTCATGACTCCCATCCCCTGTCTCTTGCTATGTGGCGCGGAGCCCGTCGCGGCGGTTTCGGGCCGCGCGGGCCGCATCGCAGCAGCGCTTGCCCTGGGGGCGAAACGATGACGCCTTTCGTGCAGGCCACGCCGTTTCACGTCCGCGCCGCCGGCGCGAACCGCGACAATGCCTGGGTGACGCGCAACGGCTTCACCTTGTCGCGCGTCTATGATGACACCAGCGAGGAAGCGTTGTCGGCCCGCATGCGCGCCGGTGTCGGCGACATCTCGTGGCGCTGGCGCACCATGATCGAAGGCCCGCGCGCGGGCGAATTTCTGGCGCGGCTCCTGACCGGCGATCCGATGAAGCTGGAGCCGGGCGCGTCGATGAAGGCGCTGTGGCTCAGCGATGGCGGCGGCGTGCGCGGGGCGTGTGCGCTGGCGCGATTCGGGCGCGAGAGCTTCCAGATCGTGGCGGCGCTCGAAGACCGCGATTGGATCGCACAAGCGGCGTCCGCCTTCTCGCTCGTGCCGCGCGAGATCGAAAGCGAAGGCGGGCTCGCGATCCTCGGGCCTTACGCGCGCGCGGCATTGACCGCCGCCGGCCTCGAAGCCGATCTGGAACCGCTCGCCTTCCGCAAATTGTTCTGGCGCGGGCTCGACGTGACTCTGTCGCGCTGGGGCGAGCATGGCGGCTACGAACTCTGGTGCAAGGACGACGACGGCATCGCGGTGTGGGACCGGCTGATGCGCGCGGGCGCGGCGTTCGGCATCGCGCCGGTGGGGCTGGCGGCGCTGGACCTGCTCGACATCGAAGCCGGCGTCGCCCGGCCCGGGCGCGACTACATGCCGGTGCGCGAGGGCTTCGCGAAGGATCCGTCACCGCTGGCGCTCGGCCTGGAGCGGCTGGTCGACGACAATTACAAGAGCTTCAACGGGCGCGAAGCCTGGTTAAGGTCGCGCCTCGTCGAGAAGCGCCGGCTGGTCGGCATCGCCTTCGACGGCGACGTGCCTGCCTCGTTCACCCCATTGCTGCGCGACGGCAGGCGGGTCGGCCACACGCTCACCTCGGCCTATTCGCCGGCCTTGCGCCATGCGGTGGCGCTGGCGCAGGTCGAGGTGTCCGCCGTCCCGGGCGATACGAAGCTGACGCTGACCCTCCCGCCCTCGCGCGACCTGCCGGAATTGCGCATGGCCGATGTCCAGGTTTCGGGTCTGCCGTTTCTGCGAGCGCCGGAGCAGATCGCGCCATAAGCGGCAATTCCGCCCATTAACCCGCGCAATCTCCTGTCTTTGCCTGGGGTTCCCGGCGCGCAACTCCCTCTTTATGATCACGGGCGCACAATTCGAGCCCGTCATGAACAAAGTCAGCCCGCCGCCCGCCTTTTCCGCACCCGCTTTCGTGGGCCAGTCTCGCGCGGAGTTCGAAGCCTTGCGCGTGGCCAATCGCGACCTCGAATATGTCGACGCCCTCCTGGCCGACGTCGTCGGCACCTTGCGCGGCAAGCGCCTGCCGATCCACGAGGCGGACAAGCTGTTCGAATCCGGCATGCAGATCCCTCACTCGCTCTACCTGATGGACGCGCATGGCGAGATGACCAACCCGTTCGGCCGCGGCATCGGCGACGGCGATCCGGACGGCACGGCTTGGCCGATCCCCGGCACCGTGTCGCGGGTCTGGGGCACCAACCGCGCCCAGATCCTGATGAGCCTGCGCGACGGGCAGGGCGTGCCGGACCCGGCGGAGCCGCGCGCGGCGCTGGAGCGCGTGCTCGAGCGTTTCGCCGAGATGAAGCTCACGCCGGTCTGCGCGCTGGAACTCGAATTCTATCTCATCGATCCGGCGCGTGACGCCGACGGCAGCCCGCTGCCGCCGCGCTGCCCGCGCACCGGCGAGCGCGAGCACACGGCGTCCGTCTACGGCATCGACGATCTCGACCGCTATGCCGCGTTCCTTTCGTCGCTGAACGAAGCGGCGGCGGCGCAGAAGGTGCCGGTCAGCGCGGCGAGCAAGGAATACGCGCCGGGCCAGTTCGAGGTGAATCTGCGCCATCAGGAAGACGCGCGCCGAGCGGCGGACCATGCGGTGTTCCTGAAACAGATCGTGCGCGCCGCGGCGCGGGCGAACAAGTTCGAAGCCAGCTTCATGGCCAAGCCCTATGCCGACCGCGCGGGCTGCGGGCTGCACATCCATATGAGCTTGCTCGATTCCGACGGCAACAACGTCTTCGACGACGGCACGGCCGGCGGATCGGACACGCTTCGCCACGCCATCGGGGGCCTGCAGGCCTTCATGGCGGATTCGATGGCGTTGTTCGCGCCCAACCTGAACTCCTATCGCCGCTTCCAGCCGGACATGTTTGCGCCGGTGAACCGCCGCTGGGGCGTCAACAACCGCTCGGCGGGTTTGCGCGTGCCGGTGAGCCCGGGCGAGGCGCGACGCATCGAGCATCGCGTCGCCGGCGCGGACGCCAATCCCTATTACGCGCTCGCCGCCGTGCTGGCGGGCGTGCATCACGGGCTGGTGGAGAAACTCGATCCAGGTGCGCCGGCCACGACCAGCGTCTCGCGCGAGCCGGACCTGGAATTGCCGCTCATGATCGACGATGCGCTGAAGACGCTCAAGCAATCGACTCTGTTGAACTCCTATTTGGGCGCGGAGACGCTCTCGCTCTATCGCGAAACCAAGCGCATCGAGGCGCAGCGCCTGCGCCGCATCATCCCGCTCGCGGAGTATGACTGGTATCTTTAAGGCGCGGCGGCCATCGCGCCGAATGGCATGCGCAGATCGTCGGTCTGCATGCCGTCGGGGATTTTCGCCGGTTCTTCGTCGCGCTGCGCGGTGACGGTCTTGGGCGCTTCGTCCGCGCTCGCCCACGGCCAGTTTATTTTCGGCAGGTCGATGAAGGCGAAATCCATCGTGTCGCAGCCCGTCAGCAGCAGCGGGCTCAGAAGCAGAAGCGCACGGATCGTTCGCAGCGAATCGCCCATGAGATGAAGTCTACCTCCCCCTTGCGGGAGGTCGAAATCGCTTGCGATTTCGGGTAGGGGCTAGGCCCGCGGCAGGCGGAGTTCGGCCCAGGCGCCCTCACCCTGGCCGCTGCCGAAATTGATCGTGCCGTTCATGCGCCGCGCCAGCCCCATGGCGATGGCGAGGCCGAGGCCCGCGCCGGTCACCGCGCCCGGCCGCTTGAAGGCGGCGAAGGGCTTGCCGGCTTCCGCCGCTTCCCAGGCTTCGAAGCCATAGCCGCTGTCGCGCACCGTCAGCACCAAGACATCGCCTTCGCTCTTCACCTGCAGCCGCACCTGTCCGCCTTCGGGCGTGTATTGCACGGCGTTGGAGATCAGGTTGGCGAGGATGCGCTTGAGGCCCAGCGGATCGGCGAACACCGGCGCGCGCTCAGGCAGCGCGACGGTGAGGTGGATGCGGCGGGAGAAGGCTTTGCCGGCGAATTCGGCGATGGCTTTCTTGGCGATGGCGGTGGCATCGATTTCGGCGCAGGCGATGGGATGGCGGCCCGCTTCCATATCGGCGAAATCGAGGATGTCGCCCACCTTGGCGTGGAGGTTGCGGCCGGCCGCGCCGATGTCGCGGGCATATTCGACATATTTGGGATGGCCCGCAGCGCCGAACACGCCCTGCTCGATCACCTCGGAGAAGCCGATGATGGCGTTGAGCGGCGTGCGCAACTCGTGACTCATATGCGCGATGAACTCAGCTTTGGAGCGTTCGGCTTCCGCCGCGCGGCGCTCGGCATCGGCGAGGCGGATGAGGAGCCGCGCATCGGCCGGTCCGGTCGAACGTAGCGAACGCGCCGCGTCCGCGACCTTGGCGCGGCGCTCGAAGGCGCGCACGAAGAGGACGGCGAGGCCCGCGCCGGCGAGCGACGGCCCCAGGATAAGGAAGAGATAGAGCGGCAACGTGCCGTACCACGCGCCGAGCGCTTCGCCCGTGGCGATGGAGGCGCCGGCTTCGAGCGGCCAGCCATTGACCCGCCGCAGCGAGACCATGCGGTTGCCTTCCGGCATCTCGATCAGCCGCGTGGTACTGGCGGTCTGCAGCGCGAGCGCATAGGCCGGCGGCACGGTCCGCCATTGCGAACCGGCGGCGCGAACCTCGCCGCTCGGGCTCGCGATCAGCGCGTCCTCCATGCCGGCGGGTGAAAGGATCGCGGAGGCGTCGAGCTGGACGGCGACGATGCGGCCATCTTGCGGGAACAGCAGCGCGAGCGATTTGCCGTCGGACGAGGGCGCGATGGTGCGCCCGCGCGCGGCGGCGGCGAGCGCTGCGGGGCTCAGCGGCAGCAAACCGCTGGGCATGGATTTGAGTTCGGAGACGACCTGGCCCGATGGGCTCAGCAGCGCGATGTTGCGCAAGGCCGGTCCGCCGGCTTCGGACAGCGCGGCGGATCCGTCGGCGCTTCCGGCATTGGCGAAGGCGGCGCCGAGTGCCGCGTAGCGGTCGAGCGTGGCGGAGAGGTCGGCGGCGATCTCACGGGCGCGGCGGTCGGTGAAGTGCCCGGCCTGGGTCAGCGCATGGGCGCGGTCCAGCCGCATCTGCAACCCAGCGGCGGCGGCGAAGCTGCCCGCGATCAGGATGAAGGCGATGGCGACAGTGACGCGCACATTGCGCGACGCGGCGCGAAGCCGTCCGGTCGCGATCTGCGCCGCCGCCTCGGCCGTGCTTGCGGCTGCCTGCGCCATGGGGTCCCTGATTCGCGTCCCAACGATGATACGAATCGCCGAGTCGCGCGCCAGAGTCCGTTAGGGATTTATTAACCCAGCATCTTCGTAACCACCTCATAGAGGTTGGGCGACAGGCCCTCGATCTTGGAGATCGCTTCGAGTTCCTTGCGCATCAGGTTCTGGCGCGCCGGATCGTAGCGCCGCCACATCTCGAACATGCCGGTCATCCGCGCGGCGACCTGCGGGTTGATCTTGTCCAGCACCCTCACCGTCTCGGCGACGAGCGCATAGCCCGCGCCGTCCTTGGCGTGGAAACGCACGGGATTGCCGGCGAAAGCGCCGATGAGCGAGCGCACGCGGTTGGGGTTCTTGATGTCGAAAGCGGGATGGCGCGTGAGCTGGCGCACGCGGTTGACCGTATCGGGCAGGGGCGAGAGCGCCTGGAGCGACATCCATTTGTCGATGACAAGCGGGTTGTCGCGGAAGCGGTCGTGGAAATGGGCGTAGGCCGCGTCGCGCCGGGGCGAGGCCATGCGCGACAGCGCGGCGAGGCCCGCGATCACGTCGGTCATGTTGGTGGCGGCGCGATAGTGCGCTTCCGCGATCTCCGCCGCAGCTTCGTCATCCGCCGCGGTGACATAGCGCAACGCCGCGTTGCGGAGCTGACGCTTGCCGGCGGAGGTGGCGTCGGGACTGTACGGCCCCGTCTGGTCGAGCACCTTGTAGAGGCGGACGAAGGCTTCGCGATGGGCGTTGGCGACATCGCGGACGATGGCGAGGCGCGCGGTATGGAGCGCGTCCGGATCCGCTGGGATCATCACCATCGCCAATTCGCTTTCCAGCGGCGGCGTGAGCATGAGCGCCGCGAAAGCCGGATCGTCCTCGGCGCGGCGCAGCACCTCGGCGATGGAGTCGACATAAAGCGGATCGGTCTTGGGCGTTTCGCCGCGCTGGGCGTGGGCGGCCATCTCCAAGAGGATATCGCTCGCCAAAGCCTGGCCGGATTCCCAGCGGTTGAAGGAATCCGGATCGCTGGCCATCAGCGCCGCACGGGCTTTGCGGTCGAGCGGCATCTTGTAGTGGGCGGGCGCGGAGAATTGCCGGCCGATGGAGAGAAGCGGCGGCTCGGCGACGTCGACGAAGACGAAACGCTGCTCGGGCTGGGTGAGTTCCAGCACGCGCTCCTCGGGCCCGGTGGCGTTCTCGCCTTCGAGGGTGAGCGGCATGGACCGTCCGTCGCCGGCGACCAAGCCCATGCGCACGGGGATGTGCATCGGCTTCTTGTCGGGCTGGCCCGGCGTGGGGCCGAGCGTCTGCTTGAGCGACAGCGTGTAGGTCTTCTTCGCCGGATAGTAGGTGCCTTTGGCTTCGACGATGGGCGTGCCGGATTGGCGGTACCAGAGGCGGAATTGCGAGAGGTCGCGGCCGTTCGCGTCCTCGAAGCATTTGACCCAATCCTCGACGGTCGCGGCGTGGCCGTCATGGCGATCGAAATAGAGATCGGTGGTCTTGCGGTAGCCTTCGTCGCCCACCAGCGTCTTGAGCATGCCGATGACCTCGGCGCCCTTCTCATAGACGGTGGCGGTGTAGAAATTGTCGATGGTGATATAGGCCTCGGGCTGCACCGGATGGGCGAGCGGGCCTGCATCCTCCATGAATTGCCGGCCGCGCAGCATCTTCACATCCTCGATGCGCTTGACGGCGCGGCTGCGCATGTCGGCGGAGAAATTCTGGTCGCGGAAGACGGTGAGGCCTTCCTTGAGCGACAATTGGAACCAATCGCGGCAGGTGATGCGGTCGCCGGTCCAGTTGTGGAAATACTCATGCGCCACGACGCTCTCGATGCGGCCGTAGTCGTCATCCGTGGCCGTGTCGGGGCTCGCCAGCAACAGCTTGTCGTTGAAGATGTTGAGGCCTTTGTTCTCCATGGCGCCGAAGTTGAAAGCGGAGACGGCGACGATCATGAAGATGTCGAGATCATATTCGCGACCGTAAGCCTCCTCGTCCCATTTCATCGCCCGCTTGAGCGAATCCATCGCATAGGTGGCGCGCGGCTCATTGCCGTGCTCGACATAGATGGCGAGCGCGACCTTGCGCTTGCTCATGGTGATGAACTCGTCGTGCAGGACGCCGAGGTCGCCGGCGACGAGAGCGAAGAGATAACAGGGCTTGGGGAAGGGGTCGTGCCACACCGCGAAGTGGCGGCCTGCGGCCAAGTCGCCGCCGTCGATGCGGTTGCCGTTGGAGAGCAGCACGGGAAGCTTCGCCTTGTCCGCCTCGATGCGCGTCGTATAGACGGCGAGCACGTCGGGCCGGTCGAGGAAATAGGTGATGCGGCGGAAGCCCTCCGCCTCGCATTGGGTGCAGAAGATGCCGCTCGCGGTGTAGAGGCCTTCGAGCGAGGTGTTCTTTGCAGGCGCCAGCTCCGTCACGACGGTCAGCGTGAAGCTGTCCGGCAGATCGCTCAGCACGAGCTGTTCGTCATTGAGCTGGTAGTCGTCGCGCGGCTTGCCGTCCACGGCGACGGAGACGAGTTTCATCTGCTCCCCGTTGAGCACCAACGGCGATCCTTCCGGTCCGCTGCGCGAGACCTTCGAGACGGCGGTGACGCGGGTCGCGTCCGGATCGAGGATGAAATCGAGCGCGATCTCGGCGATGCGGTAATCGGGGGCGCGATAATCTCTGAGGGCGACGGGACGCGGTTCTTCGGTGCGCATGACGGGTCCGTGAGGTGGGGCCCTCTTTATAGGTCTTGGGCGCGAACACGCCTAGGGCTTCCGTTCGCCCATCAGCCGGTTGACGCGGTCGATGGTCGCGGGATGGCTGGAAAGCCAGCTCGGTCCGCAGCCCGTCTTGCCGCAGACCTTGGCATCCAGCCGCAGCAGCAGATGGGCGAGGGACGCGGGATCTTCCCCATTGGCTTTGAGGGTTTCGGCCGCGTCATCGTCGGCCTGCTGCTCGAAGCTACGCCGGTAGGAGGATTGCAGCAGGATGCCGGGCAACAGCGTGGCGAGCTGGCCGAATTGGGAAGCGTCGCCCGTCATCACGGCGATGGCCGCCGGAACCAGCGAAGCCTGGTAGATGCTCTGCAAGCCATGGCGGCGATCGACATGGGCGATCTCATGGGCGAGCACGCCTTCGAGTTCGCTGTCGGACTTGATCAGCGGGAACAATTGGTCGGTGACGACGATCTCGCCGTCCGGCAGCGCGAACGCATTGGGTCCGACATGGGGCGCGTTGCGGAACACGAGACGATAGGTCTTGAGCGGCAGATGCCCATGCTTCGCCGCCTTTTCGAGAATGGCCTGCGCCTTGGCTTTCTGTTCCGGCTTGAGCGTGGTGGGGGACAGGACACGGCCATCCAAGGTCTTGAGGCTTTGCTGGGCGATGAAGGTGATGACATTGGGCGGCGTCACGCGCGCCAGTTCGTCGGCCAGCAGCGGAATGCCGTAGGCCGCGAAGCCGTAGATGGCGGCCACGACGATGACGACCGACAGCGCGACCCAGCGCAGCGAACGCTCCAGACGGTCAAGGGTGGAGGCGCCGCGTCCGGTTCCGGCGAGCAGCGCATCGGCGCCGTCATTGTCCATTGTCTCGAACATACCGCCATCGGGGAAGCGGAAGCGGCGCGGGATGTTGCCCAACCGCTCGCGGATGCGCACCCGCTTCAAGCGGAATTCGCCGATCAGTGCGCCGTCTTGGCCTTCAAGGCGCAGCATGCGCTTTTCGGGGCGCGACAGGCGCGCCGGCGAGAAGCGGGCGGAGCGGGGCTGGAAATAGCGGCCTTCGATCATAGCCCGATCCCCAGATCGAAGAAGCCCGCCACCTCTTCGCCGATGGCGCTGTTCGCGCGGGAGAGTTCGGAGGTGTATTCGTCGAGGTCGGATGCGGCCATCAGCGACAGCCGCTCGGTCTGGTAGCGCGTCAGCCGCACCCGGCCGAAGGGATAGAACAATCCGATCGTGAGAAGCGTCAGCAGGAAATTGGTGACAACGATCCAGGTCACCATCCAGGGCGAAACGCGGGAGGCGAGCTTGTGGCGTTCGTCGAATGTAGTGTGATTGACGGTGAGGTTGAACACCATGATGTCGATGAACGTCACGGCGGCAGTATAGACGATGAAATAGAGCGGCAGGACCGCGAAGCCGAGATAGTCCCCGAACGGCACGGTCTTGAAATCGCCGGTCGCGGCATCCGCCCAAGCGGAAACAGCGACCAGCAGGGCGCCAAGGCCGAGGAACAACGCGACGCCGCCGAGATAGATCAGATAGATCCGGCCGGTGGAGAAACTCGTTTGGAACGGCCGCCCGCCATAGGCGTGCTTGTTGATATAGTAATAGTCGCGGGCCTTGCGCGCGCGCGGCAGCAGCAGGAACAGGCTCACATAGCCGACGATGGGCCAGATGACGTAGTTCACCAGCGCTTCGCTGTAGCGCCCGACGAAATCGAAGCGGATGTTGCGGTAGAGCGTGTTGCGCGCGGAGAAACGCAGGCTCGAATTGATCAACCAGGGTATCAGCAGCCCGAAGCCGATATAGAAAAGGCCGATTGTCTGCGGCCAGAAGCCGACCGCGACGCTGTAGGCGAGAAAGGCCGACACGGCGATGATGCGGCCGATGAGGATGCGCCAGGGCGAGGGGTCATAGTCGAGCGAATGCCCCGCCACATAAGTGTTGCCGTAGAGATAGCGCTGGGTGCGCACCTTGGCCCAGGCGCTGTAGATGCCGAAGGTGATCAGCGACAGCGCGAGATTGACGATCCAAATGCCGAAATATTCGCGGCCGGAACCGCGAAATTCGAAATCGTGCCGGATGAGAGCGTTTTCGCCCTCCATCCTGATACCCCCCACACCCAAGCGGAGTGTGGCAGCGCCGGCGGAGAGCCGCCACGCCCTTTGTGCTTAACGGCGCGGGATTAAAGGCTCCGTGTCTTTATTGTCAGCCTTCGGTGCCGTTGACGCGGGTGAGAAGGTCCTGGGCGTTGTGCGCGAGTTCCACGAGTTGGGACGGCATGTCCTCGCCCGATTTGCGCGCCCATTCGACGAGCTGGTCGGCGAAGTTCGCGAGCGCCGGCGCGTTGGCGATGAGGCGGGCCTGGTGCTCCACCTTCTCCGGATCGAGATCGTATTCGGCGCCAGGCACGCGCCAGCCGCCCCAATCGGCCTCGCCGGTGATGACGATGGGATAGGTGCCGGGGAAGGGATGGCGGGCGCAATCCTCGGCCGGCTGCCATTTGTTGCGTGCGCGCATGATGCGCCAATTGTCGGCGGTGTTGTTCGGGTTGGTGGCGATAGGTTGTTCGGCCTGCAATTCCTCGGCGGCGAATTCGCGGCCCAGGCCGACGTCGTAATAGACGCGCAGGGGCTCATCGAGGCCCTTGGCCCAATGCGGGATCACGCGCTCCACCAAGGCCCAGGTGCCCACGGGCCTGACGTAGACGCGCTGGTTCTTATGGAATTGTGCTTTCGCCATGGCTTCGATCCGCTGCTTAAGCGGCCTAGCCTAGGCACTCCCGCTTAAGCACCGGTTAAGGATCGGCCATTCCGCTACGTCAAAATGGGGGCCGCTGCGTCAAAATAAGGGGAGTTGGCGGGCCCGCGCGCGCCCTCTATCGTGGCGGTTAACAGACAATCAAATCAGGGCAGGACGATGAATTTCGACTTCTCCGACGACCAGAAGATGCTGCGCGACCAGGCGCGCAAATTCCTGGCCGAAAAATGCACGACCAAGACCGTGCGCAAGGTTTTCGAGGGCGCCCACGGCTACGACAAGGATTTGTGGAAGCAGGTCGCCGAGATGGGCTGGCACGGCACCGCGATCCCGGAGGAGTTCGGCGGCCTCGGCCTCGGCTATCTGGAATTGTGCGTGGTGGCGGAGGAGTTGGGCCGGGCGCTGGCGCCGATCCCGTTCTCGTCCACGATCTATCTCTTCGCCGAGGCCGTTCTTGCCGCCGGCACGGACGAGCAGAAGAAGAAATATCTGCCCAGGATCGCGAGCGGCGATTTCATCGGCACCTTCGCTCGCGTCGAAGGTCCAGGCGCTGTGACGCCCAAATCGATCCGCGCGACGTTCAAGGGCGGCAAGCTCTCCGGCAAGAAGATCGCGGTCGTGGACGGCATGGACGCCGACGCGGCCATCGTGCTGGCGCGCGGCTCCGACGAAGCGGGCGAGCGCGGGCTGTGCCTTGCCATCGTCGATCTCAAGGGCGCGGGCGTGTCGCGGCGCGCCGAAGATTCCATCGATCCCTCGCGCAAGCATGCGCAGATCACGTTCACTGATACGGGCGCGGAAGCGCTGGGCAAGACCGGCGAGGGCTGGGGCACGACGTCCAGCGTGCTCGATCGCGCCGCGATCATGACGGCGTTCGAGCAGGTCGGTGGCGCCGATGTCTGCCTCGCCGCGGCGAAGGACTATGCGATGCAGCGTTATGCCTTCGGCCGGCTGATCGGCTCCTACCAGGCGATCAAGCACAAGCTTGCCGATATCTACGTCAACAACGAGCTGGCGCGCTCGAACGCCTATTACGGGGCGTGGGCGCTGTCGACCGGCGCGCGAGAATTGCCGCTTGCCGCGGCTGCCGCGCGTGTTTCCGCCACGCAGGCTTTCGACTTCGCGTCGAAGGAGAACACGCAGACCCATGGCGGCATCGGCTTCACCTGGGAAGTGGATTGCCATCTCTTCTACAAGCGCTCGCGCGAGCTGGGCTTGAGCCTCGGCCCTCAGCGCACGTGGAAGGACAAGCTCGTCACCCAACTCGAAACGAGTAACGCCGCCTGATTGGCGCCGCTCAAGGAACACGATCATGGATTTCGAAGACACAAAAGAAGAAGCCGCGTTCCGGGCCGAAGCCAACAAATGGCTCTCCGCCAACGCGAAGCTGCGTGGCGCCAAATCCTCCAAGGACGATCTGGAGGAGATGGAGAACGGCTCGGCTAGCGGCATGACCGCCAGCAAGGCCTGGCAGAAGAAGAAGGCCGAGGCCGGTTACGCGCGCATCACCTGGCCCAAGGGATCTGGCGGCATGGGCGGCACGCCGATGCAGTCGATCATCTTCGGCCAGGAAGAGGGCAAGTACGACGTCGCCATCGGCGCGCCGTTCGCGATCGGTCTTGGCATGTGCATCCCGACGCTCATGGCCTACGGCGATGACGAGGCGAAGAAACGCTATGTCTGGCCGGCGGTGCAGGGCGACGAGATCTGGTGCCAGTTGTTTTCCGAACCCGCGGGCGGCTCCGACGTCGCGGGCCTGCGCACCAAGGCCGAGAAAGACGGCGACGAATGGGTGATCAACGGCCAGAAGATCTGGACCACCGGCGCCCAGTTCTCCGACTACGGCATCCTTTTGACGCGCACCGACGCGAACGTACCCAAGCACAAGGGCCTGACGATGTTCTACATCGACATGCACGATCCGGCGGTGGAAGTCCGCCCGATCAAGCAGGCGAGCGGTGGTTCGGGCTTCAACGAAGTGTTCTTCACCGATTTGCGCGTGAAGGACAGCCAGCGCCTCGGCGAAGTGGGACAGGGTTGGCAGGTCGCGCTCACCACGCTCATGCATGAGCGCCTCGCTGTCGGCGGCGGCCAGGGTGGCGGCCTCGACGTGAAGGAGCTGATGGGCCTCGCCCGCACGCTCGAACTCGAAGACGGCCCGGCGATCAAGAATGCGAGCGTTCGCGAGAAGATCGCCGACTGGTACGTCCGTTCCGCGGGCCTGAAATACACGACCTATCGCACCATGACGGCGCTCAGCCAGGGCAAGCAGCCCGGGCCGGAAGCGTCCATCGCCAAGATCGTCGTCGCCTCCAAGCTCCAGGACCTCACCGCCTTCGCGATGGAGCTGGAAGGCGAGGCCGGCGCGCTGAAAGGCGAGGATGCGCCCGCGCATGGCGCGTTCCAGATGGGCTGGATGAGCGCGCCGGGCCTGCGCATCGCCGGCGGCACCGATGAGATCCTGCGCAACATCATCGCCGAGCGCGTGCTCGGCCTCCCGCAGGACATCCGCGTCGACAAGGATGTGCCGTTCAACAAGATGCCGAGCGGGAGATAGCACATGCGTTTGTTCGTTGCGGCGATGGCCGGACTCGCGCTCTTGGCGAGCGTGGCGCAGGCGGACGAGTCGAAGGTCGATGGTTCGACGCCGGAAACGACATCTGCGAGCCTGCACGCGATCACCGGCCAGCACTCGAATCGCGAAATTTGCCTTCTACAGGCGGCGCTCATCAACATCACCGTCGGCGAAAACGACAAACACGACGCCGCCGCCGACAAGAGCGCGCCGACGCCCAGCCTCGGCAGCATCATCAACGGCATGACCTATGATGAGGTCATCGACAAAAGCCGTGACTATCCATCCAAGATCACGGCTCTTTGCCGCGATTGAGATAAAGAAAAACCGGGAGAAGACTCATGATCGGTTACGTCACCATCGGCACCAACGATCTCGAAAAGGCCAAGCAGTTCTACGGCCCGCTGCTCGCCGAATTCGGCGGCAAGCCGGCCTGGGCGAGCGAACGCATGCAGGGCTATGCCAGCCGCAGCGGCATGATCGCGATCTGCATGCCGCACGATGGCAAGGAAGCGACGGTCGGCAACGGCTCGATGTTCGCGTTCCCCGCGGAAAGCCACGAGGCCGTCGACAAGCTCTATGCCAAGGCGATCTCGCTCGGCGCCACGGACGAGGGCGCGCCGGGCGCGCGCACCGACGCATTCTACGGCGCCTATTTCCGCGATCCGGACGGCAACAAGCTCTGCGTCTTCAAAGTCGGCTAGCCCTTCTTCCACGCCTTCCAATCGGCCATGACGGTCTGCGTCATGGCCGATGCCGCGTCGTGGAGCCACTGCGGCTTGCGCCGCGCGAGGTCGTGGCGGATCGCCTTCACCGCTGTCGCGTTGGCGCTATGGATGTTCGCGGTTTCGCGGCCCATGGCGGCGAGCACCTCGTGGATCTGGTCCGTGAGCGCCAGATCTTCCAGCTCGATGCGTTCGCAATGGGGCGCGAGGCGGCGCACCAGCCAATGGCGCTCGACATGCAGGAACGGATCGGCCGCGCGCACCGCGTTGCGGATCAGGAAGGCTTCGCCGTCCGAAGAGGTGGGAAGCCGCGCTTTGGCTTCACGCCCGACGAACGCCCCGCACAGCTCGCCGAGCGCGGCGTAACGCGGCACGCCCAGCGCGCCGGTGCCGGCCGTACGCCGGATGAAACGAATGGACGCGGCGCCTTTCGGCAGCAGTAGCGTCTTGACGTCGGCGGGCAGCGAAACGCGCGCCACGTCCTCGATCTTCTTCCAGAATTTCTTGGGCGAGCGTCTTTTGCCCAGGGCAAGCTCGCGCAGGGCCCCATTGCGCTCTTCCAGCACGAAAGGCCTGGCATGGCGCGCCGCGATCGCCTCGGCATAGCTCTGCAGAATGGCGGCGCAGGCGGCCCTCCCGTCTATCGAGAGCGGGCCTTCGCGCGAGGCGACGAGCACGCTCGCGGCCAGGCGCACCAGATCGTTGGTGTAGGGGAGCGTATGCGCCTCGTCGAAATCGTTGACGCCCCAGACGAGGCGGCCTTCGGCGTCGCGCCAAGTCCCGAAATTCTCGATGTGGAGATCGCCGATGCCCATGATCCGCGGCGCGGCGGCGATGTCGAGGCAGACGGCCGGCCAGATTTCCGCCCAGCGATAATAGGTCGCGCGCAGGAAGCCGAACGCGCTCTTCCGCATCGCCTTGTGCTTGAACACAAGATCGGGAGCCACGACTTGAACCTGGGATTTCAGCCAACGCTCGTAGCGCCGCGTAGCCGCGAAGATGTCATCCGTCTTGCGCATGACACGCCCTTCAACCGTGGCATAATGCCACCGGAATCCGGGAATAGCCAATCGTGCTCGCCACGCCCTGCATCAAGATCTGCGTCATCGACGCCGCGTCGGGCCTTTGCGCCGGCTGCGGGCGGACGCTGGACGAGATCGCGCGCTGGGGCGGCATGAACGACGCGGAGCGCCGCACTATCATGGACGAACTCAAGGCGCGGCTGGAGAAGACGGGACCGGCACGCTGATGCGCGGTCTGGTGCACCATGTCGACCTGACTGTCGCCGATCCGGACCGGTCGCGCCCGTTCTACGAAGCCGTGTTGGGTTTCATGGGCTATCGCCTCGCCCATGAAGACGCGCGCGGCTACGATTTCGATCTCGTGCCGCCCGGCGAGGGCTATTCGATCGGCATCAAGCGCGCAGAGGGACCGAACGCGGCGCGTCCTCATGATCGCTACGCGCCCGGCCTGCATCATCTCGCATGGCGGGCCGGCAGCCGCGAGGATGTCGACGCGCTGCACGCGCTTCTCACGCGGATCGCCGCCACCATCCTGGACCCACCGGCCGAGTATCCGGCATACGGTCCCGGTTACTACGCGGTGTTCTTCGCGGATCCGGACGGATTGAAGCTCGAATTCGTCTTCAAGCCGTAGCGGAAGATCGCCCGGGCTTTGCCCCGGCGCGGTTTCGGCTAAGCTCGCGTCGGCGCTATTCCAGGAAGACGATCATGAAGGACTTCAGCGGCAAATACGCGGTCATCACCGGCGGCGGCACGGGCATGGGACGCGAGCTGGCGATCCAGCTCGTGGCGGAGGGCTGCAACGTCGCCCTGTGCGACGTCTCCGCCGAGAACATGACGAAGACGAAAGAGCTCTGCGCCGCCGAAGGCACGCAGGGCACGAAGGTCGCGATTTATGTCGCCGATGTCTCCATCGAGGACCAGATGCTGCGCTGGGCCGAGGACGTCAAGAAGGCGCTGGACACCGACCATATCCATCTCCTCATCAACAATGCCGGCATCGGCGGCGGCGGAAGCATCGTCAATGGCGACCGTGGGCAATGGGAGAAGACGTTCGACGTCTGCTGGGGCGGCGTCTATCACGGCGTGCGCGCCTTCCTGCCGTTGTTGATGAAGGCGAGCGAAGGCCACATCGTCAACACCTCCAGCGTCAACGGCTTCTGGGCCTCCATCGGCCCGGGGCGGCCGCACACCGCTTACTCGGCGGTGAAATTCGCGGTGAAGGGATTCACCGAGGCGCTGATCACCGACCTCGCCATGAACGCGCCGCACATCAAGTGCTCCGTCGTGATGCCTGGCCATATCGGCACCGACATCGTCGCCAATTCCCGCAAGGTCTTGAGCGGCAGCGACGCGGTCGACACCGGCGCCGCGCGCAAGATGCTGAGCGCCATGGGCATGGACGTCTCCGCCATGACCGACGAGCAGATCACCGCGATGGTCGACATGCAGGCGGCCGCCTTCCGCGACAGCGCGCCGACCAGCGCGGCCGAGGCGGCCAAGATCATCCTCGACGGCGTGAAGGCGGAGAAATGGCGCATCCTGGTGGGCAAAGACGCCGAATTCCTCGACAGCCAAGTCCGCGCCGCGCCGGAGAAAGCCTATTCGCCGGAATTCTACCAGGCCCTAATCGACGGCACGGACTGGCGGATCTGAGCTAGGTGGCCGCTGTCCACCGTGGGAAGAGCCGGCGGGTTGCGATGGCGACGGCGATGTAGAGCGCCACGCCCGCCACGCCGCATAGTGCGTCGGCATAGAGCAATCCGTTCGTTCCCCAATACTTGTCGCCCCAGCCGTCGATAAGGGTTTGATAGAGGATTGGGCCGTTCGAGAAGGCAGCAAGCAGATTGTATTTGGTCGCCGCCGCGCCGGTACCGATGCTTTCCAGCACGACCGCGCCGAACGCGGCGTAGCAGAAGCCCATGGTGAAGTTGTACAGGCTGGTGAAGGTGACGAACATCCATTCCGTGCGCGGCGCCACCGCCATGCCGGCGGCGCAGACAGCCAGCAGGACGCCGAAGACGCAATAGGCCGTCTTGCGGTCCATCTTGTCGCAGATGACGCCGCCCGCGATGCAGCCGACCATCGAGATGACGCCGCTCAGCATTCCCGTGACCAGCGCGACGGTGTTCGCGCTCGCATGCCAATCGTTGGCGATGGCCGAGAACAGGTTTTGCGCCGATCCCACACCGATGGGCAGGAGCATGATGAAGAACGCCAAGGCGCCGGCGCGCTTGCGGATGATTTCCCAAATCTCCACGGCGACATTCCCCAGGCTTTTCAGGTAGCGCTCCGCGCGATGGGCGGCGGCAGGCTCCTTGAAGAACAGCAGCGCCGCGCAGGGCAAAAGGCAGGATGCCGCGAGCGCCGCGGCGCACAGCCAATCGCCGCCGCTCTGCTGGCTGAGCCACAGCACCGCGCCGCCGCCCAAGCCGCTGCCGCCGAGATTGCCGGCCTGGCTCCAGCCGCCGGCACGGCCTTTTTCTTCCGGGCCTGAGGCATGGGCCATCAGGCTGTCGGCTGCCATCGCGTTGAAGGTGGAGAGGAAGCTGAATACCAGGACCAGCACTTCGATGAGGCCGAGATTGGCCGAAATAGGCGCGACGAAGGCTGTCGCCGCCATCAGAAGCCCCGTCGCCGCGCCGGAGAGGACAAACCAGCTCTTGATCGTGAGTGTTGTGTCGACAAGTGGGGCCCAGAGGAATTTCCAGAACTGCGCCGCCAGGCTGATGCTCGCCAGAACCGCCACCGATTCCACACTCACGCCGTGCTGCGCCAACAGATAGCCCAGCGCGACGACGACATAGCCGTTGCTGACACCCAATGGGATGAACAGCACGAGAAACAGCACCGGATGCTTCTTCTGCTCCGGCGTCACATGTTCGGGCACGGGCGGGGTCTCTCGACAAGGACGGCCAAGAGACCCTAGCGAAGTCAGACCGGCACGGAAACCATCGGTCCGCCGTCGGCCGGCATCAGGTAGAACTCGAAGGGCAGGCCGACCTTGCGGCGCTCGGCCTCGCCTTTCACCAGTTTCATGATCTGCTGGTGCTGGTCGAATTCCGGCTGGCCCGCGCCGGCATAGAGCGTGCCGTACTGCACGCCATAGGCGCCGCATTCGCGGTGGTCGAGGATCACCACCTTCTTGATGTTGTGCAGCGACTTGGCGATGCCGATGTGATCCCAGAACGCCGCGTTCGATCCCGGGAAGGCGGGGCCGACGGCCGCAAGCGAGGCGCCGGCGAGCGCCACGAGATCGTATTCCTTCACGCCCACCTTGGTGTCGAAGAACTGGATCGCGCGGTCCACCAGCCTGTAATCGATGCACATGACGCAGAGCGCGGTGATGTTCGCCGCCGCCCAGGTTCGCATCGGGATGAGGGTGAGCGCCGCGCCCGTCGCCGCGAGCCCCGTAAAGGCGCGCCGGCCGAGATCGGGTCTGTCCTGCTGATGATTGTGAGTTTCGTGAGTGTCATGTTGATCGCGCATGAATAGCCCCTTTCGAAATAGGCGCGAACGTTACACCCATTCCGCGCGCGGCGCACCTAACGACACATGGTCCAAGCGGCCTCGTCGAGGTGGAAATGCGCCGCGTGCAGGGAATTGTAATCCGGACCAAGCACTTCGCCGAACACCGTGCAGGCCGAATCATGCGCCGCGTGGAGGAAGCGGCCCTCCGGCGTGGGCTTGTTCCAGTCTTTTGCGACGGTGATGCGGCGGCCATCCGCGGTCTCGAATCCGTCGATGTCGATGGCATTGGCTGTCGCGTGCTCGCTACGCGGGCCGAAGGCGGCGTTGTTCACGTTGCGGCAGGAATAGCTGCCTTCTTGGTCGATGCGCTTGATGGAGGTGTGCAGCTCGAACGCCGCGATGGTCTGCAGGTCGCGCTGCCACCAATAGAGCGCGGCGGCGAGCGAGCAAGTCACCTGCGGATTGCCGTTGAAGGCGACAGGCGTGCGGTCCAGCCGCACCACATTGATGAAGCCGCAGCCTTCACCGGCGTTCTTGTCGTCCATCGGCGCATAGCGCAGCTCATTCGCATGATCGAGGGCGGAGAGACAGGACTGCCGGTCATGCAGCATGCTCTGCATCTGCCAATGCACGAACATGCCCGGCCGCGCATCTAGCTTCGGCGGCTTCCAGGGGATCGCGTTGGGCGGGATCGTGACCAGCCCGAAATGGATCGCCAGCCAGTTTAACGCGGCCACGAGGAAGAGTACGCCGAACCCGATGGCGCTAGTCTTGATCGCGTGCGGGTGAAGGTCCTCGGACATATTATTATACTAAACGGTTCCGGCAGGTTCCCCGTTCCGCCCCCTTGCCAGCGACCGCGCGCGGCGCGAGCATCCCCGGATAGCGGGGCGCGTGACGCCGCCCAACGCCTTGGGAAGAAGACGCCCGCCGCGCCTCGGAGTGCCCCAATGTTTCCGGGGTAATGGAGGCGATCATGTCCAGCAGAAGAGGAAGTGGGCCACGTTCCGTGGCCTTGGTGGGACCCTATGGCAGCGGCAAGACCACGCTGCTCGAATCCATCCTTTCCGTCACCGGGGCGGTCGCGCGCAAGGGCGCCATCGCGCAGAAGAACACGGTGGGCGATGCGTCCGCCGAGGCGCGGTCGCGGCAGATGAGCGTCGAGGTGAATTGCGCGACGACGAAATATCTCGACGACAGCTTCTCCTTCCTCGATTGCCCGGGCTCCATCGAATTCCTGCAGGATACGCTGAACGTGCTGCCCGGCGTCGACGCCGCCATCGTGGTGTGCGAGCCCGACGCGGCCAAGGCGCAGATGCTGAAGCCCTATCTCAAGCGTCTTGCCGATCTCGGCGTGCCCCATTTCCTGTTCGTCAACAAGATCGACAAGGCGCAAGGCAACGTCCGCGACCTTCTCGCGGCGCTGCAGGAGGCGAGCGACAAGCCGCTTCTGATGCGCCAGCTTCCCATCATGGAGAACGGCGCCGTCACCGGCTTCGTCGATCTCGCGCTCGAACGCGCCTTCGTCTATTCGCCGCATGCCGAAAGCAAGATGATCGATCTTTCTGGCCCGATGAAGGACGAGGAGAAAGAGGCCCGGTTCTCGATGCTGGAGAAGCTCGCCGATTACGACGAGCATCTGATGGAGGAATTGCTTTCCGACCAGGAGCCGCCGCGCGACGAAGTGTTCGACGATCTGTCGAAGGAACTCGCCGAAGGCTTGGTCGTGCCGGCGTTGATGGGCTCGGCGGAAGGCGACAACGGCATCCGCCGCCTGCTCAAGGCGCTACGCCATGAGACGCCGGATGTCGGCGCGGCTGCCGAGCGCATGGGTCTGAAGACGAATGGCGACGCCATTGTGCAGATCCTCAAGACCTACAATGGCGCGCATGGCAAGCTGTCGCTGGCGCGGGTGATGGCGGGCACGCTCAAGGATGGCGCGGTGCTGCACCGGCGCGACGGAAGCGATGCGCGCGTCGGCGGGTTGTTCGCGCTCAAGGGCGAGGCGCAGACCAAGCTGCCGGAAGCCAAGGCTGGCGATACGGTCGCGCTGGGCCGCCTCGAAGGCGTGGCGACGGGCGAGACGCTGTCCTCGGCCAAGGGCGCGCTGCCGAAAGTGGCGATCGAGCAATTGCCGGAGGTCTACGCCATCGCCATTGAGACCACCGACCGCAAGGACGAGGTCAAGCTCACCGCGGCGATTCACAAGCTGCAAGAGGAAGACCCGTCGCTGCATTTCCACCAGGACGCGGAATTGCAGGAGATGACGTTGCGCGGGCAGGGCGAGATCCATCTCAAGGTCGCGATCGAGAAGCTCGCGAGCAAATATGGGCTGAAGGTCGCCGCGCATCCGCCGAAGGTCCCCTACAAGGAGACGATCAAGAAAGCGGCCAAGCAGCATGGCCGCCACAAGCGGCAATCGGGCGGCCACGGCCAGTTCGGCGACGTCCATATCGAGATCAAGCCTCTGCCGCGCGGCGCGGGCTTCGTCTTCGAGGACCAGATCAAGGGCGGCGTGGTGCCGCGCAACTTCATTCCTTCCGTCGAGAAGGGCGTGGCGGACTATCTGAAGCAGGGCCCGCTCGGCTTCCCGGTGGTGGATGTGGGCGTGGCGCTGTTCGACGGCTCCTACCATTCGGTGGATTCGTCCGACGCCGCGTTCCAGACCGCCGCGCGCATCGCCATGACGGAGGGCATGCCCAATTGCACGCCGGTCCTGCTGGAGCCGATCATGAAGGTGAAGATCCACGTTCCGAGCGAGGCGACGTCCAAGGCCAACCAGGCGGTGAGCGGACGGCGCGGCCAGTTGATGGGCTTCGATGCGCGCGACGGCTGGAAAGGCTGGGACACGGTCGAAGCGCAGATGCCACTGTCGGAGCTGCACGATTTGATCATCGACCTGCGCTCGCTCACCCAGGGCGTGGGCACGTTCGAGATGGATTTCGATCATCTGGCGGAACTGAACGGCAAGCTCGCCGAACAGGTGGTCGCCAGCCACAAACAAGCGGCGTGATGGAACTTAATGCTAAGACTTGCGGGGCCGGATGATTCCGGCCCCGTCCTTCAAAGGGGGTAGATATGAGCGTTACCGACACTCTCTTCCACACACGCGTGCGTTCGGCATCGACACGCCTGTTCTGGGTCGGGCTCGCGCTCGTCCTGCTTGGGCTTGCGGCGATCGCCTTTCCCGTCCTGTCCACGCTGGCCGCGGCGCTGTTCGTGGGCTGGACCTTCCTGATCTCCGGCGTGCTGTTTATGGTGGGTGCGTTCTCGGTGCATGGCACGGGGCCGTTCTTCGCCGCATTGCTGACGAGTCTCTTGTCCATCGCGGCGGGGCTGTTCCTGGTCTTCAATCCCTTCGCGGGCGCCTACGGGCTGACCGTGTTCCTCGCGGTGCTGTTCCTGGTGCAGGGCGGATTCGAGATCGTGTTCGGCTTCGAGATGAGGCCGCATCCGGGCTGGGTGTGGATGCTGATCTCCGGCGCGGCCAGCGTCGTCCTCGCGCTGATCATCGCGACGGGGTTGCCGGCCATCTCGCTGATCGCGCTGGGCATCCTGCTCGGGATCAATTTCCTGAGCACGGGCCTCGGCTACATCTTCGTGTCGCGATCGCTGCGTTAGAGATCGGATGCGTTGAACGTATCGCAAGCGTCCATGTCGCCGCCGCCGAGGCCGCGCTGGAACCAGCGCACGCGCTCGGCGCCGGTGCCGTGAGCGAAGCTGTCTGGCACGGCGGCGCCTCGGGTATTCTTCTCGATGGTGTCGTCACCGACGGCGGCGGCTGCGCGCAAGCCATCGCGCACATCGCCGTCCTGCAGGATCTTGAACTCTTTGTTGGCGCGGTTTGCCCAGACGCCGGCATAGCAATCGGCCTGCAGCTCCAGTCGCACGGAGAGGCGGTTGCGCTCCGTCTCGCCGGCGTCCTGCATCTGCGCCTGGACCTTCTCCATCGTGCCCATCAGCGTTTGGACGTGATGGCCGAATTCGTGGGCGATGACATAGGCCTGCGCGAATTGCCCCGGCGCGCCGAAGCGGTCCGAGAGTTCGCGGAAGAAGGCGAGATCGAGATAGATGCGGTTGTCCTGCGGGCAATAGAACGGGCCCATGGCGCTCGCGCCGAAGCCGCAACCTGTCGGCGTCACGCCGTCATAGACGGTGAGCGTCGCGGGCTGGAAGGCGATGCCATGGTTCTTGAGAATGGGCGTCCACACATCCTCGGTCGAGCCCACGATCTTGCGGGCGAAGAGATAGTCGGGGTTGTTGGCGCCGGCCGCCTGCTGCCGCGCGGTGGGCTGGTCTTGCGGCATGGCGCCCTGGATCTGGTCGAGAACCTGACGTGGATCGAGGCCCGCGAAATAGGCCACGATCACCACGACCAGCACCGCCAGACCCGACAGTGCGAAGCCGCCGCCACCGCCGCGCCGGTCCTCGACATTGGACGTGGGCCTTAGATCGCCGATTCGCATGGAAATCCCCCAGATAGCGCTAAGGGGGGACGCATGAGACTAGGTTCCGGTTCCATCCCTGCCGCCACACGCGCGCGTAAACAAAAAAGCGCCGGAACGAGGGGGGATCGTTCCGGCGCCATGCTTGGGTGCAGCGGCCGATTGGGGGGAAGCCTGCTGCCTGACTGATTTGGGGTTCCGCCCCCCGAGTTTCAAGGCCTCAAAAAGCCCAGTCCTTGGCGGCTTTCACGATGAAATCGCGGAAGGCAGCAACGCGCTTGGACTGGCGCAAGGCGTCGCAGTAGACGAGATGCACGTCGAAGGTCGGGCCCTCGACGTCGGGCAGAACACGCACCAGCCCGCGGCGCTCGGCGGCGAGATAGTCGGGTAGGGCGGCGATGCCCATGCCGGCCTCGGTCGCCATCAGGATGCCGGTGATGTTGTTGATGCGCAGCGCGTTGATGCAGCCGCCGGGCGCGGCGCGGCGCGCCGTGTCGGTCAGCCAGTTGACGTCGCGGATCTCCGGCGCGGCGGTCTCGCCATAGGCGACGAGCGCATGGCCGCCGAGATCGTCCAGGCTCGCCGGCGCGCCGGCGCGCTCGAGATAATCGGCGGTCGCGTACAAGTGATAGTGAACGGTGAAGAGTTTGCGCTGGATCAGGTCGGCCTGCACCGGGGCGCGCATGCGGATGGCGAGATCGGCTTCGCGCTGGGTGAGATCGAGCTCGCGATCCTCGAACACCATGTGGACCTGCAGCTCGGGGAAATCGCGCATGAATTCGCGCATCCGGGGCAGCACCCAATAGGCGCCGAGGCCATGGCTGGTGGTGACCTTGAGCGAACCGCGCGGCGCGGCCTGCGCGTTCTTCAGCGCTTCTTCGGCCTGGCCCAATCGCGTCAGCACGTCGGCGACGGCGCCGTAGAGAAGCTCGCCCTCGTCGGTGAGGGTCAGGCCGCGCGCATGGCGCTGAAACAGGGGGGTGGTGATCTCTTCTTCCAGCGCGCTGATCTGCCGGCTGACCGCCGACTGGCTCAGCATCAGCATCTGGCCGGCATGCGTGAAACTGCCGGCGGATGCGACGGCGTGGAAGATGCGAAGCTTGTCCCAATCCATGTTCGCGTCCCTCCAGACGCTTCAGTGCGAGGTCGCCAGAAACCTTTCGGCTTCGAGCGCCGCCATGCAACCCATGCCGGCAGCGGTGACCGCTTGCCGGAAAATCTTGTCCTTCACGTCGCCGGCGGCGAAGACGCCTTCGACGCTGGTGCGCGTCGAATCCGGCGCCGTCTTGATATACCCGTCATTGTCCATCTCGACCTGGCCGCGGAACAGATCCGTGGCCGGCACATGGCCGATGGCGATGAACAACCCGTGGACGGGGAGCGTCGTCATTTCCCCATCCGCCATGTTGCGCAGCTTCACCGCCTCGACCGAGCGCGGGTTGTTGCTACCAAGAACCTCGTCGACGACGGAATCATAAATAATTTCAATTTTCGGATTGGCGGCGAGGCGCATCTGGTTGGTCTTGTCGGCACGCAGGAAGGCGCGGCGATGGATCAGCGTCACCTTGTCGGCGAAATTGGTGAGGAACAGCGCTTCCTCGGCCGCGGTATTGCCGCCGCCGACGACCGCCACGTTTTTGCCGCGGAAGAAGAAGCCGTCGCAGGTCGCGCAGGCCGACACGCCGAAGCCCTTGAACGCCTCTTCCGAGGCAAGGCCGAGCCAGCTCGCGCTGGCGCCGGTGGCGACGATCAAGGTCCGCGCGGTGTAGCGCGTGCCCGAGTCGCCGATCAGGGTGAACGGGCGCTTGGCGAGATCGACGGAGGCGATGGTGTCCTGGATGAGCTTGGTGCCGACATGCTCGGCCTGGGCCTGCATCTGCTCCATCAGCCAGGGGCCCTGGATGGCCTCGGCGAAGCCCGGATAGTTTTCGACCTCGGTGGTGATGGTGAGCTGGCCGCCGGGCTGGATGCCGGCGATCATGACGGGCTCGAGCATCGCGCGCGCGGCATAGATCGCGGCGGTCGCGCCGGCGGGCCCGCTGCCGAGGATGACGACTTTGTGGGAGGGATTTTCCGGCATGGCGCTCCTGACGCGGAGCCCGAACTCAAGCATGCCCCGCGCCTTCATATCGGAAGCGGTCGCCTAAACGTCAAGAAGCTCGGCGATGCGCTTTGCCGCACGGCCGGTTTCGTCCAGCGGCTCGTAGTTCCAATGCTGGATTTCGCCGGTGAATTCGCGTGCGATTCCCTTTGCCGCCAGCGAATCATGAAACTTTCGGAACTTTGGGGAGCCGCCTGGTAATGGAAAAATGTGCACCGGTTTGCCGGTGCCCGCCGCCTCGCAGGCCATGTTCACCGAATCGGCAGTGACGAGAAACGCCTCGGCCCAGGCGAGCGCGCCCATATAGGGGTTCTCGCCCCCGCCGCGCCAGATATAGGCGCCGGTGCCGGTAAGCGTCTGGGCGATTCGATTGACATTGGCATCGCCCGTGCGCCGCGACGGCAGCACGATGAGGCCATGGTCGCGCGAAAGCGTACGCAGGCTCACCGATAGCGCGTCGATCTCGCTCTCGCCCATCTTGTAAACCTTGTTCGGCCCGCCGATCAGCACGGCGAGCCGCGGCGCCTTCACCGGCATGAGCTGCTTGGCGAAGGCCTCGCGCGCGCCTTTGAGTTTGGCTTGGGTGATGCGGTTGGGGCTGCCGATGATGGGCAGAACGTTGGGCCCGCTGAGGCCGTCGTGCTGGGGCGGAATCACGAGATCGAAACGGGCGGGATTCACGCGTGGATTTTGGGTCTGCACCAGCAAGGTGCGGCCGCCGCTGGCCTGCTTGATCGCAAGGACAAAGGGGATGCTCTGTCGTCCGCAGCCGATGACCAGGTCCGGCCAGGGGGGGGCCAAGGGCGTCGAGTCGGGGGTGGCGTGGGCGAAGGGGGAGACAGGCAGCCGGGGGGCCAGCCAGCGCCAGGGCGTCGCCAGCTTCACCCGCTTGATCTCGAAGGGGAGGCCGAGCCGCTCGGCCAAGCCCAAGGCCTGGTTTTCCATGCCGGCGGCGCCTTCGGTCACCACCCAGACGCTGGTTGCGCGTGATTTGCCCATTGCTGACCGACAGGAACTTTCTCGTACCCGAAATTTTATTGCTCAGCGCCACTTAGGGGAGTTTAATGCCGCCGCGTCAACACCAGGATGTCCCATGGAGCGGCACAAGCTCGATTCCATCGATCTTCGAATTCTCTCGGAACTGCAGGACGACGGTCGCATAACGAATGTCGAGCTTTCCCGGCGCGCCAAGATCACGGCGCCCCCCTGCCTGCGCCGCATGCGCGCCCTGGAAAAGGCGGGCTATATCAAAGGATACCATGCCGACCTGGATGGCAAGGCGCTGGGCTATGAAGTGTCCGGCTTCGCCTTCGTCGGCCTCGACAAGCAATCCGACGCCGACCTGCGCCAGTTCGAGGACGAGGTGCGCAGCTGGCCCCAGGTGCGCGAGTGCTACATGCTCCAGGGCGAGGTCGATTTCGTCCTCAAATGCGTGGCGAAAGATCTCTCCTCCTTCCAGTCGCTGATCACCGAGACGCTGACGGCCTCCAAGAACGTGAAGAGCGTGCGCACCGCGCTCGTGATCCGCGCGACCAAGGACGAGTCGGGCGTCCCCATCGAAGTGAAGTAGTCACTCCAGCGCGCTCAGCACATCCGCGAAATCGTCCGTCCACAATTTGGTCCGGGGTTGGGCGCGCAGCCTCGTCCAGTTCGGATCATGGGCGATGGCGCCAAGGTCGGCGGGATCGCGGGCGAGAACGACCCAGCGCGACAGGCTGACCAGCGCCATGTCGGTGCCGGCCGGGGGATGGAAATTGCGCTCATAGGCGACAAGGCCGTCCTCGGGCGCGATACGCGCGATGATCGGCGCGAGATTGAAATAGCGGTTTGTGATGTGCGCCATGATCACGCCATGCGGCTTCAAGGCGCGCAGGTAGGTGGCGAAGGCCTCGCGCGTCATCAGATGGATCGGAATCGCGTCGGAGGAGAAGGCGTCCAGGATCAGAATGTCGAGCTTCTGGCCAGAATGCGCGAGGTTGAGGCGGCCGTCGCCATAGACGAGCTTGGCCTGCGGCGCGCAGCTTGTGAGCGTGTGGAACAGGCCCGATTGCGCGGCGAGTTTCCCGACCAGCGGATCGATCTCATAGAACGTCCAGGATTGGTCCGGACGCGCGAAGCAGGCTTCGCTGCCGACGCCCAATCCTATCGCGCCGATATTTTCCGCGCGCGGACCGACGGCGCGCATCACATCGCCGAGCGGGCCTTTGGGCGAGTAGTAGGTCAGCGCTTCGGGCTTGACGCCGATACGCTCGACGCCGTGTAGCGTGGTGCCATGGAACATGACGCGGTATTTCGCGGTCTTGTTTTCGGTGACGGTGTAGGCGCCGTAGAAGCTGCGGCCGCGCCAGACGACGTCACCCGCGCGGATATAGAAGGTGTGCGCGACCAGCGAAGCGACGAGCACGCAGGCCGCGGCGATCATGATGTCGCGTTTCGCCACCGCCGCGAACAGCAGCATGGCGACGATCCACAGCGACAGGCCGATCGACAGCGTGAAACTGAACGGCGCCAGCGGCTCGATGAGCGGGATGGCTATGGCAAGCACGAGGAGCGCGCTGTCGCGCGGCGAACGCAGTGGCAGGAGCAAACACACCAAGCCAAGCGCCAACGGATATTCGATGATCTCCTTGAAGACGAGCGGGGAGACGAGCGCGGTCAGCGCGCCGCCGACCACGCCGCCAAGCGACATCCAGAAATAGAATTCCGTCAGCCTGTCGGCTTGCGGGCGCAGCCGCGCCATCTCGCCGTGGCAGGCCATGGCGATGAGGAAGAAGGCGAGGAAATGCGCGCCGACGGCAGCCCATATCGACAGCGGCCCCAGCCAGAACCCGGCCGCCGCGAGCAGGATCGCGCCGGGCAGTGCGCGCAGGACAAGCCGGTGCGGCAAAGGTGGGTGCGCGGCGAAGGTCAGCACGAAGGTCAGCAGATAGAGCGCCAGCGGCGCGATCCAAAGCAGCGGAAAAGAGGCGACGTCGGTCGTCACATAGCCGGTGACGCCGAGCAGAAGGCTCGACGGCAATGCGGCATAGGCAAGCCAGGTCAGGCGTGCGCGCCAGCTTGACGCTGCCGCGTGTTCGACTGCGACGGCTTCTCTGCCGCGCGCGGCAAAGAGACCTGCGCAGACCACCGCGCCGATGAGCGCGAAATAGAGATAGGCCCAAACCTGCGACTGGCCGCCGAGCGTGATGTTGGGCTCGATCAGGAAGGGATAGGCGAGAAGCGCGGCCAGACTGCCGGCGTTGCTGGCGGCATAGAGGAAATAGGGATTGCTCGCGCGGGCATGTCCGCTGCGCGCGAACCAGTTCTGCAACAGCGGCGCATTGGCGGAGAGGGCGCAGAACGGCCAGCCCAGACTGGCGACCAATATGCCGAGCAGCGGCAGGACCGGCGAGTCCGCCTGCGGATTCCAATTGGCCGACAGCGTGATGGGCAGGAACAGCGCGCCGACAGCGAGCACGACGAACTGCGCCAGCACCTGGTTGCGCGGCGAAAGCGCGCGCGCCAGCAGATGCGCATAGCCATAGCCGATCAACAGGCTCGCCTGGAAGAAGACCAGGCAGGTCGCCCACACGCCCTGCGATCCGCCCAGATGCGGCAGGAGCAGGCGCGCGAAAAGCGGCTCGATCCAAAAGAGCAGGAAGGCCGAGGAGAAGAGCGAGAGTGTGAACACGACGACCGCGAGCGGCCCGGCGCGTTCCAGCGCAGGCCGCGCATCGGGCGCGGACATCGTCTCGATCGTCATGCCGCCAGTGTCGGCGGAAAATACTGAAGATCGGGTTAGTCCTGTGACCTAGTCGAGTGGGCGGCCGCGGGTTTCCGGCAGGAAGAACAGGGTTACGACCACGCCGATCCCGGAGACGATCACCGGATACCACAGCCCCGCATAGATGTTGCCGGTCGCCGTCACCACCGCGAGCGCGATGGCGGGCAGGAAGCCGCCGAACCAGCCGACGCCGATGTGATAGGGCACCGACAGCGCCGTGTAGCGGATGCGCGTGGGGAAGAGCTCGACCAGCGCCGCGGCCTGGGGCGCGTAGAGCGCGGCGGAGGCGACGATGAAGAGCATCAGCCACAGCACCGTCATGCGCACATCCGCGACCGACACGGCGGCGGCTGTCGGATAGCCTGCCGCGGCGAGCGCGGGCTTGAGCTTGGCGGCGAAACCCTTCTTCGCGGCGATCAGCGCTTTGGCATCAAGCTTGCCGCCGTCGGGTGCGGTCAGGCTTGCGCCGCCGACATGGATGATGGCCGGTGCGCCTGCCGGACCCGATTGATTGAGATAGGGGATGCCGCCATCGGCGAGCGAACGCTTGGCGATGTCGCAAGAGCTGGCGAACTTTGCCTTGCCGATGAGATCGAATTGCAGCGCGCATCCGTTCGGATCGGCAACGACCGTCACGGGCGAATGCGCCGCCGCATAGGTGAGCTTCGGATTGGCGGCCTCGGTCATGCCCTTGAAGCCGGGGATGAAGCAGAACGTGGCGAGCAGGAGCCCGAACAGCATCACCGGCTTGCGGCCGACGATGTCCGAAGCCCAGGCGAACAGCACGTAAAGCGGCAGGCCCGCCAAGGTGACGACGAGGATGAGGATATTGGCCTCATCGCCTTTTATCTTCACGATGTGCTCGAGGAACACCTCGGTATAGAACTGCGCCGTGTACCAGACGACGCCTTGGCCCGCGAGAATGCCGGCCAGCGCGATCAGCATGATCTTGAGATTGGCGCCTTGCGTGAAGGTCTCGGTGAGCGGGGCCTTCGAGGTACGGCCCTCTTCCTGCATCCGGCGGAACAGCGGCGACTCTTCCAGCCGCAAGCGGATCCACAGCGAGATGAGAAGCAGCACGACGGAAGCCGCGAAGGGAATGCGCCATGCCCACGTCGTGAAGGTCTCGTCCGTCGTCCATTCGCGCGTCGTCAGGATCACGGCGAGCGCCAGCGCCATGCCGATGCCGGCGGAGGCCTGGATCCACCCGGTGGCGAAGCCGCGCCGCGCGGCGCTCGCATGTTCGGCGACGTAGATTGCCGCGCCGCCATATTCACCGCCGATGGCGAAGCCTTGCAGGATGCGGATCGCGATCAGCGCGATGGGGGCGGCGATGCCGATGGCGGCATAGTCGGGCAACACCGCGACGGCGAAGGTGGCCAGGCCCATCACCGTGATGGTGACGAGGAAGGCGCGCTTGCGGCCGACGACATCGCCCACGCGGCCGAACACGACGGCCCCGAACGGCCGCGCCGCGAAACCCACGGCGAAGGTCAGGAGCGCGAAGAGATAGGACTGGGCCGGGCTGACATCGGCGTAGAAATGCTTGCCGATGATGGTGGCGAGGAAGCCGAAGATGAAGAAATCGTACCACTCGAAGACCGTGCCGGCCGCCGACGCCGCCACCACGAGCCCCATATGCGGACGTTTCGCCTGATCGCTCATGTGAAATCCTCCCCGCCCGGGCCCAAGTGCTAGGGCTTGCGCCCGCCTCGCGCAAGCGGCCAAGCTGCACCCGGACAACCATCGAGGACAGCATGAAATACCGCAAGCTCGGCGCCAGCGATCTCAGCGTCTCGGAAATCTCCCTGGGCTCCTGGCTCACCTATGGCGTGGGCGTGGAGCGGGACAAAGCGCGCGCCTGCGTGGACCGCGCATTCGACGTCGGCATCAATTTCATCGACACCGCCAATGTCTATGGCCGCGGCGCGGCGGAGAGTTTCCTCGGCGAGGCGCTCGCTGGGCGCAAGCGCGATTCCTATGTGCTCGCCACGAAGGCGTGGGGCGACATGGGCGACGGCAACAAAGGCCTCAGCCGCGCGCAGATCGAAAAGCAGCTCGACGATTCGCTGAAGCGCCTGCGCACCGGCTATGTCGATCTCTATCAATGCCACCGCTACGATCCCAACACGCCTTTGGAAGAGACGATGGAGGCGCTGACGCGCGCGGTGAAGAGCGGCAAGACGCGCTGGCTCGGCTTCTCCGAATGGTCGCCGCAGCAGATCGAGGACGCCATCGCGCTCAAGGGCGTGGAGCCTTTCGTCTCCAGCCAGCCGCAATATTCGCTGCTCTATCGCCGGCCCGAGAAGAAGGTGATCCCGATCTAGTCCGCCAACGGCATCTCGCAGATCGTGTGGTCGCCGCTGGCGCAGGGCGTGCTCACCGGCAAATACGATCCCGACGCGCCGCCGCCGAAGGATTCGCGCGCCGGCAGCGATGCCATGGGCGGCTTCATCAAAAGCTTCACCGAGCGGCCAGTGCTGGAAGCGGTGCAGAAGCTGAAGCCGCTGGCGCGGGAGGCGGGCTGCACGCTGACCCAATTCGCGCTCGGCTGGGTGCTGCGCGAGCCGAACGTCGCCTCGGCCATCATCGGCGCGAGCAAGCCGGAACAGGTGGACGAGAACGCGGGGGCCTCGGGCCTCGCCGTCGATCCGGCGCTGTTCGCCAAGGCGGAAGCCATCGCCGATGCCGTAACATCGGCGCGGTGAGCGGCGAATAGGTCTGCATGACGCTCTTCATCCTCTCCTATCTGGGCGGTGTGCTGACCATCCTTAGCCCCTGCATCCTGCCGGTGCTGCCTTTCGTCTTCGCCCGGGCCGATCAGCCGTTCCTGAAAAGCGGATTGCCGCTGCTTGCCGGCATGGCCGCGACCTTCGCGCTGGTCGCCACCCTGGCGGCGGTGGGCGGGGGATGGGTGGTGCATGCGAACCAATATGGCCGCATCGCCGCGATGATATTGCTGGGCTTTTTCGGCGTGACATTGTTATCGCGTTCGTTGGCGGACCGCATGACGCGTCCGCTGGTGGCGCTGGGCGACCGTCTCAGCCAGGGCGGAGGCAACGGCATGGGTGTGTCGCTTCTCCTCGGCGTGGCGACGGGCCTGCTCTGGGCGCCTTGCGCGGGACCGATCCTGGGATTGCTGCTGACCGGCGCCGCGATCAAGGGCGCGAGCGCGAGCACGACCTTGCTGCTGCTCGCTTACGCCGCCGGCGCGGCGACCTCGCTTGCCATCGCACTGTTGATCGGAGGGCGCGTCTTCGCGGCGATGAAGAAATCGCTCGGCGCGGGCGAGTGGATCCGGCGCGCGCTCGGCGTCGCGGTGCTGTTCGGCGTCGTCGCCATCGCGATGGGCTGGGATACGGGTTTCCTCACGCGCTGGTCGCTGGGCGGCGCCTCGCGCATCGAGCAGAGCCTGGTCGACAAGGTGCAGCCCGCGAAGCCGGTGAACGCGGAAGGACAATTCCCCTCGCTCGCGGGGGCGACGCTGTGGCTCAATTCGCCGCCGCTCACGCCGCAGGCCTTGCGCGGCAAGGTCGTGCTGGTCGATTTCTGGACCTATTCCTGCATCAATTGCCTGCGCTCGCTGCCCTACGTGAAAGCCTGGGCCGCGAAGTACAAGGATCGCGGCCTCGTCGTCATCGGCGTGCACGCGCCGGAATTCGCCTTCGAGCGCGATCCCGACAACGTGCGCCGGGCGGTGAAGGATCTCGGCATCGTCTATCCGGTGGCGCTCGACAACAATCTGGCCGTCTGGCAGGCCTTCGACAACAACTACTGGCCCGCGCATTATTTCATCGATGCCAAGGGCCGCATCCGCGCGCATCATTTCGGCGAGGGCGACTACGACGGTTCGGAGCGCGAGATCCAAGCGCTGCTGCGCGAGGCGGGTTTCGCCAATGTGCCGCGCGGCATCGTCAATCCGAACGCGCAAGGCGCGCAGGCGGTCGCCGACCCCAGCGACATGCAATCGCCCGAGACCTATGTCGGCTATGGCCGCGGCGCCGGCTTCGCCTCCGATCACGTGGCGCGGGACAAGGCGTCGGATTACGCGGCGCCGGCGAGTCTTGTCCTCAACCAATGGGCGCTTGCCGGCAAATGGACCATCGGGCCGCAGATGACGGTGCTCAACAGCGCGCCGGGCAAGATCACCTTCCGCTTCCACGCGCGCGACCTGCATCTGGTGCTTGGACCGGCGGGCGGGAAGACGCCGGTGCATTTCCGCGTCACGCTCGATGGGGCGGCGCCGGGCGCGGACCACGGCAAGGACAGCGACGCCCTGGGACTCGGCGTCGTGACCGGCCAGAGGCTCTATCAATTGATCCGGCAGAATGGGGCGATCCGCGACCGGACGTTCACCATCGAATTTCTCGATCCGGGTGCTCAGGCCTATTCTTTCACTTTCGGCTGAAACGGACGTCTTCGGCTGAATCCGTCCGGAACCTGTCTTCGTCGCCACAAATTCATATTGGCCGTGGGCGCTGACGCGCTATAGTTCGGCCGGGTGTGGGGAAGATCCATGGGCAAAGTTCCCGTCGGACGGACAATTTCTGAAGCGTATCGGTTTCTGAGCATGCGCCCAGGCGCGGTGCTGGGTTTGGGATGGCTGCCAGCTGCGTTCTATGGCGTGGCGGTGTGGTTCTGCCTGGAGCGGCTGGGCCTCGCCATGCAGGAGGCCGTGCCCTCCAGCACCCTGTTCAACGAATTCACCTCGGTGGATTTCATCGGGTTGCTGCTAGTGACGGCGCTTCTGGTGCCGACCGCGGCGGTGTCCTATGCGGCGACCGCGCTCGGCCGCCGCAAGGAACATGTCGCGGCGCATTTCGTCTATGGCGGGCCGGAGTTCCGGCTGTCGCTCGCGCTGCTCGGCTTCTTTGTCGTGACCATCGCGGTGCTGGCCGCGCTCGCCTTCCTCGCGCAATTCGCCATCGGCATCGGACTGCCCAAGCCGGGCGAGGCGAATTCCGGTTTCGCCATGCCGCTCGACTGGTACGGCGTGCCGCTGGCCGTGTGGTTCGACGGCGCGGTCGCGATCGTGCTCGGCATGGTCGCGCTCTTCCTGGGCGCACGCTTCGGCTTCTATCTCACCGCGCTCGCGGCCGCGGAGCCGCATGTCACGCTCGGCCGTGCCTGGGCGATGAGCCGCGGCAGCTTCTGGCGTCTGGCCGTCGTGCAGTTCGTGCTCGCCGTGCCGGTGGTGCTGTTGACCGCGGGCGCGATTTATCTCGTCGAGGGCGATGCGCTGATCTCGACCCTGCGCACGGCGTGGAGCGGCATCCCTTCCGAAGGGGTGAGCGCGCTCTACAAGCTCGAATACGAACACGCCGGCGCGCTGGCCGGCATCCTTTCCGTCGCCATGCTGGTGACGAGCGCGCTGTTCGCCGGCGCGTCGTCCGCCGCCTATCGCGTGACGGTGCTGGGCGAGGAATTGAGCCCGGCGGTGGAATATTCCGACGCGCCCGTCCGCATCGAGCCGTCCTATCAGGAGCCTGCCCACGAACCTGCCTGGGCCGCCGCCAAGGCGATGGCCGACGCCGGCACGCCGCAATGGCCGCAGCACGAAGTCATCGCCGCACCCGGCATGCCGGAGCTTGAGCTGGAAGAGGCGGTGCCGGTTGAAGAGTACGCGCTCGCCGCCCAGTCCGCGGACGCGCATGCGCTTGCCCCAGAAGCCGCCGCGACCACGCTGGTGGAAGAGCCTATCGCGCATGACGCTACGGCCGTCGAAGCCGCGCCTGTCGAGGAGCCTGTTGCCGAGGCCGCGCACGACCCGGTGGCTGAAACGGCTTCCGGGCCGGTCGAAGCACACCCCGCCGTGCCGCAATTCGTCAGCCAGCAAGAGAAGGTCATCGCCCAGATCGTCCATTCCGCCTTCAAGCAGATCCCAGGCTATGTCGGCGAAGCCGCGCCCGGCGAGACGATGCATGTCGCAACGGCCGAGGAGCCGGCTGCCGTCACGGCGTCCGAAGCGCCGCCGCTCGATCCGGCCGGGCTGACGCCGGAGCCGGCCAAGGAACTGGCGCAGGCGGATTGACGACTGTTCTGCGGTTAGCTAAGCTATTAGCTAATGACAACAGTCAAAATCCACGAAGCGAAGACCAACCTCTCGCGCCTCATCGCGCGGGTCGAGGCCGGCGAGGAAATCGTCATCGCACGCGACGACAAGCCGGTGGTGCGACTGGTCAAAGTCGAAAGCACCAAATCCAAGCCTGAGTTCGGAAGTATGAAGGGGCAATGGCCCGAGCTCCCTGACGAGTTCTTCTTCGAGCCGTGGACGCTGGAACCGGCGCGGAAAGGTTTGTCGGAAGAAGGCCGGGACTACGCAGCCCCAGCAACAGATATATCCGATCGCATTACCCTCGATCCGGCCGTGTGCGGCGGGCGTCCCTGCATCCGCGGCATGCGCATCCGCGTGAGCGACGTCGTCGGCATGCTGGCCACCGGCATGGAGCGCAAGGATATCCTCGCCGATTATCCCTATCTCGAATCCGCTGACATAGACGCAGCGCTCGCTTACGCCGCCGGAAGCGCCGGCCATCGCGTCATCCGGACGCGCTGATTGCGCTTCCTGATCGACGCACAACTTCCGCCGAGACTCGCGGTTGCATTGCGCAAAGCCGGACACGAGGCCGAGCATGTCTTCGACATTGGTCTCGTGGCCGCGCCCGACATCGAAATCTGGCGCTATGCGGAACGCAAAGGCGCAGCGATCATCACCAAGGATTCCGATTTTGCCGCGATGCGCATAAGCGCCGAAACCGGACCTGCCGTGATCTGGCTTCGCATCGGAAACGCCACAAACGAACACCTCGAACGCGAGTTGATGCTCCATCTGCCCGAAATCGTTGCCGCACTCGAAACCAGCGAAACCTTGATCGAAATGGCCTGATTGCTACTCCGCCGCCCTGAGCTTCTTTGCGGGAGCCGCTTTCTCCGGCGCGCTCTTCTTGAGCAGCGTCTTGAGGTATTGCCCCGTATAGCTCCGCGCCACCTTCGCCACGTCCTCGGGTGTGCCGCTGGCGACGATCTCGCCGCCGCCGTCGCCGCCTTCGGGGCCGAGATCGACGATCCAGTCGGCGGTCTTGATGACTTCGAGATTGTGCTCGATCACCACCACGGTGTTGCCGTTGTCGACGAGCTCGTGCAGCACCTCGAGCAGCTTCTTCACGTCGTGGAAGTGCAGGCCCGTGGTCGGCTCGTCCAGGATGTAGAGCGTGCGGCCCGTCGCGCGGCGGGACAATTCCTTGGACAGTTTCACGCGCTGGGCTTCGCCGCCCGACAAGGTCGTCGCCTGCTGGCCGATGGAGATGTAGCCCAGGCCCACGCGCGTCAGCGTGTCGAGCTTCTCGCGGATCGACGGCACGGCCTTGAACAATTCCGCGCCGGCTTCGACGGTCATGTCGAGCACGTCGGCGATGGAGTTGTTGCGGAATTTCACTTCCAGGGTTTCGCGGTTGTAGCGTTTGCCCTTGCAGACATCGCATTGGACATAGACGTCCGGCAGGAAGTGCATCTCGATCTTGATGACGCCGTCGCCCTGGCATGCCTCGCAGCGCCCACCCTTGACGTTGAAGGAGAACCGGCCCGGCTGGTAGCCGCGCGCCTTGGATTCCGGCAACTCGGCGAACCAGTCGCGGATCGGCGTGAAGGCGCCGGTATAGGTCGCGGGATTGGAGCGCGGTGTGCGGCCGATGGGGCTCTGGTCGATGTCGATGACCTTGTCGAGGAATTCCAATCCTTCGATGCGGTCGAACGGCGCGGCGTGCTCGCGCGCCTGGCCGAGGCGGCGCGCGGCGGCCTTGTACAGCGTCTCGATGGTGAGCGTGGATTTGCCGCCGCCGGAGACGCCGGTCACGCAAGTCAGCGTGCCGAGCGGGATATCCATCGTGACGTTCTTGAGATTGTTGCCCTTGGCGCCGATCACCTTGAGCCAGCGATTGTTCGCGGCCTTGCGGCGCTTGGCCGGCACCGGGATCTGTTCGATGCCGACGAGATATTTGCCCGTCAGGCTGTCCGGGTTCGCCATGATGTCTTCGGGCGTGCCCTCGGCGATGATGTGGCCGCCATGGATGCCCGCGCCCGGGCCCATGTCGATGACATGATCGGCCTGGCGGATCGCATCCTCGTCATGCTCGACGACGATGACGGTGTTGCCCATGTCGCGCAGGCCCTTGAGCGATTCCAGAAGTTTCGCATTGTCGCGCTGGTGCAGGCCGATGGAGGGCTCGTCGAGCACATACAATACGCCCGTCAGGCCGGAGCCGATCTGCGAGGCGAGGCGGATGCGCTGGCTCTCGCCGCCCGACAGCGTGCCGGAGGCGCGCGCGAGCGTGAGATAATCGAGCCCGACATTGTTGAGGAATTTCAGGCGCGCCCGGATCTCCTTCAGGATGCGCGCGGCGATCTCGTTCTGCTGCTTGTTGAGCTTCTTGTCGATGTCGCGGAACCAGGTGTCGGCCAGCTTGATCGATTGCTCGCAGACCTGGCCGACATGGAAGCCGCCGATCTTCACGGCGAGCGCCTCCGGCTTCAGGCGATAGCCCTTGCAGACGTCGCAGGGCGAGGAATCCTGATAGCGCTCGAACTCCTCGCGCACCCAGGACGAATCCGTCTCCTTGTAGCGCCGCTCCATGTTCGGAATGACGCCTTCGAACGTCTTCTTGGTCTCGTAGCGGCGCAGCCCGTCGTCATAGATGAACTTGATCTCGTCCTCGCCCGAGCCGTGCAGGATGATCTCCTTGGCTTTCTTCGGCAGGTCCTCCCAAGGTTCGTTGAGCGAGAATTTGTAGTGTCGCGCCAAAGCCTCCAGCGTCTGGAGATAATAAGGCGAGGAGGATTTCGACCAGGGCGCGACAGCGCCCTTGCGCAAGGTCACCGTCTCGTCCGGCACGACGAGCGCCGGATCGAAATAGAGCTGCGTACCGAGACCGTCGCAGGCCGGGCAGGCGCCATGCGGATTGTTGAAGGAGAACAGCCGCGGCTCGATCTCCGGAATGGTGAAGCCGGAGACCGGGCAGGCGAATTTCGACGACATCATGAGCTGGCGCGGCGAGCCGTCTTTCTCTTTCTCATCCGCGAATTCGGCGATGACGAGGCCGTCGGCGATGCCGAGCGCGGTCTCGATGGAATCGGGCAGGCGGTTGCCGATGTCTTTCTTCACCGCGATGCGATCGACCACCACTTCGATGTCGTGCTTGATCTTCTTGTCGAGCGCCGGAACGTTGGCGATCTCATAATACTTCCCGTCAACCTTGACGCGCTGGAAGCCCTTCTTCTGCAGGTCGGCGAATTCCTTGCGGTATTCGCCCTTGCGGCCGCGCACCATGGGCGCGAGCAGATAGAGCCGCGTGCCTTCGGGCAAAGCGAGGATGCGGTCGGCCATCTGGCTGACGGTCTGGCTCTCGATGGGCAGGCCGGTGGCCGGCGAATAGGGCACGCCGACGCGGGCGAAGAGCAGGCGCAGATAATCATAGATCTCGGTGACGGTGCCGACGGTCGAACGCGGGTTCTTCGAGGTCGTCTTCTGCTCGATGGAGATCGCGGGTGACAGGCCCTCGATGTGGTCGACGTCCGGCTTCTGCATCAGTTCCAGGAACTGGCGCGCATAGGCCGACAGCGACTCCACATAGCGGCGCTGGCCCTCGGCATAGATCGTGTCGAAGGCGAGGCTGGATTTGCCGGAGCCGGAGAGCCCGGTCATCACCGTCAGCGTGTCGCGCGGGATCTCCACGTCGACATTCTTCAGATTGTGCTCGCGCGCGCCGCGAATGGAGATGTTCTTGAGCATCAAACTTTCGATCTCTGGCCTTGAATGGCGAAACGCCTAGCTTGTCCACCGGGGATGACAGGGGCAAGCACGCAAGGCGCCGCTGCTGCCAAACTTGCCGACGCTCCACCGTCCATATGAACAAATCACGAACGTGATACCTGACTCGTGGAGGCGAGTAAAGCCACGCCCGATTGTGCGTTTTTCCGGTTTTGCGGATAGGAAGTTCTTGTCGTCACATAGAAATCCCATGCCCGAATTTCAACCACATCGCTACCGCCCCGATATCGACGGGCTGCGCGCGCTGGCGATCCTGCCGGTGCTTTTGTTCCATTACCGGGTTCCCGGCTTTTCCGGCGGATTCGTGGGCGTGGACGTGTTCTTCGTCATCTCGGGCTATCTCATTGCGGGGCTGATCCATGGCGAGATGCGCCAGAGCCGCTTCTCCATCGCCTCGTTCTATGAGCGGCGCATCCGGCGCATCTTCCCGGCGCTGTTCGCGGTCCTGATCGTGACCAGCGTGGCGGCGTGGTTCCTGCTGTTCCCGTTGGATTTCGAGCGCTATGCGCGCAGCCTCTTCGCCACGGCCTTCTTCGCCTCGAATGTCGAGTTCTGGCGGGAGCTCGGCTATTTCGACGTCTCGGCCGAGACCAAGCCGCTGCTCCATCTCTGGTCCATCGCGGTGGAGGAGCAGTTCTATGTGGTCTTCCCGCCAATCCTGCTGCTGGCGGGGCGGCGCGCGCTGGCGGTGGTGGGCGTCATCTTCGTGGCCTCGCTGGGCTTCAGCCTCTGGGCGGTGCCGTATGCGCAGGCCTTCGCCTTCTACATGCTGCCCGCGCGGGCCTGGGAACTGATGCTGGGCGCGCTGCTCGCGGTCGGCGCGGTGCCGGCTTTGCCACGCGTGGCGCGGGAAACGATGGCGCTGATCGGCGTGGCGATGATCGCCGCTTCCGTCGCGCTGTTCACGCGCGCAACGCCGTTTCCGGGGGCCGCGGCGCTGCTGCCGTGTGCCGGTGCGGCGCTCGTCGTCGCGGCGGAGCACAGCGCGGTGAACAGCGCATTGAGCAGGAGGCCCTTGGTGCTGATCGGGCTGATCTCCTATTCGCTTTATCTCTGGCATTGGCCGCTCTTCGTGTTCGCGCGCGGCGTGTTGGACCGTCCGCTCACCGCTTGGGAGACGGCGGGATTGATCGCGGCGGCCTTCGCGCTGGCAGGCTTGTCGTGGCGCTTCGTGGAGCGGCCGTTCCGGAAACGGACGTTCCGGCCGGCGCGGTGGAAATTGTTCGGCGGCGCGCTGGCGGCGATGGCCGCCGCCGCTGTCTGCGGCGCGCTGATCGTGCAGGCGCAGGGATTGCCACAGCGGCTGCCGGCGGATGTGCAGCGCATCCTCGCCGCTGAGCATGACGAGGATCCGCGCGCCGTCACCTGTTTCGGCCTGACGGGCGACGACGTCCGCGCCGGCAAGCTCTGCCGCATCGGCGACGTGTCGAGAGAGCCGAGCTTCATCCTGTGGGGCGACAGCCATGCGGGCTCGATCATTCCGGCTGTCGATGCCGTGGCGAGGAAAGAGCATCGCTCCGGCCTGTTCGCGGCGACGGATTCCTGTCCGCCGCTGCTCGGCGTCACGCGGCCCGATGCGTGGAAGTGCAAGGCGTTCAACGATGCGGTGATCGGCCTCGCGCTTAAGCCCGCGATCAAGGATGTGATCCTGGACGCGCGCTGGGCCAAGAACGCCGAAGGCACGTCCTATGGCGACGAGCCGCCGGGGCGCATCCTGATCTACGACGCCGGCGGGCGCGGCGCCGACGCGGCGAGCACGCATGACGTTTTCCTGCGCGGGCTCACGCGCACGGTCGAGACGCTGCATGTGGCGAAGAAGAAGGTGATCCTGATCGGCTCGGCGCCGGAAATCGGCTGGGCGGTGCCGCAGGTGCTGGCTAAATTGCGGCTGCGCGGGGAGACGCGCACCCTGAACCTGCCGCTCGAAACCCATCTCGCGCGCCAGCGCACGGTGATGCAGGATTTCGCGCTGATGAAGATCACCTATGGGGTGGAGATCGTCGATCCGACCGACGTGCTCTGCGACGCGTCCTACTGCCGGGTGATGCAGGGCGACGCGCCGCTCTACCGCGATGAACATCATCTCAGCGGAACGGCCGCTCGGCTGCTGATTCCGGCGCTCTCCCAGGTATTCTGAGAAAGCTGGGGATTGACCTAGAACGGACGTAGAACATATATAGGAATTGGGTAAGGCGGGCGCTACGGTGCCGGTCAACAGAAGGAATGAACGATGGCGGGTAGCGTCAACAAGGTGATTTTGGTCGGCAATCTGGGCAAGGACCCGGAAGTGCGGCGCATGACCAGTGGCGAGCCGGTGGTCAACCTCTCGCTCGCCACCTCGGAAAGCTGGAAGGACAAGTCCAGCGGCGAGCGCAAGGAAAAGACCGAATGGCACCGGGTGGTGATCTTCAACAAGAACCTGGCCGAAGTGGCGGAGAAATACCTGAAAAAGGGTGCCAAAGTGTATGTCGAAGGCCAACTGCAAACCCGCAAATGGACCGACAAGGATGGGGCCGAGAAATACTCCACCGAAGTGGTGCTGCAGAATTTCCGCGGCGAACTGACCATGCTGGATGGCCGCGGCGGTGAAGGCGGCGGCGGTGGTGGTGGCGGCGGCCGTGGCGCCAGCGAGGCTCCGGCCAGTTTCCAGCGCGACGAGATGGATGACGAGATCCCGTTCTAGTCTCGCGGCGCTCTCTATCTGCCTGATGCTTGCCGCGTGCGCCCATTCCTCGGGCGCGCCGGCCACGACCATTCCGGAACCGGGCATCGCCGCGGCCTATCTGCCGCTCTATGGCCGCATGCATCTGGGGCTGGATTCGGCCGTGGGCGCCGCCGTGGTGATCGCGCCTGGCATTGCCGTCACCAACGCCCATAACGAAAACCTGCTGAACCAGAAAAGCGTGCTGGGCGTGCGGCGCGACTATGATCTGCTGTTTTTCCGCACCGGCCGCCAGGCCATGCCGGAGATGGCCGAGCCCGTCATCGGTGAGGCGGTGACAGCCTACGGACAGGGCGCCGATCGCGAGTTGCGCATCGCACACGGGACGGTCCGCGCCATCCAGACCTGTGCGCGTTGCACGGCGCCCGCCTATTTCACCTTTGCCGGCAATGCCGGTCCGGGCTTCTCCGGCGGGCCCGTTTTGAACGCGGCCGGACGGCTGATCGGTGTCACCTTCGGCTACAAGGACGAAGGCCATGAACGGGTGATGTATGCCTATGACATGGACCGGGTGCGCACGGAGTTTTCGGCCCTGCAAAAACGGGGAAATTAGTAAGACGTTTCAAGCGGTTGCATTGGGTTAATTTGCTGGTCTCTGAGAGGCCGAAATGCTAGGAAAGGCGCCTGTTCCAGGCGGCGATTCCGCCTCGCCTCCGAGGGCCTCTTTTGAGCG
>DASXCJ010000069.1:0-23083 GCA_036491175.1 Rhizomicrobium sp.
TAACGAACCAGCCTAACCCGCAAATCCTGGGAATAGGGTCGCGCCATCCGCGCCTCCCGAATCAACCGCGATCCAAGACTCGCTTATCAAACCAGCTTTGGGAATCCACTCCGAGTCAGCTCATTCCAAAATTGCTCTAGAACGGATTCAACGTCTCTTCCCGCGTGAAGGTGATGTAGCCGGCATTGATCCCGGCGCGCAGGCCCACGCCCGTGCGCATCGGCGCGATGGTGATGTGGCTGGCGCGCATATAATTCACGCCGATTCCGGCGATGAAATAGTAGCTGCCTTCCACGCCGGGGAATTTCTGGAACAGCCGTTCGTCGTTGCGCAGATTGTAGATCAGCGCGAAGAATTTCGACGCGTTGCCGCCGAGGTCGAAGCCGACCGTCGGGCCCTGCCAATAGATCTTCAGCGGCGGATAGCCCTTGCGGATCAGCCAGCCCGAGCCGTAGCGCAAGCCGACCACCACGGCGCCGGAGCCCTCATCGCCTTTGATATAGGCGTCCGGCATGCCCTCGTCGGAGAACACTTTCTGCACCGCCTTGGCGACGGCCTCGGTGGTGGTGCCGAAGAAGTCCGACGCGGCGCCCACGATCTCGTTCTGCGTGAAGGTCTCGTAGGCGTCCTTCTCATGGGCCGGCGGAGCCCGATCCGGCGCGCCCTGATAGTCCGGCGGAGGCGGCGGCTGGTCCGGCGGGGGCTGATCGGGCGGCGGCTGGTCGGGCGGATAGCCATTGGTCACCGTGACGGGCGGCGGCGGCCGGTCCTGCTGCGCCCAGGCCGGCGAGGCGGCCGGCAGCGCGAGGGTGACGGCGAGGATCAGGGCGAGGGGGGCTGGCCGCATGACATTCTCCTGAACTTACGAGGGGGCGCGAAGCAGTCTGCGAATCTAATATGGCGAAGGCATGGTCGCGCAACGGGGCGCCGCGCAATAATGTTCCAAGTAAGATTTTCTCGCTTGCGGGACTGGTGCAGGCGTTTGCCGCGCTTACCTTCTGTAGGAGATCGATTCGCCTGGGGAGGGCGTCATGGCAGGATTGGGTTTGGGCGTATTCGCATGGGCCATCCTCGTTCTGGCGCTGATCACCGTCTTCTCCGCCGTGAAGGTGGTGCCGCAGGGCCGCGAATGGACGGTGGAGCGCTTCGGCCGCTTCACCAAGGTCATCAAGCCCGGCCTCACCGTCATCTTCCCGTTCTTCGACCGCATCGGGCGCAAGCTCTCGGTGATGGAAGAGGTGCTGCCGATCCCAAGCCAGGTGGTGATCACGCGCGACAACGCCACCGTCACCTCCGACGCCATCGCCTTCTACCAGATCGTCGACTCCGCCAAGGCCGCGTATGAAGTCGCGAACCTGCAAGCGGCGATCACCAATCTCTGCCTCACCAATGCGCGCACCGTGATCGGCGCGCTCGATCTCGACGAGGTGTTGTCCAAGCGCGACGAGATCAATCAGCGCCTGCTCGCCGTTGTCGATGCGGCCACCGTGCCGTGGGGCGTGAAGGTCACGCGTATCGAGATCAAGGACCTGTCGCCGCCGACCGACATCACCGAAGCGATGGCGCGGCAGATGAAAGCCGAGCGCTATCGCCGCGCCGAGGTCACCCAGGCCGACGGCGAAAAGCAGGGCGCGATCCTGCGTGCCGAGGGCGCCAAACAGTCGGCGATCCTGCAGGCCGAGGGCCGCAAGGAAGCCGCGTTCCGCGACGCCGAGGCGCGCGAGCGTCTGGCGCAGGCCGAAGCCAAGGCGACGCAGATGGTGTCGGACTCCATCGAGGCCGGCAATGTGAATGCGCTGAACTACTTCCTCGGCCAGAAATATATCGACGCGTTTTCGCAGCTCGCCACGGGGCCGAACCAGAAGTTCGTCATCCTGCCGATGGAATCGGCGGGCCTGCTCGGCTCCATCGCCGGCATCGCCGAGATGACGAAGGATGCGATCACCCAACAGATCGGCGGCAGCCAGCAAGGCGCGCGCGTCGTGCCGCAAGCCGCCGCGCGCGCCGCCGCCGGCACGACCGTTCCGCCCGTGGCGCCGGGCCGCCCGGCGGGCACATGACGGGGCCAATGATCATGACCGATTTCCTCAACGCGCAGCCGGCCTGGCATTGGTGGGCGCTGGGCGCCGTGCTGCTCGCCGTCGAGCTCGTCTCGACGACGCAATATCTGCTGTGGCCCGGCATCGCCGCCGTCCTGGTCGGCGTGTTGAAGCTGGTCGATCCGGGGCTCGACGGGCGGGTGGCGGTGATCCTGTTCGCGATCCTCGCCGTCGCGGCCACGGTGGTGTGGAAGCGCACGCATCTGGGCCGCGCCGACCGCGTCGGCTACGACACGCTCAACGAACGCAGCGCGCAATATGTCGGCCGCCACGTCACGGCCTGCGACGATTTCCAAGGCCCGCGCGGCGCGGTGCGCGTCGACGACAGCCGCTGGAACGCGGTCACCTCCGACGGCTCCTCGCCGAAGAAGGGCGACGCGCTCGAAGTGACCGGCTCCGACGGCGCGCTGCTGAAAGTCAAAACGGCCTAATCTGCACCCCGCCCCTTGTGGGCGGGTCGATAATTTGCGTAGCGCAGCGAAGCAAATTTCGGGGAGGGGGCGGAACACGCCGCTGGCTCCGGCCCCCTCCCCGAAATTTTGCTTCGCAAAATTGTCGACCCGCCCACAAGGGGCGGGTGCTACGATGCGCCGGCTTTCAGCGTTGACTCATCATGACCGATACCCCGCCGCCGCCGGTCCCAAGCACGCGCCTGAGCGCTTGGGGCTGGTTCGCCGTCATCGTGCTGATCGGGCTGCTTCTCGTCGCCATCGCCTACGCCGTCCACGCCTGGGGCGTGATCGACGCCACCATGTCGACGGCGGGGTGGGTCTTCTTGATCTTGGGCATCGTCGTCACGACAGCGCTCGGCGCAGGGCTCATGGCGCTGGTCTTCTATTCCAGCCGCCACGATTACGACCGCTGAGGCGGTTGTGATCAGTCGAAATCACAAACAGACGTGTCATGTGGCCTGCATGCGCGGGCCATGACACGGAGTTGGGCGCCGACTTGAAAGCAACCAACCGTCAGCCGCCCTTCGCCACGAAGAACGGGTTGGCGTATTTGTCTTCCGTCTTGCCGTAGAGGAATGGTTTGCCGTCGAGGGTTGTCATCGTGCCGCCGGCGGCGACGAGGACGGCGTGGCCGGCGGCGGTGTCCCATTCCATGGTGCGGCCATGGCGGGGATAGATGTCGGCTTCGCCGGCGGCGACGAGACAGAATTTCAGCGACGAGCCGGCGCTGACGAAATCCTTGATCCGGTAGGCGGCGAGATATTCGTCGGTCTTGGAGTCGCGATGGCTGCGGCTCGCCACCGCGATCATGCCGTCGGCGTCCGGCTTGCGGACATGGATCGCGTGGACTTGCGCCAAATCGGGCGGGGTGACGAGGCGGGTGGCGATCTCGACGGCGCGGCTTTGCGACTCTCTTGGCGTCTCGCCCGCGAAGAGACGGTTCTTGGCGGGGGCGTAGACGACGCCGCGCACCGGCCTGCCGTCCTGGATCTCGGCGATGTTGACGGTGAATTCGCCGTTGCGGTTGATGAACTCCTTGGTGCCGTCGAGCGGATCGACGAGGAAGAAGCGCGCGCCGATGGCCTGCATGCGGCCGGCCGCGGCTTCCTCCTCCGCGATGACCGGCACGCCGGGCGCGAGCAGCGCCAGCTCGCCCAGGATGTAACGCTCCGCCTCTTCGTCGGCGACGGTGACCGGAGAGTGATCGTCCTTGCGGCGGCTCTCGACCGTTTCGGCGGCGTAGTGGCGCATCACGATCTCACCGGCGCGCCAGGCGATGAGGGCAAGCGACTGCGCGAAAGGGGAGAGCATGGGGAGATGTCCCGAACGTGACACTTCGCTCTAGTCGAATTCGCATCCCCGCGCTAGGATGGCCGCATCAGGAGAGAACACCGGCCATGAGTGGCATCAGGATCCGTATCCGCGCCTAGAACCGCCATCCCCCGAGGGGATCGGCGGTCGCGCCCGACATCCGATCCGATCCCACATTCGAGGGGCATTTGCCCATGGCCTTCTTCCGCAACACCGCCGTCAATCTTCTCAATCTCCACTACGGCATCCACGCGCTCGCGCTGACCGGCGGCGGCGCGTTCTTCACCGTCTATCTCATCCGCGCCGGCCTGAGCGTGCCCGCCGCCATGCTGGCGCTCGCGGGCATCGTGATGGGACGTTTCGTGATTCGCCCGATGCTGCTCGGCTTCGCGGTGCGCTTCGGCATCAGGCGGCTGGTGATCGCCGGCTCGCTTCTCAGCGCGGCGCAATATCTGTTCCTGCCTTACGTGCATGGCGTGGGAGCGGTGCTGATCGCGATGTGCTTCGTCTCCGCGCTGGGCGAGTCGCTCTACTGGTCCGCCTATCACGCCTATTTCGCCGCGCTCGGCGACCAGGAGCATCGCGGCCACCAGATCAGCGCGCGCGAGGCCATCGCGGCCGTCGTCGGCATCGTCAGCCCGTTGATCGCGGGTTGGCTGCTCGTGAGCTTCGGGCCGCAGGTCGCGTTCTTCGCCACCGCCGCGATCGTGGCGACGTCGGCGCTGCCGCTGCTCAAGACGCCCGAAGTGCCGGTGCTGGCCGATGCGCCGGGCGCGTGGAAGGCGGCGATGAGCGGGCTCGTGCTCTTCCTCGCCGATGGCTGGGTGGCGGCGGGCTATTATTTCTCGTGGCAGATCGCGCTGTTCCTGTCGCTGCACGAGAATTTCCTCGCTTATGGCGGCGCGCTCGCCATCGCCGCGGTGGTGGGCGCGGTGAGCGGCATGTTCCTGGGGCGGCTGATCGATGCCGGCCATGGGCGGCGTGCGGCGGCGCTGGCTTACGGTGTCTTCGCTGCCATCATCGTGCTGCGCGCGCTGGCGCTGAGGGATCCCGCGCTCGCGGTCGTCGGCAATGCGCTGGGCGCGTTCGGCGCGTGTCTCTATACGCCCACCATGATGACGGCAGTCTACAATCTCGCCAAAAACTCGCCCTGCACCATGCGCTTCCACACCGTGACGGAAGCCGGATGGGATCTGGGCGCGGCGACGGGACTGACCTTTTCCGCGTTCCTCGTGTGGCAGGGCGCGCCGCTCTGGGCCTGCGTGCTTTTGGCGCTGGTGGGAACCGCGGCGGGGTTCGTCATGATCTGGCGCTATTACGGCGCGAATCCGGGGCTTACGGTGACGCCGGAGATGCCGCCGATTGAGACCCCCGCCAATCCGCTTTAAGCATTCCTTAAGGCAGGCGGGCGCAAGTAACGAACAGGAAACCATGAGCCAGATCCCAATGAACGACCTCGACTTCGCGGCCTTGCTGGTCTCGCGCGTGTGCCACGACCTGGTGAGCCCCGTGGGCGCGGTCGTGAACGGCCTCGAAGTCCTGGAAGACGAGCGCGACGCGACGATGCGCGCCGATGCGCTGAAGCTGGTGGCGTCCTCCGCCGACCAGGCGGCGGCGCGGCTGCAATTCGCGCGCATCGCCTTCGGCGCCGCCGGTTCCGCCGGCGCCGAACTCGACCTCAACGAGGTCGGCCGCACCGTCACGGGCATGACCTTGGGCGGAAAAGTCCAGATCGACTGGCGGGCCGCGCATGTGAACTGGCCCAAGGATTGGGCGAAACTGCTCATGAACGCGACCCTGCTCGCCACCGACGCGCTGCCGCGCGGCGGCATGGTGGTGGTGGAGACCTCGGTGGATTCCGCCGCGCCCAGTTTCGCCATCCGCGCCAACGGCCAGAATGCGCGCATGCTCGAAGAGGTCGAGAAAGCGGTGCGGGGCGAGCCCTCCGGTCCGCTCGACGGCCGCTCGATCCAGGCCTACCTCACCCACAAGCTGGCGCGCGGCGTCAATGCCGGGCTGACCATCACGCCGGGCGAAAACGAAGTCCGGATTGTCGCCGGTTGATCGGGCCCGTTAATCATCGCCGGTTAAAGGTTGCGCGCGCGTTTTAGCACCGCGTTTACCACGGACGCCTAGAGTGCCCCGGTCCAAGCTGAGGCATTGAACCTTGAAACATTGTCTGGTCGTCGACGATAGCCGCGTGATCCGCAAGGTCGCCTGCAAGATTCTCGAATCCCTCGATTTCGAAACCGACGAGGCCGAGGACGGCCCCACCGCGCTCGACTCCTGCCGCATGCGCATGCCCGAACTGATCCTGCTCGATTGGCAGATGCCGAACATGAGCGGCGTCGAATTCCTGCGCACGCTTCGCCGCGAGCAGAACGGCACGCGTCCCATCGTCGTGTTCTGCACGACCGAGAACGACGTCGGCTATATCAGCGAGGCGATGAGCGCCGGCGCCAACGAATATGTCGTGAAGCCTTATGACCGCGAGATTCTCAAAGCCAAGCTGGCCCAGATCGGCTTCGGCTGAGGGCGCCATGAGCCCCGCGGACCTCCGGCATCTGGCCGACCTGTTGCACCGCCGCTCGGGACTGACCATCGGCGCCGACAAGGCGCGGCTGATCGACAGCAAGCTGTTGCCGGTGGCCCAGCGCTTCGGCTTCAAGGACTGCGCCGCCATGCTGGCGGAGCTTCCCTATCCGCAGGAGGAATTGGCCGAGGCGATCACCGAGGCGATGACGGTGAACGAGTCCTCGTTCTTCCGCGACCGCGCGCCCTTCGAGCATTTCCGCAAACATATCGTGCCGGCGCTCTATGTGCGCCGCGCGCATAAGCGCCGGCTGCGCATCTGGTGCGCGGCGACGGCGACCGGTCAGGAAGCCTATTCGCTGGCCATGATCCTGGACGAGATAGGGCTTGCCGCCGAAGGCTGGAAGATCGATCTCATCGCCACCGATCTTTCGGCGGCGGCCATTGCACGCGCGAAAGAGGGCATCTATTCGCAATATGAAGCGCAGCGCGGGCTTTCCGTGCATGCGCTGGTGGACAATTTCACGCAGGAAAACGCGTCGTGGCGCATCGCCGAGCGCTTGCGCCGCATGGTGACGTTCCGCTGCTTCAACCTGCTCGACCACTATGGCTGGCTGGGCGAGGCCGACGTCGTCTTCTGCCGCAATGTGCTGATGTATTTCGACGCGCATACCCGCGCCGTCATCCTGCGCAAGATGCTGGATGTCGTGGCGGGCGACGGGATGCTGGTGATCGGCGACAAGGAAAATGCCGGCCCCGCCTGGACCGCCGAAGCGGTGCGTGGCGTCTACAGCCCGAACACCGCGTCGCTGGTGGAACGCAAGACGGCACGGGCGCTGTAAGCACGGCAAGCACCCGCTCAACTCCATGTGTCACGGCCCGCCGAGTGCGGGCCGCCCAGGTGACGCGTCTCGGACGGCGCAGAACCACCCGGGTGGCTCGCACTCGGCGGGCCATGACACGTGAGTTTGTGTTCGACTACTCCGTGATCCTCACCCCCACGAAATACGACCGTCCTTCTGCGCCATAACCGAGTGTCGGTTCGTAGTGCTCGCCGAACAGGTTCTCGATCCTGCCATAGAGGCTGACGCGGTCGTCGAATTTGTAGCTGCCGAAGACGTCCGCCACCGTATAGGCCTTGTCGATGAAGACGGTGGGCGGGGCGGCGCTGCTGTCATATTGATCGACGCGCTGGCCGACATGGAGGACATCCGCCGCGAGCTGCCAGCTGTCGTCAGGCGTCCAGGTCGCCATCAGGCTTTCCTGGATGTGCGGACGGCGGGTGAGCGCGCGGCCGTCAAGCGGATCGCCCGGCGTCTTGTTGGTGGTGTCGAGATTGGTGTAGGCGGCGGTCAGCGCCAAGGTGTCGAGCAGTTGCGCGCTGATGTCGGCTTCCAGCCCGCGGGCGCGGGTGCGGCCGACATTGAAGTAAAAGCCGCCGGCGGTGAGCGTCGGGCCGGTGCATTCGGGCGGCAAGACCGCGACGAAGCAGCTCTGGAAGTCGATCAGGTTCTTGGTGTTGCGCGAGAAATAGGTGAGATCCGCGGTGATCCGTCCGTCCCACGCCTTCTGCGTGATGCCGGCTTCCCAGCCGCGCGCGGTCTCCGGATCGAGCGGTCCATCGGGATCCTTGAACTCGGAGAACTGCTCGAACAGCGACGGCGCCTTGAAGCCGTCGCCGTAATTGGCGTGCAGGATCGTCGTGCCGGTGACGGCCCAGGCGCCGGCGAGCTTGAGCGAGGTGTGCGAGCCGAACTGCGAATTGTGGTCGTAGCGCACGCCGCCGGTCAGCGTCACGGTTCCGATCGTCTTCTGGTATTGGCCGTAGACGCTGTCGATCGTCGTGTGGCCCTTGTCGTGGCTGTTGCCGAAGAAGGACGAGAAGCTGTCGCCGGTGAACGACTGGCGCAGGCTTTCCGCGCCGAAGCTAAGCTCGTCGTCGGGCGTGAGATCCGCCGTGCCCTGATATTCGAGATTGAGCCCGCGGCCGGTGTCGTCGGAATTCTTGTGGATGAAATCGAAGGCCGAGTCGAAGAAGCCGCGGGTGGAGCGCGTCGCCGTCACGGCCACGCGGTTCTTCAGCGTGCCGCCGAAGAGGTCGAAATTCAGCCCGGCATAACCGGCCGCGAGCCGGTTGGTGTTGTAGGCGAAGGAGTCCGAGACCAGGAAGGGCGGCACGAACCCCGAATTGTCGTCGAAGTCGGCGCGGGCGTTGGTGTAGTAGCCGCGCAGGTCCAGGCTCACATCGCTGCCGAAATGGATGCGCGTGTTCGCGGTGAGGCCGAGATTGGTGTAGCCGTCGGTCTCGGGATTGCCGTTGCGCTTGTCCGCGGCGGAGATGCCGTTGCTGTGGAGGAAGTTCGCGCCGACGCCGTATTCGACGGCTCCCGCCGTGCCGTTGGCGCCCGCATTCAGGTGATAGGTGTCGTAGGAGCCGCCTTCGGCGCTGGCGTCCAGCGCGAAGGGCGTGTCGCCGCCGCGCTTGGTGATGATGTTGACCACGCCGCCGATGGCGTCGGAGCCCCAGAGCGTCGATTGCGGCCCGCGCAGGATCTCGATGCGGTCGATCTGGTTGGCGAAGACGTCGCCGAGGAGCGATTCCTCGTCGGTCGTGCTCGGATCGTTGAGGCGGATGCCGTCGAGCAGGACCACGGTCTGGCCGGATTCGGCGCCGCGCAGGCTGATCGTGGTCGTCTGGCCCATGGGGCCGTTGCGGTTGACGGCGACGCCGGGCGTGAACTGAAGCGCGTCCGACACCGGACCGAACTGGAAGGTCTTCAATTCGCTGTCCGGTATGACCGAAATCGATTCGCCGGTTTTCACCGCGGGCTGCAAGGTGCGCGTGGCGGTGACGACGACGATCTCAGGATCGGCAAGGGCCCCCGTTGCTGGAAGGCCCGTTGCCAGAAGGGTCGTGGCGAGAATTGTTGTGCAAAGCAGAAACGTACGCATGAGGTTCTCCTGGTTCGATGCTCAGGAGCCGGCACGCGGCGCGTTCGGTGATGTTCAGCATTGAAGGCCCCGCAACGACGACTCCACACGTCGCCACGTACGGTTTCCCCCGCAGCTCCCGGCGCACCCCGGCCGGAAACAGGACGACAGCGAGAGGCAGGTCTCCTGGCTCCCGGGTCGTTGCTGCCGCCCGCCTTCCCAAGACCTTTCGGCCTCAGTGGCACTCGGGCGACCGCTCGCCGGTCACAGTTGCGGGGGCAGCCGCGGCTTTGAACCGCGTTCCCTGATCCCTATCGGGAACCTCACGCTTGTTTGAACGCTAACTTTGAAGAGGGATTACGGTCAATGCCGTCGCGCGCGAAAGCCACGATTCGCCGCCTTTTCGCCACGAGTCCGTGAGAAAAGCTTTTTCGTGGGGGACTATGATGGACGATTCGCCGCATTCTCCGGTGTTCCGAATGACCGGTATCGAAACGGTGGGGTTCGTATCATGATGTTGCCATCAGTGCAGAAGCATGCGTCTCTTCAATGGCATAGCGAGCGTCTCGCAAACGCGGCAGTGCGAAACGGCACGCACAAAAGCGTGTGCGCGAGGTCCTCTGTGCCTTTTCAGGCCTCCGGTTTCGCGTTTACCATTTGAAGAGCTAGACCGAGCGTAGAACGGTGGGTACGATGTATGGACAGTTCAAGAGTGTGCATCGCGCCAGCGATGTGGGGGAAGGGGGACGCGTGAGCCCGGTTTGTGTCATCCGGGCCCGGTGCGAATGCGCCGGGTCTCATTATGTTTGGTGTCCTTGAGCCATGGAACAGCCAACGCATGATATGAGGGGCCTTGGTGGTCCCGCACAGAATCCAAATCGCCTGATGAGCGTGGTGCTTGTCGGCTTGATTCATGCCGGCGTGATCCTCGCGATCGTGTCGGGGCTCGCTTCGGCGCAGCTGATGAAGAAGGTCGAGGACATCACCACCGAGGTCATCAAGGAGAAGCCGCCTGAAACGCCCAAGGTGCCGCCGCCGCCTCCGCCGGAGCTGGTGAAGCCGCCGCCGCCCTTCGTACCGCCGCCGGACATCACGGTCTCGACCGAGGCGCCCGTCACCAATACGATCACGACGCAGTCGACGATCCAGCATGTGGAGCCGAAGCCGGCCGTCACGTCGCCGGCCGCCGTCGGCCGTCCGCATGTGTGCCCGCAGGCGAAATGGTATCCGCCGCTGGCGCTGCGCCTCAGCCATGAAGGCACCACGATCCTGGCCTTCACCGTCAACACCGACGGTACGATCAGCAATATCTCGGTCGCGCAATCGAGCGGCCACGAAGAACTCGATCAAGCAGCCGTGTCTTGCGCGCAGTCTTGGTCGAACTACAAGCCGGCCTTGCAAAACGGCCAGCCTGTGGCGGTGCCGTGGAAGGCGACCGTCAGATGGAATCTGCAAGGGGGTTGACCCATCCAGCGGGTTTTGACGGCAAAGAGTTGGGTAGAAATTTACGGAGAATGGGACACATGATCTCGAAGCGCTTGGCGATTGCGGTCGCCGTCATCGTCCTGACCGGCATTGGTGCCGGACAGGCTCTTGCTCAACAGGGTTCGGCTCCGCCGGCGCCCACCATGGCTGCCCCCGCGGGCGGCACGGCCGCCGCACCCACCGGTGCTCCGGCCGCGACGCCGGCGCCGGCTGTTGCCACGCCCGCCATCACCACGCCTCCGCCAGGTGGCCCGAATGCCGCCACCGGCGCGGAGAAGGAAAACCCCTACGGCTTGAAGCAGCTGTGGAACGGCGCCAACGGTCACGTCGACTGGGTGGCCCGCGGCGTCATGATCATCCTCGCGATCATGTCGATCGGCACCTGGTACATCTTCGTGATGAAGTACCTCGAGCAGTCCCGCGTCCTCGGCCAGGCCAGTCAGGTCGAGAAGCGCTTCTGGTCGTCGAACAACCTCAACGAAGGCATCGACAAGCTGGCCAAGAACAGCGTGTTCCGCACCGTGGCCGAATCAGGCGTGCGCGCCTCGTCCGGCCAGGGCTCGGGCATCGTGAACCTCAACGACTGGATCGCGATGTCGCTCAACCGCCAGCTCGAAGAGATCAACTCCAAGCTCCAGGGCGGCATCGCCTTCCTGGCGTCGGTGGGTTCGACCGCTCCGTTCGTCGGTCTGTTCGGCACCGTCTGGGGCATCCTGAACGCCCTCATCAACATGGGCGTCGCCGGCCAGCCTTCGATCGACAAGGTCGCGGGTCCGGTGGGTGAAGCCCTGATCATGACCGCGCTCGGCCTTCTCGTCGCCGTGCCGGGCGTGCTGCTCTATAACTTCCTCGTCCGCCGCAACAAGGTGATCAGCGAGAAGCTGCGCGCCTTCGCGACGGATCTGCAGACCTACCTGGTCACCAAGGGCAAGTAACGGGCGCGAGCTCTCGGAGTAATCCCTCATGGCCATGAATGTCACGAACCCGGACAGTGATGAGCACGATCTGAACACCACCATCAACACCACCCCGTTGGTGGACGTGATGCTGGTTCTTCTGATCATCTTTCTCATCACCGTTCCGGTGGTGCTGAAGCAAGTGCAGGTCGATCTTCCGAACGCGCGCAACATCGCGACGCAGACGAAGCCCGAGAACATCGTGCTGGCTGTCGACAAGGACGAGAACGTCTACTGGAACAACGAACCCGTCCCCGACAACAACGAGCTGATCCGCCGTCTCGAAGAGAAGGCGGTGGTGGTGCCTCAGCCCGAGGTCCATATCCGCGCCGACCGCAACGTGCGCTTCGAGGCGGTCGGGCGGCTCGTCTACGATTGCCAGCGTGCCGCCATCCAGAAGGTGGGCTTCCTGCTCGAGCCCAGAAACGATCAGTAGAAATGATCAGTAGTCCCAGTCAGTCAGAACGGCCAAGTCAGTCAGAACGGAAGTACGCGCCATGGCAATGAATGTCGGAAAAGGCTCGGGTGAAAACGAGGTGATGGTGGAGATGAACACGACGCCGTTGATCGACGTCATGCTCGTTCTCCTCGTCATGCTCATCGTCACCCTTCCGATCCAGACGCACGCGGTGAAGCTGGACATGCCCAACTCCAAGCAGCCGCCGCCGCCGATCACGCCGATAACGCATAACATCGAGGTGGACTTCGACGGCACCATCCTGTGGGACAACGCGGCGGTCGACTTCAACACGCTGGACGCCTATTTCTACAATGCCGGCCAGCAGGCCGACAGCGACCAGCCCGAGTTCCACATCTCGGCCAACCGCCTCGCGAAATACGACACTGTCGCGAAAGTGATGGCCGACGCGCAGCGCCGCGGCGTGAAGAAGATTGGCATCATCGGCACCGAGTCTTATGTTCAATAAGTGAGGGGCGACCGCGCGAAGAGGATCATGCGGTCGCAGTCCTCTTCCGCGGCAATGCAAACGCGGCCAGCGCAAATGTGGCCCAACGTAACCGTGGAATGAGGACGACTTCTATGAAGACCAGTTTCTTGCGCTCGGCCGCGGCCGCGTTTCTCCTCGGCAGCGCCGCCATCGCCTCGGTGGCGATCGTCGCGGTTCCGATGCAGGCCCAGGCCGCCGGCGTGCGTCCCGCCGTCGGCAACGCGCTCAAGGAAGCCATCTCGCTCGCGGGCTCCGGCCATGGCAGCGAGGCGCTCGCCAAGGTGCGCCAAGCGGAATCGACCCCGAGCCTGACGCCGTCCGAGCAGCAGGCGATCTCGCAGACCAAGGAATATATCGCGGCCAAGACCGGCTCCGGTTCCGGCGGCGCCGCCTGCCGCACGAAATTCGCCAACGACTACAGTGCCGGCCGCTATGCCGACGTCGTGGGCGCCGACACCGAATGCCTGCGCGGCAAGGGCCAGCTCACCGGCAACGACCAGCTCGTCCGCGCCCAGGCCTATTACCTGATGGGCCGCTACAGCGAATGCATCAGCGCCGCGCGCGGCCTCGGCGGCTCGGCCAATGAGCTGATCATGAGCTGCGCCTACAAGTCCGGCGATTCGGCCACCATGCGCGGCGTGCTGGAAGAGCTGATCACCGGCGGCAAGACGCAATATTGGGCGAACTACCTGACCAGCGTCGAGAACACCCACGGCCTCAAGGATCATGAGACGCTTGACATCCTGCGCCTGCGCCTGAAGACCGGCACCTTGCGCAGCAAGGACGACTACATGCTCGGCGCCGAGCTCGCGCTGCAGATCGGCTCGCCGCAGGAAGCGGTCGATTTCGTGCAGAAGGGCATCGACGCCAAGGTGCTCGCGGACGACCGCGCCACGCGCCTTCTCACGCTGGCCAAGGCCAATGCGGCGAAGGACCAGGCGAACATCCCCGGCCTCCAGAAAGCCGCCGATGCGTCCAAGACCGGCGACGCCAATGTGAAGCTCGGCGAAGAGCTCACCGGCTTCGGCAAGGGCCAGGATGCGATCGCCGCGATCCAGAAGGGCATCGCCAAGGGCGTGGACGACAAGAGCGGCGCGCAGATGCGCCTCGGCGAGGCCTATCTCGCCGCCGGCCAGCGGGACGCGGCGATCGCCGCGTTCAACAAGATCGACAAGGCGGACCAGGCGGCGTCCATCGTCGCCCATGTCTGGGCGCTCTACGCCCGCACCGGCCACTAAGCTTCGGCGCTACGAATAAAGAAGGCCGCCCCGAAACGGGCGGCCTTTTTTTTGCGGCGCTCGCACGCGCGCTGCGGCTCAACCATTGTGTCACGGCCCGCCTAGTGCGGGCCGCCCAGGTTGATGTTGCTCTACTTTCGCCTCACCAACCTCGTCATAGCCGCCCCCGTGGCGGCCATGACGAGTGTGAAGTGGTGAGAGAAATGCAACACCACCTGGGTGGCCCGCACTCCGGCGGCCATGACACCGAGCTTTAGATAATTACTTCTTCGGCTGCGCGCCGCGCATGGTCGTCAGGTACGCCCGAACGTCGATGTCGGGCGCTTGCGCCACGCCTTTGCCAGGGCCAGGCGTGCGCAACTCCTCCAGCGTGAAGTCCATCTTGGCGTCATAGGCGCGGTCGAGCTGGTTGCGCAGGTTCTGTTCCGCCGCGTACCAGGCCTGCTTCTGCGCGCCGTCGCGGCAGGTGGCGAGTTCGCGCGGATCGGCCGCGCCCCAGCGGCGCTCGACGCATTGATAGGGATCGAACGACATCAGGAAGAGGCGCTTGCGCATGTCGTCATAGCCCAAGGTCACCGGGGAATTGTCGCTGCGCAGATAGGTGAGATGGCAGGCGGCGGCTTCGCGGTCGTAGATGGCGATGAGGTCGCCGACGAGATCGCGGCCCTTGTAGACCAGGTGCTTGTCGCTCGTCTGGTACATCTTCACGAAGCGCTCGGTCTGGTCGCGCAATTCCTTGAACGCGGTCTTGAGGCGAGCGTCGCGCGAGGGCGTGGAGAAATCCTCCCAATCGCCTTCGGTGCCGTAGATATTGGCGGGCAACCGGTCCGGCTCGCCCCGGTTCTGCAACCCCTGCTGCAGCGCCAGCACCACCGCGTCCTGGCGGTAGTGCAGGTCGTTGCAGTTGGAATCCGCCATGTCGTGCACTTCCTTGAGCGGGTCGAATTCGAGCTTCCCGCCGGCCAGCCGCGCGCGCACCCAGTCGTAATATTCGAGATACTCGCCGTTCAGCTGGAAGCTGCCGTTGGCCCAGTCGCGATCCTCCGCTGGCCGCGCGCCGGTGCCGTAGAACTGCTCGGCCGAATAATCCGCGATATCCTTGTTGGCGGCGAGCACGACATGGCCGCCAAGATAGACGCCGTCGCTCCTGCGCGTGGCGCCGACGAGCCGAACGGGGCGCCAGTTCTTGAAGCCCGCGCCCATGCCCGGGCGCGAGCGCACGAAGCGCTCGTCATAGAAGCCGCGCGTGACGGAATTGTCGGGATGGGCGTCGATGTAGTTGATGCGCCCGTCCGGACCGATCTTGTAGATGGTGGCGACGTGGCCGTTGGGATCGTAGATCATCGAGCCCGGGCGGATCGATTTGGCGTTGATCGCCGGCGAATAGAGATCGGGCTCCTCAGGATCGTCGAGCTCGGGATGGATGCGGTAGCTGGCGGAGGAGATCTGGTCGCGCACCTCGTCCAGCAATTCATAGCCGGAGATCGAACCGGTCAGCACGTCCTTGCGCTCGACCACCTCGTTGCCGTTGGGCGTGTAGCGGATGTCGCGGGTATGGCCGCGCGCTTCGACGGCGTTCTCATAGGAAAACGGCAGGCCGCGCTTCCAGGCATAATAGGCGCGCAGCACGTAAGGCAGGTCCGCGCAGTCCGAATGGAAGACGATGCCCGGCGGGTCGGAGGCGCGGAACGGGTTCGCCGCGATATGCAGGCAGTCGTTCACCCGGTGGCAGCCGGATTCGCCGATGGCGGTGATGAACTCGCCATAGGCGCGCTCGTCGGCGTCGGTCCAATGGTCGTAACGGACGATATAGAGGCTGGAGGCGCCCGTGGTCAGCGCCGAGGGCGCGGCCGGGACGGGCGCGGTGGGCATCGGCCTGGCCTCGGACGGACGGACCGGTTGGGGCGCCTGCGCCTGGGGCGGTGGTTGTTGGGGCGTCTGCGCGGCGGCCGTCGCGGCACAGATCATTGCCAGGACGGCCAGCCAGCGCATTCGCATCCCCCATGCGCCATCATCCCCCGATGGCGCGGGACAAACGGTAGCGGCTGCGCCCTTCCGGTCAAGGCAAGCGGCGCGGCCGCGTGCGCTTAACCATCCAGTGTCGCCCGGGGGGCACGTTTCGTCGCCCGCACGTCATGTTTCGCATCGGCGGCGTGTGTGGTGAACTCACCGCCTCATTCGTCATGGCCGGTTTATCCCGGCCACCCATAACCGCGGTCTTTCATGGCGCGTCGAGACTGCGGTTATGGGTCCCCGGAACAAGCCCGGGGATGACGATTATTGGATAGCGGACATGCTGACCCCCGACGAAGCAGAAGCCCTTCTCCTCAGCCTCAAGGTCTCGCTGGTCGCGGTGAGCTGCGCGCTGCCGTTCGCGCTGGCGGCGGCGCTGTTGCTGGCCCGGCGCCGGTTCCCGGGCAAGTCGCTGATCGACGGCGCGCTGCATCTGCCGCTGGTGCTGCCGCCGGTCGTGATCGGCTATCTGCTCCTGGTGGCGCTGGGCACCCGCGCGCCCTTGGGCGGGTGGCTGGCGGAGCACGGCATCCGCTTCGTGTTCTCGTGGACAGGTGCGGCGCTGGCCTCGGGCCTGATCACCTTCCCGTTCCAGCTTCGCGCCATAAGGCTGGCGCTGGAGGCGATCGACACCGGATTGGGCGAGGCGGCGGAGACCTTGGGCGCGGGCGCGTTCGACCGCTTCCTCAATCTCACACTGCCGCTGGCGCTGCCGGGGATCGTGGCGGGAGCGATCACCGCTTTCGCCGCGAGCCTGGGCGAGTTCGGCGCGATCATCACCTTCGTGTCGAACATCCCGGGCGAGACGCGCACCTTGCCGCTCGCGATCTACAGCGCCATCCAATCTCCCGGCGGCGAGGCGGAGGCGGCGCGGCTGTGTTTGATGTCCGTCGCGTTGGCGCTGATCGGCATCACGCTCGCCGAACTCGCCGACCGGCGGACGCGGAGCGCGATCGGGCGATGATCGAGATCGCCATCCGCCATCCCTTCAAGGGCTTCACGCTGGATGCGGCGTTCGGCATCGCGCGCGCGGGCGTCACGGCTTTGTTCGGACCCTCGGGCTCGGGCAAGACGACGCTGGTCAACGCCGTCGCCGGCATCTTGCGCCCGCGCGAGGGCCGCATCGTGGTCGATGGCCGCGTGCTGCTCGACACCGAGACCGGAACGTTCGTTCCGGCGCGGCTGCGGCGCACCGGCACCGTGTTCCAGGATGCGCGGCTGTTCCCGCATATGAGCGTCGCGAACAATCTGCGCTTCGGCTGGCGGCGCTCGCCGACGCCGGCCGGCGAAGACGCGTTCGCGCGCATCCTCGACATTCTGGGGCTGGAAACGTTGCTCGACCGGCGGCCCGCCAAACTCTCCGGCGGCGAGAAGAGCCGCGTGGCGCTGGGGCGTGCGCTGCTCGCGTCGCCGTCGCTGCTGCTGCTGGACGAGCCGCTGGCCGCGCTCGATGCCGCGCGCAAGGCGGAGATCCTGCCCTATCTGGAGCGGCTGCGCGGGCTGTTGCCGATGATCTATGTCACCCATTCGCTGGACGAAGTGGCGCGGCTGGCGGACGACATCGTCGTGCTGGATGCGGGCAAGGTCGCCGCGCAGGGGCGCGTGTTCGACGTGCTGCCCGATCTCGATGTCGCGGGCTCGCCCGGCGCGATCTTCCCGGCGACGGTGAAAGCCCAGCGCGAGGACGGTCTCACCATGCTGGCTTTCGACGGCGGCGAACTCGTGGTGGCGCGGCTCGACCGGCCCATCGGTCACGCCTTGCGCGTGCGGCTTCGCGCCGACGATATTTTGCTCGCGCTGGAGGAACCGCGCGCGATCAGCGCCAACAATGTGCTGCCGGCCCTCGTCACCAAGATGACGCCGCAGGGCGCGCGCGCGACCGTCCAGCTCGCCTGCGGGAGCACGAAGCTCGTCGCGCGCATCACGCAATCTTCGGCAGAGCGGCTCAAGCTCGCGCCGGGCACCGCGCTTTTCGCCATCGTCAAATCCGTCACCGTCGATCTGCCCTAGGAGACGTTCATGCCGCTCATCCCCTTCGCGAACACCGATTCGCTGCCCGAGAAAGCCAAGACGGCCTTCGACGGGCTGCAGCGCAAGCTCAACATCTTCCGCATGTGGGCGAACGCGCCGGACTGCTTCGTCTCCGGCATGCGCTTCGGCGGCAATATCCTGAGCCGCCAGAAGCTGGGCGCGGATCTGCGCGAGCTCATCATCCTCACCGTCGCGCGCATCGAGGGTGGGGTTTACGAATGGGTGCAGCATGTCCCCATCGCCAAGGCGGCCGGCTGCAACGAGGCGCAGATCGCGGCATTGGAAGCCGGGCGCTTCGACGACACCGTGTTCGACGCCAAGGCCAAGGCGTGCCTGGCGCTCGCCGTCGACGTCATCCGCAATGTGAAGGCGAGCGAGGCAAACGTGGAGGCCGCGAAAGCGCATTTCTCGCCGCAGGAGATCGTGGAGATCATCCTCACCTGCGGCTTCTACATGACCATGGCGCGCATGACGGAAACGACGCGGGTGGAGGTGGACGCGCCGCCGGGCGTCAAGGTGGTCGAGTGGGGGCGGTTGGCCCCGTAACGCACCCGCCCCTTGTGGGCGGGTCGAAAACGCCCTTGCGTTTTCGGGGAGGGGGCGGAGTTCGCCATCTGCTCCGACCCCTCCCCGAAATTTTGCTGCGCAAAATTATCGACCCGCCCACAAGGGGCGGGTGCAGTTTAGCGTGCCCGAAACACCAGCCGCTGCGACAGGGTGAAGTTGAACACCAGCGCCACGATGGTGCCCAGCGCGAGCGCGATGTAATGGCTGTTCAACGGCGCGGGTGCAAACCGGATGCAGGCGGTATAGACGACGAAATTCACCACCGCGCCGATGCCGTTGGCGGCGACGAACCTTGCCCACTCGAACACGATGCCACGCGCGCCCACGGCGGCGTGCTCGCGGAAGGTGAGCATCCGGTTGCCCCACCAGGTGAAGGTGACCGCGCAGAAGAAAGCGAAGAGCCATGCGCCGGTATCGCCCAGATGCAGCAGATTCAGCGCGACATAAAGCCCGGCCTGACTGACCACGAAGCCCGCGCCGCCGACCACGGCGAAACGCAGGAAGCGCGATTGCTCCAACGCCTTGGCCCAAGACTTGGCGAGATTCACGGCAGCTTCAGGTCGTGCGGGCCGGGGATCGCGAGATAGCGCATGCGCTTGGCCTCCCAACGTCCGCGCGTGACGGTGTCGAGGATGAGGCCCGCGGCCAGCGCCAGGAAGGCGATCAGCATCAACACGGCGGAAAGCACGGCGGTGGGCAGGCGCGGCACGTCGTGGAAGCGCCAGAAATGCAGCACCACCGGCGCGCCCAACAGCAGCGAGACGACGGCGAAGAGCGCGAACAGCCCGCCGAAGAAGATCAACGGCCGCTCCTCGCGCACCAGGGCGGCGATGGTGAAGAGGATCTTGAATCCGTCCTTGTAGGTCGAGAGCTTGGACACCGAGCCCGGCGGGCGTTCCTTGTAGAACGTGTCGATCTCGGCCATCGGCATCAGCATGCGCACGGAATGGACCGTCATCTCGGTCTCGATGCCGAAGCCTTCGGCGGTGAAGGGGAAGCTCTTGACGAAGCGGCGCGACATGATGCGATAGCCCGACAGCATGTCCTTCAGCTTGACGTCGAACATCAGCGCGGTCAGCCCGGTAAGCAGTTTGTTGCCCAGCACATGCCCCGCGCGATAGGCGGCCTGGGCGGTGTGCACGCGGCTGCCGGTGACGATGTCGAGCCCGTCGTCAACGAGCATCTTCACCAGCCCCGGCCCCGCCTCGGCGTCATAGGTGTCGTCGCCGTCGACCAGCACATACACATCGGCCTCGATGTCGGCGAACATGCGGCGCACGACATTGCCCTTGCCCTGGCGCGGCTCCAGCCGGACGATGGCGCCGGCCTCACGGGCGCGCGCGCTCGTCTGGTCCTTGGAATTGTTGTCGTAGACATAGATGTCCGCGCCCGGGAAGGCGGCGCGGAAATCCTTCACCGTCACGGCGATGGCGGCTTCCTCGTTGTAGCAGGGGATCAGGATCGCGATGCGCGCATCGGTCATGGGGTCATCTTTCGCGTCACGGGACAGAAGCGATAGTCGCCCGTGAGGTTGTTTTCAATATCCCCGCACCCGGCGGTGTCCAGCACGAGCCCGTAATCGGCCAGCGCGTCGATGGAGCGGGCGAGCTCGTAGGTGTCGAAGACGGCATAGAGATCGCCCTTGAACGCGCCGACCCGCGCGCGGGCCTGGGCGGTCAGTTTGGAGCCGTCCTTGGGCTGGATCATCCAGCCGTCGATGCGGATGATCGGCACCTGGCGCGGGAGCGCGGGCGCCAGGAAGCCCATCGGCGCGTTGCCGGTCATGATCACCATGGCGCGGTCGGGATCGACGATGGGCGGCATCATCACCTGGACGTAGGGATCGCCGAGCGGCGCGCGGGTCATGATGCCGGTGCGCATCGTCATCGCGCAGAGCAGCAAGAGCACGCCGGCGACGGTCCAGCGGGCGCGCGCCGAGACCGGCCACAGCGCGATGGCGCCCGCGATCAGGATCGGGCCCAGGATCTCCAGCAGCACGATGTAGCGGTAGATCGCGAAGATCGAGATCCAGGCGATGTAGGAGACCGCTGCGAAGGCGAACAGCGCCGCCATCGCCTTGGGATCCACCATGGGCTCGCGCGAACGCCTGCCGATCAGCCACAGCGGCACCGTCACGATCGCCAGCACGTAGGCGAGGCCGACGCGGATGTCCTGAAAGGGCAGATCGTCCGCCACATGCCAGTCGATGGAGAACAGCAGCGGCAGGATCAGCGCGTGACGCAGGTCATGCGGCAGGAAGCGCGTGTCGCGATAGGACGCGGTCAACGCCAGCGGCGAATGGAAATATTGGTTGAAGTAGGGGAACAGCGGATTGCCGGTGACGTGGTAGAGATGGATGTACCAATAGCCGGCGAAGAGCAGCACGCCGGCGAACCCGCCCAGCCCCGCCACGATCACGCGCGAACCACGCTGTTTCCAGGCGCCCGGCAGGATCGCGAGCGCGGCGGCCAATCCCAGCGCGAACGGCGCTTCGGGCAGTTTCAAGCCCACGGGAATGCCGACCAGAACGCCGGCGTTGAACAGCGCCGGCAGATCGAGTCTGTGGCGATGGACGATGACGAGCGCGAGCGCGGAGAGGATGAACACGCTCATGATGGGGTCGTAATAGGTCGTGCCGGAGAGCGAGACGGTGAGACCGCCCGTCATGCACAGGATGGTGAGCACGGCGGAGACGAGCTCGGCATTCGCCACCCGCAGGATCGAACGCGCCATCACATAGAGCGGCACGGCGTTGGCGCCCTGCGCCGCGCCCAGGACGAAGAGCGCGAACCAGGCGCGGGTATGCGTCGCGAGCCAATAGAACGGCACGTCGAGCATCGGATTGTAGAAGGTCGCTTGGTGCGCGACGGAGATGTCGAGCGCGCCGCGCCCTGTCAGGAAGGCGTAAGGGATGTACCAGTGGTAGTTGCGGAAGTCCCACGACATGTCCTTGCCGAGGCAGACCACGAACAGCCCCCAGCCAACGACCATCGCAGCCAGGAACGCATATTCCTGGGGCGCGAGCCTGAGGCGCGAGGTGGAAGCGGACATGGTCATGGCCGGAAGGTTGCGGGGCCGGGGAACCTATCATGGTTGCAAGCGCACCCAACCTTCCCCTCGCGGGGAGGTCGAAAAATCCGAAGGATTTTTCGGGTGGGGGACGGTACGCGCGTCGCCCCCACCCGAAACGCGTTCCGCGTTTCGACCTCCCCGCAAGGGAGAGGTCGTGGCTGTTGCGCCTCTCCTCCGCCCAAGGCAGTTTCGCCTCAGCATCAGGGGACGCACATGAAGGCATATCGGGCGCACAGGCTGGCGGGGTTGGAGGTGTTGGCGTTGGAGGAGGTCTCCGACCTGCAGCCGCCGGCCGGGGCGGTGGCCATCGCGGTCAAGGCGGCGGGGGTGCATCTGGCCGACCTGGCGGCGCTGTCGGGCGAGCGCAATCCGCGGCCCGCGCTGCCGTTCACCCCAGGGCTGGAAGTCGCCGGCACCGTGATGGCGCTGGGCGGCGGCGTGAAGGGCCTCAAGAAAGGCCAGCGCGTGGCGGCGTTCGTGCCGTGGGGTGGGCTGGCCGAGCAGGCGCTGACTCCCGCCGAACTTTGCGTGGCGCTGCCGGACAGCGTCGAGGACAAGATCGCCGCCGGCCTGCCCATGGCTTATGCGGGCGCGATCCTTGCCCTGCGCGACCGGGCGGGACTACAGCCTGGCGAGACGGTGCTGGTCACCGGCGCGGGCGGCACTTCCGGCATGGCGGCGGTCGAAGCGGCCAAGGCGCTGGGGGCCAAAGTGATCGCGGCCGCGGGCGGCGAGGCGCGGACCTCGCTGGCGGCCAGCCAGGGCGCGGACCATCTCATCGACACCTCCACCGAGCCGCTCGACACCCGCGTCGCCGAACTCTCCGGCGGCAAGGGCGCCGACATCGTCTTCGATCCCGTCGGCGGCGACGCCTTCGGGGCTGCGCTGGCAAGCCTCGCGCAAGGCGGGCGCATCGTCACCGCCGGCTTCGCGGGCGGGCGGTTGCCGACGATCAATGTCGGCGTCGCCTTTGCGCGCAACCTCTCCATCATCGGCGCCAACGTGCCGTTGATCGCGCAATCCCATCCGCAGCTCGCGCGCGCGGCTTTGACCGATGCGGTGGCGTGGGCGGCGGACGGAAAAATCCACCCGCGCATCGCCGCGCAATTCCCCTTCGCCGACCTGCGCCAGGCCTTCGACTACGTGAAGCAACGCCGCGGCACGGGCTCGGTGGTGGTGACGGTGTGACGGGGGAAGATTCCCGGCGTTCCCACTCTTGGTTGTACGGCCCGGCCCACCCCATCGCCCTCTAGTGCCTGGCTGTGGCTGGTGATTCGTACATCCGCACAAAGTTCCCGGATTCTTTTTGATTTTTTCCTACATCGCCTTGACAGGGTGACGCTGCACCCCTAGGTTGTCAGTATTCCCCAATCTGCGCCTTGCGCGCATCGCTGCCCCATCCACCTCCGGTGTCATGGCCTGCCCGGCGTGCTTTGCACGCCAATTGTC
>DASXCJ010000070.1:0-47455 GCA_036491175.1 Rhizomicrobium sp.
TCCCCCGCTTTGCGGGGGAGGGGGACCGCGCAGCGGTGGAGGGGGTGTGTGCAGCGGAGCAAGTACTGCACTGTTGCACGCACCCCCTCCGTCCGTCGCGCTATCGCGCGCCCGACACCTCCCCCGCAATGCGGGGGAGGAAGGTCGCGGCCGCGCACTCAACTAGGAGAAACCAATGTCCGCCCAAAAAGGCAAAGACCTTCTCATCAAGATCGGCGACGGCGGGAGCCCGGAAAGCTTCACCACCGTCGCCGGGCTTCGCGCCGCCGCGCTGGCGTTCAACGCGCAGAGCGTCGACGTCACCAATGCCGATTCCGCAAACCAATGGCGCGAACTGCTCGACGGCGGCGGCGTGGCGAGCGCGCAGATCTCCGGCTCCGGCGTGTTCAAGGACGCGGCGTCGGATGCGGCGCTGCGCACGGCGTTCTTCGCGCAGGCGCTGAAGAATTTCCAGATCGTCATCCCCAGTTTCGGCGCCGTGAGCGGGCCGTTCAAGCTCACGGCGCTGCAGTACGACGGACCTTTTGACGGCGAACTCAAACTGAGCCTCACGCTCGCATCCGCGGGCGCGCTCACTTTCACAGGAGAATGAAATGGCAAACGCAGTACGCGGCGACAGCGAATTGGTCGCCGGCGGAAAATCCCTCGTCATGCGGCTGACGCTCGGCGCCTTGTCCGAGATCGAGACGGGCCTGGGCGCGGGCGGCGGCCTCGGCGATATCGGCGCGCGGCTGAAGTCGCTGGCGTCGAAGGACATCGCGGTGGTGGCGTCGGCGCTTCTGAAGGGCGGCGGCTTCGACATCGCCCCCAATGAGGTGATGCACCTGGAGACCGATGTCGGCACCTTGGTCGGCGCGATCACCGGCGCTTTCCAGAATGCCGGCCAGAATGCCGGCCAGAACGCCGGCCAGGATGCCGTAACGAACGTGACGCCTCCCGCGGCTTCGACCCCGGCGCCGGCCCCTTTGGCGCCGGCGTCCGGATCGACTGGCGCGGCCTCCTCGAATTCGGCCTCGGCGTGATGAGGCTGCCGCCGCAAACCTTCTGGGCGATGAGCTTGCCCGAATGGCGCGCGGCGGTTTCGGGCTTCCAGGCGCGGCGCGGGATCAACCCCGCGCCGCATCTGGGGCGCGATGAATTCGCCGCGCTGATGGCGCGCTATCCGGACGGAAAACCATGACCACATTCAGTTTAGACACCGACCTGTCGCCGTTGAACGGCAGCCTCGCGACGGCGGCGAAGGCGCTCGGCGATTTCGCCAGCGGCCCGGTCGCCGACGCGGGCAAAAGCATCGCGAGCGCCGTCAACGGCAGCTTCGACGCGGTGGCGCGCACCATCGAAAAGGCCGCGGCATCGGGCAAGACGTCGATGGACCAGCTTGTCGATTCGATCCTCGCCGATTTCGACCGCGTCGCGATCAAGGACTTCATCGTCAAGCCGGTGGAGGGATTGATCTCGAGCGCGGCGAGTTCGCTGTTCTCGTCGGTCAGCGGCGCGCTGGCGACGGGCGGGCCGGTCGCACCCGGCGGATCCTATCTCGTCGGCGAGAGCGGGCCCGAGCTGTTCCAGCCTTCGGGCAACGGCACGATCGTGCCGAACGCGCAGCTCTCCGGGGCCCGGCCGAGCGTCAACGTGACGATCCAGGCGCGCGACCTGCCGAGCTTCCTCAAATCCGAAAGCCAGGTCGCCGCGATGATGACGCGCGTGCTGGCGAAGGGGCAGAGGAATCTTTGATACGCACTCCCATTGTCATCCCGGGCCGAGCAAAGCGAGGGGAAGGGGACCCAGGTGGAACGGCTGGCACCAGTGTTGAACGGTCCACCTGGGTCCCCTTCCCTCGCGGCGCGCAAGGGCGCGGCGCTCGCCGGGGATGACAATCTATTTGTGACGAGAGGACTTCAATGAACTTCCATGAAATCCGCTTCCCTACCGCGATCGCATTGCATTCGACCGGCGGGCCGGAGCGCAGGACGGAGATCGTCACGCTCGGCTCGGGTTTCGAGGAGCGCAACGCGGTGTGGGCCAATTCGCGGCGGCGCTACGACGTCGGCTACGGCGTGAAGACGCTCGACGATCTGCATTCCGTCATCGCCTTCTTCGAGGCGCGGATGGCGCGGCTCACCGGCTTCCGCCTGAAGGACTTCGCTGATTTCAAATCCTGCGCGCCGGGCGCGGGCGTCACGGCGCTCGACCAGCCTGTCGCCACGGGAGACGGGACGACGAAGGTCTTTCAACTATCGAAGACCTATGCCTCGGGCCCCGCGAGCTGGACGCGCACGATCAGGAAGCCCGCCGCCGGCACGGTGCTCGTCGCCGTGAACGGCGCGGCCGCCACGCCTTCGGTCGATGCGACGACCGGGCTCGTCACGTTCGTGACGGCTCCGGCCTCGGGCGCGGCCATCACCGCCGGATTCGAATTCGACGTGCCGGTCCGCTTCGACACGGACTCGCTTTCGATCAACCTCTCGGACTTCGCCGCCGGCGACATCCCGAGCATTCCCCTGGCGGAGATCGCGCTTTGACTTCCTCCCCCGCCGTTGCGGGGGAGGGGGACCACGAAGTGGTGGAGGGGGTGTGTGCAGCGGTGAAGAGCTAGTCCTTCACCGCTGCACACACCCCCTCCGTCCGTCGTGCGCGATGCGCACGCCATCCATCTCCCCCGCAACGGTGGGGGAGGAAGAGGAGATACCGATGAAAACACTGCCAACCGGGATGCAGACCCATCTCGATTCCGGGGCCACCACTCTGTGCTGGTGCTGGAAGCTTGCCCGCGCCGACGGCGTCGTGCTGGGTTTCACCGACCACGACGTCGACGTCACGTTCGATACGGTCACCTATGCCGCGTCCTCCGGCTTCACGGCGAGCGAAGTGGACTCGACCATGGGCCTCGCGGTCGACAATCTTTCGGTGATCGGCGCGCTGTCGGCGCTGGACGAATCCGATCTCGCGGCGGGACTCTACGACAATGCCGGGGTGGAGATCTGGCGCGTGAACTGGGCGTCGCCGGACCAGCGCGTGCTGATGCGCAAGGGCGCCCTGGGCGAGGTGAAGCGCGGGCATTCCGGCTTCACCGCCGAGGTGCGCGGCCTCGCCGCCGCGCTGAACCAGGCGCAGGGGCGCGTCTTCGGCTTCTCCTGCGATGCCGATCTCGGCGATGCGCGCTGCACCATCGCGCTCGCCGATCCGGCCTTCCACGGCAGCGGAACGGTGGCGGCGGCGAGCGATGCGCGGCGCTTCACCGCGTCGGGCCTGGGTACTTTCGCCGACGGCTGGTTCGCGGGCGGCAAGCTCGCCTGGACTTCCGGCGCCAATGCCGGCCGGGCGATGGATGTGAAGCGCCACGGCCTCTCCGGAACGAACGTGACGATCGAGCTGTGGCAGGCGATGAGCGAGGCGGTCGCGTCCGGCGACGGGTTCGCCGTCACCGCCGGCTGCGACAAGCAATTCGCCACCTGCAAGGCCAAGTTCGCCAACGCCGCGAATTTCCGCGGCTTTCCTTACATGATCGGCAACGACGCGGTGGTCTCCACGCCCACCGCGCGCGCGCCGCTCGACGGAGGCAGCCGTTATGGAAACTGAAAAAGAAGCCCACCTCCCCCTTGTGGGGAGGTCGGCGCGTACTTCGCGCGCCGGGTGGGGGGCAACCGGCGATGACGAAGTCATCGTCCGTTTGGCGCGCGGCTGGATCGGCACGCCCTATCTGCACCAGGCGAGCGTGAAAGGCGTGGGCTGCGATTGTCTGGGCCTGCTGCGCGGCGTGTGGCGCGAGATGGGGCGCGGCGAGCCGGAGGAATTGCCGAACTACGCGCCCGATTGGGACGACACCGCCAAGGCCGAGACTTTATATATGGGCCTGCGCCGCCACTTGCGCGAGGCCCCCGTCGTCGAGCCCGGCGTGATCGCGCTGTTCCGCATGGTCCCGCGCGGCCCGGCCAAGCATTGCGGCATCGTCGCGGAAGAAGAGGGCGCGCTCACCCTCATCCACGCGCGCCAGAACAAGCGCGTCAGCGAGGAACCCCTGTCGGCATTCTGGCGCAAGAAATTGGTCTACGCATTCCGGTTGTGAATCTTCCTCCCCCGCCGTTGCGGGGGAGGGGACCACGAAGTGGTGGAGGGGGTGCGTGCGGCGGTGAAGGCTAGTCCTTCACCGCTGCACACACCCCCTCCGTCTGTCGCGGGCGAAGCCCGCGCCATCCACCTCCCCCGCAACGGCGGGGGAGAAAGGGAGAGTTCACATGGCATCCCTCATCCTTTCCGCGGCCGGTCAGGCGATAGGCGGCGCGCTCGGTACGTTTGACGTGCTGGGCCTTACGATTTCGGGCGCGCAATTGGGCGGCGCGGTCGGCGCCTTCGTGGGCGCGGAGATCGATTCCGCGCTCGCGCCCGGCACGCGGGTCAAAGGCCCGCGGCTGAGCGACGTCTCGATCCAATCCTCCACCGAGGGCGCGCCCATCCCGCGCGTCTGGGGCCGCGTGCGCGTCGCGGGCCAGCTCATCTGGGCGACGCAATATAAAGAGACGGCCAAGACCAGCTCCACCGGCGGCAAGGGCCTTGGCGGCCCGAAGGTGACGCAGACGGATTACGCCTACTCGATCTCCTTCGCGGTGGGATTGGCGGCGGGCGAAGTCACGCGCATCGGCCGGGTATGGGCCGACGGCGCGCTGATCGACTTGTCGCAATTCACCACGCGGTTCTATCCGGGCAGCGAGACGCAGGCGCAGGACACCGCGATCCAGGAGATCGAGGGCGCGGGCAACACGCCCGCCTATCGCGGCCTCTGCACCATCGTGTTCGAGGACATGGCGCTGGCGCAATTCGGCAACCGCATCCCGCAATTGCAGTTCGAGCTGGTGCGCACGATTTCGGACGCCGATCCCGAGGCCTTGGAGAACGTGCTGACGGGCGTGGCGCTGATCCCTGGCGCGGGCGAGTTCGTCACCGCCACCGAGGTCGTCACCGCCGAGGACAACGGCACGACCGTGCCGCAGAACGCGCACAATGCGAGCGGCGTGGCGGATTGGACGGCCTCGCTGGACGAGCTGCAGGCGCTGGCGCCCGCGATGGCGCGGGCCTCTCTGGTGGTCGGCTGGTTCGGCGACAGCGTGTCGTGCGGCGCCACGCTGATCAAGCCGGGCGTGGAGATCGCGAAAAAGAAGACCTATCCGGAAACCTGGCTGGTGAACGGCGTGGCGCGCGCCGACGCGCATCTGGTCAGCCAGATCGGCGGGGTGCCGGCCTATGGCGGCACGCCTTCGGACGCGAGCGTGGTTTCGGCCATCGCGGACCTGAACGCGCGCGGGCTGGCGGTGACGTTCTGTCCGTTCCTGTTCATGGATTGCGATTTCTATCCCTGGCGCGGGCGCATTTCTTGCGATCCGGCGGTGGACACGACGGCGGCGGCGGCCACGCAAGTCGCTTCGTTCTTCGGCGCGGCGGCGGTGTCGGATTTCGCGGTGAGCGGAACGGACGTGACATGGACCGGATCGCCCGGCGAATGGGGCCTGCGCCGCATGGTGCTGCATTACGCGCATCTCTGCGCGGCTTCGGGCGGGGTGGAGGCGTTCCTCATCGGCTCCGAATTGCGCGGGCTGACGCGGGTGCGCGACTCCGCCACGACCTATCCGGCGGTGGCGGCGCTGAAGACCTTGGCCGCCGACGTGCGGTCGATCCTGCCGGGCGTCAAGCTCGGCTATGCGGCGGATTGGAGCGAGTACAACAACCACCAGACCGGCGACGTGGCCGGCGCGGTGCAGTTCAACCTCGATCCGTTATGGAGCGATGCGAATATCGATTTCGTCGGCATCGACAACTACATGCCCCTCACCGATTGGCGCGACGGGATGGTGGGCGACATCCACGACCGCGCGCTGCTGACGGCCGGGATCGGCAGCGGCGAGGATTACGACTGGTACTACGCCAGCGACGCGGACCGCGCGGCGCAGATCCGCACGCCGATCGGCGATGGGCTCGGCAAGCCGTGGGTGTGGCGCGCGAAAGACCTGTGGGGCTGGTGGAACAATTATCACTACGACCGCCCGCTCGGCAGCGAGAGCGTGACGCATAGCGGCTGGTCGCCCGGGCTGAAGCCGATCCGCTTCACCGAGCTGGGCTGCCCCGCGGTCGACAAGGGCGCGAACCAGCCCAATGTCTTCGTCGATCCGAAGTCGAGCGAGAGCGCGCTGCCGTATTTCTCCAACGGCGCGCGCGACGATCTCATCCAGCGCCGCTTCCTGGAGGCGCATCTGAATTTCTGGAGCGATCCGGCGAACAATCCCGGCATGGTCGAGGCGATCCTCGCCTGGTGCTGGGATGCGCGGCCGTTCCCGTTCTTCCCGGCCTACGCGAATATCTGGGGCGACGCCGCGAATTATCCGCTCGGCCATTGGCTGAACGGGCGGCTGGGCGCCGTGCTGCTGCCCGACCTCGTCGCCGACATCGCGCCCGGAACGGACGTGACGGACCTCTCCGGCATCGTCACCGGCTATGCCGTCACCGACACGATGAGCGCGCGCGACGCGCTGTCGCCGCTGGCGGTGGCGTTCCAGTTCGACGCGGTGGAGAGCGAAGGCGCGATCAAGTTCGTGGCGCGCGGGCGCGGCGATCCCCTGGCGCTGGGCGAGGGCGACCTGGTGCTGGCGGATGACGAAACCGGATTCGGTTTCGCCCTGGTGCGCGCGGAGGAAAGCGACCTGCCGGTGGCGTCGCGCATCGCCTATATCGACCCGGACGCGGATTACCGCGCCGCGGTGGCGGAGGCGCGGCGGCTCACCGGCTCGGCCTCGCGCGTGGCGCAATCGACGCTTCCCATCGTGATGGACCAGGGCCAGGCCATCGGCATCGGCGAGCGCCTCCTGATGGATGCGTGGACGATGCGCGAGAGCGCGACGTTCGCGCTGGCGCCGTCGAAGCTCGCGCTCGATCCCACCGACGAGGTGGAATTGACGGCCGCCGGCCGCGTCCATCGCCTGCGGCTGACGGAAATCGCCGACGCGGCGTCACGAACGATACAGGCGGTGGCGACCGATCCGTCGCTCTATGAGGCGATCCTCGGTCCGTCGCGCGCGGCCAACGTCGCGCAGGTGTTGACGCAGACGGGACGCGCGCTGCTCGTGTTCCTCGACCTGCCGCTGGTCGTGAGTGACCAGGCGGCGTGGCAGCCTTTCGCGGCGGCCTTCGCCGATCCGTGGCCGGGCTCGATTCCGGTGATGCGTAGCGCGACGGATTCCAACTATGCGCTCGATGTGACGCTGACGCTGGCGGCGCAGATCGGCGAGACGACGGCGGACTTTTATGCGGGACCGGCCTGGCGCTGGGACGCGGTCAACACGCTGTCGCTGAAATTGTATGACGGCGCGCCGGCCGGGCTCGACGATCTGTCGGTGCTGGGCGGCGCGAATGCGCTCGGCATCCAGAACGCGGATGGCGGTTGGGAAGTGCTGCAATTCGCCGACGCCGTGCTCACCGCGCCGGGCGAGTGGGCCCTGTCGCGCCTGCTGCGCGGGCAGGCCGGCACGGAGGGCGCGATGCGCGCGCCCGTCGCCTCCGGCGCGCGCGTGGTGGTGCTGAACGCGGCGCTGAAGCAGTCGGCGATCCCGCGCGATCAATATGCCTTGCCGTTCCACTATCTCTGGGGTCCGCCGGACAAGCCGGTCTCCGATCCGGCGTGGCAGAGCGCGGAGGAGCAGTTCGCGGGCGCAGGCTTGCGGTGTTTCGCGCCATGCCAGTTGCGCGCCGCCTATGCGGGAAGCGATCTGGCGCTGCGCTGGATCCGCCGCGACCGGTCGCTCGGCTCCGACTCTTGGGACCAGACCGAGATCCCGATGAGCGAGACGGCGGAAAGCTACGACGTCGAGATCCTCGACGCGGGCGGCGCGGTGAAACGAACGGTTCCTTCCGTCGCGACCACCTCGCTCACCTACACGGCGGCGCAGATCGCGGCGGATTTTCCAAGCGGCTTGCCGTCGCCGTTCCGGTTCGCCGTGTACCAACTCTCCAGCGTCGTGGGACGCGGGGAGGGGAAGACGGCGCAGATTTCGTTCGCTTAGCTCGTCCTCCCCCGCCGTTGCGGGGGAGGGGGACCACGAAGTGGTGGAGGGGGTGTGTGGAACGGCGCAATGCCTGCACCGTTCCACACACCCCCTCCGTCTGTCGCGCTGTCGCGCGCCATCCACCTCCCCCGCAACGGCGGGGGGAGGAAGACAAAGGAACACCATCATGACCGACACAACACCGCGCGCGGGCGCGCCGCTGCTTGCGGCCGCGCAGGCGCAGAAGCATGTCACGCATAACGAGGCGCTCTATCAGTTCGACGCGTTCCTCTGCGCGCGTTTCCTCGACCGCGACCTCACCGCGCCGCCGGGGTCGCCCAGCGACGGCGACACCTATCTCGTCCACGCCACCGCGATCGGCGATTGGACGGGGCAGGACGGCAGGATCGCCTATTGCGCCGACGGCGCGTGGCGGTTCTACGCGCCGTTCCAGGGCCTCGTCGCCTACGTCGCCGATGAGAGCAAGCTCGTCGCCTATAACGGCACGGCCTGGGTCGATTACGCGAGCCTCTTGCCGCTGCAGAACGTGCCGCTCATCGGCGTGAACACGACGGCGTCGTCGCCCAATCTCCTGGCGGTGCAGTCGAACGCGATCCTGTTCACCGACCAGCCGACGGGCAGCGGCGGCACCGGTGACGTGCGCGCCACGCTGTCCAAGCAGGCGGCGGCCAACACCGCGTCGTTCCTGTTCCAGGACAATTTCTCCGGCCGCGCGGAAGTGGGGCTGACCGGCGACGACAATTTCCACTTCAAGGTCTCGCCCGACGGATCGACCTGGCACGACGGCATCGTGCTCACCGGATCGAGCGGACTTGTCACTATTGCATCGGCCACCATCGCATCGGCGACCATCGCCTCGGCCGACATCAACGGCGGCACGGTCGACGGCACGGCCATCGGCGCGAGCGCTACGTCCACCGGCGCGTTCACAACCTTGTCGGCCAGCGGCGCGACGGCGATGACGACGTTCTCGTCCAACGCCTTCAAGGACGCCAAGACCACCGCCGTCACCACGGTGCAGACCGACAGCGCGGGCCGCCTGTTGGTGGGGCCGACGGGATCGTTCTCGACGGCGTTGTCCGTCGCGGGCAACGTCTCGGGCTTCCAGATCGCGGCGACCAGCGGGTCGGCGTGCATGAATACCGTTCGTTTCTCCAACGGCGCGGGTGGCGGCCCGGCCTTCAGCCTCGCCCATTCGCGCGCGACGAGCATCGGCGCCCTGGCCGTGCTCTCCGCCGGCGACCAGCTCGGCGTGATCAATTTCTGCGGCGACGACGGGGCGAGCTACAACACCGTCGGCGCTCAGATCAAAGCCATCGCCATCGCCGGCGGCGCGATCTCCACCGGAATCATCCCGGGGCAGATCGTGTTCTCGATCATGAACGGCGTGGGCACGATGGTGGATGTCTGCAAGGTCGACGCGAATGCGGGCGTCACGGCCACGCAGGTGGGGACGGCGAAAGTCACGTCCAACGCGGCCTCCGCGCTGGATCTCGCCACCTCCGGCGGCACGCAATTCGAGATCGCGCACACCGCCTCCGCCGTCAATTTCCTCCAGGCGGCGGGGTCGGCCTCGGGCGCGGGAACGGCGACGCTCGCGGCATCGGGCACGGACAGCAATGTCGATATCGTGCTCACGCCCAAGGGCACGGGCGCGGTGCGCATGCCCGCCGTGGCGAACGGCAGCGTCGCCACCGCGCTCTCCGCCATCGGCCCGACAGGCGCGCACACCACGGTCCAGGAATGGTTCGCGGTGAAGAACGCGTCCGGTGTCGTCCGTTACATCCCGGGGTTCTGACCATGGCCAAGAGCAAGCAGATCGATGCCGATCGTTATATCGAAGAGGCGGTGGCGGCGGTGGTGCTGGCGCTGCCGGCGAAATATCCGGGGAGCCGCGTGGTGCTGCTGGCGCTTCACGGGCTGCTCACGATCCGCGACGGCGATCCCGTCTTCCAGTCCGATCTGGACGAACTTTACGCAGCGTTCGACGAGATCGCCGTGCTGGCGATGGAAAGAAGCGGCGAGCTCATGCATGCTGACGGCGCAAAGCCACCGGAGCGTGCATCATGAAAGTCAGCGAGGCGCTCGCCACGCGCAAATCGGTCCGGGCGTTCAAGCCCGATCCGGTTCCGGCCGAGACCATCCGCGCGATCCTGGAGCAGGCGGCGCGCGCGCCGTCCGGCGGCAACCTGCAGCCGTGGAAGGTTTACGCGCTGCTGGGCAAGGCGCGCGACGAACTGGTGCGCCGCGTGGCCGAGCGGCGCAAGGACAAGGCGATGGGCGAATTGCCGGAATACCACATCTATCCGCCCGGCCTGACCGAGCCGTACCGGACGCGGCGCTTCCGCGTCGGCGAGGCGATGTACGCGACGATGGCCATCCCGCGCGAGGACAAGATGGCGCGGCTGGGCTTCTTCCAGGGCAATTGGGAATTCTTCGGCGCGCCCGTCGGGCTCATCTTCACCATCGACAGGCAGATGCAGCAGGGCCAGTGGTCCGATCTGGGCATGTATCTGCAGTCGGTCATGCTGCTGGCGCGCGAGCATGGCCTGCACACCTGCCCGCAGGAGGCGTGGGCGGTGTGGCACAGCGTGATCCGCGACTATCTCGCCGTGCCGGAGAACGAGATGATCTTCTGCGGCATGGCCATCGGCCACGCCGACGAGGCCCATCCCGTCAACAGCCTGACGAGCGAACGCGCGCCGCTGGAGGAATATGTGGTCTGGCGGGAGTAACCGTTCACAGGCCCGGTTCCGCCGCGTCCTCATTGCGTCAGGCAGGGATGGCCCATGGTCAGTCAAGTCAGGTCCAACTACGAAGCGTTCAAGAAGCTGCTTCCCGGCCTGCTGGAGGGTAAGAACGCCGGCAAATCGGCGCTGATGAGCAACGGGAAGATCGTCGAGTTCTACAACGACTTCGCCGATGCCGTGCGCGCCGGAAACGCGAAATTCGGGCCCGAGAATTTCTCGGTCCAAAGGGTCACGGCGAAGAAAAAGAAATTGGGGTAGCGAAGATGCCCATTGTCACGGCGCCGATTTCCAATCTCGTGGCGTTTTTCGAAGTCGGGATTTCGAAAGCCGCTTCGCTGTCCGATCCGGAGAAGCCCAAATCGGTGCGGATCCTCGCCGCCGTCGACACCGGTGCGATGATGCCGCTGATCCCCCAGGACGTGGTCGAAAAGCTCGCCCTCAAATCGGTGGGAATCCAGGAATGCGAGACCGCGATCGGTGAGGACAAGCTCGATGTCTACCTCGTGGACATCACGTTGCGGGCGCTTCAGGACGGCATCGAGGCGGAGTGCGTCTTTTGCGACGTTTCCGTCATCGCGGGCGCTTTGGATGTCGGGCTGTTCTCGATGGACCTGATCGCCAAGGGCATATTGAACGTGGACGGTCCGTCCAAGCTGGTCACCTTCAGCATCTAGGCCCATGCGGCGTTACGGGCTTAGCGTGCGTTATAGGAGGCGATGACTACCAGGCTCGATATCGCCCAAGCCGTAACCCGTTCCTACCGCTTCACTTTCGCGCGGTATGGGGCGTTGCTGGGCATTGTCTGGCTGCCGGGGTTGTTGCTGATCGCGGTGTTTGCGTGGGCGGTCATGCCCGGCATCACCTCGATGGGCGAGGTGATCCAGTATCGCTCGCCCAATCCCTCGATCGTCGATCCGGTGATGGCGCCCGATTTCGCGCGGTTCGCGCTGGGCGATCTGTCGATCCTCTGCGCCTATGTCTGGATCGGCATGGGCGTCGTCGGCGAGGCGCTGGGTCTCAGGAAGGGCTCGCGCCTGGTCTATCTGCCGGGGCTCGACGAGCTGAGGCTCGCCGGCGCGTTCTTCATCCTGTTCCTGATCGCCTATCTGGTGACGAGCGGGCTGGTGCTGATCCTCGTGCTCGCGGGCGCGCGGGCGATGGCGGCATTCGGCGGCACGCTGCCGGCGTTCGCGCTGTCGGCGTGGCGCGGGCCGGCGCTGTTTCCGTTCGTGCTGCTGATCGTGTGCGTGGAGATCGCGGCGGTCGCGATCTTGGTGCGGCTCACGTTCCTGATGCTGCCGGTGGCGCTGGCGGAGCACCGCGTCACGGTGGTGCGAAGCTGGCGGCTGATGCGGGGCAACGTGCTGCGCGCCATCGCGGTGGCGCTTCTGTCGTTCCTGCCGGTGTTCGTCCTCGAGGCGGCGTTCGCGCTGGCGGTGCTGGCGCATGTCGCGCCGTGGGTCTGCGGCTTGGGATTGCTCGCGGCGCTGCCGGTGGTCGCGGGGCTGATCGCGGCGCCGTCGGCTTTCGTCTATCGCGAGTTGATTGCAGGAAAGTCAGAGGACGCGCGGTCCAATTAGGTTCGATTACTTGGTCTATGTTATTCTCCGGCCGCGAAACAACAGGCTGGGGAGACGAAATTGGACGGGAACGAGGACGAAACATTGGCGGGAACGATCGGTTCGTCGCTGCTCGACGGGGCCCTCGGCCAAGGCGTGGATATCGGCCTTGGCTCGATCCTGGCTTCCGCCGGGCTCGATCCATCCGGCATGGGCGCGGTCGGCGCGAAGCTGGATGCGATCATCGCGGAGCTCGCCGAAATCGAGACGCAAATCCAGACGCTGACGCAAGATCTCAGCGTGCAGCTGTCGCAACTGAAGTATGACGTCGCGATCAAGCCGATCCAGGATCTGATCGACACCAACACCACGCTCAAGACCTATTTCTCGGAGCTCACGAAGCCGGGCGCCGACGTCGCCGGCCTCAAGCGCGATATCGCCAAGCTGATGGATGCGGACTTCCTCAAAGGGATGGCGACCTGGAACGACGCCTTGTGCGGTCTGGAGGGGCAGACGGCGGTGCTGAATGCGTGGGGGCAAGCTGTCGCCGCGAAGGGCATGCCGTTCTATACCGACGACGAGGCGCAGAAAATCGACGAGCACTGGGGTTATCTCGATGCGCAACAGGCGATGACGGTCAACTTCCTGATCGAGCACTATAATGCGAACAAGGAGGCGCATGACGATTCGATCGTGAGCGATACGCTTCGCGCCTGGCAGCAAAACCGCGTGACGCAGATGAAGATGCTGCGTGGCGGCAGGCGCCCGTCCGACAGTTTCGTCACGCTGGGCGATGACGGAAAGCCCGTCACCGTCGTGACGCCGCTGGTGTGCAGGCCGTGGTTCGCTTCGCTTTGGCTGGGGCCGGCGGGCTGGTACATGTGGTGTTCGAACATCGTTCCGTGGGGGCCTTTGCAGCCGACCCTGAAAAGCGACCCCTATTATTGCGGCGTGCCCGGCCCGAACGACAAGCGCTTGCCCAACATCGTCAGCGAGACCGGCCTGACCGGATGGCAGTTGGTAGAGGAGGACCTCGCCGTCACACTCATCAATTCCTGCCTGCCGGGCAGCATCACCGACGACAACGACCAGCCGGGGCCTGCGTTGCAGGCGCGCAGGTTCCAAGTTCCGGTCGGAAACGATTTTCGCATCTGGACCATCAACAAGGACCAGGACAAGTTCACCATCTACAACGGTAGCGAGGCTTGGTTCTTCACCGCCTTCACGGACGGTCATGATTGGGAACACCCCGTCGACAATTACGACGAGTTCGGCGCCTATCTGCTCTATCGCATGGTGAGCGACGCCGAACTCGACCAGTGGTTTGTTCGAAGTTGATTGGCGAAGCTGAGCCGAAAATGAGAACCCCGCAGCGGATTTCTCCGCTGCGGGGTCTCGCTTGAAAGACGCTTGGCCCGCGTGGAGGGGCTTGCCGTGAACCAGACGCCTCAAGAACCGGTGCCGTCTTCCTTAACGCCTCGGTGGCGAGTTGGAGCCGCACCGAACTGTCGCTAATCTAGCAGCCGGCGCTGAACCGGTTCTGAGGCGCGCGTTCATCGGCGGTTCATGCGCCAAACGATAGAAAACACCATGTTCCGGCGTATTTTTCTCGGATTGCTCGCGGTGGCGGCGCTGGGCCTCGGCGAGGCTTCCGCCCAGCGCTACGTGCGCGGGCCATACGGTCCGCAACAGGTCGTGCCGCTGGAGCGGATGCTGCCGCAAATCCGGCGCGCCTATCCCGGAACCTTCTCCGACGCGGAAGGGCCCTATCCGGACGAGATGGGCAACCCGCATTATCACATCAAATGGCTGACGCCTGACGGCCGTGTCATCTGGCTCGACACCGATGCGCGCTCGGGCCGGGTGATGGGCGTGAACGGCTCGGGCTGGCGCAACCAATGGCGCGGCCAGAATCCAGGTGGTTATCCGGGCGGCTATCCCGGCGGTTATCCGGGTCGCGGGCCGCGCTATGCGCCGCCGCGGCAGGCCTTCCCGCAACCCGGCTGGGGACACGGCGCGCCGCATGGCGGCTGGAACGGCGGCGGCGACCATTGGAATGGCGGCCATCGCCGCGGTCATTAATTCGAAGGGGCTTTCATGCGCGTGCTTCTCGTGGAAGACGATCAGGATCAGCAGCGCCTGCTCAAGAAGGCGCTCGGCGATGCCGGCTATGTCGTCGACACCGCGAGCGACGGCGAGGAAGGTCATTTCCTGGGCGACACCGAGCCTTACGACGTCGTGATCCTCGATCTCGGCCTGCCCAAGCTGGACGGCGTGCGCGTGCTCGAGAAATGGCGCAAGTCCGGGCGCATCATGCCGGTCCTGATCCTGACCGCGCGCGACCGCTGGAGCGACAAGGTGGCCGGCTTCGACGCCGGCGCCGACGATTACCTCGCCAAGCCGTTCTACACCGAGGAGCTGCTCGCCCGGGTGCGCGCGCTGCTGCGGCGCGCGGCCGGGCTGGCGACCAGCGAGATCGAGGTCGGGCCGCTTCGGATCGACACACGGGCGAGCCGCGTGACGCTCGACGGCAATCCGGTGAAATTGACCTCGCTGGAATACCGGCTGCTGGCCTATCTTGCGCATCACAAGGGCCGGGTGGTGTCACGCACCGAACTGGTGGAGCATCTTTACGACCAGGATTTCGACCGCGACTCGAATACGATCGAGGTGTTCGTCGGGCGCCTCAGGAAGAAGCTCGACGCCAATCTGATCCACACGGTGCGCGGCCTTGGCTACAGCCTCCAACCCCCAGACGGCGACGCGGATCCTGCCAAGGCTTGATTCGCTCCAGGCGCGCCTGATCGCCGCCGCCGCGGTGTGGACCTTGCTCGGGCTGATCGTGGGCGGGTTCCTGCTCTCCGGCGCGTTCCGCGCTTCGGTGCTGAACACGTTCGACGCGCGGCTGCGCTTCGATCTCGACGGCATGATCGCCGCCGCCGAGCCCGACGCGTCGGGCAATGTGAACCTGCAGGGCCGCTTCAACGATCCGCGTTTCGAGCGCGTCTATTCGGGCTGGTATTGGCAGATCGTGCCGGAGCACGATCCGGCGCATGTGCAGATCTCGCGCTCCCTGTTCGACCGCACGATCAAGGTGACCGAGACGCGGCGCGTGACGGGCGGGGTAAGCTGGGGCTGGGGCACCGGACCGGAAGACAAGCCGCTGCGTTTCGTGTCGCAGCACATCGAGTTTCCCGTCGCGGCCACGCGCAACCCCGCCGACACGCGCGGCTACGATTTCGTGATTGCGAGCAAGACGGAGGACCTGGACGCGGAAGTGAGCCGCTTCAACGGCATATTGATCTGGTCGTTCACCGTGCTGGGATTGGGGCTGGTGGCGGCGATCTTCGTGCAGGTGCGGATCGGCTTGCTTCCGTTGCGGCGCGTGTCGGAAGCCTTGGCGCGCATCCGCGACGGCAAGGCGCGCCGCCTCGACGGCCGCTTCCCGGCGGAGATCGAGCCCTTGGCGTCGGAGTTGAACAGCCTGATCGAGCATTCGGCGGAGGTGGTGGGGCGCGCGCGGACGCATGTGTCGAACCTCGCGCATTTCCTGAAGACGCCGCTCACGGTGCTGTCGAGCGAGGCGGCGGCCAATCCGGGGCCGCTGGCCGACGCGGTGATGCGCCAGGTGATGACGATGCGCAGGCAGGTCGATCACTATCTCGTCCGCGCGCGGGCGGCGGGCGCGCTCGATGTGCTCGGCAACCGCACGCCGGTGAAGCCGGTGCTCGACGATCTGGCGCGTGTCTTGATGCGCATCCATGCCGACCGCGGCATCACGATCGACGTCGATTGCCCGTCCGGCCTATCGTTCCGCGGCGAGCGCCAGGACCTGGAGGAGATGGCCGGCAACCTGATCGACAATGCCTGCAAATGGGCCCATGGCCGCGTGTCGGTCTTGACCACCCGCGACGGCGCCAAATTCACGCTCATCGTCGGCGACGACGGCGAGGGCCTGGACGAAGAAGAGCGCACCCATATCGGCCAGCGCGGCGAACGCCTGGACGAAAGCGTTCCCGGCTCCGGCCTCGGCCTCGCCATCGTCCGCGACATCGCCAAACTCTATGGCGGGGAGCTCGTGCTGGGCGAAAGCAAACTCGGCGGGTTCGAGGCGCGGGTGACCCTGCCGGCGATTGCATGAAGCAACCCTCCCCTTGAGGGAGGGTCGACAATTCGCGCAGCGAATTTCGGGGTGGGGTCGGGCCACCGGCGTTCAGCGTTATGACCCCACCCCGAAAAACGCTAAGTGCGTTTTTCGGCCCTCCCTCAAGGGGAGGGCGGTTAAGACTTACTCAGGCCCGTGATAGTCGTTGATGCCCTTCCACAGGGCGTAGCAGGCCAGGCGGACGGTTTTGGGAATCTTCACGGGTTCCCCGTCGCGCTCGCCCTTTTCGTAATATTGGACGACCCGGCGCTTGAGGCCGAGGGCATGGGCCGCCTCCTTTTGGGAGAACTTCAGTCCCTTACGCCAACGCTTGAATTCGCTTGGTCGCACGCAGGCCTCTGGTGGCGGCGGTTTGCAGGTGGCGGACCTTATCGGGGCCTCTGGTGAAACCGCAATGGCGGTCGCAAGAACACGTTAACGATGACGCATTAGTGTAGGCCCGGGGTAGAAGTCTCGGTCGCGCCGGCCGTTTTCGATCCAGTACAGGAAGAACATGGTCTCTTCGCAGAAAGCCCAATTGCTGCGGAAGTTTCTCGGCAGCCTGCCGGAAAGCTTGGCCGCGCGCTTGGCCAAGGCGGTCGAGGTCGACCGGCTGGCCGGCGGCTCGGGCCTGCCCCATGACCTCATCCTGGACGGCTTGCGGCCGGCCTTGCGCCGGGCGGCGACGTCGGACCGCACGCCGACGCCGCTCAGGTTGTTCACCCAGCCCTTCGAGGATCTGCTGACCAGTGAGCCCCGGCGGGAGAAGCAGAAGGGCGCCATCGCGCGCGACTCGATCCAGCCGGTGTGGAATTGGCTGTCGCAGAAGCTGGCGCCGGAGGAATTGACGCGATACGCGCTGTCGGTGCGCAACGCCGTGCTCGGCTATCACGCCGAGGAGGCGAGCCAGCACGCGGCCGAGTTCTGGACGACGGCGGCGGCTGCGCTGCAGGCGGCGCTCGACAGCGATGCCAAGCGCAAGGCGGCGCGCGGCTTTCTCGGCGGCGATCTCATCGTCGCCGACGCGGTCGAGATCGCGACCTTGCTCTCGGCGGGGACCGAATTGTGCGAAGTGCAGGCGAAGCTGCCCAAGCCGCTGGCCTCGCTGAGCGAGGATCACGTCTGGCAGTTGCGCGCGATCTACGACCGGCTCGCGGCGACGAAGCCCGACGCCGCGGCCTATGTCGCGGTCGTGACGATGAACCGGCTGGAGAAGCCGTGGGAAGCGCTGAAGCTGCCCATGATGATCGCGCGCAAGTCGCAGGACACGCTGATCAGCTCCACCGACATGGGCCTCGTCGGCGAATTGATCTTCGGCGCCATCGAGCGTCATGCCACCGCGATCCGCGCCGCCAAGCCGCAAGCCGCCTTCGACGCCGACGCGCTGGTGACGCATCTGACGCAGTTCGCGGTGCTGTCCAGCGGCATCGTCAAGGAGATGGAGATCAGGCGCGACGGCAAATGGGGCCAGCGCCTGCTCAAGGACCGTTCGGCCATCGCCGAAGTGATGGAAGGCTTCATGACGCGCGCGCCGCGCGAAGTGTTGGCCGCGCTGCCGACGCACAAGACCGGCGCCTATGCCGGCGGGCCGCGCGCGCCCGACCTGTCGCGCGCGCCGGATCCGGATAAGACGGTGCGGGCGCTGGCTTACGCGCGCCTCGTCACCGGCGTGCGGCCGGTTGCGGCGCAGGCCTCCATCGCCGCGTCGCAGAAGGACGCGAGCGACGAGATCGGCATCGCGCTCAAGACCTATGGCGACGACATCATCCGCGAGCTGCGCACCGAAGGCGACAAGCGCGCCAATGCCGAACAATATTTCTCGGTCGCCGCCGAACTCGTCGGCATCTTCTTCAGTCCCGAGGAAGCCGAATTCCTCCGCCGCCGCGGCCGCGCCGCGCTGGGGCATGGGGCGGCGGTCGCGGCCGCTTAATTGCCGCGTCGGGAAAATTTGGTAATCTTGGCACATGAGCAGGAACACGTCCGTCAAACTGGATGAGCACTTCAGCGCTTTCGTCGACGAGAAGGTCGCCGAAGGCCGCTACACCTCCGCCGACGGTGTGGTGCAGGCGGGACTTCGGCTTCTCGAAGAAGAAGACGCGAAACTTGCCGCATTGCGCGCGGCGCTTGTCGAGGGTGAAGAGAGCGGTGAGCCGACGGAGTTCGATTTCGACGCTTTCCTGGCACGCAAACACGCAGCCTTTCAGCCCAAATGAAGTTCGTCATCTATCCGCGCGCGCAGTCGGATATCGATGGAATCTGGGACTATTCAGCGGAAAATTGGAATGCCGAGCGAGCCGATAGCTATGTGGATGAAATAAGGAAAGCCGTCGAGATCGTTGCCGCTGATCCGCGTCGCGTCGTGCCGTAGGCGATGTGCGCGAAGGTTATTTCAAGTTCGCCGCCGGCTCGCACTTCCTGTTCTATCTTATCAAGCCGTCGAGAGTTGAGATCGTTCGTGTCCTTCATCAGCGAATGGATTTCAGGCGCCACCTCTAGCTCAAAGCGCATCCCTCATCGCGGCGATCTCCGCAGCCGAATATCCCAATTCGCGCAGCACTTCCTCGTTGTGCTCGCCCAAGGTCGGCGGGCGTTTGCGGATTTCGCCGGGGGTGCCGTGGAGCTTCACCGGCGTGGACAGGATCGGGGCTTCGCCTATGCCGGGATAGTCGATGGTGGTGAAGAAGTCGCCGGCCTTCACATGCGGGTCTTCGAGGGTCTGGCTGATGTGATAGACGGGGCCGGCGGGGACGCGGGCTTTCTCGAAGGCGGCGATGGCATCGGCGCTGGTCCGTGAGGCGCACCATTCTCCCACGCGGGCGCTGACGATCTCGCCGTGGTCGCCGCGCGACTTGTCGGAGGCGAAGCGCGGGTCGGCGATCCATTCCTCCGCGCCGATCAGGCGTGCGACGCGGCGGAACAGGGGATCGCCGTTCACCGCGACGGTGATCCAGCCATCCTTGGTGCGGTAGATGTCGGATGGTCCAGAAGTCTGGCTGCGGTTGAGCGTGGGCTGGCGGCCCAGCTTCAGCACGCTCTCCTCGATCAGCATGGTGCTGAAGAAGGTGAGCGCGGTGCGCAGCAAGGCGCCCTCGACCAATTGCCCGCGGCCCGTCGCGTCGCGCGACCTGAGCGCGGCGAGGATGCCCATGGCGGTGAGCGAGGCTGTGCCGAAATCGACGTAAGGCGCGGCGGCGCGCACCGGCTGGCCGGGCGAGCCGGCGAACCAGGCCGCACCGGACATGGCCTGCGCGATGCCGTCGAAGCCGATCCTGTTGGCGTAGGGGCCTTCGAGCCCGAAGGCCGAGACGACGGCGAGGATGGCGCGGGGGTTGATCGCGGATACGGTTTCGTAGTCCAGCCCCATGGCCTTCAAGGTCTCGCCAGGGAGATTGGCGATGACGACGTCGCTGGTCTCGATCAGCCGGCGCACGACGCCGCGGCCCGCCTCGCTCATCGGATCGAGGGTGAGCGAACGCTTGTTGCGGTTCATCTGCAGGAACATGGCGCCCTCGCGCGGGCTGCCGTCGTCGTTGTCGCCGAGCGAGACGAGGGTGCGGTCCTCGCGCCCGTCGCGCTTCTCGATGCGGATGACATCGGCGCCGAGATCGGCGAGCAGCGCCGCGCAATAGGGCCCTGCGATATAGCGTCCGAAATCGGCGACGCGGATGCCCGCCAATGGTCCCGGCATGAAGTGCTCCCTCCCTTGCGCGAGCGCCGCGCAGCGGGCGAGACTATAGGCGGGGGAACGGAGCTTTGCATGACCGCACGCGAGGCCTTCGCGTCCCTGAACCGGATGGTGGGCGTGGCCCCCCTGACCGTGCCCGCTTTCGAAGGCGACGATCCGATCCTGGTGACGCCGTTCCGCGCGGGCGAGGCCGCGGCGTCGTCGCTGGGCCTGAGCGCGTCCGCCGCGCATGAGATCTGGCGCCTGCGCGGGGGCGAGCAGCAGGCGCTGTCGCTGAACTTGCGCGCGGCGGCGGCCTCGCTGGTGTCGTTCTCGCTGCTGACCGTGGATGGACAGACGGTGCCGCGCCCGTCGGAAGGCAAGCCGACCGTGGCGCTGCATCGCACCTTGGACGGGCGCTGGATCCATCTTCATGGCGGCTTCCCGCATCTGGAGGCGCGCACGCTCGATCTGTTGAATGCCGCCAACACGCAGGATGCGGTGGCGGCCGGCGTCGAGCGCTGGAACAGTTTCGCGCTGGAGGAATCGCTCGCCTTCATGGGCCAATGCGGCGCGGTGGTGCGCACCGAAGAGGAATGGCGCGTGACGCCGCAGGGCCGCGCGCTCGACGGCGTGCCGCCCATCGTCTTGAAACGCATCGGCGATGCGCCGCCGTTGCGCCTGCCGCAAAGCGAGCGGCCGCTGGACGGCATCCGCGTGCTCGATCTCACGCGCGTGCTCGCGGGGCCGAGCGCGGGACGCACGCTCGCCTCTTACGGCGCCGACGTTCTCAGCGTGCGTGCGCCTGGCCTGCCAACGGTGGAGCTGTTCGATCTCGACACCGGCTGGGGCAAGCGCTCGACGTTCCTCGATCTGAGGAAACCCGGCGATGCGGAGGCGATGCGCGGGCTGGTGCGCCAGGCGCATGTCTTCGTGGATTCCTATCGCCCCGGCGCGCTTGCCGATCTTGGTTTCACGCCGGCGGCGTTGGCGCATGCCGCGCCCGGCATGATCAGCGTCTCGATCTTCTGCTACGGCACGCGCGGGCCCTGGACCGGGCGGCGCGGCTGGGAGCAATTGGCGCAGAGCGCGACCGGCATGGCGGTGGAGCAGGGCGCGTTCTCGGCCATGCGCGAAGGACGGCGGCGCGAAACCATTCCGCGCCTCGTGCCCGCGGCATTGTGCGACTACGTCACCGGCTATCTCGCGGCGGCGGGAGCGGCGGCGGCGTTGCTGCGGCGCATCCGCGAGGGCGGAAGCTGGCATGTGGAGGTGTCGCTCTGCGCCACCGCGCAATGGATCCAGTCGCTGGGCAAGCTCACTTTCGCGCAGGTGCCGGAGAGCTGGCAGCCGCGCGCCGGACTCGACGCCTATTTCCAATCGTGCCAAACCGGGCGCGGCCGCCTCGATCATCTGGGGCCGGTGGTGCGGATGGAGAAGACGCCTCCCGCGTGGCGCACGCCGCCGCCGGAGCCGGGTCAGGATGCACCGCTCTGGCTTTCATGAGGGACACATGCCGCCGAAGAACAATCCGCGGAAGCTCAATCCGCTTCAATTGCGCACACTGACCTTGCTGCAGGCCGTCGCGCGTATTCCGGACGCCGCGAAGGAAGGACCGGGCGCGGGCGAGATCACGATCACCTACCTGCCCGAGGCGCATGGCGATCATTTCCATCTCGGCGACGCGGTGGTGTCCGGCAAGGACGCGACCGGGCTCACCAACGAGAATGTCTGGCACGCGCTGGAACGCAAAGGCGTCGCCCGCGCGGACTGGCCGCGCAGCATCGTGCTGACGGCGGAGGGCGCGACGTACGAGACCGGAATGGTCGACGAGATTTTGCGCAGGTCATCACACTAAGGCGGCCTCGCTATGAAGTCGGCGGTCGCCGTCGTGCTTGCCGGGATCGGGGGATCGCTGCCGGGCTCCGCGCCGCCCGCCACGCCCGCTTTCGAGTCCGTGTCCTACGACATCAGCCTCTTGCCTGACTTCGCCACAGGCGTCGTTTCCGGTGTCGAATATCTGCGGTTCCGGAGCCTGTCCGACGGCCTGGACGCCTTGTCGTTCACCGCGAATGCGCAGGCGGTGAACGTCGATCTGGACGGCCAGGGCGTCATCGTCACCACCGAGGGCAATCGGCGCATCTTCCATCTCCCGCGACACCTGCGCAAAGGAGAAGAAGCGACGCTGGTGATGAGCTTCTCCGGCAGGCCCGGGCGCGACGTCGTCTTCACGGCGAATGAAATCCACACAGGCTTCTTCACCTGTGAAGTGATGGTCTGCGACATCGACCGGCCGGGCGATCGCGCAACGCTTCGGCTCAGCCTGACCCTGCCGGCGGGGATGGACGCGGTCGCGCCCGGAAAACTGGTATCGCACGCGCCGGCGGCGTTCGGCCTGGAAACCTGGCGTTGGCAGGAGGATCGCTCCTATCCGAGCTACCTCTATGGCTTCGCGGCGGGCCGCTACGAACGAGCGGAGCTTGCGGGCCGTGCATCGCTGTCGGTTCTCTACGCCGGCGAAACGCCGGAGCATGTGCGGGCCATGTTCGCCGATACGGCGCGCATGATCGCGTTCTACGAAGCGAAGGCCGGCGTGAAGCTTCCGGAGCGGTCCTATACCCAGGTGCTCGTGGACCGGAACGGCGACCAGGAGGACGCGGCGCTGTCGATGATCGAGAAAGGCTCCGCCGAACCAATCTTGTCCGATCCGCAAGCGGACGGGATGTTGGCGCACGAACTGGCCCATCAATGGTGGGGAAACCTGCTGACCTGTTCCGACTGGAAGGAGCTGTGGCTGAACGAGGGCATGGCGGGCTTCATGACGGCGGCATACAGGGAGCAGCGCTGGGGCCGCGCGGCCTACGACAGCGAGATGGAAGCCGCCAGGAAGGCTTGGAGCGCCGCCAAGACGGCGGGGCAGGACGAGCCCCTGAGTTGGCAAGGGACCTACGCTTCGTTGAGAGCCAAGCGCCGGATCGCCTATGGCAAGTCCATGGTCTTCCTGGACGCCTTGCGCTCGGAGCTTGGCGATGACCTGTTCTGGAAAGGCGTGCGCCGCTACACACAGGACAATGCCGGGCGCAGCGTCACGGCGATGGACCTTGAAAAGGCATTCGAAGCGGCGAGCGGGCGCGATCTTACGGCGACCTTCAAAACCTGGGTTTACGGAGACGAGTCTTCCGCAACGCCGTAAAGGGAGTGTAGTTATTTCTCTTTCTTCAGGATCGCCAGCGGCTTGACGAACAGGGCGCGTCCGTCGGGCGTCTGCAGGAAGGCGTCGAGGTCGGCGCCGGCAGCGGTGAGGACGACGTCGCCGTAATCGGTCGGATCGATCGTGCCCTGGATCTTGCCGGCCTTGATCGCGGCCTTGGCGCGCTTCTCGTCGACGAGATAGATCACCAGCGCGCCGTCGCCGTTGACGCGATAGAGCAGCGGGAAAGTCTTCTGCGCCGCGGCGGCGTCGGACGGTTTGCCGTCGCTCGAGATCTCGTGCGCGTTCATGAATTTGTACTGCCCGAGCGTCGTCGTCTCGAAGGTGTAGTGGCCCCAGCCGCCGTCCTTCGCGGCGGAGCGCAGCAGCACGGCCGAGGTGGTGGCGCCGGATTGCGGGAAGAAGAAGGCGTAGATCGTGTCGCTCGGTTTGTCGCCATGGCCCTTCCACATGCCGGTCAGCGCCGGGTCTGCGGAAAGCCCCGTCGTGGTGCCGACGGGCGTGGTGGTGGTGACGGGCAGGCAGGCTGCGGCAAGAAGCGCCAAGGCGACGAAGGCGGAAAGACGGGCGAAGACCATGCGGACGGCTCCCTTTCGACGGGTCATTCTGGCATAAACCGGAATGATGAACCCGAAAAAACGCCGCCGGCTTACCTTCGCGATCGCGCTCGTCGTGGCCGCGGCGGGTGGGGCGACGTTGGTCGTGGCGGCGCTGCGGGACAATGTCCTTTATTTCTACAGCCCGACCGACGTGGCGCGGAAGCATGTCTCCTCCGGCGTCGATTTCCGCATCGGCGGGTTGGTGCAGACGGGAAGCGTGCGGCGCGGGCCGGGCGCGACCGTGCATTTCACCGTGACGGACGGGAAGGAAGCGGTGCCGGTCGCCTTCACCGGCGTGCTGCCCGATCTGTTCCGCGAGGGCCAGGGCGTGGTGGCGATGGGCGCGCTCGACGGCACCCGGCAATTCGTCGCCAGCGAGGTGCTGGCCAAGCACGACGAGCGTTACATGCCGCCGGAAGTCGTGCAGGCGCTGAAGAAATCCGGCCGCTGGAAGGAAGGCCGATGACCGGCGAGCTCGGCCAGTTCGCGCTGACCTTGTCGCTGGCGCTGGCCTTCGTGATGGCCGTCGCGGGGTTGATCGGCGCGCGCGCGGATGGCGCGCAGGCGCGCGCGGTGGCGAGCGGCGCGGCGCTCGGCTTCTTCGTCTTCATCGCGCTCGCCTTCGCCACGCTGGTCTATGGATTCCTGACGTCGGATTTCTCCATCGTCACGGTGGCGCAGAATTCGCACACCTTGAAACCGCTGATCTACAAACTCACGGGGGTGTGGGGGAACCATGAAGGCTCCATGCTGCTCTGGGTGCTGGTGCTCGGCATCTACGGCGCGGCGATGGCGTTCTCGCAGCGCGGCGGGGAGCGGCTGACCTCGGCGGCGCTGGGCGTGCAGGGATTGCTCGCCATCGCCTTCGTGCTGTTCATCCTGTTCACGTCGAATCCGTTTCTGAGAATCGATCCGCCGCTGTTCGAGGGCGCGGGGCTCAATCCGCTGCTGCAGGATCCCGGCCTCGCGATGCATCCGCCGATGCTCTATATCGGCTATGTCGGGCTGTCGGCGACGTTTGCATATGCCGCGGCCGCCTTGATCACCGGCAACGCCGATGCGGGATGGGCGCGCGCGGCGCGGCCCTTCATGCTGGCGGCATGGATCGCGCTCACCGCCGGCATCACGCTGGGTTCATGGTGGGCCTATTACGATCTCGGCTGGGGCGGGTTCTGGTTCTGGGATCCCGTCGAGAACGCGGCGCTGATGCCGTGGCTGGTGGCGACGGCGCTGCTCCATTCGGCGCTGGCGACGGAGCGGACGGGCGCGTTCCGGGTGTGGACGTTGCTGCTCTCCATCGCGGCGTTCTCGCTGTCCTTGATCGGCACCTTCCTGGTGCGCTCCGGCGTGCTGTCTTCGGTGCATGCCTTCGCCAACGATCCGAGCCGGGGGCGGTTCATCCTGATCATGATTGCGCTCGCCATCGGCGGGGCGCTGGCGCTGTTCGCCTGGCGCGCGCCCAAGCTCAAGAGCGGGTCGGAGTTCGAGACGGCGAGCCGCGAGACGGCGCTGCTGCTCAACAACGTGCTGCTCTGCGGCGCGGTCGCCATCGTGTTCGTCGGCACGCTCTATCCGCTCGCCTACCAGGCGGCGACGGGCAATTCGATGTCGGTGGGATCCGGCTATTACCCGGTGCTGTTCGCGCCGGTGTTCATACTGCTCCTGCTTCTGGTGCCGTTCGGGCCGCGGCTCGCCTGGAATAGCGGCGACCTCAAGGCGGCGTTGCGCACGCTCGCGCCGGGATTGGGTGCGGCGCTGGTCGCGGGGATTCTGATCTTCGCGCTCACCGCGCCGCGTTCGCTGGCCGCGGCCGGCGCGTTCGCGCTCGGCGCCTGGGTGATCGGCGCCAGTGTGATCGACTTTTTCAAACGGCGCGGCGCGCGTGCGCTCAACGCGGCGGCGATGGCCTCGGTCCTGGCGCATGCCGGCCTCGGCGTGACGCTGTTGGGCGTCGCGGGCGACACGGCGTGGAAGAGCGAAGCCATCGACGTGCTGGCGCCGGGGCAGAATTTGCAAGTGTCGGATGTGACGTTGCGGTTCGGCGGCGTGCAGGTCGTGCCGGGGCCGAATTACCAGGCGGCGCGCGCGACCATCGTCGCCATGCGCAATGGCAATGTGATCGGCGTACTGTCGCCGGAGAAACGCGCTTATCCGGCTGAAGGCCAGGAGATCAGCGACACGGCGATCCGCACGACGGGTTTCTCCGATCTCTATGTCGCGCTGGGGGACGATCGTGGCGGCGGCAAATGGGTCGTGCGCGCTTTCGTGAATCCGCTGGCGCCCTTCATCTGGTTCGGCGGCGCGATCATGGCGCTGGGCGGGTTGCTGAGTTTGTGGGGCCGCGTGCGGTTCCGCCTCGCGCGCGTCTCCGCCGAAACGGTACCGGCGGAATGAAACTCCTGTTCGCAGCCTTGCTCGCGGCGACGACGGCCATCACGGGGCCGGAGAAACTCTCCGATCCCAGGCTCGAGGCGCGCGCGCTTTCGCTGCAGAAGGAGTTCCGCTGTGTGGTCTGCCAGGGCGAGTCGCTGGACGAGTCCAACGCAACGCTCGCCGGCGATCTCAGACGTTTGATCCGCGCGCGCATTGAAGCCGGCGACACCAATGCCCAGATCGAGCGTTACTTGGTTTCGCGCTATGGCGAATACATATTGATGAAGCCGCCTTTGGAGCCGGCCACTTATCTTTTGTGGTTCGGTCCTGTGCTGGTCCTCCTGATCGGCGCAGGCGTGGCGGGAACCGTGATCGTCCGGTCCCGCCCCAAGGGCGAGCGGCAGGCCTGAGATCCGGCGCTGCGCCTTCACGACCACGCGAGATTCGGCCCTAACCGCGCCGCATTTCGTCGGTTTAATGTTAGGGATAGAAATTGGTAACAACCAAGGGCTACGGCTTGCCCCACGTATCGGGGCCGGGTGCCTGGAGGATTGAAATGACGTCGGAACAACAGAAAAAGCGCCGCCAAGGCGTTCGCAACTTGTCTCTCGGCACGGCCTGCATCGTCGCCGTCCTGAGCCTCGGCGCCATGGCCGCCCCGCCGGTAGCCCATCCGCCGGCCCATCCGGCGCCGCAGATCGCGCGCCCGGCGCCGCAGGTCGCCCGCCCGGTAGCGGCCACGCCCGCCGCGACCCCGCGCATGCTGGAGAACGGCGCCCCGTTCAGCTTCGCCGACCTCGTCGAGCGCGTGAGCCCCTCCGTCGTCACCGTGACGGTGGAAGAGGAGATCCAGCCGACGCAGGACATGTTGCCCGACAACATCCCCGAGCCGTTCCGCAATTTCTTCAACCAGTTCGGCAACAACGGCCAGCAGCAGCGTCCGCGCAAGGCGGTGGCCATGGGCTCGGGCTTCGTCGTCGACAAGAACGGCTTCATCGTCACCAACAACCACGTGATCGAGAAGGCCAAGAAGATCACCGTGAAGATGACCGACGGGCGCGAACTCGACGCCCATCTCGTCGGCACCGATCCGGCCACCGACATCGCGGTGCTGAAAGTCAAGGCGGACCGCTCGCTCCCCGCCGTCGAATTCGTCGACGACCGCCAGGTGCGCGTGGGCGACTGGGTGATCGCGGTCGGCAATCCGTTCGGTCTCTCCAACACCGTCACCGCCGGCATCGTGTCGTCCATCGGCCGCGACGTCGGCAACGGGCCCTATACCGATTTCATCCAGGTCGATGCGCCGATCAACCGCGGCAATTCCGGCGGTCCGACATTCAACCTGCAGGGCCGCGTCATCGGCATGAACTCGATGATCTTCTCGCCGTCGGGCGGCAGCGTCGGCATCGGTTTCGCGATCCCGTCGTCCACCATCCGCGAGGTGATCGCGCAGCTCGAAGCCAAGGGCCGCGTCGCGCGCGGCTATCTCGGCGTGCAAATCCAGGCGGTGACGAACGACATCGCCGCCTCGATGGGCCGCAAGGATTCCAAGGGCGCCATCGTCACGTCCATCGTGCCGGGCGGCCCCGCCGCGCGCGGCGGTTTCCAGCAGGGCGACCTCGTGCTCGCGCTGAACGGCAAGCCCGTGGACGACAATCGCGATCTCACGCGCCGCGTCGCGCTCATTCCGGCCGGGGCCAACGCCATCTTCACCATCGATCGCGGCGGCAAGCCGGTGACGCTCACGGTGAAGATCGGCGAACGCAAGGAGACGCAAGCTGCCGACAACGACGCCGGCCCGCCTCATCCGCAGGCGCCCGGCGGCAACACCGGCGAGGCCATGGGCCTCGGCCTGGCGTCCGTCACGCCGACCTTGCGCCAGCAATATCGCATCGGCGGCAATGTGAACGGCGTGCTCATCACGCGCGTCGATCCCAACAGCGACGCCGCCGACAAAGGCGTTCAGGAAGGCGACATCGTGATCTCCGTCGCCAACAAGGCGGTGCGTACGCCGCAAGACGTGAAGAGCCGCATCGCGGACGCCCATGCGGCGGGCCGCAACACGGTCCTGGTTCTGGTCGCCGGCAATGGCGGCCAACGTTTCCTCGCGCTGAAGATCGCGTGAGACCCGCGTACCGGGCGTCGCGGTAACGCGGCGTCCGGCCCCCGCGCCGGCGGCGGCCCCATCCCCCCCGTTGCCGCCGGCGCGGACCCTTTTGTCAAACGGGTCCAAGGACTCAAGAGGAGCTGGGCATGCGAATCCTCGTGGTGGAAGACGATCTTGAGGCGCAACGCTATCTCGTGAACGGCCTCAAGGAGGCCGGCCATGTGGTCGACGATGCCGGCGACGGGGAGGTTGGCCTCAACCTCGCGCTGTCGCGTCCCTATGATTCCATGATCATCGACCGCATGCTGCCCAAGATGGACGGGCTCAAGCTGGTCGAGGATATCCGCGAACACGGCAACACCACGCCGGTGCTGTTCCTGAGCGCGCTGTCGGAGGTCGACGACCGCGTGAAGGGCCTCAAGGCCGGCGGCGACGACTATCTCACCAAGCCCTACGCCTTCGTGGAGCTGCTCGCGCGGCTCGACGCGCTGATGCGCCGGCGTCATCCGGCGGCGGTGAAGACGCGGCTGCAGGTGGGCGACCTGGAGCTCGATCTGCTGACCCGCACCGCCAAGCGCGGGGAGGTCTCGATCGATCTGCAGCCGCGCGAATTCAGGCTGCTCGAATATCTCATGCGCCATGCGAGCCAGGTGGTGACGCGGACCATGCTGCTGGAAAGCGTGTGGGAATATCATTTCGATCCGCAGACCAACGTGATCGACGTGCACATCTCGCGGCTCCGCGCGAAGATCGACAAGGGGTTCGAAGCACCGCTGCTGCACACGGTGCGCGGCGCCGGCTACATGATCCGTGCGCGCGCCTAGGACGCTTCGCACCCTCGCGTTCCGCATCGTCCTCGTCTACGTCCTCATCTTCGCGATGTCGGCGGCGGCGCTTCTGGCGTTCACCTATTGGAACGCCAAGCGCGCACTCGACAGCGAGACCGACGAGACGATCCGCGCCGAGATCGTGGGCCTCTCCGAGCAGTATCAGCGCACCGGCGTGGTCGGCCTCTCCGACGTGATCATGGGCCGCTCGGTGCGCGGCGGCTTCGGGCTCTATCTGCTCACCGATGCGCTCAAGCGCCCGCTCGCGGGCAATCTCGACGCTTGGCCGCAGATTCGCGCGCATACCGGCGATTTCGTCGAGTTCGACTATCTGCGCCGCGTCGGCAACACCCCGGAGAAGCATCGCGCCCGCGGCCGCATCTTCGAATTGAAGGACGGCTTCCAGCTCCTCGTCGCCCGCGACGTGGAGGAGCGCGCCAAGACGCAGCGCCTGTTCTCGACGACCTTGCCGTGGACCATCGCGTTCATCCTGGCGATCGGTCTGGGCGGCGGCTGGCTCTTGAGCCGCAATCTGCTGACGCGGCTGGAATCGATCAACCGCACCAGCCGCGAGATCATGGCGGGCGACCTCACCCAGCGCCTGCCGCTGACCCGCGCCGGCGACGAGTTCGACAATCTCGCGGAGAATTTGAACCGCATGCTCGAGCGCACCGAACGGCTGATGAAGGGCATGCGCGGCGTCACCGATTCCATCGCGCACGACTTGCGCACGCCGCTCAATCGCTTGCGCAACCGGCTCGAAGGCGCGCTCGCCAAGCTCAGGGGCGAGGATGCGACGCGCGAGGAGATCGAGGCCGCGGTCGGCGAGACCGACACGCTTATCTCCACCTTCAACGCGCTGCTCCTGATCGCCGAAGCCGAAGCCGGCGCGGTGCGTGAGGCGATGGAGCCGGTCGACCTGCCCAAGGTGGTGGACGACATCGCCGAGCTCTACGGCCCGGTGGCGGAAGAGAAGGGCGTGTCGCTGGACGTCGCGCCCAGCGGCATGGCGCGGATCGAGGGCAACCGGAGCCTCATCAGCCAGGCGCTCGCGAACCTGCTCGACAATGCGATCAAATACACGCCCGAGGGCGGCAAGGTGCGGGTGGCGGTCGAACACACGGCCCAAGGCGTCACGCTCACCGTGGCGGACAACGGCCCCGGCATCGCGGCCTCTGACCGCGCGCGGGTGCTGGAGCGTTTCGTGCGGCTGGAGACGAGCCGCAACTCACCCGGCACGGGGCTCGGCCTCAGCCTCGTGGCGGCGGTGGCGCGGCTCCATGACGCCAAGCTCGAACTGGCCGACAACAATCCCGGCCTGAAGGCGATCCTGCTCTTCACCCGCCGCCCGCGGCGCCAGGCGGCGACGGCTTGACCTCCCCCTTGCGGGGAGGTCGAAACGCGAGGCGTTTCGGGTGGGGTGTCACCGAGAACCCCCATCCGAAAAATGCCTCGCATTTTTCGACCTCCCCGCAAGGGGGAGGTAAAAGAAGGCATGGCCGATTTGCCCAGACCCTTCGACGCCGCCCGGGCCCAGCGCACGCTGGACGAGCTGGGATTGTCCGCCAACCCGCTGCTCGAGGCGATGTTCGGCAACAGTCCCTATCTCGCGCGGCTGGCCCTGCGCGAACCGGGCTTTCTGAAGAGGCTGCTGGCCGAAGGCGCGGAGGTGGCGCTCGCCTCGGCCATGGCGCTGTCGCTGCCAGAGGATGAGCCGGGCGCGATGGCCGCATTGCGCCGCGCCAAGCGCCGCGCCGCGCTCGCCATCGCCGCGGCGGACATCGCCGGCGAATGGGATCTGGACCGCGTCACCGGTTCGTTGACGCGCTTCGCCGATGCCTGTGTCGGCGCGAGCCTGCGCTGGCTGCTCGCCAAGCGTGATCCGGAGGCGCGTGAGGACGATACCGGCCTCGTCGTGCTGGCGATGGGCAAGTACGGCGCGTTCGAGCTCAACTACTCGAGCGACATCGACATCATCGTCTTCTACGACGCGGCGCGTTTCCCCTTCCGCAAGAAGGACGACATGCGCGGCGCGGCGGTCGATATCGTCAAGGGGCTGGTGAAGCTTTTGAACGAGACGACGGTGGACGGCTATGTCTTCCGCACCGATCTTCGCCTGCGCCCCGATGCAGGCGCGACGCAGGTCGCAATCTCGACCGAGGCGGCGGAGGCCTATTACGAAGGCATGGGGCAGAATTGGGAGCGTGCGGCGATGATAAAGGCGCGCGCCTGCGCCGGCGATCCGGTTGCTTCGGCCGCGTTCCTGAAAGCCATCGAGCCGTTCGTCTGGCGGCGCAGCCTCGATTACGCCGCCATCGAGGACATCCATTCGATCAAGCGCCAGATCCACGCTTATCGCGGTCATGGCGCCATCGCGGTGGCGGGGCACAATGTGAAGCTCGGCCGCGGCGGCATCCGCGAGATCGAGTTCTTCGCCCAGACGCAGCAACTGATCTTGGGTGGACGCTTTCCCGACCTGCGCGCGCGGCGCACGCTCGACGCCGTCGAGGCGCTGCGCCAACGCGGGCCGGTGTCGGACGAAGCCGCCGCCGACCTGACCGCGGCCTACCGGTTCCTGCGCAAGCTCGAACATCGCCTGCAGATGATCGAGGATGAGCAAACGCACACCCTGCCCAAGTCGCCGGAGGGTCTCGCCCATGTCGCCTGCTTCATGGGCTATGCCGATGCGGCGAGTTTCGGCATCGACCTCTCGCGCACGCTGGCGACGGTGCAGGGCCACTATGCGCGGCTGTTCGAGCAGAGCGCGCCCCTGGCCGCTCAGAAGGGAAGCCTCGTCTTCACCGGCGTGGAGGAAGACCCCGAGACCCTGGCGACGCTTTCAAGCCTTGGCTTCAAGGATGCGAAACACGTCTCCGCCGCCATCCGCGGCTGGCACCACGGCCGCATCCGCGCGACGCGCAGCGCGCGGGCCCGCGAGATCCTGACCAAGCTGATGCCGGCACTGCTCGATGCGCTCGCCGGCACCGCCGATGCGGACCTGGCTTTCGCGCAATTCGATCGCTTCGTGACACGGCTGCCCGCGGGGGTGCAGCTGTTCTCGCTGTTCCTCGCCAACCCGCATCTGTTGAAGCGGGTCGCGGATATTTGCGGCTCGGCGCCGAGGCTCGCGGAGCACCTCGGCCGCGCGCCGGGCGTGCTCGACGCGCTGCTCGATCCGGGATTCCTGAACGAGTTGCCGGCCCGCGCGGAGCTCGACCGGCTGCTTGGCGACCTCATTGCCCGCGCGCCCGATTTCGAATCCGTGCTTGACGCGGCGCGGCGCTTCGCCAAGGAGCAGAATTTCCGCGTCGGCGTGCAAATCATCGAGGGCAGTATTGCCGCCGACCGCGCGGGCTCCGCCTTCGCGGCGATCGCCGAGACGGTGATCGTGGGCCTGTTCGGCGCGGTGAAGAAGGAATTGGCGACGGCGTTCGGCCATGTGCCCGGCGGCGCCTTCGCTGTGATCGCGATGGGTAAGCTCGGCGGGCAGGAAATGACGGCGAGTTCCGATCTCGACCTGATCTTCGTCTATGAGGCGGCGGCGGAAACCTCGGACGGCGCAAGGACGCTACCGGTCAGCGTCTACTACGCGCGGCTGGCGCAGCGGCTGATCGCGGCGCTGACGGTGCCGACCGCCGAGGGCGTGCTCTACGACGTCGACATGCGCCTGCGGCCCACCGGCAACAAGGGGCCGGTCGCGGTGAGCCTGGAGACCTTCGCGCGCTACCACGCCGAGGAGAGCTGGACCTGGGAGCGCATGGCGCTCACGCGCGCCCGCGTGATCGCTGGGCCAGAGGCGTTGCGCGCCAAGGTCGAGGCGGTCGTGCTCGGCGCGATCACAGCGCCCACCGACCGCACCAAGCTGGCCGCGGATGCGCACGACATGCGCGAGAAGATCGCCGCCCAGTTCCCGGGCAAGTCGGTCTGGGACCTCAAATACGCGCCCGGCGGCATGGTCGATCTGGAGTTCATCGCCCAGGTCCTCCAGCTCTCCGAGCCCAACGCGCTCGACACCTCCACCATGGCGGCGCTGGAGAAGCTCGCGACCGAAGGCGCGCTCAGCGCAGGGGATGCGCAGACCCTGCTCTCCACCGCGCGGATCGAGAATGCGCTGATGCAGATCCTGCGGATCGCGGTGGAAGGAACCTTGGCGCCGGAGGCCGCCTCGCCGGGCCTGAAGGCGCTGCTTACCCGCGCCGCCGGCGCGCGCGATTTCGCTGGCCTGGAAACGTCCCTCGCCGACGCGCAGCAGCGCGTGCGCGCGATTCTCGAACGCGTAACGGGTTAGAGCCCGATCCGGGTTGATGGAATCGCATTGGGCTCCAAATTCCTTGTTTGCCGCGCAATCTGACGCGAACCGTTTTCCACTTCGCGGGAGTGCGCTTTAGGGCGCCAAGCGCGCGATCCATTCCGGCAGCGCGAAGGCGGCGGCGTGGATGGCGGGGTTGTAGTAATCCGTCTTGAGCTTGGCGCGCCGGAAGGCAGTCGCCGCGCGTTTGATGCCCGCGGGCGTGCCGAGACGCGCGCTCTTGGTCTTGCCGGCCCAGGACAGCGCCATGAAGCCGCCGATATAGGTCGGCACCACGGTGAGATAGAGGCCCGATCGTGGGAAGAACGCGGCGAGTTCCTCCAGCGCCTCGGTGATCTCCCAAGGCTGGTAGAACGGCACGCCGGTCTGGAAGGTGGCGAAGCCGCCCGGCTTCAGCGCGCCCAGCACGCGGTCATAGAAGGTCTCGCCGAACAGCGCCTTGCCGGGGCCGACGGGATCGGGGCGGTCGGCGACGACGAGGTCGAAGCGCTCCAGGCTCTGCTTGCGGCCGAGATATTCGAAGGCGTCGGCGATCTCGATCTTCAGCCGCTTGTCCCTGAAAGCCTTGGCGTTGAATTCGCCGAAATGCTCGCGGCAGAGTTCCACGACGCGGCCGTCTATATCCACAAGGACGACCTCCTTCACGCCTTTGTGCTTCAGCGCCTCGTCGGCGATGGAGAGGTCGCCGCCGCCCACGATCATCACCCGTTGGGCCTTGCCATGCTCCAGCATCGGCAAATGTGTCAGCATTTCGGCATAGGCGGATTCGTCGCGCGTGGTGATCTGGACGATGTCGTCCAGGGTCATGACGCGGCCGTTGGCGACGGTGTCGAAAATCTTGATGCGCTGGTAGCGGCTCTTCTCGTCGGCGAGCATGGCGGTCACGTCCATGGACTGCGCGTAACCCTTGTGGAGCCGCTCTTTGATGCTCGACGCCATGTCTTTCTCTCCGAGGGTGAGGGTGAAACGAAGCCGAAGGCGCGGCGTTCTAGAGCGGTGGGCTCTCGCTGGCAAGCGAGCGCCGCGCGACGGCTTTTATGAGCGCCGAGAGTCGCGCTCGGGAGAAATGTGACGGGGCAAGCGCGCCACACCCGACAAGGCGTTTAGGGCGTGTCCTCAATTAAGCCAGATGATACTGGCTGCGAGCAGGATTGCGGCGAGGAAGTTCCTGGCGGTTTTGTCGTAACGGGTGGCGATGGCGCGGTATTGCTTGAGCTTGCAGAAGAAGTTCTCGATGAGGTGGCGTGCTTTGTAAGCCTCTTTGTCGTAATCGCGCTGGATTTTGCGGTTGCTCTTGGGGGGGATCACGGCGGTTTTTCCTGCCGCGCGCAGCGGTTCGATGACGCGTTTGTCGGCATCGAAGGCTTTGTCCGCCAACAAAGTATCGGCTGCCATCCGCGGCAGGAACTCGTCAGCGCCCTCCAGATCATGGGCTTGGCCTGGCGTCAGCAGGAACGCGAGCGGATTGCCCAGCGCATCGACGAGCGCATGGATTTTGGTGCTCAAACCGCCTTTGCTGCGCCCGATCGCTTGGCTTTGGCCCGCTTTTTTTGAGCGCCGGCGCTGTGCTGGTGAGCCCGCACGATCGTGGAATCGATCATCGCGTATTCGTTATCGGCATCGGCCGCCAGGGCCTTGAACAATTTCTCCCATACCCCGCTCTCGGCCCAGCGGCTGAACCGGGTGTGCACGTTCTTCCAGGTGCCAAATCGATCCGGCAAGTCCCGCCACGGTATGCCCGCTCGATAACGGTACAAAACCGCTTCAACAAACAGACGGTTGTCGGCAGCCGTCACACCAACATGGCCATCGCGGCCCGGCAGAAAAGCCTCGATCCGATCCCATTGATCGTCTCGCAAACCATAGCGTCGCGTCATCCGTCAGCTCCGAATCAGCCGACCCTCTATGAATCACTCCGCTCTATCCTTGGGAATCCTCTAATTGAGGACGCGCCCTAAATCCTTTTCATGAAAAAGAATTTGGTCGCGAAGCTGACGTGCCTCGGCGTGCGGCGACAATTCGATACAACTTCCCCATAGGCTCCCCTCCCCCCCGGCGGTATTCATCCTCCACCGAATTTCTGAGCTTTGACCGCGCCCGTATCGGCGCTCCATCAAGGGCACGGTCATCAGGGCGGTCGAAGCGGCTTCCGGACCCCGAACCGGGACCAGACTTCGGCCGCCCAACTTTTTGGGCCGGCATTTGGAATCAGATTGTTGGGCGCGATTTTCGCAGCCGTTTTTTGTGGATAGCTGACATGATAAAATTGCCAGCCTTCCCGACAACCCAGCCCCTGCCCGCGCCGCGACAAACCGGTCTCGCCCGCAAATCGCCTGGACCCTTGCGCCCGGCGCATTTGCGTTTACATGTGTTGGCGCGGCAGGACTCGCGTTTTGCCGGACCCCGGCGCTTTGGCTAGCGAGTAACCCCATGAAAATCCTTCTCCAATCCACGTCCGTCGCCGTGCTTGCCATGGCGCTCTCAGGCTGTGTGAGCCCCGTCCCGCAAGCGATCCAGACGCAAAACCTGCCTTCCAACTTCACCGGCCCCGTCGTGGCCGGCGCCAATGTCTGGCCCCAGGCCAGTTGGTGGGGCGAGTTCGGCAGCGATGAGATGAGCGGCCTTGTGGTCCAGGCCCAGAAGGACAATTTCGACCTCGCCGCCGCGGCCGCCCGCGTCGAGCAGGCCGAGGCCAATGTCGACATCGCCCGCTCGCCTTTGTTCCCGACCATCGAGGGCACTGCGTCGGCGACCCGCTCGCGCAATGGCGGCACCACGATCACCACCGGCGGCCCGCCGGTCACCGTCGGCCCCTCGACCGGCAACCAGTTCACCGTCGGCGCGCAGGCGAGCTACGAGCTCGACATCTTCGGCAAGAATTGGAACGTGCTTAGCTCCGCCGACGAAGCGCTGAAGTCGTCCAAATACGCGCAGGAGACGGTCGCGCTGACCGTGACGGCGAGCACGGCGCAAACCTATCTCAACGTGCTGGCCTTGCGCGAACGCATCGCCATCGCGCAGCAGAACATCGCCGCGGCCAACCGCATCCTCACCATCACCAAGGCCAAGGTCGACAACGGCGTGTCCTCGCGCCTCGACCTCGCCCAGCAGGAAGCCCAGCTCGCCGGCCAGGAAGCGCAAATCCCCGCGCTTCAGGAGCAGGAGAAGGAAGCGCTGTTCTCGCTCGCCATCCTGCTCGGCCGCATGCCGGAAGGTTTCGACGTCAAGGCGCAGAGCCTCGACGGGCTGAAATCGCCGGTGATCGCGCCGGGCCTGCCGTCGCAATTGCTGCTGCGCCGTCCCGACGTCGCCGAGGCCGAAGCCAATCTCGCCGCCGCGCATGCCAATGTCGATGCTGCGCGCGCGAACTTCTTCCCGACCATCGGACTCACCGGCTCCGGCGGCTATGCCAGCAACATGATCCAGCACCTGATCAACCCGGGCAATCTTGCCTGGAGCATCGGCGGCTCGCTGCTGCAGACGATCTTCGACGGCGGTCTCAAGAGCGGCCAGCTCGATCTTTCCGAAGCGCAGGAGAAAGAGCTCGTCGCCGACTACCGCAAGGCGGTGATCAGCTCCTTCTCGGATGTCGAGACCTCGCTGAACCAGGTCGCCCATCTCTCGCAGCAGGAAGACTATCTGACGCAGGAAGTGAGCGCGGCGTCGGAAGCCTTCCGCATCTCGGAAATCCAATATCGCGAAGGCGTCGCCGATCTTCTGGCGGTGCTGCAGTCGCAGCAGACGCTATTCACGGCGCAGGACCAGCTCATCCAGATCAAGCTCGCGCGCATCCAGGCCGATGTCGGCCTCTACAAGGCGCTGGGCGGCGGCTGGACCGAAGCGGCGGAAGACGCAACGCAGAAGATTCCGGCCGAGACGACCCAAGTCCCGCCGCCGGAGACCGCGCCCGCCGTGGTGTCCAAGCCGGAGCAGCCCGTGCCGCAGACGCCGGGCCCGAGCGACATCCAGCAGGGCGACGTTCCGCCCGCGCCGGCCAAGCACCGCAGGCGCTAAAGCGCAATCGCGCGAGCGGTCCATAGCGACAGCATATGGACCGCTCGCCCGACAAATTGCGCGACAACCATAAGCCTTAGAGCGCTTCCGCCGAAATATCGGCGAAAGGCGACGCACCGCTTTCCACCGCCGCGACCAGTCCGGGCGCTGTGGGCAACACATGCGCAGCGTAGAAATCGGCGAGCGACCGCACCGTCTTCGCATAGTTCGCATCGCCGATCTTGGCCGATGCCGCCTTGGCATGCATCCAGCCGCCCACCACCGTCCCGGCCAACTGCAGATAGGGCACGGCGGCGGCGAGCGCGTCGGGCGAGCCTTTCCGCGTCATCATCGTTGCCGTAGCCCGCTCGAGCGCATCGATGCCAGGCATGAGCGGCGCCCAATCCGCCGCGCGCGTGTCGGCGATCAACGCCTTCATCGCCGCGCCATTGCCGAGCGATAGCTTGCGGCCCGCGAGGTCCAATGCCTGGATGCCGTTGGTGCCCTCATAGATCGGCGCGATGCGCGCGTCGCGGTAGTGCTGCGCCGCGCCCGTCTCCTCGATGAACCCCATGCCGCCATGGATCTGCACCCCGAGCGATGCGACCTCGACGCCGACATCCGTGGACCACGCCTTGGCGATGGGCACGAGCAATTCCTCGCGCAGCTTCGCCGCCTCGCGCGCTTCGGCGGTCGTGTCGAATTCGGCCAGGTCGGCCGCGACGGCGGTTGAAAGACAGATCGCGCGCGCGGCTACGATCTTCGACTTCATCAGCATCAGCATGCGGCGCACATCCGGCAGGTCGAACAATCGCGCCGGATAGTCGCTTGCCCACGGCGAACGGCCTTGCCGCCGCTCCAGCGAGAAAGCGAGCGCCTGCTGGTAGGCGCGCTCCGCTATGCCCACGCCCTGCATGCCGACATTGAGCCGCGCCGCGTTCATCATCGTGAACATATGCGGCAGACCTTGCCCTATCTGCCCGACGAGTTCGGCTTGCGCGCCCTCGTACGACATCACGCAGGTGGGTGAGCCGTGGATGCCGAGCTTGTGCTCGAGGGAAAGCGGACGCAGCCCATTCGCCGTGCCGTTCGCCAATATCTTCGGTGCGAGGAAAAGCGAGATGCCCTTCACGCCTTCCGGCGCGTCGGGCAATCGCGCCAGCACGAGATGGATGATGTTGTCCGCGCAGTCGTGATCGCCCCAGGTGATGAAGATCTTCTGGCCCGTCAGCCTGTAGCCGCCGTTTCCATCGGGCTCGGCGCGGCAGCGCACCAGCGCGAGGTCGGAGCCGGCCTGCGCCTCCGTCAGATTCATCATGCCGGTCCATTCGCCAGACACGAGCTTGGGCAGATAGAAGGATTTCTGATGCTCGTCGCCATGCGCGACGAGGCAATGCACTGCCGCCTCCGTCAGCGTCGGGCAAAGGCCGAACGCCATGTTCGCGGCATGCACGCATTCAAATGCGGCCAGCGCGGCCGCGCGCGGCAAGCCCTGCCCGCCATGTTCGACATCGGCGCTCAACCCATTCCAGCCGTCGCCTGCGTAACGCCTGTAGGCATCGGCGAAGCCTTTCGCGGCGGTGACGCGGCCGTTCTCGATCCGCGCGCCTTCGGTGTCGCCGATGCGGTTGAGCGGCGCGAGCACGCCCTCGGCGAATTTGCCCATTCCGTCCAACACTGCGGCGACCGTGGATTCATCGGCGCTCGCGAAGCGCTCCAGCGCTGAGACGCGTCCGAAATCGGCTACGGTGTAAAGCGCAAAATTCAGGTCACGGATTGGTGCGCGATAAGACATGTTCGGATATCCTCCGGGCCGTCAGACTAGCCCATCCAACCTGGGGAGGAACAATATGAACAAGGCAATCCTGATCGCCGCCTTCGCGTTTATGCCCGTGGCCGCGTTGGCCGATGCCCATAGCGAGATCGTCACCGCGGAGCAGCATGCCGATTACGGCGCGGGCTCGGCCGATATCGCCGGCATCCACATGCATCTGCACCATACGGTGAACTGCCTGGTCGGCCCTAGCGGCAACGGCTTCGATGCCAAGGAACTCAACCCCTGTGCCCAGGCCGGTAATGGCGCGATCCCGGACTCGGCCGCCGACAAGCGCCCGGCGCTGGAAGCCGCCGCCCAGAAGGCCCGCGAAGGCATCGCGGCACAGGACCTCGCCACCGCCAAGAAGAACGCGACCGAGGCCCATGACATGTTGCATAAGCTGCTTTGACGGCCTGAAATCCTGCCGGCCTATGCTGAACGACCGCCTTGCGGACGGCGGAATCTTCTGGGCATGATTGGTTAAGCGCGTGAGGCTCCTGGCGCCGGCGGGGCCTCAGCGCGATCCCGGCATACCGGCAGGCATTTAGGCATGGCAAATTTCGATCAAGGCGGTTCTGGCCCCCTCGCCCAGGCGTCGGTGAAGGGCACGGTAAAATGGTTCAATTCCACCAAAGGCTACGGCTTCATCACCCTCGAAACGGGTGGTGATGCGTTCTGCCATGCCTCGGCGCTGCAGGCGCTGGGACAACAGAACGTGCCGCAAGGCTCCACAGTGGTTTGCGACCTGCAGGACTCACCGCGCGGGCTTCAGGTCGTTGCCGTGCACAGCATCGACACTTCGACCGCCGATCCGACGCCGAGCCGCGGACCTGGCGGCGGCGGCGGGCGTGACCGTTTCGGGGGTGGTGGCGGACGCGGCGGCGACCGCTTCGGTGGCGGCGGCGACAGGTTCGGCGGCGATTCCGACCGCTTCGGCGGTGGCGGCGACAGGTTCGGCGGCGGTGACCGTTTCGGAGGCGGTGACCGCTTCGGCGGTGGCGGCGATCGGTTCGGCGGTGGCGGCGACAGGTTCGGCGGCGGCGGCGGCCGGGACGGTTATGGCGGCGGCGGACGCGGCGGCTTTGGCGGGGACCGGGATTCCGGCCCGTCCGGCCCGATGGTCGAAGGCAAGGTCAAGTTCTTCAACGACCAGAAGGGCTTTGGTTTCGTGATGCCCGATGCCGGCGGTGGCGACATCTATGTCCATGCCAGCGCGCTACGCCGTTCCGGCGTGGCCGTGCTCGGGCCCGAGCAGCGCATCCGGTATTCGACCCGGCAGGGCACGAAAGGCGTCGAAGTCGACCGGCTCGAAGTGATCTGACCGGTTCCCTTTTCAGCCCCCGGCCTCGCAGGCCCTTCTTTCCACCCATGCGCACATGTGCAAGGCAGAGTTGCGCAATTGCATGGTCTTACGGCTTGAAACCCCACAAATCTCACCTATATAGCTCTGATCTATATCAGACCAATATAGGGCTAGGGGCATGGACGTCCGCACCATCTGTTTGGGCATCCTGACGCGTGGGCCGGCGACGGGCTACGAGATCAAGAAACTGTTCGAGGAAGACGGCTACCAGCATGTGGTGGAGGCCAGCTTCGGTTCGATCTATCCGGCCCTGAACCGCCTGACCGAGGAGGGCCTGGTTTCGGTCCGCGAGGAGGCGCAGGAGAAGCGCCCCGACCGCAAGGTCTATTCGATCACCGCTTCGGGCCGCACGGTCTTCCTGGCGTCGCTCCTGAAACCGTTGCCGGAAGACCGCCACCGCTCGCCTTTCGCCTTCGCGATGCTCTTTTCGCATCTGCTGCCGCCCGAGCGCGTGGCGCAGATGATTGATGCCTATATCGCCCAATGCGAGGGCCAGCTCGCCCAGATCGCCGGGCATTCCGAATCCCAGACCGATGGCGAGCGCTTTGTGCTCGGCATGGGACAGACCATCTACGGGGCGATGATCGCCTATCTCCGCGCCCATCGCGCCGAGATCGAACACCAACAACCTGCAGCCGCCGAATAAACGAATTACGAGAGCGCCATGTCTGAGAACGAGAATTCGCCGAATGGAATCGCCGCGTGGTGGGACCGCGTACAACCCGCTTTCTGGCGCCGCATGAAAGCGGGCTACCGCTGGGCGCTGGTCATCACCCTTTTCGCGGTGATCTGGCTGTCGTCGGGCGTCTTGCCGCGCCTGCTCTTCGGCCATGGCGGCGACACGGCGCAGGCCAAGACCTCCGACGTGCCGAGCGTCCAGGTCTCGACCATCGATGCGCAGAAGCGTGACGCCACGCTCACCGTGCGCGGCCGCACCCAGGCCCTCCATGCCGTGGACGTCCGCGCCGAGGTCGACGGCATGGTCGATGCCATCCATTTCGACAAGGGCGACCACGTCAAGGCGGGCGACGTGCTCTGCGAGCTCAAGATCAACGACAAAGGCGCGCGCTTCGACGAATCCAAGGCGCTCGTCTCCCAGCGCGAGAAGGAATACACCGCCGCGCACAACCTCGCCGCCAAAGGCTATGTCTCCGAGACGCAGGCCAAGCAGGCCGCCGCCGCGCTTGAAGCCGCGCAGGCCGACCTGCGCACGCAGCAGATCGCGCTCACCAACACCAAGATCCGCGCGCCCTTCGACGGCATCGTCGACGACCGCTATGTCAATCAGGGCGACTACATGCGCACCGGCGACAAATGCGAAATGGTGATCGCGCCCGAGCCGTTCCTCGCCATCGGCACGGTGTCCGAGAAGGACGTGGGCGGGCTCAAGATCGGCGATCTCGCCGCGGCCACGCTCGTCACCGGCGAGACGGTCCAGGGCAAGATCCGCTTCATCGCCCAGCGCGCCGACACCGCCACCCGCACCTTCCGCCTGGAAGTCGAGTTGCCGAACCCGGACGCCAAGCTGCGCGACGGCGTGAGCGCCGACATCAAGATTCCCACGCGCCAGGTGATGGCCCAGCACATCTCGCCCGGCATCCTCGTGCTCGACGATCACGGCGTCTATGGCGTGCGCACCGTCGACCGCAATCGCGTGCATTTCTATCCCATCGGCGTCGTCTCCGACGGCCCGGACGGGATGTGGGTCAGCGGCCTGCCCGATCATGTCACGGTGATCACCATCGGCCAGGAATTCGTCAATGACGGCGCGCGCGTGAAGCCCGTCGAAGGTCATGGAGCACGCGGATGACGCGGATCATAGACTGGGCCGTCGGCAATACGCGCGTCGTGCTCGGACTGCTCGCGGTGGTCATCATCGCGGGCATCTCCGCCTTCATGGCGATCCCGAAGGAAGCCCAGCCCGACATTCCGATCCCGGTCATCATGGTCGAGGTGCCCTATCCCGGCATCAGCCCGGAAGACAGCGAGCGCCTGCTCGTCAAGCCGATGGAGACCTATCTCCGCTCGGTTCAGGGCCTGAAGGAGATCACGGCGCGCGCCTATGAAGGCTTCGCCATCGTCATCCTGGAATTCGACGTCTCCTTCAACAAGCAGAAGGCGCTCGAGGACGTGCGCGCGCAGGTCGAGACCGCGCGCGGCGAACTGCCGGCGGATTCCAAGCAGCCCATCGTGATGGAGTTCAACACCAGCCTGCAGCCGGTGATCACGGTGGCGCTCTCCGGCGATGCGCCGGAGCGCACCTTGCTGCAGATCGCGCGCACCATGCGCGACAACCTCAAGCAGATTCCCAGCGTGCTGGACGTCGACATCGGCGGCGAGCGGCTGGAGCAGCTCGAGATCAACATCGATCCCTCCAAGCTGGAAAGCTACGGCATCACCCAGCAGGAGATGTTCAACGCCATCACCCTGAACAACCAGCTCATCGCCGCCGGCTCCATCGACACCGGACACGGCAGTTTCGCGGTCAAGGTGCCCGGCGTGCTGCAGACGGCGCAGGACGTGCTCACCCTGCCCATACGATCGACCGCGGACGCGACCGTCACGTTGCAGGACGTGGCGCAGGTCCACCGCAATTTCTACGACCCGACCAGCTACGCCATGGTCAACGGCAAGCGCGCCATCACGCTCGACGTGACCAAGCGCATCGGCGCCAACATCATCCAGAACAACCAGGCGGTGAAGGACGCGATCGAGAAGGCCGCCAAATCCTGGCCGGCGAGCGTCCACGTCACCTACATGTTCGATCAGTCGACCGAGATCCACCAGGAGCTCGGCTCGCTGTCGGACTCGATCTTCCTCGCCATCGTGCTGGTGATGATCATCGTCGTGGCGGCGCTCGGCCTGCGCGCCGGCATCCTCGTCGGCATCGCCATCCCGACCTCGTTCCTGATGGGCTTCATGATCATCAACGGCATCGGCATGGCGCTGAACGAGATGATCATGTTCGCGATGCTGCTCGCGGTCGGCATCCTCGTCGACGGCGCGATCATCGTGGTGGAATATGCCGACCGGAAGATGGCGGAGGGGCATACGCCCAAGCTCGCTTTTGCCGAGGCCGCGCGGCGCATGTTCTGGCCCGTGGTCTCCGCCACGCTCACCATGATCGGCGCCTTCCTGCCGATGCTCATGTGGCCGGGCGTCGCCGGCAAGTTCATGAGCTATTTCCCGATCACGCTGATCATCGTGCTGTTCTCCTCGATGGTTGTGGCGCTGATGTTCCTTCCCGTGCTCGGCGGCATCTTCAAGAAGCCGCCCCCCCGCGACCTCGCGCAGGAGAAGGCCATCGAGGCATCCGAAGGCGGCGACTGGCACGATATCCCCGGCATCACCGGCTGGTACGCGCATATGGCCGAACGCCTGACGCGCTATCCCGGCCGCGTCATGCTGGGCGCGCTCGCCATCGTCGTCACCGTCATCACGCTGTTCGTGTTCTTCAACAAGGGCAGCGAGTTCTTCGTCGATACCGATCCGGATTTCGCCAGCGTGCTGATCTCCGCCCGCGGCAATCTCTCGGCCGACGAGAAGCGCGCCATCGTGATGGACGTGGAGCACCGCATCGAGGACGTGGCCGGCATCAAGTCGATCTATGCGTCGTCCGGCGGGCAGAGCAACAACCTGAACAGCCAGGGCGGCACGCCGGTCGACAATATCGGCCGCATCGCCATCGAGATGAAGGACTACACCGAGCGCCGCCGCGGCACGGTGATCCTGGAGGAAATCCGCCAGAAGACCGCCAGCATCCCCGGCGTCCATGTCGAGGTGCGCCTGCCGCAGAACGGTCCGCCAACCGGCAAGGACGTGATGCTCGACGTCTCGTCCGACGACTATGTCGCGCTCGACAACGTCACCGCCATGCTGCGCAAGCACATGGACGCGCAGCCCGAACTGCGCGACGTCGAGGACACGCGGCCGCTCCCCGGCATCGAATGGGACCTGCAGATCGACCGCCCGGTCGCCAGCCGCTTCGGCGCCAATGTGCAGTCCATCGGCACGGCGATGCAGCTCGTCACCGACGGCATCTTCGTGGGCGATTACCGGCCCGACGATTCCGACCAGCAGGTCGACATCCGCGTGCGCTATCCCAGCCACAGCCGCGGCATCCACGCGCTCGACGACGTGCGCGTGGCCACGGCCAACGGCATGGTTCCGGCCTCCACCTTCGTGAAGGTCGTGCCGGCGCAGCAGGTGAACTCCATCGAGCGCGTCAACGGCCACCGCGTCTATCACGTCCGCGCCAACATGAAGGCGGCGTGCGGCGGCAATGTCGTCAAGAACTGCGTCACCACGCCGATATTGCCGAGCCAGGAAGCCACCAAACTCAAGACCTGGCTCGCTACGCAGACGCTGCCGTCCAGCGTCCACGTCGCCTTCCGCGGCGGTCAGGAGCAGCAGGACGAGTCCATGGCGTTCCTGCAGGTCGCCGGCCTGATGGCGCTGTTCCTGATCGGCATCGTGCTGTTGGCGCTGTTCAACAGCTTCTACCACACGGGCCTGATCCTGGTCGCGGTGATCCTGGCCATGATCGGCGCCATGTTCGGCATGGTGGTGATGGGCCAACCGTTCTCGGCGATCATGTCGGGCACGGGCATGCTCGCGCTGGCGGGCATCGTGGTGAACCACAACATCGTCTTGATCGACACGTTCCATCGCTTGCGCGACAGCGGCATGGATCCGATCGAGGCGGTGATCCGCTCCAGCGCCCAGCGCCTGCGTCCGGTGTTCCTCACCACCATCACGGCCATCGGCGGCCTCTTGCCGATGATGCTGGCGATCGAGATCGACTTCTTCTCGCGCACGATCACCATCGGCAGCCCCAACGCCATGATGTGGGTGCAGCTCTCGACCGCCATCGTGTTCGGCCTGGCTTTCTCCAAGCTCATCACGCTGGGTCTTGTGCCGGCGATGCTGGCGCTGCCCTACCGCATCCGCGAGCGCTTCGCGGCGGCGAAGGCGCGCAAGGAGCGGCAGCAGATGGCGATGCCCGGCATCATGCAGCCGGACATGATCCCGCCCTACGAGCAGGCGGCGGAGTAGCTATTCGACGGTCTTGACGATCCCGGGCTTCACGTCCGGGTCGTTCTCCACCGCCTGGAGCACTTCGCGCGCCGCGTCGGCCTGCTTCTGCTTGTTCCACATCGCGGCATAGTGCCCGCCGCGATCGACGAGGTCGTCATGGCGTCCGCGCTCGACGATCTCGCCATGGTCGAGCACCAATATCTCGTCCGCATCCACCACCGTCGACAGGCGATGCGCGATCACCAGGGTCGTGCGGTCGCGCGACACCGCGGCGAGCGCGCTCTGGATCTCGCGCTCGGTATGGGTGTCGAGCGCGCTGGTCGCTTCGTCCAAGAGCAGGATCGGCGGGTTCTTCAGGATCGTGCGCGCGATGGCGACGCGTTGCTTCTCGCCGCCGGAGAGCTTCAACCCGCGTTCGCCGACCATGGCGTCGTAACCCATCGGCAGCTCCACGATGAACTTGTCGATCTGCGCCAGCCGCGCCGCTTCCTTGATGTCCGCTTCGCTGGCCCCAATGCGTCCGTAAGCGATGTTGTATTTCACCGTGTCGTTGAAGAGCACGGTGTCTTGCGGAACGATGCCGATCTTCTCGCGCAGCGACGCCTGCGTGACATCGCGGATGTCCTGCCCGTCAATCGTCACCGAGCCGCTCTGGATATCGTAGAAGCGATAGAGGATGCGGCTGATGGTGGACTTTCCAGCACCCGACGGACCGACGACCGCAACCGTCTTGCCCGCCGGCACCGTGAAGCTGACGCCTTTGAGCACCACGCGCGCGGGCTCATACGAAAAGATCACATTGTCGAACTTCACTTCGCCGCCGCTGACGATGAGAGCCTTGGCGTCCGGCTTATCCGTCACTTCCTGCGGCTGATGCAGCAGGCGGAACATCGCATCCATGTCCACCATTGCCTGGGTGATCTCGCGATAGACCGTGCCGAGCAGATTCAGCGGCACGTACAGCTGCACAAGGATCGCGTTGGCAGCCACCAGGGTGCCGACGGTGAAGCGGCCATCCTTGATGCCGTAGGCCGCGAGAATCATCACGATGCCGAGGCCCAGCGCCATGATGAGCGCCTGCCCCGTGTTCAGGACCGACAGCGAAATCTGCGCCTGGATGGAAGCGCGCGAGTACTTCGCCATCGACTTGTCGAAGCGTTTCGTTTCGTGCACCTCGTTGTTGAAGTATTTCACCGTCTCGTAGTTGAGCAGGCTGTCCACCGCCTTGGATTGCGCCTCGCTGTCGAGCTCGTTCATCGCCCGGCGGAAGCGCACGCGCCAGCTCGTGAAGAGCAGCGTGAAGCCGATATAGGCGGCGACGCAGAGGAAGGTGAGCGCGGCGAAGCGCCAGTCGAACATGCGCCAAAGGATCGCCGTCACCATGACGAGCTCGAGCAGCGTCGGCAGGATGTTGAACACGGCGAGGCGCAGCACGCTCTCGATGCCCGTCGTGCCACGCTCGATCGCGCGCGACAGGCCGCCGGTCTGCCGGTCGAGATGGAAGCGCAGCGACAGCCGGTGCATGTGCTCGAAGGTTTCGAGCGCGATGCGGCGCACCGCGTGCTGTTGCACCGAGGCGAAGACCGCGTCGCGCAGCTCGGCGAAAGCGCCGGAAGCGACGCGCAGCAGGCAGTAGCCGACGATGAGGGCGAGCG
>DASXCJ010000071.1:0-8219 GCA_036491175.1 Rhizomicrobium sp.
TCGTCGCGCCATATCGCGCCGACAGGGCAGAGGCATCGATGTTGAGCCCGGCCTCGCCGCCGAAGCCGCCCGTGACGGTGATGTCGAAGTTGTTGCCGTCATCGAGGGCGAGGTCGGAGAAGTTCGCGAGGTTCGCGCCGCTGAAGGTCGTGGTGACGTCGTGGCCGCCGCCCGACAGCGCCAGCACGTTGTCGCCCGCGCCGCCATCGGCCGAAGCCACATTAGCGAGATTGGCGCCGAACACGACCGTGTCGTCGCCCGCGCCGCCGGTGAACGCGATGCCGGAACTGGTGACGCCCGACAGATCGACATCGACCGTGTTGCCGCCGCCGACCGCGCTTGCATCGACGGTCAGCGTGCCGTTGTTGCCAGTGATGTCGCCGGTGACGTCGATGCCGGAATAATCGTGACCGTCCGCGAAGCTGAGCGTCGAGAAATTCGTGACCGACGCGCCGTCTACGATGGCGGCACTGGAGTCGTTGAATTCGAAAGTGTTGTTGCCGCTGCCGCCATTCACAGTGCTCCAATTGTCGTTGTCGGAACTGAAGATGACGGTGTCATCGCCCGCGCCGCCGGTGAAACTCAGCGCATTGGTCGTCGCTTGGCTGAAATCAACGGTGACGGAATTGGATGCGGCAAGCGCGCTGGCGTCTACGGTCAGGGCCCCATGGCCGCCCGTGACATCGCCGCTGACGGCGAATTCGTATGTTTGCCCGGCGGCGAGCTTGATCGCGGCGATGTTCTGGAACGCGCTGCCGTCGAGGTCCGCGCCGCCGGGATTGCCGGCCAGCGCCAGCGTGTTGTTGCCGCCGCCGCCATCGACCGTGTCGTGGTTCGCGACGAATTGCGCGCCCAAGGTGATCGTGTCGTCGCCCGCGCCGCCCTTGATGGCGAGGGTGCCGTCGGTTTCCGCCGACCCGTTGAAGGTCAGCTTGTCGCTCGCGCCCAGCGCGCTGGCGTCCACCATCAGGGTCCCGCCCAGAGCGACGTTGCCGTCGGCGGTGGTGAGGCTGTAGCTGTGGCCCGCGCCCAGGCTCAGCGTTTCGACATTGGTGAGCGTGGTGCCGGCGAACGCCAGCCCTGCGGAATAATCGCCATTGATCTTGACCGTGTCGTTGCCCGCGCCGCCGTCGATGGAATCGCCCGCGGTGAGCATTCCGGCCGCGGTGACGACGTCGTCGCCGCCGCCGCCATGGATCGTGTCGATGCCGCCGCGGGTGATGTTGAATGTGTCGGCCAGCGCGCCGCCGGTCAGCGTGGCGTCTCCGGCGCCGGCGGAGATGGTGAAGCTGCCGTCGGTCTCCGCCGCACCGTTGAAGGTCAGCGTGTCGCTTGCGCCGAGACGGATCGCGTTGACGTTGAGGCTGGCGCCGGCCGCGACGTTGGCGTCGTTGGTGGTGAGCACATAGTCATGGCCGCCGAGCAGCACGAGGTTCTCGACATTGACCATGGTGGTGGCCTTGAAGGTCAGCGAACTGGCCGTCCCCATGCCGTCCATCTGGATGCCGTCATTGCCGCCGCCGCCGTCGATGGAATCGTTCGAGCCGAAGGTGCTGCCCATCACGAAGGTGTCGCTGCCGGCGCCGCCATGGGCGGTGTCGTGACCGCCCGTCGAGAGATCGTAGACGTCGCCCGCCTGGCCGCCGGTGATCACGTCATTGCCCGCGCCGCCGGAGAATTTGAAATTCGCGTCGGTCTCGGCGGCGGCGTTGAAGGTGAGCACGCGACCGCTGCTCAGATGCGTGCCGTTGATGATGATGGTGGGGCCGGCGGCGAAATCGCCGTCAGCAGCGGTGATGTTGTAGCTGTGGCCGGAGTGGAATTCGATCTCCTGGATGTTAGAGAGCGTGGCGGCGCCCAGAACCCGTCCGGCGGAATAGTCCCCGTTCAGCTCGACGACATTGCGGTCCGCGGCGCCCGCGCCGCCGTCGATCGTGTCGCCGGCATCGAGCACGGAGCCCATGAAGAAGGTGTCGCTGCCCGCCCCGCCATGCGCGGTGTCCTCGCCCCCCTGATAGAGCCGGAAGGCGTCGTCGCCTCTGCCCCCGGTGATGAGGTCGTCGCCCTTACCGCCTTCGATGGTGAAGGTGCCATTCGTTTCGGCGCTGCCGTCGAAGGTCAGCTTGTCGGTGGCGGTGAGCGCGGCCGCGTTGACGAAGAGTGCTTGGCCCGCCGCGACGTTGCCGTCGTTCATCGTCAGATTGTAATCGTCGCCCGCGCCGAGGGTGATGTCCTCGACATCGGTCAGGGTGGTGGCATTGAGCGTGACGCCGGCCGAATAGTCGCCGCGCAGCAGAACCGAGTCCTTGCCCGCGCCGCCATCGACCTGGTCGCCCGCGTCGAACGAGGCGTTGAAGTGGAAGACATCGTTGCCCCCAAGCCCGCTGACATGATCCTCGCCGCCCTGCACGACGTTGAATGCATCGTTGCCCGATGTGCCGGTCAGGGTGTCGTCGCCAGCCGTGCCCTTGATCGTCGCCATGATAACTCCCCCACCCGATACGATGCCCGTGGGAAAGCTATGGGCGGCGGAAAACCCCTGTCTGTCGCGCGCGCGACAGCGACGGAGATTTCGCGCGCCGAAACCATCTTTTGCTTAACGCCGCGGGGCGATGAACCGGAATGCGCGTACGATAGGTTGCTATGAGCCGCGTTTGTCGTGCGAGGCGCCGAGCGCCATCGGCTTTCCAATCGTTCGTTCTGATCCATCCATCGCCGGTTGCGTTCGCCGGCCCCAACGCGCGGCGGCGGCATTGGTGCGGGCGGCCAGACTTGAACTGGCACGAGGCTTTCACCCCTACGGATTTTAAGTCCGTTGCGTCTACCATTCCGCCACGCCCGCGCGGCCTCAGCTATAGCCGCCTTGCCGGTTTCCCGCAGCCCCGGTATTTTCGGGGCGTCCATAATCGGGGGGACGGCCACATGCACTCCCATCATTCCTTTGTCGCGCTGGCAGGCCTGATCGTGGGCGTGGCGGCATTTGTTCTGCAATGGATGTCGTACCGGCGCGGGAATTGATTGCAACCTGCGGTTTAGTATCCAGCGAAAAGCCAAACACTTCCAAGGCTTAAGCCGAAATTATATGCGGTTGACAGAGGGTTTCGGCTGACTATAGTGCGCGGCCTTCGCGGGGGGTATCCCCGCTCACTCGATCCGGACCTGACATGAGCAAACGCCAAGCCGCCAAATTCAAGATCGACCGCCGCATGGGCGAGAACATCTGGGGCCGCAACAAGAGCCCCGTCAACAAGCGTTCTTATGGCCCCGGCCAGCACGGCCAGCGCCGCGCCAAGAAGCTGTCGGACTACGGCACGCAGCTCCAGGCCAAGCAGAAGCTCAAGGGCTATTACGGCAACATCACCGAGCGCCAGTTCCGCCGCTACTACCAGGAGGCTTCGCGCCGTCCGGGCGACACGGGCGAGAACATGATCGGCCTGCTCGAGCGCCGTCTCGATTCCGTGGTCTACCGCGCCAAGTTCGTGCCGACGCCCTTCGCCGCGCGCCAGCTCGTCTCCCACGGCCATGTGAAGGTCAATGGCCGCCGCGTGACGGTGGCGTCCTACCAGGTCAAGGAGGGCGACACGCTGGAGCTTTCCGCCAAGGCGCGCGACATGGCGCTGGTGCTGGAAGCCTCCAAGAGCGCGGAGCGCGACGTGCCGGATTACGTCGACGCCAACCACGACAAGATGACCGCCAAGTTCTCGCGCACGCCCAAGCTTTCGGACGTGCCCTACGCCTCGCAGATGCAGCCGCATCTCATCGTCGAGTTCTATTCGCGCTAGGCGAGTAGGGTTTTGCAAGGATTGCATGGGCCGCGGGCGGAAACGCTCGCGGCCTTTTGCTTTCCTGCCGAGTGCCTATCTGCGAGACTAAGCTTGTTTGTGGTCGCGCAATCCGACGCGAACCGCTTCGCACTTCGCGGGATTGCGCTTCCAGGAGATTCCTCCATGAGCTTCACCATCTTCGGCGACAAGGGCACGGGCGCCTTCTCGGTCGAGGCGGCCTTGGCCGAGGCCGGCGCGCCTTATGAATTCCATTACGTGTCGCTGGAGAAGATGGAGCAGCGCAAACCGGAATTCCTAGCGATCAATCCCAGCGGCAAGGTGCCGGCGCTGCGCCTGCCCGAGGGCGAGATCATCACCGAGTCGGCCGGCATCCTTCTCACCATCGCCGACCATTTCCCCAACGCGCATCTTCTGCCGCCGCAGGCGAGCGCTGCGCGCGGCCAGGCCTATCGCTGGCTCGCCTTCATGGCGGCGGAGATCTATCCCATGGTCGAGATCTCCGACTATCCCGAGCGTTTCGCGCCGGAAGGCGACATGGCCGAAGCCTTGCGCGCCCGCGTGCGCGAGAGGCTGCGCGAGCGCCTGTTGATCGTGGAGCGGGTGATCGATGGGCCTTGGTTCATGGCGGGCGGCTTCTCCATCCTCGACATCTATGCGGCGATGTTCACCCGTTGGCGCGGCACCTTCGGCAAGGATTGGCTCCAGGGCGGCCACATCCCCAAGCTCCAGGCGATGGCGCTGGCCTTGTCGGAACGCCCGCGCATCACGCCTGTGTGGAAACGCCATTTCGGGGTATGATCGCGCCGCCTTTCGGGGAGGCTGTTCATGCCGTCGAGACGTTTTGTGATGGGCGCGGGCGTGGCCGGCGCGGCCGTGTTGGGTGGGCTCGGCTACCGCGCCTGGGACCGGGGCGTCATCGAGACCGGCGCCGATCCGAACAGCGGACCCGCTTATTGGCCCTGGCGCGACTGGCAGGGCTATCCGAGCGACGGCAGCCATCGTGCGCTGCGCGCCGCGATCCTCGCCGCCAATCCGCATGACACGCAGCCTTGGCAATTCCAGGCCTGGGACAACGGCATCGTCTTCATCGCCAACCGCCGCCGCAATCTCGGCGCCTTCGATCCCTTCCGCCGCGAGATGCACCTGGCGCTGGGCGCGGCCACGGAGAACTTCGTCATCGCCGCCAAGAGCTTCGGGCTCGACACCAACGTGCAGCCCTATGAAGGGCGCCTCGAAGCCGAGCCCGGCAATGCGCCGGTGGCCGCGGTGTTCGTGGGGCTAGCCAACGGCACGCCGGGCCGCGACAAGCTGCTCGCCGCGATCCCCAACCGCCACACCAATCGCGGACCCTATCGCCGCGACCGGCATATCGCGCAGGCGCAGCTCGATGCGCTCTCCGCCGACGCGTCGAACGATCTGGCCCAGATCGCGTTCGTCGCCGATCCGGTCGCGCGCGCGGAGATGGGTGCGACCATCGTGGAGGCGACGCGCCAGATCATCGATGATCGCCAGATGTCGCAGGACAGCGCCCGCTGGATCCGCACAAGCCCGCGCGAGATCGAGGAGCATCGCGACGGCATCACGCTCGATGCCGCCGGCATGTCGCCCTTCGTCACCGCGCTGGGCAAGATGCTGCCCGATCTCGATCCCGCCACGGCCGACGGCTATTGGCTCGATGCGACGCGCGACGTGATGGTGCCGAGCGCGCCGGTGCTGGGCGCGATCTTCGTGGCTGACCGGTTGGATATGAAATCCTCCATCGCCGCGGGCCGCGCCTGGCAGCGGCTGCATCTGGGGCTGACCGCCGCCGGCATCTGCGCGCAGCCGCTCAACCAGCCTGTCGAGCGCGTCGATCGCGACGCGATGCGCGGACGCACGAACGCCTACGGCAGCCAGATCGCGCAGCTTTGCGGCATGGCGGGCGAGCCGACCTTCGTGTTTCGCCTGGGTTATTCCGAACACGATGCGCCGCTCAGCCCGCGCAGGCCGCTGGGCTGGGTGCTGCGGACGTAGTAGTCGAACCACTTTCTCACCTCCTATGGTTCGTCATCACCCGCGTATGCGGGTGACCCATTTTTGCGGAAAAGGAAAATGGGTCGCCCGGACGAGCCGGGCGATGACGGAGCTTTGAAAGAAAGAGCAGGTTTCCCTAAACCGTCTCGAGCGCCACGCCTTTTTCGGCGAGGAAGGGCCTGAGCTCGTCGGCTTCGTACATCTCGCGCAGGATGTCGCTGCCCCCGACGAATTCGCCCTTCACATAGAGCTGGGGGATCGTCGGCCAGTTGGAGAATTCCTTGATGCCCTGGCGGACCTCCGGGTCCTTCAGCACGTCCACGGCTTTGAACTTCACGCCGGTATTGGACAGGATCTGCACCGCGGCGGCGGAGAAGCCGCATTGCGGGAAGACCGGGGTGCCCTTCATGAAGAGGAGCACGTCGTTCTGGGCGACATCCTGGGCGATACGGTCATGAACGTTGGACATGGTTTTCTCCGCTATTTCGCGGTCCTTGCGATCACCCTTCGTAGATAGGCGCGGCTGACAGGCGGGTCAAGTTTCGCTACGCTGCCTCTGTGGAACCGGGGGAGCCGACGGTGTCGTCACAAGGAACTGCGCGCCTGCCGCGCCGCGTCATCGCCGCCGCCACCATCGGCAATGCCCTCGATGTCTATGACTTCGCGATCTACACGATCTTCGCGATCCAGATCGGGCACGCCTTCTTCTCCGTCAAGGACCCGCTGCTCAATCTCCTGCTTTCGCTATCGGTCTATGGGGCGGGCTTCGCGGCGCGGCCCCTGGGCGCGCTGGTGCTGGGCTCCTATGCCGACCGCATCGGGCGCAAATCCGCCATGGTGCTGAGCCTCATGATCACCGGTCTTTCGGTGGTGGCGCTGGCGGCGATCCCGACCGCCGCGCAGATCGGAATCTGGGCCGCGGTGCTCGCCGTCGCAATCCGCCTGATCCAGGGTTTCGGCCTCGGCGCCGAGACCGGCACCGCAAGCGCCTATCTGCTCGAAGCCTCGGCGCCCGAGCATCGCGGCCTCTCCGTCGCCTGGCAGGGCGCGAGCCAGGGCGTCGCGGGCGCGACCGGCGCGCTGGCGGGGGCGCTCATGGCGCACTATCTCGCGCCGCAGATCTTCGACACCTATGGCTGGCGCGTCGCGTTCCTCTTGGGCGGCCTCGCCGTGCCGTACGGACTCTATCTGCGCCGCGCGCTGCCCGAGACCTTGAACCTGGCGGAACAGAAGCCCGCTGCTTCCATCGATCCGGCGCGCCTGACGCTCCTCAGCAGCGCGGGCTATGTCGTGCTGATCGGCGCCATCGTGTTCTCCACGCGCACCATCGCCACCTATGTCCTCAACTACATGACCACCTTCGCGCAGCACACGCTAAGCATGGCGCCCGACGTCGCCATCGCGGCCGGCCTGGTGTCGAGCATCGGCGCGGTGGTCGGCGTGCTGATCGGCGGCCTCTTGTCGGACCGGCTGGGACGAAGGCCGGTGATGATCTGGCCCAACCTCGTCTTCCTGATCGCGACCTATCCGACGTTCCTGTGGATCGTGCAGACCAAGAGCGTGGCGGCGCTGTGGATTGGCACCACGATCCTCGGCTTGCTTACCGCGATCCCCGGCGGCGCGTTCTTCGCGGCCTTCACCGAAAGCCTGCCCAAGCATATCCGCTCGACATCGTTCTCGCTGGTCTACGCCTTCGCCATCGCGGTGTTCGGCGCCACGACGATGCCGGCCGTGGCCTGGCTGTCGGACAAGACGCACGACCCGCTGACGCCGGCCTGGTATCTCATCGTCGCCACCGCGATCAGCCAGTTCGCGATGATGGCCCTGCGCGAAAGCGCGCCGGTGAAGCAGAAACCGCCCTCCCCTTGAGGGAGGGTTGATATCTAATCCTTCGCCTGGGTCTGCAGCGACAGGGCGTGCAGCACGCCGCCCATGCGGCCCTGCAAGGCAGCATAGACCATCTGGTGCTGCTGCACGCGGCTCTTGCCCTTGAAGGCGCTCGACACGACCAGCGCGGACCAATGGTCGTTGTCGTCGGCGAGCGCGGTCATCGTCACCTCGGCGTCGGGGAACGCCGCCTTGATGAGGGCTTCGATTTCACTGGCTTGCATCGCCATGACGTCACGCTCCTGCGGCGCGACAAACCCAAACTGTCATGGCCCGCGAATGCGGGCCACCCAGTTCGGTTCTGCACGTCGCCAGTAACATCAACAATTCTCTTTTCACTTCGAATTCGAAACGCTTTCACCTGGGTGGCCCGCATTCGCGGGCCATGACACTCTAGAGCGTTTCAAGTTTTGGCGGAAGCATAGCCGGCGTTTGCAATGTAGTTGGCGCATTCATCGGGACCGATGGTGTGGATGAGGTTGCCAATGTGGCGCCAGGTATCGACGAGGTTGCGCCTTTGAGCGAGGCGCATCC
>DASXCJ010000072.1:0-4974 GCA_036491175.1 Rhizomicrobium sp.
CGAAAACATTTGCGCGCGCCCCCCGCTTGTTCGGAAGTCGCTTGAAATTCCCCAGCATTCTGTGGCTCCCCACTTAGGAAGCCCCTCCGACGTCCTCACAGGCAAGAATCATGCTAGAAAATTAACTGTTGTTAATGAAGGACTTATAATTTCACTACGAATTTGATGGCAAATGAATCTTACAATCAGAACCGCGTCCCATGATCGATTGTTTCGCGACTTGAGTGGCGAATCGCTCCAGCGCGGTGCCGAAGCTTTCATGTCGCGGCGATGATATGAGGCGAAGCGGTTGGTGGGCGCGACAGGGATCGAACCTGTGACCCCTACCATGTCAAGGTAGTGCTCTCCCGCTGAGCTACGCGCCCGCCTAACGGGCGGTTTCCATAGCCTACCGCTGGCCGGGGTACAAGAACCCGTTCAAGCCGCGATCATCCGTTCCACTTCGGCGACGATTTCGCGCAGGTGGAAGGGCTTGGACAGGACCTTGGCCTGCTTGGGGGCCTGCGAGGAGGGATGCAGCGCCACGGCGGCGAAGCCGGTGATGAACATGATCTTCAGGCCGCCATCCATCTCGGCGGCGCGCTTGGCGAGTTCGATCCCGTCCATGCCGGGCATGACGATGTCGGTCAAAAGCAGGTCGAAGCGGAACCCCTTCAGGCATTCATAGGCTTCCGCCCCGTCGCCGAAATCGGTCACCGCATGGCCGGCTTTGACCAGCGCCGCGGCCAGGAACCGGCGCAGCGATTCGTCGTCTTCGGCCAGAAGGATATGCGCCATGCCCATCGGTCTCGCTCGCCCCCGTAGAAGTTAAACGTATAATCGGCAAAGCGTAAATGCGGGTTAACGCCTTCTTGCCTTGCGGCCCCTCGGCCCCGGTGCTCCACTCGCGCCATGACCGACGACGCCGATCTCGCCGCCCTGTTCGCAGAGCCCTTCCGGCTCGCCTGGCCGGACGACCCGCGCGTCCCCTTCGTCTTCGCCTCGCCCCATTCGGGCCGCCACTATCCGCAGAGCTTCGTCGCCCGCAGCCGGCTCGGGCCTTTGAGTCTGCGCCGCTCGGAAGACGCCTTCGTCGACGGGCTCTTCGCCCATGTGCTGGCGCTGGGCGCGCCCTTGATCGCCGCGCGCTTCCCCCGCGCCTATTGCGACGTCAACCGCTCGCCCGCCGAGCTCGACGCCGCCATGTTCGACGGCCGCCTGCCGGGCGCCGTCGACACGACGAGCCCGCGCGTCAATGCGGGCCTCGGCGTCATCCCCCGCATCGTGCGCGACGGCGCGGAGATCTATCGCGACAAGCTGCCCTGGCGCGAAGCCGAGGAGCGTCTGTCCAAGCTCTACCGGCCCTATCACGCCGCCCTGACGAAGCTGATCGAGATGACCCATGCACGTCACGGCGTGGCGGTGCTGATCGATTGCCACTCCATGCCGTCGGCCGCGGCGGTGCCCGACATCGTGCTCGGCGACCGCTACGGCATGAGCGCCTCGCCGCTCCTGATGCGCTATGCCGAGCGCGTCTTCGAGGCGCGCGGATTCTCCGTCGCGCGCAACGCGCCTTACGCCGGCGGCTACACCACCCATCTGCATGGGCGGCCGCTGCGCGGCGTCCATGCGCTGCAGATCGAGATCAACCGCGCGCTCTATCTCGACGAGGAACGCGTCGAGCCCGCGCCGCGCTTCGAGAAATTCCGCGCCAGCCTGGAAGACGCGATCGGCGAACTCACGGCGATCGACCGCGCGCTGCTCATGCCGTCAGGCGCGCGGGATATGCCGCTGGCTGCTGAGTAATGGGAGCGACAGCCCCGCGAAGTGCGAAGCGGTTCGCGCCAGGCTGCGCGATCCCAAAAAACTAGCAGGCCGGGTTCGCCCATTCTTTTTCGTCGACTTCCGCCAGCACGATGCGGACATAGACATAGCCCAGCACATGGCGGAACTGGCGGCGGCAGACCTTGCCCTTGTAGACCTCGCGCTCGCCCATGCGGCTGCGCGGGATCTCCACATAGTCGCCGACCTGAGGAACGATGCCGAAGCCGTGCTCGTCGCCCAGCACCATGTCGTTGATGCCGCCGATTTCCTCGGTCTTGGTCTCGCCCTTGGGCAGGAAGACGTAGTCGATCTCGTATTTCACGGCTGATTCCTCGCGAGAAGATGGAGCCAGATTTGAAGCCGCCACGCAGCGGCGTCAACCGAAAGCTTCGTGTTCCTTACTTTTTGGTCGCGCCCCGCGCGCCCCAAAGAAAAAGGCCGCTCCGGGAGGGGAGCGGCCAAGTTCAGGGAGGAAACGCCCAGGAAGGGCATGCGCGGGGCTACCGCGCTGCAACAATATGGGCCTCACTCTGTTGCAGTGCAAGAAAAACCGTCCCGCATCCCCTGCGACAATTTCTCGAATTATCCTCTATATTTCAATGGCTTGCCTATTACATCGCCAACATGCCGGTTTTGTGTGCGGTGCATATAGGAAGATTCACAAAACCATTACCGCACTGCAACCGAGTCGTCGTTTGCCTCAGGCAAGCAAGGGCTTAGCCGCACACGACTGATTCGACAGGAGTACGCCGAATGGCCGAGGCCGCCCCCGCCACCGCTTGGTCCGGAGAGCCCCATGCGCTGCTCCGCGAAGCCCTGAGAAGGACGCCCCTGCCGCGCCACCGCGCGCCGCACGGGCCGGAGCCGCGCCGCGGCATCCGTAGCCACCGCACCATCTTCATCTCCGACACCCATCTGGGCACCCGCGGCTGCAAGGCCGAGATGCTGGCCGACTTCCTCGCCGCCAACCAATGCCAGACGCTCTATCTCGTCGGCGACATCGTCGACGGCTGGCGCCTGAAGCATCGGTGGTTCTGGCCCCAATCGCACAACCGCGTGCTCGCGGAAATCCTGCACAAGGTCGACACCGGCACGCGCGTGATCTTCGTGCCGGGCAATCACGACGAGCTCTTCCGCGCCTATTGCGGCCGCAACATCGCCGGCATCGAGATCGTGCATGAGGCGATCCACGAGACCGCCGACGGCAAGCGCCTCCTCGTCCTTCATGGCGACCGGTTCGACAGCGTCATCGCCTATGCCAAGTGGCTCGCCCATCTCGGCGACTGGGCCTACACGATGGCGCTCGAACTCAACGAGTGGTGGGGCGCCGGACGCCGCGCCTTCGGGCTCGGCTACTGGTCGCTCTCCGCCTGGCTGAAGCAGAAGGTGAAGAATGCAGTCGATTACATCTGCCGCTTCGAGGAGACGGTCGCCGAGCATGTCCGCGCGCGCGGCCTCGACGGCGCCGTGTGCGGCCATATTCATCACGCTCAGATCCGCGAGATCGGGGGCGTCCTCTACCTCAATGACGGCGACTGGGTTGAAAGCTGCACCGCCCTTGTTGAAGATGCGCGCGGAAGGTTGGAGATTCTCTCCTGGGCCGCGCCGCAACGTGACACCGTCCCCGCCGACATCGGAAGCGCTGTCCCCGTCACAGCCTGACGGCACGCATTTCCGCGTCCTGCTCGTCACCGATGCCTGGCATCCCCAGGTCAACGGCGTCGTGCGGACGCTGGAGATGCTGGCGCGCGACCTCGAAGCGATGGGCCATGACGTGGCCTATGCGACGCCCGAGGGCCAGCGCTCCATCCCGATGCCGACCTATCCCGAAATCCGGCTGACCTTGTTCCCGCGCCGCCATCTCGAAACCCTGATCGCGCAATTCCAGCCCAATGCCATCCATATCGCGACCGAAGGCACGCTCGGCCTGAGCGCGCGGGCGATCTGCGTCAAGCGCAAGATCGATTTCACCACCTCGTTCCACACCCGCTTCCCCGAATATGTGACGGCGCGCTTTCCCATCGTGCCGCTGTCCTGGGTCTACGGCTTCCTGCGCTGGTTCCACGGCCCGGCGAAGAGCATGATGGTGGCGACGCCGAGCCTGATGGCCGAGATGCAGAGCCACGGCTTCACCAACTGCGCGATCTGGTCGCGCGGCGTCGACGTCGAGGCGTTCCGGCCGATCGAAGGCGCCAAGCTGCCCTATCCCGGACCGATCTGGCTGTATGTCGGGCGCATCGCGGTCGAGAAAAATCTCGAGGAATTCCTCAAGCTCGATCTTCCCGGCACCAAGGTGCTGGTCGGCGACGGGCCGGCGCGCGGCGATCTGGAGCGCAAATATCCGCACGCCAAATTCCTCGGCGCGAAATCGGGCGAGGACCTCGCCTATCACTACGCGGCCAGCGACGTCTTCGTCTTCCCCAGCCTCACCGACACGTTCGGCCTCGTCGTGCTCGAAGCGCTCGCTAGCGGCACGCCGGTCGCCGCCTTTCCGGTGCAAGGCCCACTCGATGTCATCGGCGACGCCCCCATCGGCGCCCTCGACCACGACCTGAAGGCCGCGTGCCTGCGCGCGCTTGCGATTCCGCGCGCCGACTGCCGCGCCTTCGCACTGACCCGGTCGTGGCGCGCCTGCACCGAGCAGTTCATCGCCAATTTGCCGATTCCGGTTTGCGAGATTTGAGATCGCGCCGGACACAATACACCCCTGAACGGAATCGGCGTTTTTTCGAAATGCGTTTGTACGCCCGGCTTAGGCCCAATCTGATGACGACACGCGTTGGGGCGGACGGAGGATGGCGACGGCTGTCGCTATCGGAAGTCGAGGATGGTCATGGCTGTGCTCCTCGCACACACACCTCACGTGTCATGGCCCGCGACTGCGGGCCACCCAGGTGAGGCGGGCGCTGTTGGTGACGATCTATGTTTGTGCCTCTGCGTCTCTGCGGCTCTGCGTGCAAAAAACTGGTTTCACGCAGAGCCGCAGAGACGCAGAGGCTTTCTCCCCAAACGCGCAGCATTGTGCAGAACCCACCTGGGTGGCCTGCCCGCGCGCGTTGCGCGCAATCAGACAATTGGCGTGCAAAGCACGCCGGGCAGGCCATGACACCGGAGGTGGATGGGGCAGCGATGCGCGCAAGGCGCAGATTGGGGAATACTGACAACCTAGGG
>DASXCJ010000073.1:0-30558 GCA_036491175.1 Rhizomicrobium sp.
GTGCGCCGCCGCGGCGCCGGCTTCATCACCATGGACGAGCCGGAGCACGCGGCGCATCGCAAGGCGGTGAGCCCGACGGTCGCGCCGTCGAACATCGGCGCCATGGCCCCGGTGGTGCGCGAGCGCGCCGGCCAGATCCTCGACAGCCTGCCGATCGGCCGCGAGTTCGACTGGGTCGACCTGGTGTCGAAAGAGCTGACGGCGATGACGCTGGCCACCCTGTTCGACTTCCCGTTCGAGGACCGGCGCAAGCTGACCCACTGGTCGGACATGGTCACCAACCTGCCGGGCCACGGACCGGTGAAGAGCTGGGAGCACAAGGGCCAGGCGATCTTCGAATGCTTCGGCGCCTTCAACGCGCTGTGGAACGAGCGGGTGAACGCCGAGCCGAACATCGATCTGATCTCGATGCTGGCGCACAATCCGGCCACCCGGAACATGGACCCCAACGAGTACAACGGGACGGTGATCCTGCTGATCGTCGGCGGCAACGACACGACGCGCAACACCATCACCGGCTCGGTCTTGGCGCTGAACCAGAACCCCGGTCAATACGAAAAGCTGCGCGCCAATCACGACCTCATCCCCTCCATGGTGAGCGAGACGATCCGCTGGCAGACGCCGCTGGCCCATATGCGCCGCCGCGCCAAGGAAGACATCGAGTTGGGCGGCAAGCGGATCAAGAAGGGCGACAAGGTCGTGATGTGGTACGTCTCGGGGAACCGCGACGAGGAGATGATCGAGAATCCGAACGCCTTCATCATCGACCGCCTGAACGTGCGCCGCCATCTCTCCTTCGGCTTCGGCATCCATCGCTGCGTCGGCAACCGCCTGGCCGAATTGCAGCTCAAGATCATCTGGGAGGAGATCTTCCGCCGCTTCCCGAGGATCGAGGTGATGGGCGAGCCGCGGCGCGTGCTGTCGGCCTTCGTGAAGGGCTACGAGTCGCTGCCCACGCGCATCGTGGCCTGACGTGGCGCCGGAATACAGCTTCCTCGACAACCTCACGGGCGTGATGCCGATCTTCCTCGGCGCCCTGCTCGCAACCGCGGGCGGGCTCGCCGCCACGCAGATGGAATGGCATTTCGAGCGCAAGCGCCGCGCCCAGGCCGCCGCCATGTTCTTCGGCGAGGTGCTGACGACCATGCACATCCTGCTCGACATCGCCAAGCGCACCCATGGCCGCGGCGATCCGTTCGGGCCGATCACCATCCGCACGATGCGCTCGGCAAAGCGCGAGATCGACATCTACGACCGCAACCGCGAGATCCTGTTCGATCTGGCCGATCCCAAGCTGCGCTCGCGCGTCCACACACTGATCCTGCGCCTCAACGCGCCGATCGAGGGCGTGTTCGACACCAATGAAGAGATCCGCGCCATCGAGCTGCAATTGAAGTCCGACAATCTGCCGACGGCGCTGCGCGAGGAGCTGGGAGTGCGGCTGGAACGCTTGAACGCCGCGCGCGGCGGCGGCTTCGAATTCGCCATGGAGACCGCCGAGCAGCTTCTCGGCGTCGTCCGCGAGCTGGAAGTGCTGGCCGGACATACCTTCGAAGGCGCGCAGCGCGCGGCCGCGGAGACCAATACAATACCTTGATTTCCAACCTGTCTCGGCGACTTGCGCGCGGCTGGGGAACTTTTCGCCGCGCCAAAGCTTTCATTTGTTACTGAGGCCGACGTTCACAGCCTGGGCAGTGGCTGCGTCATGTCGCGTGAGCGGTCGTCTCGCAAGACAGGAGAAAACAATGTCGCTCGTCAGTCTGATCGTCGTACTGATCGTCGTCGGCCTGCTGCTTTGGCTGGTCAACAACTACATCCCGATGGATGGGAAGATCAAACAAATCCTCAACATCGTCGTCGTCATCGCCGTGGTGCTGTGGCTCTTGCAGGCATTCGGCCTGCTCGGCGACCTCGGCGCCATCCATGTCGGGCGATAGCGTCCAACCATGACGCCCAATCCATGAAACCGAAGCGGGCCTGGACGGTTCACCGTTCAGGCCCGTTTTGGATTTTTCGCCATGTCCCTTTTCTACGATCATGCCGGCGATGCGTTGCGCTGGATCTACGACCACCGCATCGATGCCCCGCCCGTCCTCGACATGGACCGCGACTTCCCGAACGGTGCGCGCTTCCAGAGCGCTTGGCGCGAGATGCGCGACGAGGCTGCCGCCATCGCGCGCGACATGGCGCATGTCCCGCGCTTCCACGACATCATGCAGGAGCAGGAGGCGATCTCCGCCAATGACGGCCGCGATTGGCGCATGCATGTGATGAAGGCCTATGGCGCGGACGTCGAGAGGAACCTCGCCCGCGCGCCGGTGATGCGCCGCCTGCTCGAAACCTGCCCCGAAGTCCTGTCGGCGACCTACTCTTATCTCGCGCCCGGCAAGCATATCCCTGAACATCGCGGTCCGTTCCGCGGCATCATGCGCTTCCATGTCGGACTTTCGATGCCTCGCGATTCCCACGGCGAACTCGGCGCCACGCTGTGGGTCGACCACGAGCCGCACCGCCTCGACAATGGCGGTTGCATGCTGTGGGACGACACATTCCCACACGAAGTGCTGAACGCGACCGGCGATGTCCGCATCGCGCTTCTGCTCGACGTCTGGCGCCCCCGTCAGCCCGCCGACATGGCCGCGCTGTCGAGCGTGATCGTCTCGACAGCGCGCGCCTTCGCCAAGCGCCGGCCGGAGTCGTTCATGGGCTAATTGTGTCCCAGCACCGGGTGCGGCTTGTAGTGCTTGGACAGCGCCTTCAGCTCCGCCTCGTCCAGCTTCAGCACCGTCGCGGCGACGGCATCCTCCAGATGGTTCATCTTCGAGGCGCCGACGATGGGCGACGTCACGCCCGGCTGATGCAGGAGCCAGGCGAGCGCGACCTGCGCGTTCGGCACGCCGCGCGCCTTGGCGATCTCGCTCACGCGGTCGACAGTGTCGAAATCGCTGTCCTGATAATACATGCGGTGCGCGAAATCGTCGGATTTGGCCCGCGTGGTTTCGCCCTTGTCTTGCCGGCGGCGGTTGCCGGCGAGGAAGCCGCGGGCGAGCGGGCTCCACGGGATGACCGCGATGCCCTGGTCGCGGCACAGCGGCATCATCTCGCGCTCTTCCTCGCGATAGACGAGGTTGTAGTGGTTCTGCATCGACACGAAGCGCGTCTTGCCGCGCTTGTCCGCCGTCAGCAGGTATTTCGCGAACTGCCAGGCATACATCGACGACGCGCCGATATAGCGCGCCTTGCCCGCCTTCACGACGTCGTGCAGCGCATCGATCGTCTCCTCGATGGGCGTCGTCGGATCGAAGCGGTGGATCTGGTAGAGGTCGACATAATCCATGCCCAGCCGGCGCAGCGAATTGTCGATGCCGTGCATGATGTGCTTGCGCGACAGGCCGACCTCGTTGGGTGTCGGCCCCATGGGGCTGCACACCTTGGTCGCGACGATGGTCTGCTCGCGCGACGGCCCGAATTCCTTCAGCGCCCGGCCCAGCACCTCCTCCGATGCGCCCAGCGAGTAGACGTCCGCGGTGTCGAAGAAATTGATGCCCTTCTCGATGGCGGCCTTGATGAAGGGGTGGCTCTGCTCCTCGTCCAAGATCCAGTCGCGCCATTTGGGCGAGCCATAGGTCATGGCGCCCAGACAGATTTTCGAGACCTTCAAGCCGGTATTGCCGAAGCGGACGAGTTCCATGACGTGCCTCCATTGCTGCCTGCACCAAGCATAGAACCTTCGATGGTGTTGTCATCTCGGGCGAGCGGAGCGAGACCCGGGACCTATTGTGACGATGTGGAGATGGGTTCCGGCTCCACGCGATGCAAAGGCATCGCTCGGCCGGGATGACAGCGTCTTCGGTCAGAACCCGAACAGCTTTCCGAGCAACCCCACGGCGGCACTGCGGAATTTGAGCGGGGCGTCGCAGACGGCGAGCACGATGCAATCCTCGCCGGGATCGGCCAGCGGCCGGTGCTCCAGCGCGCCGTCCGCGATCTGCAGGTCGCCGCGCGTGTAGTGCCCGGTCGCGTCGGTGAAGCCTCCCGTCAGGACCAGGGTCAGCTCCTCGCCGCGATGGGTGTGCGTGCCGACGCCGCGGCCGGGGCGGCTGCGGATGAGCTTGGCGCTCGCGTCGCGGCCGCGGAACAGGCTGCGATAGGAGATGCCGGGACCGACGGGCCGCCAGCGCACTGCGTCCAGATCGCCGGACAGATAGGAGCGCAGCGGTTCGGGCGCGGTGAAAGACTTGCCGTCACGGCGCGGCACGGGGGGCTCCAGCGTCGCGGCATCGAGGCGCGCGAGCACGGACTGCAGCGCATGGTCGGAGATCGCGGCGGGCGCGAGGTCGACGAGGATCGCGCCGCCCATCGCTTCCATCCTGGCGATCTTGGCGCGGCATTCCGGGCACAGCGCCAGATGCGTGCCGACGATCAGCGACACGGCCTCGCCCGCGCCGCCGCTCGCGTGCGCCAGCAGCAATTCGTCGGACGGATGATGGGTCGCGGTCATGACGCGCCTCCCATCGTGGTTCGGATGCGCGCCATGGCGAGGCGCAGCCGGGACTTCACCGTGCCGAGCGGCAGGCCCAGCTCTTCGGCGATCTGGCTATGCGGCTTGTCGGCGAAGAACGACATCTGGACCACCTGCGCCTGCTCCGGCGACAATTCCTTCAACGCGGCACGCAATTTCACTTCATCATCCTCCCGCATCAGGCGGGCATCGGCGGGCGGATCGGCGTCGGGCACGAATGCCGGATCGTCGGGATCGAAATCGGGACGGCGCTCGCGGCGGATCGCATCGATGCGCAAGTTGCGCGCGATGGTGAAGATCCACGTCGCGGCCGAGGCCTTGGACGGATCGAACAGAGCCGCCTTGCGCCACAGCGTGACCATGGCGTCCTGCGCCAGATCGTCGGCCAACGCCGCGCCCGCGCCCAGCTTCAACAGGTAAGCTTTGATGCGCGGCGCGAAATGGGTGAACAGCGCCTCGAAGGCGCCCCTGTCGCGGGCTTGGGCTACCGCCACCACCAGGGCGTTGAGCCTGGCCGGCTCGGGAGTTTCGGCCTGTGTCATTCGTGAAATCGGATGGCGTATGCGCGCCCGCCGCGCGTCAGCCCAGTCGGGGCGAACAAGCCAAAGCACGGAGGAGGGCAGCGCATACGCCATCATAGCGGATTTACGAAGGGACGGCCCCGGCGGATCAATCTGATCCGACTGGGCTTGCGGGCCGTAGCTTCTCCGTTACGAAGGCGGAGCGCTCCTTGCTTTTACCCAACAACCGGCCCTCGGGCGGGGATTTCGCGGTCGTCGGCTCCGGCATCGCGGGCATGTCGGCCGCTTGGCTCCTGTCCCAACGCCACCGCGTGACGCTATACGACCGGGAGCCCCGGATCGGCGGCCACAGCCATACGGTGGACGTCGCGGGCGTTCCGGTCGACACCGGCTTCATCGTCTACAACGAGCCCAACTACCCCAACCTCAGCGCCCTGTTCCGCCATCTGGGCGTCGCCACCTCAGCCAGCGACATGGGCTTCTCCGTCTCGCTCGATAACGGCGCGCTGGAATATGAGGGCAGCCTGATGGGCCTCGTTGCCCAGCCGTCCGCGCTGCTGCGCCGCGATTACTGGCGCATGCTGTCCGACACGCTGCGCTTCTACCGCGAGGCGCCGCAGGCCGAGGGCGGCGTGACGCTCGGCGACTATCTGCGCGCCAACCACTATTCGGACGCTTTCGCGAAGCTGCATCTGCTGCCGATGGGCGCGGCGATCTGGTCGTCTTCCATCGCCGACATGATGGGCCATCCGCTCGCGGCGTTCGCGCGCTTCTTCGAGAACCATGGCCTGCTCAAGCTGACCGGCCGCCCGCAGTGGCGCACCGTCACCGGCGGCTCGATCGAATATGTGAGGAAACTCACCGCGCCTTACGCCGATCGCGCCCGCCTCGGCGTGGGGATCAAGGCCATCCTGCGCACGGGCGAATGCGTCACCATCGTCGATGAAGCGGGTCATCGCGCCTCGTTCGATGGGGTGGTGATCGCCACTCCCGCCGATCAGGCGCTGAAATTGCTGGCGCAACCCACGGCGGAGGAACGCGCGCTGCTGGACGCGGTCCGCTACCGCCCCAATACGGTCGTGCTCCACGGCGATCCGGCGCTGATGCCCAAGCGGCGCGGAGCATGGACGAGCTGGAACTATCTCGGCCGCGGCGACGCGGCGGCGGACGACGATCTCTGCGTCACTTATTGGATGAACAAGCTCCAGCCGCTGGCGACGCGCGAGAACCTCTTCGTCACGCTCAATCCGCCGACGATGCCGCGCGCGGAGACCGTTCACGGCGTCTACGCCTGCGCCCATCCCGTATTTGACGCCGACGCATTGGCGGCGCAGGAGCGGCTATGGCATCTGCAGGGCGCGCGGCGAACGTGGTTCTGCGGCTCCTATTTCGGCGCGGGCTTCCATGAAGACGCGCTACAGGCGGGGCTTGCAGCCGCCGAAGATGCGGGCGGCGTGCGCCGGCCCTGGAACGTCGCCAATGAATCCGGACGCATCGTTCGCGCGCCGCGCCTGGTGGCGGCATGACGGCTTGCGCGATCTATGAGGGCCATGTGACCCATACGCGGATTTTCCCGTGCCGCCACAGTTTCGATTATCGCGTATTCTCGCTGCTGCTCGACCTCGACGAGCTCGACCGTCTGGACTTGCACCTCTTCGCCCGCAACCGCGCCGCCCTTCTCAGCTTCCACGACCGCGACCATGGCGACGGACGGCCCTTGCGCGACTGGGCGATGGCCAAGCTGGCGGAAGCGGGGATCGCGGCCGATGGGCCGGTCCGGCTGCTCTGCTATCCAAGGCTCTGGGGCTTTGTGTTCAATCCCCTGAGCGTCTGGTTCTGCCACAACGCGGACGGGTCGCTCGCGGCCACGATCTATGAGGTCCACAACACCTTCGGCGAGCGCCATTCCTATGTGCTGCGCGCCGGCGCGAACCAGGAATGCGACAAGACCTTCTTCGTTTCGCCCTTCCTGTCGCTGGATTGCCGGTACAGCTTCCGCATCGTCCCGCCCGGCGAAGGGGTCGTGATCGCCATCCGTGAGAGCGAGGGCGGCGCGCCCGTCCTCAACGCGGTTTTTTCCGGTCGGCGCAAGGCCTTGACCGACAGGAACCTGGCCTCCGCCGTGCTCCGCCATCCCCTGATGACACTCAAGGTCATAGCCGCGATCCATTTTGAAGCGTTGCGACTCTGGTTGAAGCGCGTGCCGACCCATGCTCATCTCAAGGTCGGCGCTTCGTCTTGAGAGGGCCCCATGGTCGAGTCAGCCTTGCCCGTGAAAGTGGAAACCATCCCGCCGCCCTTTTGGGGCCGCGCCGTGGTCCGCGCCGCCAGCGGAATTGCCGAGGGCGAACTCGTCCTCAAATTCGCCAACGGCGCCGAACGCACCATCCATGCCGCCCATGCCGGCGCCCGCGCCGTGCTCGAGGTCGCCCGCGACCGGGTATGGCGGCGAATGATGCTGGGGGGAGAGATCGGCATCGCCGAGGCCTTCATGGACGGCGATTGGACGAGCCCGGATCTCGCCGCGGTCTTCGAATTCGCCGCGCGCAACACCGAGCGGCTCACCGGCGCGATCAGCGGCCTGACGCCCCTGCAATGGCTGAACATGCTGCGCCACAAGATGAGCGGCAACACGCGTGCCGGCAGCCGGCGCAACATCGCGGCGCACTACGACCTCGGCAACGCCTTCTATTCGCAATGGCTCGACCCGACGATGACCTATTCATCGGCCGTGTTCGAGCGCAAGGACCAGCCGCTCGAGGAAGCGCAGCGCAACAAATGGCTCAGGCTCGCCGAAACGCTCGATCTTCGGCCCGGCATAAGGGTGCTGGAAATCGGCTGCGGCTGGGGCGGCTTCGCGATGTTCGCGGCGCGCGAATATGGCGTGCATGTCACCGGCATCACCTTGTCGCATGAGCAATACGCCTATGCGAAGAGCGCGGTGAGCAAGGCGGGCCTTTCCGGCCTGATCGACATCCAGCTTATCGACTACCGCGACGTGCAGGGGACATTCGACCGCATCGCCTCCATCGAGATGTTCGAGGCGGTGGGCGAGGAGCATTGGCCCACCTTCTTCAATGTCGTGCGCGAGCGGCTGAATCCCGGCGGAATCGCGGGCCTTCAGATCATCACCATCGACGAAGGCCGGTTCGAGCGCTACCGCCGCGAGGCGGATTTCATCCAGCTCTATATCTTCCCCGGCGGCATGCTGCCGTCCCAGACCGCGCTGAAACAGGCCGTGGTGACGCAAGGGCTGGGCTTCGAGACGGTGCGAACCTTCGCGCTCTCCTATGCCGAGACCTTGCGGCGCTGGCGCGAAACTTTCGACGCGCGCTGGCCAAGCATCCAGCCGCTCGGCTTTGACGAGCGCTTCAAGCGCATGTGGGACTATTACCTGGCTTCCTGCGAGGGCGGTTTTCGGGCAGGGTCGATCGATGTGGGACAATTCCGGTTGACGCGTGCCTAGTTTCAAATTCGAGCCCTACGATCTGCCGCGGGAAGCCGAAGCCCTCAGGGGCGAGGTTCGCGGCTTCCTGCGCGAATGGATGGGCGAGACGCCGCCCGACCGGCGCGCCCATTCCTGGTCCGGCTTCAATCCCGATTTCTCCAAGGCTCTCGGCGCCAAGGGCTGGATCGGCATGACCTGGCCCAAGAAATATGGCGGTCACGAACGTTCCTATGTCGAGCGCTACGTCGTGCTCGAGGAAGCGCTGGCGGCGGGAGCGCCGGTGAGCGCGCATTGGGTCGCCGACCGGCAGAGCGGCCCTCTCCTGCTGCGCTTCGGCACCGAGGAACAGCGCGAGCGGCTCCTGCCCGGCATGGCGCGTGGCGAGACCTATTTCTGCATCGGCATGAGCGAGCCGGGCTCCGGCTCCGACCTCGCCAGCGTGCGCACGCGCGCGCGCAAGACGAACGAAGGCTGGGTCATCAACGGCCAGAAGATCTGGACCTCCAACGCCCAGAACGCGCATTGGATGATCGCGCTGGTGCGCACCGGCGAGGAGGGCTCGCGCCATGCCGGCCTCACCCAATTCCTCGTCGACATGAAGACGCCCGGGCTGACGGTGAAGCCGGTCGTCGACCTCGTCGGCCATTCGCATTTCAACGAAGTGTTCTTCGACGACGTGCTGGTGCCGGAAGAGATGATGATCGGCGGCGAAGGCGACGGCTGGCGGCAGGTCACCGCCGAACTTGCCTATGAGCGCAGCGGTCCCGAACGTTACCTCTCCTCCTTGCGCCTCTATCTCGAATTCATCCGCGCGGTGGGCGACGAGCCGGCCGAATCCGAGCGGATGCTGATCGGCCGTTTCATGTCCGAGCTCTGGACCTTGCGGCAGATGTCGATCTCGGTCGCGGGCCAGCTTGCGGCGGGCAACCAGCCTATCGTCGAGGCCTCCATCGTCAAGGACCTCGGGACAGGCTTCGAACAGGACATTCCCCGCGCCATCCAGGGCATCGCGCGCGAGACCATGGACCCGTCGCTGCCCGGCGCGTTCAACGACACCCTCGCCTATCTGCTGCAAGTGTCGCCCTCCTTCTCCTTGCGCGGCGGAACGCGGGAAATCCTCCGCGGCATCATCGCGCGCGATCTGGGGCTACGCTAAGCCTTTGAAATTATTTGGATTCCAAAATATTTCCGATATATCTTGAATTTAGATATATCTAGATATATATCGGAATCTATGAGACACAGACATATGGACGGCTTCGACCGCCATTACCACACGGACGATCTGTCGGATCGTCATCATCCTCACCATCACGGCCGGCATCGGCATGGCCATCGCCATGGCCCGCGCGGCAGGCTGTTCGACTACGGCGAGCTTCGCCTCTTGCTGCTCGCGATGATCGCGGAGCAGCCGCGCCACGGCTATGAGCTCATCAAGCTCATCGAAGAGCGCTTCGGCGGCAGCTACGCGCCCAGCCCCGGCGTGATCTACCCGACGCTCGCCTGGCTCGACGACATGGGCTACGCGGCCATCGACACCGAAGGCGCGGGCCGCAAGAGCTACAGCATCACGCCGGAGGGCGAAGCCTTCCTCGCCGCCAATCGCACGGCGGCGGACGAGCTCCTCACCCGCGCCGGATCCGGCAGCGTGCGTGACGTGCCCGCGCCGGTCATCCGCGCAATGGAGAACTTGAGACTTGCCTTGCGGCTGCGTCTGCGGCGCGGCGGCCTCGACAAACCGACGGCCGAGAACATCGCCGCAGCCCTGGACGCGGCCACACAGACGGTGGAGCGCAGCTAAGAGGCTCAGGGCGACGGTAAGAACGTAACCCCTATCTCGAACGTTCGCGGCTGGCCGAGGCTCACCACTTCGTGGGTGCTTCCGCCGGTCGTGATCGTGCTGGTCTCGCCCGTGGCCACGTCGGCGTTCGTCGCGTTGTAGAGGACGCCGTAGACGGCCCATTCCGGTTGGAACATCCACGTCGCGCGCAGATCGAGCACGAAGGCGGAGCCGAGACGCAGCGTGTTCTGGTCGTCCTCGAAACGGCGGCCTTCCCAATGCACGTCGGCATCGAGATGCAGCACATCGAGCGGCGACCAGGTCGCGCCGCCGGTGATGACAGTGCCGGGCGCCTGCGCGGGACGGTTACCGGTGATCAGCGGTTCGCCCGGCGGCACGGATTTCAGGTTCTGGTGTACGCGCGCATCGGTGATCGACAGCGCCGAACGCAATTGGAATTCATCCGAAACATGCCAGGCGAGATCGCCTTCGAAGCCGAGCGCCTCGATGTCGCCGATATTGCGGCGCTGCAAGGCATTCACGCCGGTGGTCGCGTTGCCGATGGCGTCGTGGAGCTGGTTCCACCAGCCCGTCGCGTTCCACTGCACGCTGCCCATATCGCCGCCCCAGCCGAGTTCGAAGCCGTAGAGCTTCTCCGGCTTCAGCCCGGCATTGGCGCCGGTCGTGACGTTGCCGACGCGGAACGGGCGATACAATTCATTCAAGGTCGGCACGCGGAAACCTTCATAGGCGGCGGCGCGCAGATACTCCCCACCAAGAACGCCATCCGTGAAATCGTAGCGCGCCCCGCCCCGCCCCGTCGGCACCGTTCCGCTGCGGCCGGGGAAATCCGTCGTGGTCTGCGGCGCGCCGACCGCGCGCGAACCTTGCACCAGATGGCCTTGCGCCGTGGACCAGTAGTCGCCGCGCGCACCAAGCGTGAGAAGCAACGGCCCATCGTGGTACGCGCCTTCGCCATAGAGCCCGGCGATGGTCTCCATGCCGCCGGAACGGCGCTTCATCGTGTAATCCGTGCCGTTGAACGAGAACAACTCGCGCGACTCGCCGCTATCGAGGCGTGCATCGCCGCCCGCTTCCCATTTGAACGGTCCGGCATCGCCGAGCAGCGCCGCGTTGAACCCGTAACCCGTTGCCGGGATCGCATATTGATCGTTAGCAGGCGTCGTGAAGCTGCGGTCGGGCGCGACGGAGACCGAGACGTTGCGGAATCCGCTGTCGATCATCCAGCCTTGCAGCCGCCAGCCGAGATCGCCGCCGCCTGCTTGCTTGGCGATGGTCAGACTCGAGATCACGCCGTCGGCTTCGGAATCCGCGCCGGCGAGACCCGCGCCGCGCGCCTCGTCGTAATATTCCACGCGCGCCGAGGCGATCGCGCCCCCGCCCAACTCCATCTGGCCGCGCAAGCTCGCCTCGCCCGCGCCGAACCAGAGATGATTGTCGGCCGCGCGGCGATCCCGCGGATCGGCGGGGATCCAGCCATTGGAGCGTTCGCCCCAGGCGCTGGCGAAGAGGTCGAGCTTGCCGAGATCGGTCCCACCCGAGCCGCCCGCGCGCGCGGTGCCGAGCGAGCCGGCGGACGCATCGGCGATGGCGACGCCGTCGCTGGTGTCGCGCTCGCTGAAAAGGATCGTGCCGGTGAGGGCGCCGGCGCCGTAAGGCCCCGCGCCCGCGCCGCGCACGACGTCGACGCTGCGAATATCCTCGCTCGGCAGCGCGCTCCAGATCACCCAGCCGCCGAAGGGATCGTTCACCGGCACGCCGTCGAGCATCACCAGCGCGCGCCCCGCGCCCGATGGCGCGATGCCGCGCATGGAGATGCCTTCCGTCGTCGCGTTGGAATTCAGGCTGATCGAGCGGCGGAACAGTGACACGCCCGGCACCTGCTCCAGCGCCGTGTCGATCTGGTCGAACTTCGACAGCTCCGTCGCGTCCAGCACCGTGTTCGAGAAGGCGGCATTGCCGACAGGCTCCGGCAGGCGCGCGGCGGTGACGCGCACAACCTCGTCCGCGTTCGCCGCAGAGACCAACGCGGCCAGAAGTGTGGAAATGACGGCAATGCGCATGGCGATGTGGTCCTGAAGCGGCGCAAGGGATAGAGTGCGATCCTATCCTGGGAGGGACTTCATGAAACGCGCTATTCTGGCCGCAGCGGTGCTCGGCTTCGCCTTTGCGGCGGCCCCTGTTGCCGCGAAGACACCGGCCTATATCTCCGCCGCCGTCGCCGACAAGAACCGGCCCGACGCGGACACCGCGCGCGACGCGGACCGCAAGCCGGCTGAGATGATGGAATTCGCCGGCATCAAGCCCGGCATGAAGGTCGTCGATGTCATCCCCGGCAAGGGCTATTTCTCGCGCCTCTTCGCCGCCGCCGTCGGACCCAAGGGCTGGGTCTACGGCTTCGAGCCGACGGAATTCGACGCCGCCTTCGCCAAGCGCAGCATTCCGGTGCCGACGGGCGGCGATCCGAAATATCCGAACTTCAACTTCATCCACCAGTCGATCACCAAATTCCAATTGCCCGAGCCGGTCGACGTGGTGTGGACGTCGCAGAACTATCACGACCTGCATGACAAGTTCACCGGGCCGGTCGATCTCGCTGTCGCCAACAAGGCGATCTACGACGCGCTGAAGCCCGGCGGCTATTACGTGATCCTCGATCACGCCGCCGAGAAGGGCTCGGGCCTGCGCGACACCGACACGCTCCACCGCATCGATCCCGAAGTGGTGAAGAAGGAAGTGGAAGCGGCCGGATTCAAGTTCGCCGGCGAGAGCAAGGTGCTGCGCAATCCACAGGATCCGCACACCGCGCTCGTCTTCGACAAATCCATCCGCGGCCACACGGACCAGTTCATCTACAAGTTCCAAAAGCCGAAGAAGTAAGAACGCACCCGCCCCTTGTGGGCGGGTCGACAATTTTGCGAAGCAAAATTTCGGGGCGGGGGCCGGAGCAGACGTTGAACTCGGCCCCCGCCCCGAAAAATGCGAAGGGCATTTTTCGACCCGCCCACAAGGGGCGGGTTCTTCTTTATCTCGTCGTTTCCGGCCCAGCCGTTGTCGTTTGTGTCCAAGAGAGCGGCATTCGCCTGCTCTAGCTTGATTCCACGTCCCGGGGGCGCCGGCGTTTCGCCTAAGGCCCCAACCCCCTTGTGCGGGTGCGCTCGGTCTTCCGGGACGGCCTCTTCCACATGGAACCATCCGGCGCGCTCCCCATTCACAAGAGCGCATCCATTTCCATGGGGACACCATGCTTCGTTGGGCCGTCATCTTCCTGATCCTGGGACTCGTCGCGGCAGCGCTGGGCTTCACGAATGTCGCCGGCGCCTCCATCGACATCGCCAAGATCCTGTTCTTCATCTTCGTCGCGATCTTCGTGATCTTCCTCGTGCTCGGCCTGGTGGCCGGGCGCAGGGTCGCGGGCGGATAGCGACTCGAGCCGAACCAAGAAAGCGCACGTGGCAAATGCCGCGCGCGCTTTCTTGTTGCTTTCGCGGCGCATGCGGCATCAGGAACATTCGGGCAATCCGCACATTTTCATAGTGGGACCATCGAGATTTCATCACCGCCATGGCGGCTATCTTCCAGTTCGGATTCAGACCGGCCCAGCCTTGGCCGGAAGAGCACCGGCTGGACGACATCCGCTGGTCGCTTGCCGCACTCGACCCGCAATCCCACGTGCGCTGCGGCGTGTTCCAAGCCTCCGACGGCGCGAACCTGCCCTACCGCTTCTGGCGCGCGAATGAGCCGCGTGCGTTGTTGCTCCTGCTGCACGGCGCTTGCGATTACAGCGGCGCATTCGACGAGATCGCGCCCAAGCTCGCGCAGCGCGGATTCAGTTGTTTGGCCTACGATCAGCGCGGCTTCGGCGCGACGGCCACGCGCGGCAATTGGGCCGGCAGCGAACGTCTCGCGGAAGATGCCGCCAACGCCGCCGCCTTCCTGCGCCGGCGCGTGGATGCGGAGTTGCCGTTGTTCATTCTGGGCGAAAGCATGGGCGGTGCGGTGGCCGTGCATGCCGCCGCCAGATACCGGTCGCTGAAGGCCGACGGCCTTGTGCTGGTCGCGCCGGGCGCGCTCGCATCCGCTATCCGCCGCGTGTTCTACGACTGGACGACGCGGCTGATCCGTTTCTGGAAGCGCAATTGCGAATTGGTGTTCGAGCGGGTGAGCGGCTGGGAGCTGACGCCGTCGGCCGCGATCCGCCTGATGGGCGATCCCTTGGTGATGAACGGCATCAAGCCGGAGATTTTCACCGGCCTCGTGGCGCTGGGCTACAACGCGGTAAAGGAAGCCCGCAACGTGACGGCACCCACGCTCACCCTCGTTGCCGGAAAGGACGACCTGTTGCGCAAAGCCTGCATCGGCAGCCTGCACGGCAATCTCGGCGGCGACAAAAGCTGGCTTGAATTCGCGGGCGCGCCGCACATGCTGCTGCATTGGCGCGATGGCGAGAGCGTGCTGCGCGAGGCCACGCATTGGATGCTGGGGCGGCTGATGATGCGCCCCAAAAAAGTAACGAACGTTACTCCGGAAGCCGCATGCGGCGATTGTGGACCGGCGCCGTCTGCCGCTTCGGCGCGCCGTCCGCGTCTTCCTGCTCGGCAGCCTGCTTGAGCAGGGTCGTCAGCTTCTTCGGCCAATCCTCGGACGGCGAGACATAGGCGTCGCGGAACCAGGGCATGTTCTTCTTGTCGAATACGTTTGTGCGCAGGAAGTCGATGGTCGCGCGCACCGGCCATTTCTTCGCCGCCTCGCGCTGATAGGAGACGAAGATCGGCGCCTGGAAGCGCACCCCGATCTCCAACGGCACGAAATTGTCGTCGACCAGCGGCGCATAGGTCGGCAACAGCGCGATGCCGGCGCCGTAACGCACCGCCTCTCCGAGGCAGGCGCTGAGATTGGTGAACAGCACCGTGTGCTTGTCCGAATCCTCGCGCGACCAACTCGCCCACGATCCCATGTCCGCCAGATAGACCGCCAGATCGAGCAACCGATGACGGCCGAGATCGTCGGTGTTGCGCGGCGCGCCGTTGGCGCGGATGTAGTCGCGGCTCGCGAACGGGATGAAGTGCATGGTGCCCAACCGGATTGCGACCGGATCGGACTCCGCGGGCTCGTAGTAATGGACATGGAGATCGAATATCTCGCGCTTGTCCGCCGCGGTGTCGTAGGCGCCGAATAGCTTCAATTCGATGTTCGGGTAGCGGGTGAAGAAGGGGGCGAGGAAGCGCGTCATCCAATATGAGGCGATGCCATCGCCCATGAAGATCTTGCAGTCGCCCTCGACCCTGGCGGCGGCGCTGGAGGCCTGGGTCGCGGCGCGGGTGAGCGCGACCTGGGCGGCATTGGCGTCGTTGAAGATGCGCTGGCCTTCATAGGTGAGGCGCGGGCCCCGGCGATCACGGTCGAACAGGCGCACGCCGATGGCCGTCTCCAGCCTCAGCAGGCGGCGGCTGACGGTCGGCTGGGTCATTTTCAGCTTGGCGGCGGCACGGTTGAAGCTGCCGGCGCGCACGACCTCCAGGAACACACGGAAGTCGTCCCAGTCCACCCCGTCCGGAATGATCTGTTCAGAGATTTCCGTATAAGGCAATTCGATCATGGTTGTTTCCCGCACCAGGAGACTGATACAAAATAGTACACTAACTGGCGGCTTAGTCTGAAAAGACATGACAGCCAGCGAACAAGAACAGAGGGTTACCGGGGTTCTGCGATGAAGTCAAACCTGAGCGATATCATATACTTAGCACAGAACTCAGTCACGAGTTCGCCTTCAGCCCGTCTTCCGGATGGGGGCATTATATTCGTACGTCATCCAAGCGATCAAGAAATCGGCAACCTGTACACGCTGAGCCAAACCGAAATCTCGGATAACGTGGCCCCCCTAAGTCTTGTGCAGGACGTGTATAAACACAACAGGGATAGTTTCTGGGGTGTTTACTATAACAAGACTGGCTCTGCCGAGGAGACGTCTGCGTTTATCGGCTATTACGGCTTCCTCCATCTGAACGCTGCCGGCCAGGTCGCGCTCGAGGACGGCAGCTTCGACGCCCTCAATCCGGACTTCGCCCAACTCGCCACCGAAGGCACCCGCCCGGCCGTGATCTATGTCTGGGCGATCGTGGCCAAGAAGGTCGCCCGCCTCGCCACCCCGCTCATCGCCAAGGCGCTGGGCAAGGACCGCTATGGCGGCGTGCCGATCTACGCCAAGGCCGGAACGCTGGGCGGCCTCTCCACCATCAAGGGCTACGGCTTCGTCGGCGCGCGGCCGAGCGAGAAGGGCCTGGGCGATCTCTTCCGTCTCGATCCCGAGGTCAGCGAAGCGGTGTCGGCCAAGCTCGAGCAGGAGAGCGTCAAATGGAAATGAAGGCCGAGATCGCCGCCACGCCCGACGCCATCGCCAAGGTCTTCGCGCTACGCGCCGCCGTGTTCATGAGCGAGCAGGACTGCCCGTATGACGAAGAGTTCGACGGCAACGACTTCTGCGCCACGCACATCATCGGCTATGTCAACAACATACCCGCCGCGGCGCTGCGCCTGCGCTATTTCGCGGAGTTCGCGAAGATGGAGCGCCTGGCGGTGATGCCCAAATACCGCCGCACGCTGCTGCCCAAGCTCGTCGTCGATACCGGCATCGAGATCGTGCGCCGCAAGGGCTACCGCAATCTCTACGGCCACGCGCAGAAGCGGCTGCTGCGCTTCTGGAGCAAGTTCGGGCTGAAGCCGCTCGGCAAGAACTTCCCGCTGGTGTTCTCCGACCACGAATATGTCGAGGTCTATGCCGAGTTGGAGCCGCATAGCGACCCCATCACCATGATGAGCGATCCTTACGTGATCGTGCGCCCCGAAGGCCGATGGGACACGCCGGGCGTGCTCGACCAGTCCGCGCTCAGGCCGGCGACGAATCCGCATTGAAAGACCGCCCTCCCCTTGCGGGAGGGCCGACAATTTGCGCAGCAAATTTCGGGAAGGGGGCTAGCTCCGCTGTCGGTGCATGCCCCCCGCCCGAAAATGCTGCGCATTTTCGACCTCCCCTCAAGGGGGAGGTGGTTTTACTTGTTCGCCGCGATGTAGTTGTCGACGATCGTTTCCAGCACCGCGAGCGGCACCGCGCCGCAGACGAGGATGGCGGCGTGGAAGCTTCGGATGTCGAACTTCGCGCCCAGCGCCGTCTTGGCCTTTTCGCGCAGGCGCAGGATCTCGAGCTTGCCCAGCATGTAGCCACAAGCCTGGCCCGGCTGCACGCAATAGCGCTCGATCTCCGTGATCGCCGATGCATCCTGGTCGCCCAAGGTGTCGACGTAATATTTGATCGCCTGCTCGCGGGTCCACTTCATCGCGTGCATGCCGGTGTCGACGACGAGGCGCACGCCACGGAACATGGCGTCGTGCATGTAGCCGATGCGGCCCCACGGATCGTCCGCATACATGCCCATCTCGTCGGCCATCTGCTCCGAATAGAGCGCCCAGCCTTCGATATAGGCGGAGAAGAACGACAGCTTGCGGATCATCGGCAGCTTGGCCTCCTGCTGGATCGAAAGCTGCAGATGGTGGCCCGGAATGCCCTCATGATAGGTGAGCGTGGGCAAGGTCCAGCTCGGCACCTCGGCGGTGTCGCGCAGGTTGATATAGTACATGCCCGGCCGCTTCCCATCGAGCGAGCCGTTGTTGTAGTAGCCGCCCGGCGCGCCGGCCTCGGTGTAAGGAGGGATGCGCTTGATCACGAGATCGGCCTTGGGCAGCACGCCATAATATTCCGGCAGCTTGGCGCGGATGACCTGCACCTTCGTGTTCAGGTCGGCGAGCAGCTTCTCCTTGCCGGCATCCGTGTTCGGATAGCGGAACTTGGGATCGTCATACATCTGCCGCAGGCGCTCGCCGACGGCGCCCTTGGTCAGGCCTTGCTTGTTCATCTCGTCATTGATGCGGTTGGTGTAGTCGGCGACGACGTCGAGGCCTTTCTGGTGGATGTCGGCCGGCGACATGGTCGAGGTCGTCCAGAACAGCACGCTGTCGCGGTAATATTGCTCGCCGTTGGGCAGCTTCCACACGCCGGCGTCATGGTTCGCCTTGGCGCGCAGCTCCTTGACCAGCGCGAGCTGGCGGTCGAGCGCGGGATAGACCTTCTCGCTGACGAGCTTGGTCGCCTTGCCCGCCCAGTCGCCGTCGATCTTCTTGTCCGCGGCGCGCTTGGCGAGCGAGGAGACCATCACCGATTTGTCGGCGGCGACGGCGCGCAACGCGCCCATCTGGGTCAGCGTCTTGTCGAGCGCGAAGTCCGGCGGCATCACGCCCAGCGCCACGTCGTGGCGCGTCACCTCGGAATCGTTGTCGAGCGCGGCGTCGATCTTGTCGAGGCGGGCGATATAGGCGTCGGCGTCGTCCTTGGTCTCGACCGGCTGCACGCTGTCGAGGAAGTCGGCGAAGGAATTGTAGAAGCCGGTGAGCTGGCTCAGGATGTAAGGCGAACCCGCGCCGCCGCCGCCGAATTCATAGCGCTTGTCCGCCTCGTCATTGTTCTTCAGGCTGAACAGCACGACGTCGTAGCTGATCTTGTCGTTGCCGGTGACGCTGTTGCGGTCGAAAGCCTCGAGGCGCTGGCGCTGGCTCGAGATGAGCGTCTTGCCCTTCGCGTAGCCGGCGAGCGAATTGTCGTCGATTTCGGAACGCTGATGGGCGCGCGCGCCGGTGTCGATGCCGAGCGACGTGGCGAAAGTCGGCGACTGGTCGAGATTCTCGCTGACGAAGAGGTCGAACAGCTTGTTGAGCGCCTCGCCGCCATCGGCGGCGGCAACCGGCGGAGCCATCATCTTCTTGGTCTTGGCCAACGCCGGCGACCCCAGGGCCACGCAACTGGCGGCGCCCGTCAACAAAAGCGTGCGGCGATCGAGCATAGGAACTCCCCTCATTGAGCCTTGAAGAGCTAGGACTCCGCAGGCCGAACGGCAAGCTGGCCCCTCTGTGGCAAAACCATCAATTTCCTGTGTTTGCTGGTAGTTTTCCGCATCTGCGAAATGCGCAGGACGGCCCTCCGCGGAGCGGCCGTCAGATTCCGGCGCCAAGATCGACGAAGGCTTCGGCCAGCACGGGACGCGCCATGTCCTGCTTCGGTTCGGTTAATGCGCGCACCAGCCGGTCCACCTGCACCGCGATCTCCGGAACCGCCGTGATCTCCCACCAGGCCGGACGCGTCAGCGGCCCCAACGCGTAGAGCCAGGTGGACGCCCGGCCGGTGGAGTCGCGCGCCGCGCAATCCTCCGTCTCCAGGCCCAGGCCCAGCGGATCTGGCACGAGATAGCCGCGCCGCTTGAGATCGGCGATCAACGGGATCGCGATGCGGGCGAGATCGCCGCTCGGCCCCGTGCAATTGATCACATGACGCGCTTGCAATGTTGCGCCGTTGGCCAGCACCACCGCATCGCGGCGATAAGCGGCGATACGGCCCGCCGCGACCGTCAATTGCCCGCGATCGATGAGCACCTGCAGCATCGCGGCTACGCGCGGCGGCATGCGGGAACGGTGCACGTCCCAGCGCGCGCGGGCGTGGCGCAGGAATTGGCGGCGTTGCTTCTCGCTCCAGGCGTGCCAGAGCTGGGCGATGTTGGGGCGCACCGCGTCGATCACGCGCTGCCACGGAACGCCTTTCGCTCCGGCCTCCTTCGCCGCAGCACGGATGGTGCGCATCAGGGCGAGCGGCGTGTCCGGTCTGGCGAACGGCTCCCATTTGCCACCGGCCTGGTGCACCAGCGGCAACAAGCCCCGGCGCGAGACCGCGTGCATCGGACCGGTATGGCCGTCCTCCGCCAGCTTCAGCGCGACATCGACCATGGTTTGGCCGGTGCCGATCATCAGCACCGGTGCATCGGGCGCGATGTCGTCGAACGCATCCTTGGCCCAGGGATCGGGCACATAGGCCGGCGTGTCGTAGAACGCACCGTCCTTCACCGGCACTGGCCGCGGCGGCAGGTTGCCCGCCGCGAGCACGACGAAGTCCGCCTTGATCTCGCGGCCGTCCTCCAGCAGCACGCCGCGCTTGGGCGCATCGAGCGCGCGCACGGCCTGCCCGCGCAGCAGCGCGATGCCGCCGGCTTGCGAGATGCCCTCCTCGAGATAATCGCCGAACGCCTGCCGCGGCACGAAGGCGGCGCCGAGATCGCCGTCGGCATCGGCCAGCGCCGCGTCGAGCATCGCCGGGCGGTTCGCGCGCAGCCAATCGGTGAAACTCGGCGACAGGCCAAGCTCCATGCGCGGCACCGGCACGTTGAGCAGGTGATACGGCGCGCACGCCCCATAGGCGACGCCGCGGCCATGACGGCCCTGGCGCTCGATCAGATACACGCGGAAATCCGGACGCGCGGCGCTGATCTTGAGCGCGAACAGCGCGCCGGCGAAACCGCCGCCGACGATGGCCACCGATTTCGCCTCGCCGCCGCGCTGGTCGTGAATCGTCATAGGACAAGCCTATGCGCCGAAAGCTTCTCATAATAGACGCGCGCCGCTTCCGCGATGGGCTTGAGCGAATCGGCCAAGGGTTGCTTGGCTTTTTCGCGAGTGGCGCCGAAGCCGGTGGAGCGCTCCACCGCGTCGTACCAGGCGGGCGCCCATGCCCCGTCGCTGTCGCGGCGGCCCGCGGGCCAACGCAACATCTTCTCCGAGAACGCAATGCCGAGCGCGCCGCACAACGCCGTCAGCGCGCGGCGCGGGTTCTTCAGCACATCGCTGGACTCGATCACAGGCGGCGCATGGCCCAGGCGCGCCGCCTCGCGGTCGAACAATTCGCCCTGCTGCACGAAGCCGATATCGGCCAGGCTCACCTCGGCGCGCTTCTCGGTATAGGACGACAACACTTCTTCCGGCGCGCGGATGAGGAAGGCGTTGCGGCACGCCTTCACCCAATCGAGACCGAATTCCGGCAGCATGTGATGCGTCATGTGCTTCTGGTAGAAGACCGGCCGCGTCTGCGGCGCGAGCAGGCCTTTCACAACCTCGCGCCAATCGTTCGGCTGCGAGGCCAGCACATCCTCCCGCATCGGATGGTCGAGGCCGGTCCCGGCGAGATAGGCGGCGTAGAACGGCTCGTCGATGACCACCGTATCGTCGCGGTTCTCGAAGCCGCGCATCATCGCGGTGGAGATGTTGCGCGGGCCGGACCACATGGCGATGCGGATATCATCGCCCGACATCGGAATCCTTCAGCGCCGCGTAGAGCTCGCGCAGCGTCTTGGTCATCGGCCCAGGCAATTTCCCCGGCAGCACATGGAAGTCGACCTCGCGCACGGGGGTGAGGCCGCCGAAGGTGCCGGTGACGAAGGCCTCGTCCGCGCCGTGCACATCCTCCAGCGCGAAATCCTCCAGCCGGATCGGAATCTCGTTGTCACGGCAGAGCATGATGACGTTCGCCCGCGTTACGCCGTTGAAGCAGAATTCTCCCGTGGAGCTGCGCACCTCGCCGTCCTTCACCCAGAAGAAGTTGGTGGCGTTGCAGCTCGACACGAAACCGGCGGGATCGAGCATCAGCGCCTCGTCCGCGCCCTTGTCCATCACGTCGAGCAGCGCGCGGATCAGATTCAGCCGGCTGTGCGAATTGAGCCGCATGTCGAACATATCCGCCGGCGTGCAGCGGATAGACGAGGTGACGAGCTTGAGCCCCTGCGTGACGATCTCCTCGCTCGGCTCCTTGTGCTCGGCCACGATCGCCATGGTCGGGCGGCCGAGCGCGTTGCGCGGGTCCTGGTTCGGGGCCTTCTTCGGCCCGCGCGTCACCATCAGGCGGATATGGACGCCGGTCTGCATGCCGTTGGCCACGATGGTGCGCTTCAGCGCGGCGACCACACCCTCGCGCGACAGCCCGATTTCGAGCCCGATGGCGGCCGCCCCCGCGAACAGCCGGTCGAGATGGGCCTCAAGGAAGAGGAGCCCGCCTTTGTGCAGGCGGATGCCCTCCCACACCCCGTCGCCGAGCACGAAGCCGGCATCGAAGATGGAGACCTTGGCCTCGTCGCGCGGGACGAGGTCGCCGTTCAGATAGATGAGGACGCTCGCATTGCGCGGGTCTTGGGTGAAGTCCTGGCTGCCTGGCATGGCGCCAAGCTTAAAGGGCGGGACTGGAATGCGGCAATGGCGGCTTTGCGCCTCCGCCTCCACCTCGATAATCTCCGCGCCCGAGCGCACATCGAATCTGTGGGGAAGATCATGTCTCGAATCGCATTGCTGGCCGGCGCCTGTCTCGTATCCATCGCGGCGGCGGCCGCCGGAACCGCGCCGCCCAGCCAGGCCACCTTGGAGAAATCCTTCGACGCCTCCATCAAATCCGACGAGATGCGCGCCTGGAACAAACTGATGTCGGCGGAGCCCAACCATGTCGGCACCGCCCACGACAAGGCCAACGCCGAATGGGAACGCGACCAGTTCCAGAAGTTCGGCTGGGATGCGCATATCGAGACCTTCCAGGTGCTCTATCCCACGCCGATCAGCGAGGCGGTCGAGTTGACCGGCGCCAAATCCTACAAGGCGATGCTGCAGGAGCCGCCGATCCCCGGAGACAGCAGCGCCACGGCCAAGACGCCGGCGCTGCCCGCCTATCTTGCCTACCAGGGCGACGGCGACGTGACGGCCCCGCTGGTCTACGTCAATTACGGCATGCCCGACGATTACAAGGCGCTGCAGCGCATGGGTGTCAGCGTGAAGGGCAAGATCGTCATCGCGCGCTATGGCGCGGGCTGGCGTGGGCTTAAACCGAAACTCGCCTATGAGCATGGTGCGATCGGCTGCCTGATCTATTCCGATCCGGGCGACGACGGCTACGCGGTCGAGTCCACCTATCCGCAAGGCCCGGCGCGTCCGCCGCACGGCTTCCAGCGCGGCTCGGTCGTCGACATGACCTTGTTCGCCGGCGATCCCTTGACGCCCGGCGTCGGCGCGACGGCTGACGCCAAGCGGCTGACGCGCGAAACCTCGCCGGTCATCCTCAAGATCCCGGCGCTGCCGATCTCCTATGCCGATGCGCAGGTGCTGCTCGCCGCGCTCGGCGGACAGGTCGTGCCGGGCGGCTGGCGCGGCGCGCTGCCGATCACCTATCGCGTCGGGCCGAGTGCGGCGAACGTCCATCTCGCGGTGAAATCGGATTGGAGCCTGAAGCCGATCTACGACGTCATCGCCACCTTGAAGGGCAGCGAGCAGCCGGACCAGTGGATCGTGCGCGGCAATCATCATGACGGCTGGGTCTTCGGCGCCAACGATCCGCTTTCCGGCCAGGTCGTGCTCCTCGAAGAGGCGAAGGCGATGGGCGAGCTTGCCAAGCAAGGCTGGCGGCCCAAGCGCACCATCGTCTATGCGAGTTGGGACGGCGAGGAGCCGGGCCTGCTCGGCTCGACCGAATGGGTCGAGGCTCATGCGGCGGAGTTGAAGCAGAAGGCGGTCTTCTATCTCAACTCCGATTCCAACGGTCGCGGTTTCCTCGGCGTCGGCGGCAATCACGACCTGGAGCATTTCGTCACCCAGGCCGCCAACGACGTCACCGATCCGGAGACGCGTGTGAGCGTGGCCGCGCGGGCGCGGGCGCACATCCGCGTCGAGGCGCTGGCGCCGCCCAGCCACGATCCGGCGACGGTGGCGCGGCTGAAGGCCGACGCGAAGGTCGCCGCCGATCCCAAGCGCGACCTTCCCATCGAGCCGCTCGGCTCGGGCTCGGATTATTCCGCGTTCCTGGAGCATCTGGGCATTCCTTCTCTCGATATCGAATATGGCGACGAGGGCTCGAGCGGCGGCGTCTACCATTCGCGCTACGATACGTTCGAGCATTACGACCGCTTCGGCGATCCTGGCTTCGTCTACGAGGCGGTGCTGGCCAAGACCGTGGGCCGCATGATCATGCGCGCCGCGGACACCGACCTGCCGGTGCAGAACGCCGGCGACTTCGCCGACAAGATGACCGGCTACATCGCCGAGCTGAAGAAGCTCGCCGACGACAAGCGCGAGGCGCAAGGCGTGCAGGCCAAGCTCCTCACCGACAAGGCGTTCGAGCTCAGCGCCGACCCGACCAAGTCGAGCGGCTTGCCCACCGCGCTGAAGCCGGTGCCGAAGATCGATTTCGGCGCGCTGGACAAGGCTTCGGCGAAGCTCAAGACCAGCGCGTCCGCCTACGATGCCGCGTTTGCGAAGAACGCGGCGCGTCTCGCCCCGCCCGCGCGCGCCAGGCTGATGGCCGTCATGCAGAAGATCGACCAGACGCTCGCGCCGGACCATGTCGGGCTGCCCGGCCGGCCCTGGTTCCAGAACATCATCTACGCGCCGGGCCGCCTCACGGGCTACGGCGCCAAGACGCTGCCCGGCGTGCGCGAGGCGATCGAGGACGAACGTTACGCCGAAGCGTCGAAATATGTCGGCGTCACCGCGGGCGTGCTCAGCGCCTACAGCGCCGAGCTCGACAAGGCGACGGCGGTGCTGAACGGCAAGTGACGATCGGGCGGCCAAATCAGCCCGTTTGTGGAAACGCCGGCCGCCTGTTCCTGCCCGTGTAGTGCAGCACGAGGCCGAGCACGAAGCCGGTGACGAGGCCGCCGATATGAGCGGCGTTGTCGACCTCGGCGATGACGAAGCCCTGGCCCAGGGTGAGCCCCACGGCCAGGATCACGTTCATGACGATGGCGCGGGGCGCGTGCATCAGCCGCCAATCGCCCAGCAGGAACAGCGCCAGCAGGATGCCGGCGAGCCCCATGATCGCGCCCGACGCGCCGACGCTGATCACATCGGGATGCACGACCGCGCTGGCGATGGCCCCGCCGAGGCCGCAGACGAGATAGGACGCGATCAAGCCCCAGTTGCGCATGACAGGGGCGAGGAACAATCCCATGAACACGAGCGCGTACATGTTGCTCGCGATATGGGCGAAGCCGGCATGGACGAACTGACTGGTGATCAGCCGCAGCCAGCCAACCCCATGCAGCTGTTGCGCCGAATTCGCGCCCCAGGCGATGAGGTCGTCGGTCTGGAACGAGGCGATGCCCAGACCGCTCAGCACCATGGCGAGGAACACAAGGACATTCGTGTCGATCAGGAGCGGCAATCCGTAGCTCGCGCGCGACGGCACGAAGACGTAGCGGAACGGCCTCGGCTCTTCCGGATCGCGCGGCATTTCCACCGGCCGCTCCTTGCTGAGCGGCGTGAGCAGCACCATCGCCAGCCATAAAAGATTCAATCCCACGAAGGCCACCGCAATGAGCGGCGGCAACGAGCGCCCGCGCACGGCGACGTCGCCCTCATGCGGAAGGAACACGGTGGGCGACGTTTCGTGCATCGGCGAGGTCGCCACCGCCTTCTCGAAATTGCGCCGGTCGAAGCCCGCGCCGACGCGCTCGACATAGGTGTATTTCGCCGGATCCTCGGCATTGAACCGCTTCTCGGCGTCGGCGGCGAATTTGTTGTAGGCCGCGTCGACGAACGCATCGCCGAGATCGGGATTGATCGTCGTGCGATAGCGATAGCCGATCCAGCCGCCGCCATCGCAGGCGGGCGCGGCAACGTACAGCGCGACATCGGCGTCATGCCCGAACACCGATGGCGGCGTGATGGACGGCGAACCGCCCGCTTGCGCGCGCAACACGCAGACCTTGTCGATCGTATAGAAGCGGGTATGCGCGGCTCTCGCGATCCGTGAAACGTCCGTCACATGGGTGACGCCGCCGGCAACCGCGTCGACATAATACTGCGCGGCGATCGTCGGCGCCGCGACCGTCAGCCCCGCGACCAAGAGATAGACGAGCGGCAGGTTCCACTCCTCCCGCAGCGCCAGTGCGCGGATATGGCGGCGCACGAACACCATCGCCAGCGCGGCGGCGAGCACCACCGGCAGCACCAGGTCCGCCAGCGATTTGTCGAGCGGCAGCCAGCCGGTCCCCGCGACGAAGAACCAGTCGAACGCCGAATAGATCAGCGCGAGCAGCGCCGAGGCCGCCGCCACCGGCCCGATCAGCTTGCGGAATTTGAACGACACGAATGCCCCCTCAGGCCGCGCGCTGGAATACCGGCCGCGTCCACAAATCGGTCAATGCGATCTCGACATCCCTGGCCGCGGTCAGCCGGCACGAATGCGACCGCGCCGCGCGCCGTTCCTCCGCGCTCCCGGGCCACGGCGCCTGTTCGATGGCCCAGCCGAGATGCTTGCGGAAGATCTTCACGCCATGATGCTCGCCATAGAACGCCACGCTGTCGCGCAGATGTTCCAGCATGATGGCGAGACGCTCCTCCATGTCCGGCTCTTCCATCTCGCCCCCGCTTTCGAGGGCGCGGTCGATGGCCGCGGCGATCCAGGGCCGTCCGTAAGCGCCGCGGCCGATCATGATCGCGTCCGCGCCGGACTGCGCCAGCGCATCGCGCGCGCGCGATGCGTCCGTGACGTCGCCATTGACGATCACCGGCACGGACACGGCATCCTTCACCGCGCGCACCGCCCGCCAATCGGCGACGCCCTTGTAGAATTGCTGGCGGGTGCGGCCATGCACCGTGATCGCCTTCACACCGGCGCGCTCCGCCATCGCCGCGATTTCGGCCGCGTTGCGGTTGGCATCGTCCCAGCCGAGCCGCATCTTCAACGTCACCGGCCGCGTCGTGTTCTCCACACAGGCGGCGATGATCCGCTCCGCCAGTTCGACGTCGCGCATCAGGGCCGAGCCGGAGAGCCCGCCCGTCACTTCCTTGGCCGGGCAGCCCATGTTGAAGTCGACGATATCCGCGCCCGCCGCTTCGGCCATCGCCGCGCCGCGCGCGATCCAGCGCGGCTCGCGGCCGACGAGCTGGATCACCGTCAGCGGTAGGCCTTCGCCCACCGCGGCGCGGCGTACGACGTCGGGGCGCCCGCGCGCGAAGCTCTCGCACGCCACCATCTCGGTCGCGACATAGGCCGCGCCCACGCGCGACGCCGCGCGGCGGAACGGAAGGTCCGACACGCCCGTCATCGGCGCGATCAAGACGCGGCCGGGGATCGTCACGCCGCCGATGGTGAGAGCGCGCGGCATCGTTATTGTGGCGCCGCAACGACCTCGACGACGGCGAGATCGAACACCAGCGTCTGGCCCGGCGGGATGAGGCCGTTGCCCGCGCCGCGGTCGCCATAGGCGAGCGCCGCCGGCACCGTCAGCTCCCATTCATCGCCCTCGCGCATGCGCATGAGGGCTTCGCTCCAGCCGCGGATGAGGCTGGAAGGTTGGAAGTTCGCGGGCCGGCCGTGTGTCTGGTCGAACACTTTGCCGTTGATCATCCAGCCTTTGTAGAAGACGGCGACCTTGTCCATCGGGCTCTGCAGCTTCTGGCCGCTGCCCGATTTGATGACGCGATATTGCAGCCCGTCCGGCAGCACCACGACACCGCGCTTGTGCGCGTTGTCGGCGAGATACTGCTTGTTGGACGTGGGATCGAGCTTGTAGGTGGGGGTTTGGGCCTGGACGGGGACCGCAATGGCAAAGAGCAGCGCCGCCGTCAGAATTCTCACTCGCATGGATCACCTTTCGCTTATTCTTGTCGGGAGAGATTGAGCAGACGTTTTCGCGCCAAAGCTTTACCCGACCCAGATTTGAAATACTGCTCCAATTCTCTCGCATGCTTTTCGCCTTGAACAGCGACATACGACGTCAATGTCGCCAGGAGGTATCGTTTCGTGGACAAAACGTAACCCTTGTTGTGCTTGGCGACACGCCCGCGAAGATCGTCCGTCGAGCCGACATAGACGTCCTTGTTCGAAAGCAATAGAAAGTAAACGTACCACATCGATGGCCCTCCCCGGTTGCGTCGCTATCTGGACGATAGGGCACGCGTAGGGTGGCCTGCCAACCGAAGCCTCCCTGCGCGCGAACGCGCTTCGGGAGGTAAACTGCGCGCAGGGTGGCCTGCCAACCGAAGCCTCCCTGCGTGCGAACGCGCTTCGGGAGGTAAACTGCGCGCAGGGTGGCCTGCCAACCGAAGCTGCGCGAAACGGATGGAGCCTCCCTACGCGCTGGCGCGCTTCCGGAGGTCAACCTCCGCTGCTGCGCAGCGTAGGTTGGCGGACAGGGTGGGATTCGAACCCACGAACCCCGTGAAGGGTCTCCGCATTTCGAGTGCGGTGCCATCAACCACTCGACCACCTGTCCGTGGGGCGGATCAGATACTGAAGACACAAGCCGATGGCAAGTTGCACCGGGCCGGAAACACCGCCTTGCCCGGGTTCCGAGGGGCCCCTAGTCTCGCCCCGGGCGCCTCGAGACGATATCGGACCGAACCAGGGGGATTTCCATGTTTACCCGCCGTCATCTGCTTGCCTCGACCGCCGCCCTTTCCGCCGCCGCCGCCATTCCGGCCTGGGCCAAGACGCCCGTCCACAAAGCCGCCGCGAAGACGCCGGCCTCGGACGCCGCGCCCCGGCTCAACGCGCTGATGGACGCGTTCTTCCAGGAGAACCTGCACGAGAACCCGGAAAGCGCCACGCTTCTCGGTCTCGACAAGGCCGCGAACGCGGCCCTCAAATCCCAATTGCGCGACGAATCCGCCACCGGCATCGCCGCCGCCAAGGCCCACACGGCCGACCAGATGGCGCGGCTGACCGCGATCCCGGCCGGCCAGCTCTCCGGCATGGACCGGGTGAATTACGACACGATCCACTACACGCTCGACTCGCGCCTGCGCGTGGAGGCGTTCGCGTTCGGCGGCTCGTCCTATGGGCCATCGCCTTACGTCGTCAGCCAGCTCACCGGTTCCTACCAGCAGGTGCCGGACTTCCTCGACACCAAGCACAGGATCGACACCACCGCGGACGCCGACGCCTATCTTTCGCGCCTCGACGGTTTCGCGGGCCAGCTCGACGCCAACACCGAGCGCATGAAGCACGATGCGGGGCTTGGCGTGGTGCCGCCGGACTTCATCCTCGACCGCACGCTGGAGCAGATGAACGCGACGCGCACCGGCGCCGATCAGTCGCTGCTCGTCACCTCCATCGCCAAACGCGCCAAGGCCAAGGGCCTCTCCGATGACTACGCGGCGAAGGCCGCCGCGATCTACGACGCCAAGATCGGACCCGCGCTCGACCGCCAGATCGCGCAGGCCAAGGCGATGCGCGCGGTGGCGACGCATGACGCCGGCACCTCGCATTTCAAGGACGGCGACGCATTCTATGCCGCGGCGCTGCATTCCACGACGACGACGGGCATGAGCCCGGACGAGGTCCATCAGCTCGGCCTCGACCAGGCCAAGGACATCTCCGCGCGCATCGACGTATTGCTGCGCAAGCAGGGCCTGACCCAAGGCACCGTCGGCGCGCGCGTGCTGGCGCTCTACAAGCAGGGCGTCTATCCCAACACCGACGACGGCAAGGCGCAGTGCATCGCCTATTGCAACCAGCGGCTGGACGAGATCCGCCCGCACCTGCCGACGGTCTTCAAGCGCGTGCCGGACTACAAATTCGAGGTGCGCCGCGTGCCGCCGCAGACGGAGCCCGGCGCGGCATCCGCTTTCAGCCAGGCGCCGGCGCTGGACGGATCGCGCCCCGGCATCGTCTATTTCAACCTGCACGACAGCGCCGAGTGGCCGAAATGGTGCCTGTCGACGACCATCTTCCATGAGGGCCTGCCGGGCCATCAGCTCGAAGGCGGGCTGGCGCTGTCGAACGCCAACCTGCCCCTGATCCGCAAGACCATCGGCTTCTCCGGCTACGCCGAGGGCTGGGCGCTCTATGCCGAGCAGCTCGCCGACGAGATCGGCATGTATGACGACGATCCGCTCGGCCGCATCGGTTACCTGCAATTCCAGCTCTTCCGCGCCAACCGCTGCGTCGTCGACACCGGCATTCATCACATGAAGTGGAGCCGCGAGCAGGCGGTCCAGTTCCTCGTCGAGCATGGCGGCAGCGCGCCGGGCTTCGCGGCGCGCGAGATCGAGCGCTACTGCACCATCCCCGGCCAAGCTTGCAGTTACAAACTCGGCCATACCGTATGGACGCGTGGCCGCGCGCGCGCCAAGACGGCGCTCGGCGCCAAATACGACATCAAAGACTTCCACGAGGCCGGCCTCGGCTGCGGCCGCGTGCCGCTGGACGTGCTCGATGGTGTGATCGACCGCTTCATCGCGGCAAGAAAGGCTTGACGCCGTCACCGCTTCGTCACAACATCTAGCGGTTCACGGTTCTTCGGGTAGCGATATCTGGAGCTAAGAGGGAAGTCCGCAAAGGCGCTGCCCCGCAACTGTCGTGGAGAGCTTCCGTCACAACGGCCACTTGGGCGTAACGCCCTGGGAAGGCTGGCGGGAG
>DASXCJ010000074.1:0-1542 GCA_036491175.1 Rhizomicrobium sp.
GGCAAGTTCACCGGCGTCGAAGGCCAAAGCCGCTCGCGCAACGTGGTGATCGAGTTCGCCGATTACGACACCGCGCTGGCCTGCTACCGCTCGCCGGAATACCAGGAAAATATCAAGCGCCGGCAGCCGCATTCGATCGCCGAACTGGTCGTGGTAGAAGGTTTTGACGGCCCGCAGCCCTGATTGGCAGCGGTGGACGCAAGCCCGCTCTGTTGCCGGAACCCCTCGTCCCGGCTATAGGGCTGACGTGAGGTAATTAGCTATGCCCGACATGCGTTTGATTGTTGCGGGAGCCGGCGGCCGGATGGGCCGCGCGTTGACACGCGTGATATCGGAAACGCCGGGCGCGGTGCTGGCCGGCGCGCTGGAAGCGCCGGGCTCCGAACTGCTCGGCAAGGATGCCGGCGTGCTGGCGGGCCTGCCGGCTAACGGCATCGAACTGTCAGGCGATCTCTGGTCGATGTCCGCCAAGGCCGACGGCATCCTGGATTTCACTGTGCCGGGCGCCACCATCGCCAATGTCGCGATCGCGGCCCAGCGCGGCCTCGTCCACGTCATCGGCACCACCGGCCTGTCGGCGTCGGACGACGCCGTGATCCGGAGCGTCACCTCGCGCGCCATCGTGGTGAAGTCGGGCAATATGAGCCTCGGCGTCAATCTGCTGGCGGCATTGGTCAAGCGCGTGGCGCGATCGCTCGACGAGAGTTTCGATATCGAAATTCTCGAGATGCACCACAAATCCAAGATCGACGCGCCGTCCGGCACCGCGCTGATGCTGGGCGAGGCGGCGGCTAGCGGCCGCCAGATCGCGCTCGAGGAACGCTCGGCGCGGGGGCGCGATGGTTTCACCGGCGCGCGCAGGAGCGGCGATATCGGCTTTGCCTCGTTGCGCGGCGGCACCGCGGCGGGCGATCACAGCGTGATCTTTGCCGGCCCGTCGGAGCGCATCACGCTGTCGCACCACGCCGAGGATCGGGTGCTGTTCGCCCACGGCGCGCTGAAGGCGGCGTTGTGGGCGCATGGCAAGCAGCCCGGCTTCTACACCATGGCCGACGTGCTCGGCCTTGCCGACTAAATAGCAGACTGTCGAAATCGAAACGGAATCACTGCAATGAGCGATCGTCTTCTTGTGCTCGTACGCCACGGCGAGAGCGAATGGAATCTGAAGAACCTGTTCACCGGCTGGAAAGATCCTGACCTGACCGAAAAGGGTGTCAAGGAAGCCAAAGACGCCGGCCGCAAATTGAAGGCGCAAGGGCTGTCGTTCGACGTGGCCTTTACTTCCGTGCTCAAGCGCGCGCAGCACACGCTCGATTTGATGCTGACCGAGATCGGCCAGACCGGATTGCCGACCATGCGTAACCTCGCGCTCAATGAACGCGACTATGGCGACCTCTCCGGCCTGAACAAGGACGACGCCCGCAAGAAATGGGGCGAGGAGCAGGTGCTGATCTGGCGCCGCTCCTACGACGTGCCGCCGCCCGGCGGCGAAAGCCTGAAGGATACGCTGGCGCGCGCGCTGCCCTATTACGTGCAGGAGAT
>DASXCJ010000075.1:0-13364 GCA_036491175.1 Rhizomicrobium sp.
CCATGTCGAAGTTCTGACGGGCGGCGCCTCGGCCGAATACGGCTCGGACGCCGTGTCGGGCGTGGTGAACATCATCCTGCGCAAGGACTTCCAGGGCATGGAAGTCGACGGGCAGTACAGCCTGTCGGACCATGGCGACGCCGGCATCATCGACACCAGCGCCGTGCTGGGCTTCAACTCCGGCGACGGCAAAGGCAACGTCACGATCTACGGCGAATACAACCATCGCACCGCCGTTCCCGAGTCCGACCGTTCGTACGGCGCGCATGCGCTCGCCACCACGAACTTCACGGGTTGCGCGTCGCCGGCCACGCATTTCGGCGGCTTCTGCTTCTCCGGTTCGCCGACCATTCAGGAAGGCCGCATCAAGAGCGCGGCGTTGGGCGGTCCGTTCGCCGGCCAGGGCACGATGTTCACGCCCTCCGGCCAGCTGGTTCCCTATGACGGCCGCACCTTCAACTTCGCGCCGTTCCAGTTCTACCAGACGGAAGGCACGCGCTATGCGTTCGGCGCCGCCGGCCACTACGACGTCAACAGCCACCTCAACTTCTACACGCGGTTGACGTTCTCCGACAACCAGTCGACCTCGCAGTTGGGCCCGTCGCCGCTGTCCTCGAACTTCAGCATCAATTGCGGCAACGCGCTGATGTCTCCTGAAGAGCGCGAGACGATCTTCGGCTCGACCACGACGGCCGGCACGATCGCGGCGCAGTGCGCCACGGCCGGCGACACGCCCACGACCCAGCGCCTCCTTAGCATGGCGCTGCGCCTCACCGCGGTTGGCCCACGCGTCGGCGACAACGACCATACCGCCTATCAGATGGTCTTCGGCAGCAAGGGCGATCTGGCCTGGGGCTGGACCTACGACGTCTCGGGGCAGTATGGCCACACGTTCCAGGGCGTGCACCTGGTCAACGACGCCAGCCGCTCGCGCTTCCAGAGCGATCTGTTGATCAATCCGGACGGCACCTGCGTGACGGCCCCCTGCGTTCCGATCAACATCTTCTCCGCCAACGGCATCACGACCGCGCAGGCCGACGACATCCGCCTCAACATGACGGCCATCGCCCACACCGACCAATGGGACATGCAGGCCTATACGGAAGGCGATTTCGGCGCCCTTGGCCTGAAGAGCCCGTTCGCGAAGGATCCGGTCGCCGGCGTGTTCGGCGTCGAATACCGCCAGGAAGCGGCTTCGTTCGAGCCCGACGACAATCTGGCGACCAACAACCTCGTCGGTTTCGAGGCCGCCACCCCCACGCACGGCCGCTACGACGTCTCGGAAGGTTTTGCCGAGATGCGCTTGCCGATCGTCGAAGGCATGCCCTTCTTCCAGCTGTTGCAGCTCGAGGGCCAGTACCGCTACTCGTCCTACAACCGCTCCGGCGCGGTCGACTCCTACAAGTACGCCGGCGAGTGGTCGCCGACGGACGACTTCCGCCTGCGTGCCTCGTTCGAACGCGCGGTTCGCGCGCCGAACATCAGCGAATTGTTCACGCCGCCCGGCAGCCAGGCCGCGGCTTCCGGCACCGACCCCTGCTCGGAAGCGGCGGTGGGCCTGATCTCGACGACCACCTTGTTGTGCGAACAGACGGGCGTTCCGGTCGGCATCGCGACGACGGTCGCGGGCCGCACGTCGCTCAACTGCCCGACCAACCAGTGCCAGGCCGAAATCGGCGGCAATCCGTTCCTGCGTCCTGAAATTTCGGACACGCGGACGGCCGGCATCGTGCTGACGCCGACCTTCCTCGACGGCTTCACCGCGACGATCGACTATTACGACATCAAGATCGACGGCTTCATCGCCGCCACGCCGATCACCACGATCCTGAGCAACTGCTACTCGACGACGATCAACGTCACGCAGAACCCGCTCAATCCGTTCTGCTCCTTCGTCCATCGCGACGTGCTGGGCCAGATCGACACCAACACCGGCTTCGTGGTGTCGGCCGAAGGCAACATCGCCAGCGACCACGTCAAGGGCTGGGACTTCGAGGCCAACTACCAGAACGACCTGTCCAATTTCGGCTGGGCGGGCGCGGGCTCGATCGGCGTGAACTTCGTGGGCACATTGGTGACGATGAATGACACGCAGCCGCTCGCCGGCGCTCCCGTCATCCATTGCAACGGATTGTGGGGACCCACCTGCGGCGAGCCGGAGAACAAGTTCAAGTCGAACACCCGCATCACCTGGTACAGCCCGTCGGACGATTTCTCGCTGTCGCTGCGTTGGCGCTACCTGTCCGACGCCGCGATCGACATCGGGCCGCTCAGCGGCAAGAACCCGCTGCGTCCCTGCGGCTTCAACGCCTGCTACGTGCTCAACGCGGCGCAGACCCCGAGCGGCACAATCCCGGCCTTCAACTACTTCGACCTGTCGGGAACGTGGTCGGTCAGCGACGGCGTCGAGTTGCGCGCCGGCATGTCCAACATCTTCGACAAGAAGCCGCCGCTGATCGACAACAACTCGGCGCCGGCCGCCGACGTCAACGGCAACACCTTCCCGAACACCTACGATGCGCTCGGCCGCATCATCTTCGTGGGCGGCACGGTGAAGTTCTGAGCTTAGATCCCTCCAATACCTGGCGGCGGCCCCGAAACGGGCCGCCGTTTTTTTACCTCCCCCTTGAGGGGAGGTCGAAAAATCCAAAGGATTTTTCGGGAGGGGGCTCACTCCGAATTGCTAGACGCTTGCTTGAAACAAATGCGGAGAGATTTTGGAGTGAGCCCCCTTCCTCAAGGGGAGGGTAAAGCTAGCGATCAGGCCGCGCGCAGCGAATAGCGCACGGGAAGGGTCTTCAGCCCGCTGACGAAGGTGGATTGCACGCGCTTGGGCTCGCCGGCCATCTCGATGGAATCGAGGCGCCTGATCAACTCGGCGAAGAAGGCGCGGATCTCCATCTTGGCGAGATGCTGGCCCAGGCAGACATGGGCGCCATAGCCGAAGGCGACGTGGCGGTTGTTCTCGCGGTCGATGCGGAACTTGAACGGATCGGCAAAGGCCTCCTCGTCGCGATTGCCGGAGATGTAGAGCAACTGCAGCGCCTGGCCCTTCTCGATCTTGCGGCCGCGCAGTTCGTAATCCTCCGTCGCGGTGCGCATGAAATGCTGCACCGGCGTCACCCAGCGGAACATCTCGTCCACCGCGCCCGGGATGCGGTCGGGATTGTCCTTCAGGGCCTGGAGCTGGTCCTGGTTCTCGACCAGCGCGCGCAAGCCGCCGGCGATGGTCGAGCTCGTCGTGTCGTGGCCGGCGGTGGCGACGATGATGTAATAGGACGCCGTCTCGATGTCGCCGAGCGGGCAGCCCGCGACCTTGCCGTTGGCGATGACGCTGGCCAGATCCTCGCCGGGATTGGCCCTGCGCTCCGCGGTCATTTTGTTGAAGTACATGAAGAAGTCCATGATCGTGTTCGAGCCTTCGGTCGCTTCCTTGCGCTGAAGGTCCGGATCCTGGCCGCCGAACAATTCCTGGGTGAGGCGCAGCATCAACGGCTCGTCGCTCTCCGGCACGCCCATGATCGACATGATGACATGCAGCGGATAGTAGACCGCGATCTCGCGCGCGAAATCGCAACTGGGGCCCTTCTCCATCATCAGGTCGACATAGCGCCTGGCGAGCTCGGCCATGCGCGCCTCGAGCTTCTTGAGGTTCGGCGGCATGAACCAGGCTTGCGTCAGCCCGCGATAGGCGCGGTGGTCGGCGCCGTCCATGTCGATCAAGGTGCGGAAAGGCGAGACGCGGCCGGTCTTGGGATCGGGCCCACCCCACATCGCGGCCAAATCGTGCTCGGCCTGCTTGTTCATCAGCACCGAGCGCGGCTCGTTGAGGAATTTGTCGTTCTGCTTCTCGATCTCCAGGATGTCGGCATATTTGGTCAGCGCCCAATAGGGGCGGAATCCCTCCGGCTGCGTCCAATGAACCGGGTCCTCGTTTCGCAACTGCGCCAGGATGGCGTGGAGCTTGGCCTCGTCGCCATAGGTGGCTGGCGTGGCGATGGCGTCGTCGATGGAAGCCGTGATCGCGGGCATTGTCTTCTCCGAAAAGCGCACAATATCTGTCGGGTGCGAGTGTGCCACAATTCGGCCCCAGGGGGAGGCTCTTCTGGGTCAGGCTTACGGAGGGGAATCATGATCCGCGCGATGAAAATCCTGCCGCTTCTGATGGTTGCGGCGTTCGGCCTGTCGGGCTGCTTCGACCTCACCCAGGGCGTGTCGATCAACAAGGACGGCTCGGGCACTTATGAGCTCGCCATCGCCGCCAAGGGCACGATCGGCAATGCGCTGAAGGACGACAAGAACAAGACCGTCCATTTCGGCCACAACCCGAACCTGCATCCGCGCAACAAGACCGAGATCGTGAACGGGGTGACCGTCAACACGACCAGCGTGGATTTCAAGCAGCTCTCCGATCTCGACCTCTCCAACGAGAGCGTCGCCATCAAGGTCCATGGCCACGATCTCTTCGGACTCGGCCAGACGCACGCCGTCTTCCGCCGCACCTTCCTGGTCGGCAACGAAGTCGCCAAACGCCAGGACACGCAGGAGGGCGACAAGGCCGGCGCGGCGGTGATCGCCGCCATCTTCGGCGACCACTCCTATGTCTTCCGCGTGCATCTGCCCGGCCAGATCGACTGGATCGCGCCGGTCACCGCCGGCGGCGTGCCGGTGCGCCCCGAAATCCATCCCGACGCGACCGGCAACACCATCATCTGGCGCATGCCTTTCACCAGCCTGATCGAGAGCGGCACGATGCGCTTCTCCGTCGGCTTCTCCACCTACGGCGCGCTGAAAGACAGCGAGACGATGCTGGACACGCATGGCGGGGATCGTGCGACGGTGAACGATTAGCCATATGGACAGCCATACCTTCGTATGGTAGATTTGTCTTATGAAGAGTCCAAGCTTCGAGTGGGACGCGATCAAAGGACATCGCGAACCACGACAAGCATGATGTAACGTTCGTTACAGCGCAGCGTGCTTTTCTCGATCCGCGGCAAGTGATCGCGCGACCGTAGTCTCAGCGAGACGGAAGAGCGCTATTTCTGCTTCGGCATGGTCGAGGGTGCGGTAATGACCGTTCGCTTCACGTGGCGAAACGGACGCGTCCGTATCGTCGGCGCGGACTATTGGCGTAAAGGCAGGAAATTCTATGAAGAAGGCCAACAAGATCAGATACACCGATGACAAAGGCGAGATCGGCGAAATAGAGATCATACCGAACTTCCTGCCGCCTCCGGAGAAGCTTGTCTTGCGCAAGCCGGAAACGGTGAAGGTGACGCTGTCGCTCGACAAGGAAAGCGTCGCATTCTTCAAGCGCGAGGCGGGCAAGCATCGCGTGCCGTACCAGCGCATGATCCGCGCGGTGGTGGACGCCTATGTCCAGCATGAAGATCGCTGACTACTTCGCCAGCGCGAACGCCACCAACTGGTCGCCGCGTTTGGTGCCGCTCTTGTAGTGGCCGCCGGCGGCGATGACGACGTATTGGCGGCCTTTCCAGACATAGGTCATGGGCGTGGCCTGTCCGCCCGCGGGCAGGCGGCCGCGCCAGAGTTCGGCGCCTGTCTTGGCGTCGAAGGCGCGCAGGTAGTTGTCCATCGCCGCCCCGATGAAGACGAGGCCGCTGGCCGTCACGATCGGTCCGCCGAAATTGGGCGTGCCGGTCTTGCCCAGCACATATTCGGAGAAGGGCGCGAGGTCCTCGGTCGTGCCGAGCGGCACTTCCCACAGCATGTGGCCGTCATGCATGTCGATGGCGTGCAGCATGCCCCAGGGCGGCGCGTTGCAGGGCAGGCCCCAGGGCGAGAGCAAGGTCTCGCGCCACATGCCGTAGGGCGCGCCGGTCTGCGGCGAGATCTCGTGGCCGGGATGCGCCGCCTTCATGCCCGCGAAATCGGCGCGCTTGATCAGGGTGACGAGATGCATCGCGCTCGATGAGTTCACATAGACGACGTCATGCGCGGCATCGAAGGCGAGCCCGCCCCAGTTCGAGCCGCCGCCGGTGAAGGGATAGAGGATCGTGCCTTGCAGGCTCGGCGGGGTGTAGATGTCGCCCGCGCGTGCGCCCGCGATCTTGTCGCGGCATTGGCCCTTGTCCCAGAAGGTGAGGCCGAAGGCGTCGTCGGGTTTCGCGCGGATCGGCGACAAGGGCTTGGGCGCGATGGGGAAGGGCTGTGTCGGCGAGAGCTGTTCGCCCGGCGCGCCATGCTGCGGCACCGGCCGCTCCTCGACGGGAATGAGCGGCTGGCCGGTTTCGCGATCCAGGGTGAAGACGAGGCCCTGCTTGGTCGTCTGGATCACGGCCGGGCGGGTGTGGCCTTTGTAAGTGACGGTGGCGAGCGTCGGCTGCGCCGGCACGTCGTAGTCCCAAACGTCGTGATGGGTGATCTGGAACGCCCAGGCGACGGTGCCGCTGGCGATGTTGAGCGCGACGACGGAGTCCGCATAGCGGTTGTCGCCGGGGCGCAGGCCGCCGAAGAAATCGGGGCTCGGGCTCGTCGTCGGCAGGAAGATGAGGCCGCGCTGCTCGTCCACCGACATGGGCGCCCAGACGTTTGCGCCGCCGGTCTCCGCCGCGCCGTTCGCCGACCAGCTCGCGGCGTTGGGGGCGGAGGGATTGCGCGGGATCGGGTCGAAATCCCATTTCCTCGCGCCGGTCACCGCGTCGAAGGCATGGACCACGCCATGGACTTCGCGGACGCGCTGGTTGTCGTCGAGCGAGGAGCCGGTGACGAGCACGCCATGGCTTACGATGGGGGCCGACGTGATCTGCGCCTCGCCCTTGCGCACCTGCGCGGGCGCGGTGACGATCCGGATCGTGCCCTTGTCGCCGAAATGCGCGCAGGGCTTTCCGGTCGCCGCGTCGAGCGCGATCAGCCGAAGATCGTTGGTCGCGGCGAAGATGCGCGACGGGCAGTCCCTACTTGAAGCTGGCGTCGGTTTCGGATCATGCCAGAACGTCACGCCGCGGCAGGCGAAGCCGTTGGGATAGTCGACATCGGTGTCGATCCTGGGATCGTAGCGCCAGAGCTGCTTGCCGGTGCCGGGATCGAGCGCGCTCACCTCGTTGAAGGGTGAGCAGACATAGAGCCTTCCCTCGGCCAGGATGGGCGTCGCCTCGAAGGCGGCATGCTTGATCGCGTCGCCCTTGCTCGCCATGTCGCCGGTCGAGAAGGTCCAGGCCGGTTTCAGGCCCGCGACATTGCCCGGCGTGATCTGGGCGGCGGGCGAGAAGCGCTGGCCGGCCGCGTCGCCGCCATAGCTGCCCCAGCCGGGATCTGCACCCCTGGTGGACGAGGCAGCGGCGGATGCGGCGAGCAGCAGGCAAGCGGCGAAAACCCAAACGCGATTCATCTGACCCTGTCCCCGGCGCGGGCGGGATACTAGGCAGCGGAACTCGCCGGGTGAAGCCGCCTAAGGCCGCAGGGTTTATTTGCCCTCGTGCGTGACCTGGTCGCCGGCCTCGGCAAGGAGCTCTTCCATCTTGGCGCGGATGGCGGCGTCGGACTGCTTGGCGCCGAGATCGGCTTTGAGCTTGCGGAAGACGTCGCTGTCGCCGGCTTCCTGGAAATCGGCCTGGACGACGGTGCGGGCGTAGGAATCGGCATCGGCGCCGGAAAGCCCGTTCACGCCGGCCGCCCAAAGGCCCAAGAGCTTGTTGCGCCGGTTCATGACCTTGAAGCGCAGCTCCTCGTCATGGGCATATTTCGATTCGAAGCCCTTCTCGCGTTCCTTGAAGCCGTCGGCCATTCTCATAACCTCTTGAAAGAAATAGATAAATGCCGCCCTTGTGGGCTATCCCCCGCGACCATAGCCGATGGGCCCAGGATGCTCCACGGTTGCGCATTCCGCCACGTTGCCGCAAGGCCCCGCGATAGTTAGATTGTGATCCCAACGGGGGGCTTGGAGCCCCCTTTCGTGTTTTGGGCGGGAAAAGGATTTGCCGATGAAGCGCCGCCGCATGATCTATGAGGGCAAGGCCAAAATCCTCTACGAGGGGCCCGAGCCCGGCACGGTCATCCAATACTTCAAGGACGACACCACGGCCTTCGACGCCACCAAGAAGGCGGTGCTGGACGGCAAGGGCGTGCTCAACAACCGCATCAGCGAATATCTGATGACGCAGTTGAACGCGATCGGCGTGCCGACGCATTTTGTAAAACGCCTCAACATGCGTGAGCAGTTGGTGCGCGAGGTGGAGATCATCCCGCTGGAAGTGGTGGTGCGCAACATCGCCGCCGGCTCGCTGTCCAAGCGGCTGGGGATCGAGGAGGGCACGGTGCTGCCGCGCTCGATCATCGAGTACTACTACAAGAACGACGCGCTCCACGACCCCTGGGTCAGCGAGGAGCACATCACGGCATTCGGCTGGGCGAGCCCGCAGGACCTCGACGACATGGTGAACCTCACCATCCGCATCAACGATTTCCTCTCCGGCCTCTTTCTCGGCGTCGGCATCAAGCTGGTCGACTTCAAGGTCGAGTTCGGTCGCCATTGGGAAAACGACTACATGCGCATCGTCCTGGCCGACGAGATCAGCCCGGATTCCTGCCGGCTGTGGGACGCGGTGAGCAACGAGAAGATGGACAAGGACCGTTTCCGCCGCGACATGGGCGGCGTGGTCGAGGCCTATTCGGAAGTGGCGCGGCGTCTGGGAATCATGCCCGAATCGGTGCAAGCGGAAGCCAAGGGCCCGCAACTGGTGAGATGATGAAAGCGCGTGTGTTTGTAACCCTGAAGAACGGCGTTCTCGATCCGCAAGGAAAGGCCATCGGCACCGCCCTGCACGGTTTGGGCTTCGGCGCGGTGGGCGAAGTGCGCCAAGGCAAGGTGATCGACCTCGATCTCGCCGAGAAGGACGAAGCCAAGGCGCGGGCATCGCTCAAGGACATGTGCGAGAAGCTCCTCGCTAATACCGTGATCGAGAAATACGAGATCGAACTGAGGGCGTGATGTTCAAATCCGTCGTGGCCGCGTTCGTCCTGGTGTTGGCTTCGTCCGGCGCGGGGCTGGCGGACGATGCGCCGCCGTCCGTGGCGCAGCCCGCCCTCGAAGCGCTCAAATCCGACCCCCATGTCGCCAAGGCGATGGAGTTTCTGGAGGCGTCGGGCTCGAAGGACGCGATGCTCCAGCGCACCGACATCATGGTCGACGCGATCATCGAACAGCTTCGCCGCAACAAGAACGACGTTCCCGACAAGGTGTGGGACGTGATGCGCTCCACGATCAAGGATGAGCTGCGGGCCGGCGCCGACGATCTGCTGCTCGCCTCCGCCAAGATCTATTCCCGGCACTTCAGCGATGCGGAGCTCGACGAATTGATCGCGTTCTACAAGAGCGATGCCGGCGTGAAATATCTGCACGAGCGTCAATCCATCGTCCAGGAAGAGGCCGCGTTCGGCAAGGAATGGGCGGCGCGGATGGAGCCCGTCGTGATGGACAAGATCATCAGGAAGCTCCGAGAGGTGGGCGACGTGAACAAGGAGCAGAAGTCGTGAGGTTGCTCGCCTTGGCCGCATTGTTCGCGATGGCCGCGTCCGGCGCCGCCGCGGCGGACGACGCCGCCGCGGCCGCGAATTGCGGAACCATGATCGTGCATGAGGACGGCACCGTGGCGGCGCCGGCCTCCATCGATCCGGCGCGCCTCGGCATCGCGCGCGCGGTCGTCGGCGTGTTCGCGCTCGACGCCCTGTCCGTCATGCTGAAGCACAATACGGATGCGCTCATAGAGCGCATCGCCGCCAATCCGAAGAACGCGCCGTTCGACGCGCGCAAGCGCGCGCGCGTCACGCAGAAGCTGTATGAGGCGGTCGCGCAGATGCGCGCCGCCATGGGCGAGGTGTACTCGGCCGGTTTCGCCTGCGCGATGACGCAAGAGCAGCTTCAGACGGTGGTGGATTTCTTCAATACGGCGGCCGGCCATAAATTCACCGAAGGGCTGGTCAAGTCTTTCAAGTCCTCGGACCTCGACGACCCCAACGCGCCGGCGGCGCCGTTCGACATGTCGGTCTTCACGTCCGAGGAGATGTCCAGCCTGAAGGATTTCATGCAGAGCGACGCCGGCAAGGCCTTTCACGCCGCGTTCGACCGGCAGGGCGGTTTCTCGAAATGGACGGATGCCGAGCTCGAGCATGTGCGTCCGGCAGTGACCCAGCATCTCGGCCGCCAGACGGAGGCGTTCATGAAGAAAGAAGGAGTGGCGCCGTGAAGTCCGCCGTGATCGTGTTCCCCGCGTCCAATTGCGACCGCGATGCGCAAACCGCGCTCAAGCAGATGACCGGCAACGACCCGCATATGGTCTGGCACCAGGACAGCGAGCTGCCCGACGTCGATCTGGTGGTGCTGCCGGGCGGGTTCTCCTACGGCGACTATCTGCGCTGCGGCGCGATGGCGAGCCAGTCCAGGATCATGCGCGCGGTGAAGAGCCATGCCGGCAAGGGCGGGGCGGTGATCGGCATCTGCAACGGCTTCCAGGTGCTGACCGAGACCCATCTGCTGCCCGGCGCGCTGATGCGCAACGCCGATCTCAAATTCGTCTGCCGCCCGGTGACGATGACGGTGGAGGAGACGCAGTCCGCGTTCACCCGCAAATATTCGAGCGGCCAGAGCGTGACGTTCCCGGTCGCGCATGGCGACGGCAATTACGTCGCCGACGAGGAGACGCTCGACCGCATCGAGAATGAGAACCGTGTCGTGTTCCGCTATGCCGAGGGCGACAATCCCAACGGCTCGGCGCGCAACATCGCCGGCATCCTGAGCGAGGGCCGCAACGTGCTCGGCCTGATGCCCCATCCCGAACGCGTGGTCGATCCGCTGCTCGGCGGCGAGGACGGCAAGGCGCTGTTCGAGAGCCTGATCGAGTCGCTGGGCTAGCGCTTGCGCCGGGCTTGCCTGCCGGTCCAAAAGGTCTATCTGTCCGCCATGAAGACGCACCTCGATTCGCCGCTTCGTTCCACCCCAGGGGGGGAGGGGGTGGGGCCCCCCTGGAAAACGAATAACGCCAATCAATTCAAGGCTTTGCCGGAGGCGATCCCGTGATCACGCCCGAACAGGTGAAGGAACACGGCCTCACGCCCGATGAATATGCCCGCATCAAGACGTTGATGGGCCGCGAGCCGAGCTATGTCGAGCTCGGCATCTTCTCGGTGATGTGGAGCGAGCATTGCTCCTACAAGTCCACGCGCTTCCATCTGCGCCGGCTGCCGACCAAGGCGCCGTGGGTGCTGCAGGGGCCGGGCGAGAATGCCGGCGTGATCGACATCGGCGACGGCGACGCCTGCATCTTCAAGATGGAGAGCCACAACCATCCCAGCTTCATCGAGCCCTATCAGGGGGCTGCGACCGGCGTGGGCGGCATCATGCGCGACGTCTTCACCATGGGCGCGCGGCCCATCGCGATGATGAACGCGCTGCGTTTCGGCGAGCCGGGCCATCCCAAGACCCGCCATCTCGTCGAGGGCGTGGTGCGCGGCATCGGCGGCTACGGCAACTGCATGGGCGTGCCCACCGTCGGCGGCGAGGTGAACTTCCACAAGAGCTACAACGGCAACATCCTGGTCAACGCGATGTGCGTGGGCCTGGCGCGCACCGACAAGATCTTCAAGTCGGCGGCCAAGGGCGCGGGCAATCCGGTCGTCTATATCGGCTCCAAGACGGGGCGCGACGGTATCCACGGCGCGACGATGGCGTCGGCCGAGTTCGACGACGCGTCGGACGAGAAGCGCCCCACCGTGCAGGTCGGCGATCCCTTCACCGAGAAGCTCCTGCTCGAAGCCTGCCTGGAATTGATGGCCACCGATGCGATCGTCGCCATCCAGGACATGGGCGCGGCCGGCCTTACCTCTTCGTCGGCCGAGATGGGCGACAAGGGCGGTTCGGGCATCGAACTCGATCTCGACAAGGTCCCGCAGCGCGAGACCAACATGACGGCTTACGAGATGATGCTCTCCGAAAGCCAGGAGCGCATGCTGGCCGTCTTGAAGCCGGGGCGCGAGGCGCAAGCCCAGGCGATCTTCCAGAAGTGGGAATTGGATTTCGCCGTCATCGGCATCACCACCGACACCAAGCGCCTCGTCGTCAGGCACAAAGGCGAAGTCGTCGCCGACATGCCGATCACGGCGCTGTCGGACGAAGCGCCGGTCTATCAGCGGCCGTTCGAGAGGCGCGAGGGCCTCAAGGGCCAGCCCGAGATCGATGCGGCGAGGAAGCTAATGCCGTCGCTGGTCCAGGTCATGGGCGCGCCCGACATGGCGTCGCGCCGCTGGATCTGGGAGCAGTACGACTACACCGTGATGGCCGACACGGCGCAGCGCCCCGGCGGCGACGCTGCGGTGGTGCGCGTCCACAACAAGGACAAGGCGCTCGCCATCACCACCGATGTCTCTCCGCGCTATTGCAAGGCCGATCCGTTCGAGGGCGCCAAGCAGGCGGTGGCCGAAGCCTGGCGCAACATCACCGCCGTCGGCGCGGTGCCGCTCGCGGTGACGGACAATCTCAATTTCGGCAATCCGCAGAAGCCGCAGATCATGGGCGAGATCGTCGGTGCGGTGGACGGGATCAAGGCCGCCTGCGAGGCGCTCGACTTCCCTGTCATCGGGGGCAATTGCTCGCTCTACAACGAGACCAACGGCGAAGGCATATTGCCGACGCCCGCCATCGGGGCGGTCGGGCTGATGCAGAACGTCCACCGCATGGCGACCGTCGCGTTCAAGCGCGAAACCGACGCGATCCTCCTGGTCGGCGACAGCCGCGGCCATCTTGGCCAGTCGATCTACCTGCGCGAGATCGAGGGCAAGGAAGAGGGCGCGGCCCCTCCCGTCGATCTCGCCGCTGAGAAGAAGCACGGCGATTTCGTGCGCAAGCTGATCGAGGACGGACGCGCCGACACGGTGCATGACGTGTCCGATGGCGGCATCATCGCCGCGCTCGCCGAGATGGCGCTGGCCGGGAACATCGGCTGCGAAGTCGGCGTCGCCGGCACCACGGTGGAGGCGATCCCGTTCTTCTTCGGCGAGGATCAGGCGCGCTATCTGTTGGCGCTGCCCGCCAAAGAGGCCGACAAGGTCGAAGGCGAATTGCGCGAGGCCGGCATCATCCACGCCATCATCGGCAAGACGCACGCCGCCAAATCGGTGCGCGTCGCCGGCGAGGGCGAAGTCTCGCTTTCCGAATTGCGCAAATCCCATGAAGGCTGGTTCCCCGCCTACATGGCCGCGCCGCACACGAACTAGAGCGTTTCACGGCTTGTTAGAATCGATTTGGGATTCCCAAGGTCGCGCGAGTCTGATTCAAGGTGCTGGCTGGTAGGGAGTCCAGCATCTGATGGCACGACCTCTTTCGAATGATCTTCGCGAACGCGTGGTTG
>DASXCJ010000076.1:0-24481 GCA_036491175.1 Rhizomicrobium sp.
GCCACCTCATCGAGAACTTCTTCTGCAAGCTCAAGCAATACCGCGCCATCGCCACCCGTTACGACAAAACCGCCAGGAACTTCCTCGCCGCAATCCTGCTCGCAGCCAGTATCATCTGGCTTAATTGAGGACACGCCCTAGGACTTGCGCTGCATTAAGTTTCGGAACAAACTGCGAACAATCGCCTGTGGATCCCGGGATAGCTAAGCCCCATGCTTTTGCAATGCCGAATCGCAATCTCATCCCGGCCGACATCGCCGCGCGCTACTACGTGCAGGAGTGGCGCCATGGCATCGCGATCCTTTCCGCCGCCCATCCGGCGGAGTGGAAAGACATGCTGGATGCATTGCGCAGCTTCACGCTGCTCCGGAGCGACATCCTCAAGCCAGGCGGCAGCAAGTCGGACATTGCCGGCAAGATCGACGGCGCGCTCACGGCACGCGGCTGGCGCGAGAAGGCCTTCGACACAAAGATCATTGTGGACGACGTCCCGCATCCATCGCCCACCCATGCTGTCGATTGCTATAAGAATCGGATCGCGCTCGAAGTGGAGTGGAACAACAAGGATCCATTCTACGACCGTGACCTCAACAATTTCCGCCTGCTGTTCGACCTGCGGGTCATCGATGTGGGTGTCATCGTGACGCGCGCCAGCGAACTGCAGACGATCTTCAACAGCCTCGGCAAAGGGTCGAGCTACGGCAACTCGACCACGCACTTCGCCAAACTGCTTCCGCGCATCGAAGGCGGCGGTGGCGGCGGGTGCCCGATTGTCGCTTTCGCCATCAAGAAGGAATGCTATGTCGATGACAGCCAGTGATGGCCTGACCGCCTTCGTCGGAAAGCAACGTTTCGGAACGGTGCTCGCCGATCCGCCGTGGCGCTTCGCCAACCGCACCGGGAAGATGGCGCCCGAGCATAAGCGGCTCAACCGCTACGAGACGATGACGGCCGAGGAAATCTGCGCGCTGCCGGTGCCGAAGATCGCGCGCGACCGCGCGCATCTATACCTCTGGGTTCCGAACGCATTGATGCCGGATGGCCTGCGTGTGCTGGAAGCCTGGGGCTTCACCTACAAGAGCAATCTTATCTGGCACAAAGTGCGCAAAGACGGCGGCCCGGACGGTCGCGGCGTCGGCTTCTATTTCCGCAACGTGACGGAGATGATCCTGTTCGGCGTGCGCGGCAAGAACATCCGCACCCTTGCGCCGGGTCGTCGGCAGGTGAATTTCCTGGCGACGCGAAAGCAGGAACATTCGCGCAAGCCGGATGAGCAATACGCGATCATCGAATCCTGCTCGGAAGGCCCATATCTGGAATTGTTTGCGCGTGGTCGCCGGGACGGCTGGACCTCATGGGGCGCACAGGCTGACGACGGTTATAAGCCGAGTTGGAAGACGTATGCTCGTAATTCGGCTGCCCCTAAGGAAGATACGGTTCTGGTATAGTCCGATGAAGTGCTTTGTCATTCAACCATTCGACGGCGCCGTCTTCGACAAGCGCTTCGAGGAGACTTTTGATCCCGCGATCAAAGCGGCTGGTCTTGAGCCCTATCGGGTGGATCGAGACCCCGGCGCAAGTATTCCGATTGATGCGATCGAGCGAGGTATAAGCAGCGCCCGCGTATGTTTTGCGGAAATTAGTTTGGACAACCCAAACGTTTGGTTTGAATTGGGCTACGCCATCTCTCAACGTAAAGAAATCTGCATAGTATGTGAGAGCGGTCGAAAGAAATTTCCATTCGACATCCAGCATCGCAAAATCATCACCTATGACTCAGGTACGATGAGCGATTTCCAAAAATTGGAAACTCAAATCACGGAACGGCTTGCAGCTATCATAGCCAAACAGGATCAACTCGAAAACTTAAATGAGCAGCCATTACGTGAGGATGCGGGACTCAGTCATCATGAAGTTATGACGCTTTGTGCAATTGCTGAGAATATGTACGGAACTGATGACACTACTGCTATTGGCACGTTAATAGCAGACATGGAACGGCTCGGTTATAATAGGCTTGCCGTCAATATCGGTCTAAAACGTCTTCTGATAAAGGGGATGATTTTTTCCCGTCAACTCGATGACAGAGACGGCGATCCATATGCCGCCTATTCCTTAGAAAATTCCGGCTGGGACTGGATTTTCGCGCATCAGCAGGAGCTGAATCTAAAGGCAATTCCGCAGAGAAAACGCAGCAGTAACACAACGTACTTCTCACGCAGTGGGACCGAAGATGAGATTCCGTTTTAGTTTGAGTTGACTTGTGGCAGTTATTATCTGCTCCTACTTCCAAACGTCTTCGGCACCCCCGGCCGGCTTGCCCGCTTCATCCTTGTCCTTGAGCCCTTCCCCCGTGACGCCTTCCCATCCGCGCCGTCCCCCGCCCCGTCGCGCACGGCGGTCATGAAGGCGTGGTCTACCGCGTCGTCCACGGCGCTCTGGCGGGCGAAGGGGTCGTCGGCGACGGTGAGTTCTACGGTTTGGAGGCGTTTGAGTTCGTCGCGCAGGCGGGCGGCTTCTTCGAACTCCAAATTTCCGGCGGCTTCGCGCATCCGCTTTTCGATGTCGGCGATGGTGGCTTTGATGTTGTGGCCGATGAATTCGCGGCCGCCTTCGCCGAAGGCTTCGGAGGACAGGGTCCCCGCGCCGACCACCACATGGTCGCGCTCGTACATGCTGCCCATGATGTCGGCGATGTTCTTCTTGATGCTGAGCGGGGTGATGCCGTGCTCGGTGTTGTACGCCGTCTGCTTCTCGCGGCGGCGGCTGGTCTCGGCCATCGCGCGCTCCATCGAGCCGGTGATGCGGTCGGCATAGAGCACCACCTTGCCGTCGACGTTGCGGGCGGCGCGGCCGATGGTCTGGATCAGGGAGGTTTCGCTCCTCAGGAAGCCTTCCTTGTCGGCGTCGAGGATGGCGACCAGCGCGCATTCGGGGATGTCGAGGCCCTCGCGCAACAGGTTGATGCCGATCAGCACGTCGAAGGCGCCGAGCCTGAGATCGCGGATGATCTCGATGCGCTCCAAGGTTTCCACGTCGCTGTGCATGTAGCGCACGCGGATGCCCTGCTCGTGCATGTATTCGGTGAGGTCCTCCGCCATCTTCTTGGTCAGGGTGGTGACGAGGGCGCGGAAGCCGCGCTTGGCGTTGTCGCGGCATTCGGCGATGAGGTCGTCGACCTGCGTCTCGATCGGGCGGATCTCGACGGGCGGATCGATGAGCCCCGTGGGGCGGATCACCTGCTCGGCGAAGATGCCGCCCGTGCGGTCCAGCTCCCAGGGGCCGGGCGTGGCGGAGACATAGACGGTCTGCGGCCGCATCATGTCCCACTCCTCGAATTTGAGCGGGCGGTTGTCGATGCAGCTGGGCAGGCGGAAGCCGTATTCGGCCAAGGTCGCCTTGCGGCGGTAGTCGCCTTTGTACATGGCGCCGATCTGCGGCACGGTGACGTGGCTTTCGTCGGCGAAGACCAGCGCCTCGTCGGGCAGATATTCGAACAGGGTGGGCGGCGGCTCGCCGGGCTTGCGGCCCGTCAGCCAGCGCGAATAATTCTCGATGCCGGCGCAGGATCCCGTGGCCTCGATCATCTCCAGGTCGAATTGCGTGCGCTGCTCCAGGCGCTGGGCTTCGAGCAGCTTGCCGTTGTCGCGGAACCAGGCGAGGCGCTCGTTGAGTTCGTGCTTGATGCCCTTCATCGCCTGCGCCAGGGTCGGGCGCGGCGTCACGTAGTGCGAATTGGCGTAGACCTTGATGGTCTCCAAGGTGCCGGCGCTGCGCCCGGTGAGCGGATCGAATTCGGTGATGCTCTCCACGTCGTCGCCGAAGAGTTCGATGCGCCAGGCGCGATCCTCGTAATGCGCCGGGAAGAGGTCGATCGTGTCGCCGCGCACGCGGAAGGTGCCGCGCGCGAAGGCCGCGTCGTTGCGGCGATATTGCAGGGCGGAGAGGTTGCGCATCAGGTCCATCCGATCCAGCCGCGCGCCCTTGGCGATGGTGACCGCGGTGCCGGAATAAGTCTCGACCGAGCCGATGCCGTAGATGCAGGAGACGGAGGCGACGATGATCACGTCGTCGCGCTCCAATATCGCCCGCGTCGCCGAATGGCGCATGCGGTCGATCTCCTCGTTGATGGAGCTGTCCTTCTCGATATAGGTGTCGGTGCGCGGGATATAGGCTTCGGGCTGGTAATAGTCGTAATACGAGACGAAATACTCCACCGCGTTCTCGGGGAAGAACTGCTTCATCTCGGAATAGAGCTGGGCGGCGAGCGTCTTGTTGGGCGCCAGGATCAAGGCGGGGCGCTGCGCCGCCTCGATCACCTTGGCCATGGTGAAGGTCTTGCCCGAGCCGGTGACGCCGAGCAGCACCTGGTCGCGTTCGTTCTGGCGCGCGGCGGCGACGAGGTCGCGGATGGCGGTGGGCTGGTCGCCCGCGGGCTCGTACTCGCTGACCAGCTTGAACTTGATGCCGCCTTCGGATTTCGCCGGCCGGGCCGGGCGGTGCGGCACGAATCCGGCGAGTTCCGCGCCGGTGCCGCCGTGGAGCGGCATGTCGAGAGGCGCGGGCGGCGCGGGGTCGTAGGCGTCGCCGGCGGGCGGAACCGGAACCTGCTCCACCGCGCGGGCGAATTTCCGCGCATTGTCGGACACGCCGCCCTTGCGCTTCGCGCGCGGAATCATGCCGTTGTTGTGCGCCATGCCCACAATATAGGTGAGGAGAGCGGATTTTGCAGCCCGCCTGCTGCCAGGCTGCTGACAAAACCTGTCAGCAGCCTAGCGCCGCGCATCGTAGACTTCGCGGATCGCGTCCACGACGAAATCCGGCTGCTCGAACGGGATATATTCCGAGCTTTTGTTCGTGAGCTCCTGTCTGGCGTTGCTGGACAGCTTGAGCCATTGCGCCTGCGCCTGGGCGATGTCGCGCTGGTAGCGCCACTCGTCCGCCTTCCACGCGGCCTTGGATTCGCGCCGCGCATGGGCGTGGTAGCCGGTCGTCAGCACCCGGACCGGCCGCGCGCCGAAGGAACGCACGTGCCGGCGCAGATAGTCCTCGTCCCACGGCGACTGCTCCATCTCGGAGATATAGGCGTCGTACAGCGCGACCTTGGTGGTCGCGATCCGCATCAGCCTGGCGTTCAGCGCGGGCGACCAGTCTTCGTCCGGGATGCCGCGGAAGAATTGCTGCGCGCAACTGCGCGTTTGCCCGGCGTCGCGAGTCAGCGGCGGCAGCTTCTTGCCCGACGCGACGGCGTCGCGGCAGGCGCGCAGCTCGGTGGTGATCGGCACGATCTTGCCGTGGTCCTCGTCCTGCCGCGCCTTGGATTGCTGATCCACCGGGTCGGCCTCGACCATGACCAGGCCCGCGACGTCATCCATGTAGCGGTCCGCGAAGGCGCGGACATTGTCGCCGCCGAACGCATGGCCGACGAGGATGTAAGGACCGTCGATATGGGCGTTGCGAAGCGCCGTATGCAGCTCGTCGGCGATGCGCGGGCTGGTGCGCGGCATGGGCCCGGCGTCGCTGAAGCCGGCGCCCGCGCGATCGTAGCTGCAGGCGCGGGTGAATTTCGCGACACGCGGCTGCACGATCGCCCAGACCGGCGCCCAATCCTCCCAGCCGGAATCGAACACCACCGTGGGCGAGCCTTGGCCCATGCAGACGATGTTCAGCCGCGCGCCGTCTCCCGCCGGAGAAAGAATGCCCGGGCGCGCATAGATCCCGTCACCCGGCGCGGCGCTCGCGGCGGTCGGAAGGACAAGCGCGATGAGCGCCAAACGCAACGCTTTCATCTATGACCATCCCTAAAAGAGTTGCGTCGCGGCGAAACCGTGCCGCGCGAGCCACGCCGGGTCGTCCATGCCCGCCAGCGCCTCGCGGAACAGGCTTTGGACATCGGCGAGCGTCGTTGTGGGGTCGTTGTTGTAGTCCATGAGCCGGTGCTGGTAGTTACGCCCGGCGCTGCGCGCGTCGATGATCGTGCGCACCGCTTCCATGGCGGGACGGCGATGATCCGGGGCGCCAGTCACCTCCATCGTCGCCTTCCGCATGGCGCAGTAGATGCTCCATTGCGTGGCGTCCGGCGGGCAGACGCGATTGTCCTTGCGGTTCCATACCGAATCCAACGACAGGATCGCGGCCGCCCGCGCGATGATCTTCCGGTCGAGCGTGCCGGGCTTGATCTCACCGGTCGCGTCGAGCGTGAAGCGCAGGCCCGGCGATGCCGCGAATTGCGCTACGGCGAACCAGCCATATTCGGTGCGCATGATCCCGCGTCCGCCGGCATAGATCTCCAACGAAACGGGAAATTTGCCGTCGCTGTCGGTCATCGTGCCGATCCATGCGGCGGAGGGATGGGCATCCGCGCGCCACAGTCCGGTTGCCGCGCCCGGCTTGAGCGCGAAGGATGGCGCCTCGCCGAACATCGCGCCGCAGGAGCCCGCGAAGCCGCCGCCATCCGGCTTGAAGTCGCATTGCGAAGGCGTTGCCGGCGCCTGCTGCGCGGCGGCGCTGCACGCGATGAGGCATGACGCTATCGCAATCCCTATGATGCGCATCTGGTGACCTCCGCTCTCGCGAGCTTACCTCTTACCGCCGCGCAATGCTTTTCACGATTGCTGGATGTGCGGTTGACAGGTTGCGTTTATGGTGCCAAATTTTTGGCATGGTTCGGTCGAAGCGTGAAAACACCAAGAAAGACGGCTTCTCCCGCCGCGAGCGGGAGATCATGGATGCGCTCTACAAGCTGCGCAAGGCGACGGCGGCGCAGATCCTGGACCAGATACCCGATCCGCCCACCTACACCGCCATCCGCACGCAGCTCACGATCCTGGAGAAGAAGGGTCATGTGCGCCATGCGAGCGACGGCACGCGCTACATCTATGAGCCGCTGGTCGCGCGCGGAGAGATGGGCAAGCGCGCCATCGACTCGCTGCTCACGACCTTCTTCGACGATTCCGTCGAGCGGGCGGTGACCGCGCTGATTACCCGCAAGGATGCCGAGCTTTCCCAGGACGAGTTGGAGCGGCTGTCGCAACTCATCGAGAAAGCCAAGAAGGAGGGACGATGAGCGAACTTCTCGCGCTTCGCGTGTTCCTGGTCGTGGGCGAGTTGTTCGCCGCCTCGGCGCTGGTCATGGCGCTGGCGTGGCTTGCTTCGTTTCGCAGCACCGCAAGCCTGCGCCATCTGATCTGGAGCGCCGCCTTCGGGGCGCTGCTCCTGCTGCCGGCGCTCGCCGCGCTGTTGCCGGGACGGTTCGTGCTCACCTTGCCGACGCGCATTATCCCCGCCGGCATCCCCACAGGCCCGATCGACGTCAGCGTCCTGGCCACCACGGCGCCACAGCCGCAAAGCTTCCAGATCGGCATGCCGCAGATCGCCTGGGCGCTGATCGCGCTCTGGCTCGGCGGTATCGCGCTGATCGTGCTGCGCAGCGTCGTCGCCAGCGTCGTGCTGTGGATCATGCGGCGCAACAGCGTCGACAATCCGTTCGACCCCAGCGAATTGCCGGAGCTGGCAAGCGGGCGGCGCTACGAATTGCGCGTCTCCCGTGGCGAGCACGGGCCGGTTACCTGGGGCGTGTTCCGCCCGGTGGTGCTGTTGCCGAACAAGGCGCTCTATTGGCCGGGCGAGCGGCTGCATGCGGCGCTGCTGCATGAGCTTGCCCATGTCCATCGCCGCGACAGCCTCACCCAGATGCTTTCCTTCATCGCCTGCGCGCTTTATTGGCCCAATCCCTTCGTCTGGCTGGGCGCGCGCGCCTTGCGCCGCGAGGCGGAGATGGCGGCGGACGATGCGGTGCTCGTCTCCGGCATGGCGCCATCGACCTATGCGGGCGAGCTGCTGCACATCGCGGCGGAATTCCGCGCCCGCGGGCTCTCGCCCATGCCGCTCTTCATGGCGGCGCCCTCGTCGCTCGCCTCGCGCCTGCAATCGGTTCTGACCCCCACACGACACAGATCGGGAGTGACTTCCATGGATGTCTTGAAGATGACCGCCGTCGCCTTGCTCGCCACCAGCGCGCTCGTTGCCGCCCGCCCGTCGCTGGCGCAGGATGAACCGCCGGTTCCGCCCGCACCGGCCGCCGAAATGGCCGCGCCGCCGGCCGAGATGCCGACACCGCCCGCGCCGCCGGCCCTGCCCGCGGTGGCCGACATGCCCACGCCGCCGACGCCGCCCAGCGCCGTCGTCAACGTCGATCCCAATGTCCGCGTCATCCGCATCGAAAACATGCGTCACGGCAAGAAGCACAGCCGCGTCGAGTTCATCAGCAATGACGACCGCGTCGTCGAAGACACGATGGCCAATGTGAGGCCCGAGATCGACCGCGCCATCGCGGAGGTCAAGGCCCACCAGACCGAGATCCGCCGCATCCAGGAGATGCGCCCGCAGATCGATGCCGAGATTCGCAAAGCCATGGCCGAGGCGCGCGCGCAGCTCGCTCAGATCAATGACGTGAAAATCCGCGCCAGGGTCGACGAAGCGCTCGCCCGCGCGCAAGCCAAGATCGAACGCGCCCACCTGAACGAGATGCGCCGCGAAGAGCGCACCACCGATTCGAACGACGACAGTGAAAGCGGCGTCGACACCGACTCCAAATAGACCGGCGCTTGCGTCACGCGGCCTGCTGTTCGGCGAAGCGGGGATAGAACGCCGCCATCATCCGGTCGCGATAGGCCACCAGATTGGCATGGCGTTCTCCCGCCTTGCGTAACGGCCCGCTGAAATAGGGCGTGAGCACGCCGGCGACCATGCCGAAGGCGGTGGCGTCGGCGCCGCAGGCTCGTTCGCCCATCAGATAGGGCTTGTCGCCGAGGAACGCCGAGAGCGCCGAAAGCGAGCGCCCACCCAGTTCGGCGATCTCCTCGGGGCTGTGCCGGCCAAGGCCTTGTCCCTGCGGGGTCGCGCGCACGCGCTCGCGGGCGGAAGCGGCCACGCCCTCCGGTGCGCCGTCGAAGAAATGGACCGGACCCTTCTGCCAATTCTCGTCATCCATCCAGCGGTGATGGATGAGCGCGAAGTAGAGATGATCCTCCAGCATCCGCTCCATCGCCCAGGCGAGCGAGCGCTCCACCGTGCAGAGGCCCTGGTCGAAGTCATGGCCGGTGGTCTTCTCGATATGGGCGCGGATGAAGGTGGAATCGCCGACGCGATGCGCCCCCACCTGGATGAACGGGATCTTGCCCTTGGGCGCGGCGGGCGGCGCGGCGCGTTCGAATTTGTAAGGCACGCCGGCCAGTTTGAGCTGGACCTCGGTCTTCATGGTGAAAGGGCTGGGGTCGGGCAGGCCGAAAGCCGGGCCGAAGCCGAATAAAGTGAGCATTCTCAATCCCTCCTCGTCATGGGCCCTTTTCTTAAGCCAAGCCTCCTGACAGCATGTTGTCAGCAGTGTTGCAGCAGGATGGCAGCATGAGGGATTTGCCATGAGCTTTTGCGCATGAGACGCGCCGACCGCCTGTTCCGCATCATCCAGATCCTGCGCCGCAAGAAGCGCCCGACCACGGCGCAGGAGGTGGCGGAGGAATTGGAGACGTCGCTGCGCACCGTCTATCGCGATATCGCGCAGCTCATGGCCGACCGCGTGCCGATCCGCGGCGAGGCCGGCATCGGCTATGTGCTGGAGGGTGGATTCGACCTGCCGCCGCTGATGCTCACCGCCGACGAGATCGAGGCCGCGATGCTCGGCGCGCAATGGGTGATGGGCCGCGCCGATCCGTTGCTCGCCCGCGCGGCCAGCGATCTCGTCGCCAAGATCGGCGTCGTGGTGCCGGAGCATCTGCGGCCGCTGCTGATGGAGCCCGCGCTTGCCGCCCACACGTCGCTGCGCTCCAAGCCCGACATGATCGACATGGCGCGGGTGCGGGCCGCCATCCGCACCCAGACCAAGATCGTGCTCACCTATCGCGACGAGAAGGGCGCGGACACCCGCCGCATCATCTGGCCCATTGCCGTCAGCTATTGGGACGCGGTGCGGCTGATCGTGGCGTGGTGCGAGTTGCGCAAGAATTTCCGCCATTTCCGCACCGACCGCGTCACCGAATCCGAATTCCTCGACACGCGCTATCCCACGGCGCGCGCGAAGCTGCGCACGCAATGGCGCAAGATGATGGAAAACGAGCCGCCACGCAGCGGCCGCGAGATGGAGTGGATGGCATGACGGCGGACAACTCCATCGAACTCGCCCGCGACGACGGGCCGGAGTTCCGTTCGGTACGGCTCGCGCTGGAAGAAAGCGGAGCGCTCCTGATGGACGCGCAGGATATGGGCCCCAATGTGCGCAAGACTTTCGACGAGGGCGATTACGAATTCTGGGTGCGGGTGGGGCGCGAAGGGTTGAGCAAGCTCGCCTTCGAACTGCTGAAGGACCGCTTCGCCGGGCGGATCGACGCGGTCGACGAATTACGCCGCTATTGCCAGGAGCGCGGAATCGCGCATGAATTCGACTCCTGGGTTTAGGGGGCCGTCATGAAAATCCATCTTGCGATCGCGCTGGCTTGCGCGCTGTTCTCCACATCGGCGCTCGCCGCCTACAGGGTGGGCGACCGCGTCGCCATGCCGGCAGGTTTTGGCGACAAATGGATGGACGCGGTCGTGATCAAGGTCGATCCGTCCTCGCCCTATCCTTATCGGGTGCATCCGCTCGGCTATCTCGACACGATGGACCAGTCCTTCAGCGAGACGATGCTTAAAGCCCGCGGCGCCATCGCCACCATGCCGGTCGGCGGCATCCGGAACGATCCGTGGCTGCTGAAGGCGACCGGCGCGAAGGCGTTTCATCCCGCCGGCTTGATGACTGGAAAATATGAATGCTGGCATGGCACGGAAGCCTCGATGGCGCTGAATTTCGAAGTGCTCGATGCGCATCGTTATCGCGATTCCGGCGGCATGGCCGGATCTTATGATTTCAATGCCGGTTCCGGCGCGCTCGTGTTTCACGGCGGCGGATTGAATGGCGTGCAGGCGCGTTATGAGCAGGCCTCGAATCCGCCGACGAAATCGCAGCCGCCGACGGTGACGCTCAAGGTTTCGGGCGATACGTGCCAGCATCCTGTCTGAAATAAGCCGCAAACCCACCGCGCTCCCGTCGCAATCGATGCTATATTCTTGAGACATGGGCGATCTCAGGGATGTATTCGTCACCGGCTCGGGCCAGTTCCTGCCCGGTGAATCCGTCAGCAACGACCGCATGGAGGATCATCTCGGCCGCATCCGCGGGCGGGATTCCCTCTTCGGCAAGAAAGCACTGCGCTGGAACGGCGTGGAGCAGCGGCATTACGCGATGCGGCCCGACGGCAGCGTCAGCCACACCAATGCGCAGATGTGCGCGCAGGCGGTGCGCTCGGCGCTGCGCGACGCGGAGCTGGAGCGCGGCGATCTCACCTTCCTCGCGGCCGCGACGACGCAGGGCGATTATCTCGTGCCCGGCCATGCGGCGGCGGTGCATGGCGAGTTGGGCGCGGGCACCTTGGAGATCGCGAGTTTCCAATCGGTCTGCGGCTCCTCGCTGATGGCGGCGAAATCGGCTTGGCTGTCTGTGCGCGCGCGCGAGCACGACGTCGCCGCGGCCTGCGCCGGCGAGTTCTCGTCGCGCTGGTTTCGGCCCGCCTTCTATGAAGGCACCGCGCTGGTCGATGCCAAGGGCCGCTTGCGCGCGGAGGCCGATTTCCTGCGCTTCACCCTATCGGACGGCGCGGGCGCGGTGGTGATGGAGCCGCGGGCCAAACCGCATGGCGTGTCCTTGCTTGTGCGTTTCATCGACATCGTTTCATTGGCGGACAGTTTCGATCCCTGCATGTGGGCGGGCGCCTCCATCGAGACGCGCGCGGACATGACGACGGCGTGGTCGCATCTGGGCCCGCGCGCGGCGCATGAGGCGGGCGCCATCGCGCTGTTGCAGGATTTCGAGCTGTTGAAGCGCGTGATCCGCGCCTGGGTCGGCGCCTATCTGAAGAAGGTGGATGAGGGACGCATTGTGCCGAGCGAGATCGACCACTGCCTGGTGCATTATTCGGCCAAGTCGCTGCGGGCGGAGATCGTGTCGCTGCTCAACGACACCGCCGGCATGATCCCGGAGGAGAAATGGTTCTCGGTGCTGCGCGAGAAGGGCAATGTCGGCTCCGCCTCGATCTGGGTGATGCTGGACGATCTGATGAAGACGGGCCGCGTGAAGCCGGGCGAGAAGATCCTCTGCGTCGTGCCGGAGAGCGGACGCGCGCTGGTGGGCTTCATGCTGCTGGAGGCCGCATGAGCGACGTGCCGGACGTTCTGCGCCGCCTCGCCATCGTCTTCACCGGCTTCGAGGCGCGGCTGGAGCAGACGCCGCTGATCCGCAAGCTGGCGCGCGGGCGCTTCAGTCTCGAGGAATACCGTGCGTTCCTGGTGCAACTTCGCCAGCAGGTGAAGGAGGGCGCGCTGTGGATGTCGCGCGCGGCGTCGAACATAGACGAGGCGCATCTGGAGCTCCGTTCGCTGCTGATGCGCCACGCCGTGACGGAGCATCGCGATTTCCGCCTGCTCGAAGCCGATTATGTCGCGGCCGGCGGCGCGCTGGCGGCGATCCAATCGGGCGAGAAGAATATCGGCTCCGAAGCTTTGTCGGCCTGGATGTTCCACGAAGCGTCCAAGCCCAATCCCTTCGGCCTGCTCGGCGCGATGTGGATCATCGAAGGCTTGGGTTCGATCAAGGCGCGGGAATGGGGCCGCGCGGCGCAGAAGGCGCTCGATCTGCCGGATGAGGCGGTGCGCTTCCTGCTCTATCATGGCGAGAACGACGCGGGCCATATCGAGGAATTCAAGACGATGCTGGCCATGGTGCTGCCGGATGACGCCGTCGCCGCGCGCATCGTGCGCACCGCGGAGGTGACGGCGCGGCTCTATGCGCTGCAGATCGAGGAGATTTGCGCATGAGCGCGCGCGACCTCGATCCCGCGTTCTACGACCCCAAGGATCCAAGCCCGTTTCTGGCGCTGATGCTGGACCAGAGCCTGCCGCTCGACCCGGATGCGAAGGCGGCGCTGTTGCGCGGCGCGTCGTCCTGGTCGCGGCGCTGGTTCTTCAACCTGGCGCGGCCTTTCGTGTTCCTGTTCTTCCTGGTGGTGAAGGCGTTGCGCGCGCTCAGCCCGCGCTTTCCCAATCTCAACCGGCCGCTGCACTGGCTGATCTATTGGGGGTTGAAGCGTTTCGCCACGCCCGACACCAATCTACTCATCATGCGCCATTTCCATATCGGCTCGGAGATACTGGCCTTCATCAAGGCCAATGCCGGGGATGTCGCGATCGACAGCGTGCCGCTGCGGCCGCGCGTGCTGGCGGACTTGAAGGACAACCTCTTCCTCCAGCACGATCTCAACGTCTACAATTTCATCATCCAGCTTAATCTCAGCTTGCGCGCGCAGGGCCGCGAATTGATGCCGCGCGCCGAGCCCGATTTCTCGATGATCAGCGACCGGCCGTTCGACATCGCGCCGTTCGAGGCCGGACCGCTCAATTTTGTCGACGTGCAGACGGCGGTGGAGGTTTACACGCCGCTTTACGCGCTGTTCCTGCCGCGGCGCGACTTCGTGCGCGCGGCCAATTCGCTGCAGCTCGACGAGACCATCGCGATCTACATCGCCCGCATCCTGGGCAACGACTATCATCTCGCCTTCATGAAGAACGGCCATCCGCTTGTGCAATTTTCGACGCTCCAGGCCGGCTATCGCCTGATGATGCACGGGCTGGACTGCGAAGGCCTGCATGGCTGGCTGCGCTGGATGAAGCGGCGCCAGGCGGCGGGGCTGAGCTTGCATCTGGCGCCAGCCTGAACCTTGCGCCATGATCGCCTTCGAGGGTGAGGCGATGAAGAGACTGCTTGTTGCCGTTCTGCTGCTGGCCGTCGCCGGCTGCGCGACGAATGCGCCGCCGCCAATATCCATTCCCGCGGGGCAACCCGCCATCGCGCCGCCACCTCCTCCACCGCCCCCACCTGTGGCGGCCCCCGCCGAGCGGGCGGCTTCGTCGCCGCAATCGGCGACAGCCGACCAAGCCGCGACCGGCGACACCGCGCATATGGTCGTCGCCATCGATCTGGCGGCGGTGGAGCGCGACAAGCTCGATACGTTCCGCGAGGACATGCGCCACGTCCTGGCGTCACGGAACGTGAGCGGCAACGACGCGTTCGAAGGTCAAGATTTGGTCGTGCATTTCTCGAGCAATGGCGACGCTGGCGCGTCATTGCTCGAAACCCTCTGTACGCCTGGCGCGGGCGAGGCGCGGCAATTCACGCTGACCAGATCCGACGCGGACAGCTACACGGTGAGGCTCGACTCGGCCTATCGCGGCCGTCTCGACCGGTCGGTATTCGATCAGGTCATGCAGCATCTTGTCCGCAAACTGGACAGCTTCGCGCCGAAAGCGCCCGTGGCGAGACCCTCCGCGCCCAACGCCATCGCCGTCGATCTCCCGGATTATCATGATCTCGACAGGCTGCGCCGCTTGTTCGGCCCAACGCGTGTGGATATCTATCTAATCGATGACGCGCCGCCGGAGGGGTCGGACCATGATGTCGTCCTACCTGCCATCGGGGGATCGCCGATCGCGGTGGCGCGGGTCCCGCTTCTTCCAGGTGTGCAGATCGCCTGGGTCCGTACCGGCACCGATCCCTATCTCGGGATGCACGAGTTGAAGCTCACGCTCGATGCCGGCGACGCCAAGAGGTTCGCCGCAGTCACGGGCGAGAACACGCGGCATCGGATCGCATTCGTCCAAAACGGCCGGATCGTCGTCGCAGCCATGGTCGTCTCCGCAATACCTAACGGTGAGATGACGATCTCAGCGCCCGATGCCCAATTGCCCGAAATGTTGCGCTTGCTGGGCAATAGCGTCGGCCCCGCGCCGCTGAAGATCGTCGACCTCGAATTGACGAATGGCGGCGGCCAGAAGCTCAGCACGCTCACCCGTTGACCGCGCGGCTGTCGTTCGGCGCCTGTGCACGGTCGTTCATGCCGTAGTCGCGGACGATGTGGCCGATGCGCAGGCGATAGCCGGCGAGCACGCCGCCGCGGCCTTTGGCTTGCGCAGCGCGGTGGGCTTCGAGGTTGCGCCAGGCGGTGACGGCTTCTTCGTCGCGCCAGAACGAGAGCGAGACGAGCTTGCCGGGCTCGGCGAGGCTTTGGAAACGCTCGATGGAGAGAAAGCCGTCGATGCGGTCGAGCAGCGGGCGCAGATCGGCGGCGATGCCGAGATAGGCGTCGCGGTCCGCGGGCCAGGCTTCGAAGATGACGGCGATCATGCCTCGACCCTGCGCAGGAAGCGCCGCTCCTCGCGCAGGATGAATTTCTCCCGCTCCGCCATCTCGAAATTGGCTTTGGATTTTGGATCGGTGCGCAACCTGGCGCGATAGGTCTCGTAGGCGGCAAGGCTGGGGAATCCGATCAGCGCATGGGCTTCGAAATTGGTGCCCTCATGCGGCATGAAGTAGCCGAGCAGATCGCCGCCGCAGGCGGGGATGATGCTGAGCCACGCTTTGGCGTAGTCCTCGAACTTGTCGCGCTTGAACGGATCGAGTTCGTAACGGATGTGACAGATGACCTGCATGGATGGTTTCTCCTTGGCGCGCGCCTGTGGGATCAGCGCGGCGAGCGCCGTCCAGATCAGCATTGTCCGCCGCGCAATTCTCATGCGCGCATCTTAGCGCTTGCCCGGTCGTGGACACTTCGCTTACGGTCGAACTATGAAAGACGGCCCATCCATCGCGCCCATCGCCGCGCTCGCGGGCGATCCGGCGCGGGCGAACATGCTGGCGGCGCTCTTGTCCGGCAAGGCGCTGACGGCGACGGAGCTTGCGGGCGAGGCCGGCGTCACGGCGCAGACCGCGAGTTCGCATCTCTCCAAGCTCGAGACCGGCGGGTTGATCGCGGGCGTGAAGCAGGGACGTCACCGCTATTTCCGCCTCGCCGACGCAGATGTGGCCGAGATGCTGGAGAAGATGATGGGCGTGGCGGCGCGCGCGGGCCATCTGCGCGCGCGGCTTGGCCCCGGCGATCCGCGCATGCGCAAGGCGCGCGTCTGTTATGACCATCTCGCGGGTGAGAAAGGCGTGGCGCTGTTCGACGCGTTGGAGTCGCACGGCCATATCGCGGCGGCGGGGAGCCGGCTCACGGCCAAGGGCTCGAAATTCATGCGCGAATTCGGCATCGATCTGGATGCGCTGGGTGAAAGCCGAAGGCCGCTCTGCCGATCGTGCCTGGATTGGAGCCAGCGCCGCTCGCATCTGGCCGGCGGCCTCGGCGCGGCCTTGCTGGCGCGGGTCTATGCGCTGGGCTGGGCCAAGCGTGACAGGACGAGCCGCGCGGTGATATTCACCTCGCAAGGCGAACGAATGTTCGACCGGATACTGGGAGGTGGGGGATGATCAAATCTGTCGCTTTGGGTCTGCTTCTGGGTCTTGCCTTCGCGGCGCCCGCATCCGCGCAGATCGATCCGATGCAGGCCGCCGCCAAGGCCAACGACTATCTTGATCCCGCCAACTGGCTCTGCCGCCCCGGCCGCAAGGACGCCTGCGCCAGCGACCAGACGGCGACCGTGGTCGCGCCCGGCGGCAAGGAGACGGTGGAAACATGGACCGCCGATCCCAATGCGCCCATCGATTGCTTCTATGTCTATCCCACGGTGTCGACCGATCCGGCGCCCAACAGCGACATGATCGCCGGACCGGGCGAGAACGATGTCGTCGTGCAGCAGGTCGCGCGTCTCGCGTCGAAGTGCAAGGTCTACGCGCCGCTCTACCGCCAGGTGACGCTGACCAATCTCATCAAGGTGACGATGGGCCAGCCCGATCAGGGCGACCGCATGCTCGCTTACAACGACGTGCGCGACGCCTGGAACGACTATCTCGCCCATGACAATCACGGCCGCGGCGTGGTGCTGATCGGGCATAGCCAGGGCTCGAAGGTGCTGACGGCGCTGGTCGCCAATGAGATCGACGGCAAGCCGGTGCAGAAGCAGATCGTGTCGGTGATCCTGGGCGGAACGGCGCTGCAGGTGCCGGTGGGCAAGGATGTCGGCGGCGATTTCAAGTCCATCCCGCTCTGTCATGCGGCCGCGCAAACCGGCTGCGCCATCGCCTTCGCTTCGTTCCGCGCCAATGTGCCGCCCGCGCCCGGCGCGCGGTTCGCGCAGGGCCGGAGCGCGGGGATGATGGCGGCTTGCGTCAATCCCGCGGCGCTCGGCGGCGGCAAGGGCGAGCTCGAGGCCTATATGCCGGCCGCGCGCGTCGGACTGTCGATGCAGCCGCCGGTCGAATGGGTGAAAGGCGGCAAGCCGATCACGACGCCCTTCGTCAAAGTGCCGGGCCTGCTCACCGGCGAATGCGCGAACGATGCGCACGGTTCCTATCTCGCGGTGACGGTGAATGCCGATCCCGCCGATCCGCGCACCGACGACATCATCGGCGACATCGTGCGGGGCGGGAAGATCGACGCCAATTGGGGTCTGCACCTGATCGACATGAACCTGACCATGGGCAATCTGGCCGGCATCGTGGACGCGCAGTCCAAGGCATGGCGCCCGTGATCGAAGGCTCGTGCCATTGCGGCGCCGTCACCTACACGGTGCCGCACGCGCCGGAGGCGTTGACGGACTGCAATTGCAGCACCTGCCGCAGGCGCGGCACGCTCTGGGCCTACTATTCGCCCAAGGATGTGGCGGTCCAAGGCAAGACCAGCGTCTATATGTGGGGCGACCGCGATCTGGAGTTTCACTTCTGCACGGTCTGCGGCTGCGTTTCGCACTGGTTGCCGGTCGACAAGGGCCTAGACCGCATGGGCGTCAATGCACGGCTGATGCCGCCCGAAATCTTTGGCGCAGCGCGCGTGCGCAAGTTCGACGGCGCGGACACCTGGCAATTCCTGGACGAATGATATGATGCTTCTCGCCGCCGCGCTTCTCGCCGCGCAATCCGTCACGCTTCACGATTTCGATCATCTGGCGCTGGCGCCGGATGGAAGTAAGGTCGCGGTCACCGAGGCGAACGATCCCGGCAACCTGCCGGACGATCCGCATGGCGCGGTGGTCGTACGCGATGCGCGAGGCAAGGTGCTGGCGCAATATGATCCCTGCGCCGCCTGCCAATATAGCGACACGGCCTGGTCGCCCCGGAGCGCTTCCTTCGCCTTCATCGGCTTCGAGCGCGCGGCAGGAAGAGCGCATCTCTATGTTGTGGCGCAGGGCAAGCTGAAGGAAGCGGCGGTCATCGCAGGCGTCGCCAACACCGTGCGCTGGTCGCCGGATGGGTCACGCATTGCGCTGCTCGTCACGCTCGGCGCGCGCAAGCGCACCGGTGCGGTGGAGGCGGGCGCGGCGCTGGTCGGCCGCATCGGCGAGAGCAATGACGAGCAACGCATCGCCGTGCTGCCCACTTCGGGCGGCGTGCTGAAGCCGGTCTCGCCCGCAGACACCTATGTCTATGAATTCGACTGGACGCCGGACGGCAAGGGCTTCGCCGCTACCGCCGCCAAGGGCAATGGCGACAACAATTGGTGGGTCGCGACGCTCGATCACATCGATGCGGCGACGGGGGCGGCGCGCGTGATCGCCTCGCCCAGGATGCAGATGAACCTGCCGCGCGTCTCGCCGGACGGCAAAAGCGTCGCCTTCATCGGCGGCTTGATGAGCGATTGGGGACCGGTGGGGGGCGACGTCTATACCGTGCCGCTGGCGGGCGGCGCGCCGGTCGACATCACGCCGAACTACAACGGCACGTTCCGAGGGCTAGCCTGGCGTGGCGGCGCGCTGATGGGCGCGGCGCTGATAGACGACAGGTCCGCCGTGGTGGCGATCACGCCCGCGCCGCGCGTGTTGTGGTCGGCGCCGGTGAGCGTGAAGACGCAAACTTTCGACGGCCCCATCGCGCTCAGCGCCGACGGCAAGGTCGCGGCGGCTATCGCGGACGATTACACCCATGCGCCGGAAATCTGGATGGGCGCGGTAAGCAAGCTCGCGCCCGTCACCAAGGACAATGCGGCGCTGCAAGCGAACGTCTCGGCGCAAAGCGTGCATTGGACGAATGAAGGCTTTCACGTCCAAGGCTGGCTGATCGGGCCGAAGATCGTGACCAAGGGCAAGCATCCCATGGTCGTCATCGTCCATGGCGGGCCGAGCTCGTCGACCATGCCGCATTATGTGGCGGCGGGCGGCCAGCATGGCGCGGGCTTCGACTTCGCTTACGATCTGATCGGCAAGGGCGTCTACATCTTCTATCCCAACGACCGCGGCTCCTACGGCCAAGGCGAGGCGTTCACCCGCGCCAATGTGAAGGATTTCGGCCGCGGCGATCTGCGCGACATGCTGGCGGGCGTCGACGCGGTGGAGAAGATCGCGCCGATCGACGATGCGCGGCTGGGGCTTTACGGCCATTCCTATGGCGGCTGGTTCTCGATGTGGGCGAACACGCAGACCCATCGCTTCAAGGCCTTCGTCGCGGGCGCCGGTATCGCGGATTGGACGAGCTATTACGGCCAGAACGGCATCGATCAATGGATGATCCCGTTCTTCGGCGCCTCGGTCTATGACGATCCGGCGGTCTATCGCGCCGCCAGCCCCATCGAATTCATCAAGAACGCCAAGACGCCGGCGCTGCTCTATGTCGGCGAGCGCGACGTCGAATGCCCCGCGCCGCAATCGCTGGAGTACTGGCATGCGCTGAAGGAGATCGGCACGCCGGTCGAGCTCACCATCTATGCCGGCGAGGGTCACCGCTTCCGCAAGCTCACCGATCTGGAAGATCTACGCGGCAAGATCGACGGCTGGTTCGGGAAATATCTCAAGCTGTGAAAAATCCCCGACGCGCGGTGCGCACCGGGGATATCCAAACGTATCGGTCTGCTTAAAACGCGCCGGCGAGATTGGCGCGCAGGCGGGAGGCGGCCGGGTTCTTCGGGCCGCCGCCGAGAATGTCCGGCACCGAGACGGAATGGCCGTAGAAGTCGGCGTTGGTGTCGTCTTCCGGTGCGATGACCGAGCCGTTGAGCGTGATACCGCCGTAAGCGCCCTTGGACTTCGACCACAGGATGATGTCGCCGGAGAGGTTGCCGCTGGTGGCCGCGCCCGCGCCCGCACCGAGGGTGACGACGGTGAGGCCGGCGTCGGCGCCGAACTTGAACTTGCTGCGTTCGACCGCGCGCAGCGCCCGGTCGGTCATGATGATCATGACAAGCTGGCTCTGCTCCAACCCGATCTGCAGGCCGAACGAGGCCGAGCCGAGCGAATAGAAAGCGGGGTCGGACCAGCCATGGCGCGTGCGGGCCAGCAGCACGCCGTCGCCGCCCTCGGCGCCGAAGACGAAGCCGCCCTTGACGAGACGCGGCACGATCAGGATGGCGCGGGCATTGCGCAGATTGGCGCGGGCATCGCCGAAGACCTGGTCATGGCGAAGGTCGTTCACCGTGCCGTTGGCATGGGCCAGCACCTCGCTGGTATCGGAGGCCTGGGCCTGGCCGGTGAAGGCCAGCGCCGCAAGAGCGGCGGATGCGGCGATTTTGGCGAGAATTTTCATGGATTGGGGGCTCCCCTGGAAGCGCTGTGGCCGCCGACTCGGCGGATCTCTTTGGCTTAACGCGCAACTATAACAAAAGCTGCGTTCCGGGGAGTAGGGGGCAGTCAGGCCAGCCTTTCGGGGCGGGCATAGATGAGGCTCTTGCCGCTCCAGACTTCGATCTTGAAGCCGGATGCCATCTTCATCGCATGCGCCAGGACCTTCGCGTCCTTGTCGTTGGCGCATTGCGTGGCGAGCTTCGCCGCCAGCGATCCGTCGTCCTTCAGATAGTTGATCTCATAGGCCGGCATGACAGGCTCCTTCGACTGAGCCCCCGCTCGTCGAAGAGTCTCCGCCGTGTGACGGCGTGCTGTAAAGCGAATTTTTCGCAAGGGATTTCACAAACAAAATTCTTAATTCGGGAAACCCAGCGATTGCGCGGTCTCGCCGCAAACCTGGTCGATACGTGAAAGATTGTCAGTGCCGAAAAATTCTTGCGCGGGGCGCGGCGTGCCGCGGCGCTGAAAGGAATGATTCATGATCGGCGCGATATCCGTCTTGACTTCGAGATCGAGCGCATCGGAAAGCCGCGCGATCGCGGCGGGACGGTCCGACAGGAACTCGTCATAGCGGATGAGCTGGAAGTTCTCGCGCGCGCCTTGGAAGATCTCGACCGCGCGCAGCCAGCGCCGCGCCAGATTCGTCACATAGTGCCCGTTCGGCAATCCGAGATCGCGGCCCGCGAGTTGGCTGCGCCAGGTGCGGTTTGCGTCGATGGCGTCGGCATCGAGCGCGGGAAGATCGCCGCGCAGTTTCAACCGGTCGAGGATGCTGCGGATATTGTCATGCGGATGACGGATGACGAACACCGCGCGCGTCACGCCGAAATGCGCCATCAGTTCCGGCGCCGCGAAGGTGAGGCTCGGTTCCTTCACGATGTCGGCGGAGAACGCCCAGGCATTGGCGCGCACGAATTCGTCCATCTTCGTCTCGCGACGCAGCAGCCGGCCGATATAGGGCTCGGTCGCGCCCGCGAAATCGAGCGTGACGGTTTTTTCAGTCGCGGCGGCAAGCAGCCCGGCGACAGCGGTGGTGCCGGATTTCTGATTGCCGAAGACGAAGAGCGGATGCGGGTTCGGCACCGCGGCGCGCGCGCGCGCGCGCTCAAGAATGAGCTTCTTGCCCGGCAGGCCCAGTCTTTCCCGCAATCGTGACATGGGTGTCATGATAGCCGAGAAATCTATCGGAGCTATCATGAATCGGTCACTTTTTGTCGCCGGGCTTGACCGGCTTCACGCCAATTCCCACCTGAAAGACCTGTTATCCTGGGAGGGATTTCGATGGCGGATGTCTCTGGCGCGGTCCCGCGCTCCCAAGAAAGCTTTCGCGGCACGGCGATCCTCGCCTACGTGTTGCTGCTCGCGGGGTTGTTCAGCTTCCATCTCGCCGGCGTCGTCGCGGTGATCCTGGCCTATACGCAGCGGGGCGAGGCGCGCGATACAGTGTGGGAAACCCATTTCGACAACGTCATCGTCATCTTCTGGGTGTCGCTGCTGGTGACGCTGGTCGCGATCCCGCTGTGCCTCGTGATCGTCGGCTTCTTCGTGCTCGGCATCCTGTTGATCTGGTTCCTCTACCGCACGATCAAGGGTCTGGTCCGCGCGCTCGATGGAAGGCCCTATTTCTGATGACCGACACCAGCCAGACGCCTGCCGCCGAATCCTCGCTGCGTCTCTTCGCGATCGTGAGCTACGTGCTTTTGCTGCTCGGCTGCAGCAACGGGCTCACCGCGATCGTCGCTGTCGTGCTCGCCACCATCAAACGCGGCGAGGCGCGCGGCACGATCTACCAGAGCCATTTCTCCAACATCATCACCGTGTTCTGGGTGGGCGCCGTGCTGGTCGCGCTGCTGATCGCCGCGGCCGGCGCCGGGGCAATCGTCTTGCTTTCCGCCAATCCGCCGCAGGATATCGCGCCGACCGTCGGCATCGCCATCGTGGTCTATGGCGTGATGGTGCTGTTCGCGGTGTGGTATCTCTATCGCACGATCAAAGGCCTCGTGCGCGCGCTGGACGGCAAGGCCTACTGAGCCGCGTGCTCTTCCGGACGAAAGAACAAAAACGCGATGGCGCCCACCATCAGCGCGAGCGCGAAGCTGTAGGGCGCGATGTCGTAGACCATGCCCGGCACGCGGGCGGCGGTGTGGAACGCCATGCCCATATGCGCGCCCCACAAGGTGCAATCGCCGACGCCGGCCTCGTTGGCCTGGCAACCTTCATACATCGAAGACCACACCGCCAGGGTCGGCAGGATCACCGCGGCGATCGGCAGGATGAGAAGGCTCAAGCCCGCCGAGAGTGGGCGGCGCGCGATCATGGCGGCGACCGAGCCCACGAATGCGATGCCGATGGCGATCAAGGGGCTCGCGCCGATGATCCAGGCGAGATCGAGCGCGTCGCGCAAGCCGCCGCCGAAGCTTTGGCCGCGGCAGGGATCAGGTCCGGGCGCGCATTGCGCCGCCATCGCCGTCAGCCGCACGAACCAGACCAGCGCCGAGGGCGCCAGCAGAATCGTGGCGGCGGCGCACAAGAGATAGATGGCGCCGGTGTGCCGAGGCGGGGGAGGCGGCGGCTCGAAGTGATGCATGGTTCCACATTAGGCATGTCTCCCCCCGGGACAGCCTTAATGTCATTCCATGCTTAATGGCTGTCGTCTAACGCTTTGATTGCGTTGACGCGAAATTGATCCAGCGCCCGTCGCGCGCCTGGACGAGGAACCCGGTGTGGAACCCGAGATGGTCGCGGGTCGTGAAATCCACCGGAACCCCGCCATAAACCGGATCGCGCCAGGGCGGCATGGCCTCCAGCATCCGGGCGAAGCGGGCGCGGGTCAGGTTCGGCCCCGCGCGGCGCAATACCTCCGCGAAGAGCCGTGTGTCGAGATAGGCGCGGAAGGCTTCCGCCGAGGCGACGGTGTGGAACCGGCTCTCATAGCGTTTGACCCAAGCGCGCAGCGCCGGATCGGAATCGGCGGGATACGGGATGGGCGTGGTGGCGACGGCATAGAGTCCCGTCACCGAGCGCCCGCCCAAGGTCGGCACCTGCGGCACATAGCAGGCTTCGAGACAGAGCACGCTGGGCGACCAGCGCCGCGCACGCACCGCGCGCATGGCGGTAAGCGCATCCTGCCCGCCGCCGCCCAGCACGACGATCTGCACGCCATCCGCACGCAGGGCCGCGATCTGGCGCGCGAGGCTCTTGGTCTTGAACGGCTCGGCGATGGGCGGCCGCAGATGCCGCTTCTCGAGTTCGTGCTCCACCGCGTGCAGCACGGCATGGCCATAGGCGTCGTCGCCGAACAGCACGCCGACGCGCTGGCCGGAATTCACCAGTGCGCGCAATCCCACGTGCACCTGTTCCTGGATCGGAAGATCGAGCGCGAATTCCAGCGGCTGCGATGGAACGTAAGTCTCGTCCGCCGTGGTGAAGGGAAAGAGATGCAGCACGCCGGCATTGACGAAACCCGGCATGGTCGCGGCGACGGGCGGCGTGCCGACGGGGGCCAGCACCGCGAAGATGCGCTCCGGCGAAAGCTCGCCCTTCTGCGCGGCGAGCGCCTTGTCCGCGTCGTCGCCATTGTCGGCGATGACGAGCGTAAGCTTGCGGCCCCACAACCCGCCTTTCGCATTGGCCTCGTCGAAGCCGAGCTTGAGGCCGTTGCGAACCGCGATCCCCATCCGCGCCAGGGAGCCGGACAGATCGAGATGCGTGCCGACCGTCACCTCCGTCGGCGTCACGCCGGGCGAGGCTGCGAAGGCGGGGAAGGCAAGAAGCGCGAGGGCAAGCACGCCCGGTCTTCCTCCCCCGCCATTGCGGGGAAGGTGAATGCCGCGCGACTTCAGCGCGGCAGACGGAGGGGGGGCGTGTGGCGGCGCCGTGCTTGCACCGCTCCTCATACCCCCTCCGTCGTGGGGGG